>CAJXXR010000008.1 GCA_913063375.1 uncultured Flavobacteriales bacterium | reverse complement strand
GCGGTCTGGACGGGACTCGAACCCGCGACCCCCTGCGTGACAGGCAGGTATTCTAACCAACTGAACTACCAGACCATTGTTCTTTGCTAATGCGGTTGCAAATATAGGACATATTTTAATTCATACAAATCAAATCCCACCTATTTCACTAAGAATTTTGAAAGTTTTCGCTATGCCTTTGATTTACAATTAGAATCATTTTGAAAAAAAATTCAAAGCGGCAGTATAACCTTCTAATCCGAGTCCACAAATGACCCCAATACAAACTTCTGACAGCATTGAATGGTGTCGAAAAGCCTCTCGAGCATAAATATTTGAAATGTGAACTTCCATCACTGGAGTCGAAATTGCCTTGATTGCATCTCTTATTGCGACAGAAGTATGAGAATATCCTCCGGCATTCAATACAATCCCATCGTAATCAAAACCTACTTCATGTAATTTATCAATCAAATAGCCTTCCACATTACTTTGAAAGTATTCCAAGTCAATAGAAGAACATTGAGACTTCAGCTCTCCAAAATAACTTTCAAAATCTTGTTCACCGTAAATATGGGATTCTCTTTTCCCTAACAAATTCAAGTTAGGGCCATTTAAGATCAATATCTTTTTCATAACAATAATTATGGATCTAATATAATGAAATTACAAGATCAGTTTAATAGGGTCAATTTCTAATCGATTATTCTACGCTTATTCAGTCAGATCGAAAAAAAACTTAGCAATCATAAAAAAGAGCCCCATATACCCAATAAGAGCAGAAAAAAAGATCTTCCAAAATGAAAGACCTTTTCGTATTCTTTGATGAGCGGCAGTTCCAAATGCAAAAATTAATGCAAATAGAATCACTCCATATATTCTAGGATAGTCCATCTAATTAAAATAGCCTCTAAAAACCCATATTACAAACATGACAACTACTATAGCTAGTATGAAACCAAAGCTTCCTTTATAATGGATTTTATGCGTCTTTAAGTCCTTGCGATATGCCCATACTAAAAACAGCAGAAACACTACAGCAAATACCCCAGCAAAAACCCAATGTCCTGGACCTATATTTTTCATCCTTATTTCTTTTGTGGAATAGCGAACTTAATAGTAAAGTTGTCGCTGATAAATTTATCACCTAAGTCAGGAAAGATAGACTTTGATTTATAGTGAATCTTAAATTTTGTTCTATCAACTTCTACCCCACCAACGATCATATTCATTTCGTCGTTTTGCTTTAGGTAAACCGGAACAACTATAGACTGCGTAATTCCCTTAATAGTAATATCACCTTTCACAAGGAAGGTATCCCCTTCTTTTGTGATCTCTGTACTATTAAACATTGCAGATGGGTAATTCTCTACATTGAAGAAGTCCTCACTTCTCAAATGGTTGATCAATTTAGCATTGTACTCTGGATTGGTAATATCTGTACATGTAATAGAATTCATATCAAAAGAAAATTTCATGGCTTTCAACTCACCATTAACTACTTTCAATTTTTTATCCAACAATGTTAGGTTCCCAACATGTGTCCCTGTTGGCTTTACTCCTTCCCATTGAACTATAGGAGTTTCTCCTTTCACTTCTCTTACCAATAGGTCTAATCCAGACATTGGTGTCCGTTCTGGCTTTTGGTAATATTTCTTATTGTCTTTTTTCTTTTTTGAAACTTCTGTTTTAACTGTTGCTTCTACTTTAGTTCCTTCATTATTGGAACAAGCATAAAATGTACCTACTAAAAGAAGGCTTAGAATAATTTTCTTCATAAATAATAATATCTTGCGTTCAGATCAGTACAAAAATATAAAACATATTTGATTCTGATGTATAGTATGCAAATAGTCGATAGATTATTCAAATTCAGTTAAAATACACAGCCCATGGAAAAGAAATTAAATCATGTTGCGGATTTTCACCGTGCCTTTGGTCAGGACGTAATGGAAAAGCCAACTGTAGACATAGCCGAAGCAAAGTTTTTATTGCGTCACAGGTTGATGCAAGAAGAAAATGAAGAATATTTGGAAGCTGCAAAGAATAAAGACATGGTTGAAGTGGCTGATGCCCTAGGTGACATGTTATATATCTTATGTGGAACAATCATTCAGCATGGCATGCAGGACATCATATCAGAAGTATTTGAAGAAATTCAATCTAGTAATATGTCAAAGTTAGATGCCAATGGTAAACCTATTTACCGAGAAGATGGAAAGGTATTAAAAGGACCTAATTACTTTAAGCCCAATATCAAATCAGTACTTGACAAATAAAAAAAAGCGATACCAGATGGTATCGCTTTTTTTAATGCTGTTTTTATGCTGATTAATTCACATGTGGAAGGAAAGAGTAATCTTTCGCATATTCCATCATTTGAGCTTCAAAATCATCTGGATAAATAATATTCACATCTGTAATATCCCCATTTGCATCTAGTGATACTTGATATTTAGGATTAATAAATCCACCATAAGGAGCAATGTTCAATTTCTCCACTCTGGATAATACCTCTTTATGCATAGCAACATCTACTTTGACTCCGTAATTTTCAATAAGGTTTTTACCAGCTTCATAATCTCCTTCCGACTTTATTCTCTGGATCTCCATTAGCAATTCTCCAAATAAAGCTTTCAACTTCATATAGTCATTGATTCTGTAGTATGATTTACCGTCTTTGGTAATTTTCTCCACAACCTTGTCTTCTGCACCTTTTTCAATTACCCATTTGGCAATCATTTGGCGGTTACGCATATGTGCTTCCTCTATATTTTCACCCGGCTCAATTCGTTGTAATTGAGTCAACATACCGTTACGGATATAACCATCGTATTCTGTTTTCCCTATTTCCAAGGACTCCATCAAACCAAGGTCAACCAATTTTTGATCCATCAAGTAAAATAATGCAACCAAATCAGCACGTCCTTCTTCAAGAGCAGATGCATAACTTCCTAATGATTCCTTTGGCGTACCAACTCCCTTATTGATTTTCCCTGAAGCATGTCCTATTACCTCATGCATTGCTGTATGCAACTTCGCGGCTCTTTTACTGTGCTTTTCACTACGAGCTACTTCTGCTTTATTCAAACAGAACTCTGTCAACATTCCTTTTCCACCAGCTTGAGAATAAGCATATACAATATTCCCCAAACTTACAGACTTCGATCCATGGTGCTCTCTGATCCATTCTGCATTCGGTAAATTGACGCCAATTGGTGTTGAAGGTGAAGCATCACCCGCCTCCATTGCAGCCTCAATAACCTTATAACTTACTCCAGTAACATTCGCCTTTTTATGCTCCTCCATGATTGAAGAGTTGTCCTCAAACCACTGTGCGTTTTTACTAAGAACTTGCATAGCTGCCGATGCATCGAAATCTTTAATCTGTACGACTGATTCATAAGATGCCTTATATCCTTTTGCATCTCCATAAACCTCAATAAATCCATTGATATAATCGATATCGGATAAAGTATCTGTCACCCAGGCAATATTATAATCATCCCAAGTTTTCAAATCACCTGACGTATAATAGTCTACTAGAAGACCTAAAGCTTTAGCTTGTTGCTCATTCTCTGCAACCCCTTTTGCTAGATCCAACCAGTGAATAATTTGCGCTATAGCATCACCATATAAACCATCTAATTTCCAAACTTCTTCCGATAGTTTTCCGTTCTTTTCTACAAGACGACTATTTAGTCCATAAGAAATTGGAGTTGCAACATCCCCATTTGCCTTTTTCATTGATCCATAGAAGGATTCTGCTTGGGCTTGAGTTACGTTTGGACCATAATAGTTATTTGCTGATTCAAGTACGATATCTGCATTTGAAGCCAAGTTAACTCCTTTAACATCTGTATTTGGGTCAAAAATAATATCCATGATAGCAGTTGCCAATACTTCTTTTGACTCCCCTTTCAGTAAAGGCAATTCACCTTCTGTATTCAACACAGCATTCTTGAAGAAATCTTTAGAAAAGTCTGGCGCAAATTTCATCTTTGAATAGTGATGATGAATTCCACTAGAGAACCATACCCTTTTAGTATAAACCATAAATTGATTCCAATCCTCAGACTCTTTATTACCTTTATAACCAGTAACAATTCCCTCCAAGGTTCTTCTTACTCTAAGGTTGTGTCTATAGTTTTGATCCCAAATAATATCCCTACCAGATAATGCTGCTTGAGAAAGATAGTAGACCAATTTCTTTTGACGAAGATCCAATTGCTCAAAAGAAGGCACTTGATATCTTACAATTTTCAAATCAGCAAACCGATCAGGACTCCAAACAAATTCTTCTTTTTCTTGAGAATCCCCTTCCTTGATTTCTTGTGGTAATTGTGCTTCCTGTGGGCTTTGACAAGCACTCATCACCAAACCGGTAAAAAGAGCACCAGTAATCCAGTGGTTTATTTTCATCTGTGTTTATTTAGCTTATTTAGTTTCTTTTGAAGACATAGAATAATCCAAGCTTCAAAGCATTAATCCTTGTATCTGTAAATCCGTAACTATCTAACTTAACCAAGCCAAACTCATATTGGAAGGTTAAACCAATCCATTCTGTTGCTCTAATTTCTCCTCCGAGAAAAAAGCTGGCATCAGATTTTTTCCCTAATCTATAGTGTCGTAAATATTCTACATCATCATCATTTACTAGTACCTTATAACCTATATATTTACTTTCTATATTTGAATTTAACAATACACTTACATTAAAACCTGCAGTAATTGCAGCGAGTGGTGTAATCCTTTTTTTGACTACGAATGGAAATTCTAAATAGGTAAGTTCTAAATCCTCTCCATAGCGATACTTTGCAGCTTTATCCTCAATAGTTCCCTCTCCTACAAACACTTGGTCCGCATAGAAATTATCGCTATAATTGGCTTTGTATCCCTTTTCAGTAAAATAGAATCCAGTTGTTAATTCATACCGCTGATCAAAGTCGGCCGTAATGGTATAACCGAAAAAACTCCCCGTAAAGGGCTTTAGCTCTAAATGATTTGCAAAATCAGAACCTTTGAAGGTTGTTTCCGAATATCCAGCATTAATAGAATGCTTTAAAACATACTGTCCTTGCACCCATCCGAAAGAAAACATGAACAGGATTAATAGAAATAACCTTTTTGATTTCAATACTTTAAGTCTCATTTATTATCTATTTAATTCCAATTCTATTCTTACGAAAATAGCACAAAAATTGGAATTTCTAAAGCTGCCCGAAAATAACTACTTTAGCAAGAGAATAGATAGCAGTAAAAAAAAGGACTCACAACTACATAAATACCTATGTTTGAAGATTTTAATAAAACAAACGCACGGGAGTGGAAGGAAAAAATAATCCAAGATCTAAAAGGAGCCTCCTATGAAGATCAATTAATCTGGGAAAGTCCAGAAAAAATAAAGGTTCAGCCCTTCTACAACTCAGAAGACAGCACCGTAAAACCTGAAAACGTATTTACCTCTGCGGATTGGGATATTTGTGAAGAGTTTATGGTAGAGGATGAAACTACGTCCAATAAAGCCATATTAACTGCCTTAATTGGTGGTGCAAATTCTATAGTACTCTACCTCAATGAAGGGGTAAACTTAGACCTATTATTCAAGGATGTATTATTGGATTGTATTCAGGTGCATTTTGTACTAGAAGGGAATCCTGAGAACCTAATAAAAGCACACCTAGAATTAGCATCAAAGAAAGGAATAGCGCATGCCAAATTAAAAGGGAGCATACATTACGATGTATACGAAAACCTAACTAGAACTGGGAATTGGTTCAAAGATGAGGCAACCGATCACACGATGATCAAAACATTATTGGCTATCTGCCCGGAAAATATTCATTGTATCTGTATTGATACACCAATATTCCAAAATGCAGGAGCGAATATGGTTGAACAGCTAGCAATCAGTATTGGAATTGCCAATGAATATGTTCAGAAATTTGGAGTAGAGATCTTACCAAAAATTGCATTTTTCACCGCAGTTGGATCTAATTACTTTTTTGAAATAGCAAAATTAAGAGCACTTAGAAGCCTTTGGAAATTTTTAGCAAATAGCTATGGTATAGCAGATGCTCATGTTTGGATTCATGCTGAAAACTCCTTAAGAAACAAAAGTATTTACGATCCTTATGTAAATATGCTACGAACAGGCTCTGAAGTAATGTCAGCTGTATTAGGAGGGGTAGATAGCTTTTCAAACAAAAGCTTTGATGCTGCCTTCAAGATGCCTGATAATTTCGGCACAAGAATAGCTAGAAATCAACAAAGCCTATTAAAGGGTGAAAGTTATATAGACAAAGTATCCGACCCAGCAGCGGGAACCTATTATATTGAAAATATAACAGAAGAATTGGCAGAAAGAGCCTTTGAACTATTCAAAGAGACCGAAGCAAAGGGTGGATTCCTAGCATGCCTACAATCTGGAGAAATTCAAGCTTCCATCAAGCGATCTGCAGCTGAGGAACAAAAAGCATTTGACACAAATGTAAAGCAGATACTTGGAACAAATCTATATCCAAACAAAGAAGAAACCATGTTGGATGAAGTTCAATTCACCAACCCTTTCTGTACGGTAAATAAGGATACAACTATCGAACCGATACTTGCTCAAAGACTCTCTGAGAAGAGTGATATAGAACGTTTGAATAGTGAAAAAAAGTAGAATAGTGATGAGAAAAGATTTTAAAGATCTATCGTATAAACGACAAAAACAGGCTTCTACTTCTACTTCCGAGACTTGGAAAAGCCCTGAGCAAATTGATATAAAACCTAGTTATAATGCGAAGGATCTACAATATGTAGAACATTTAGATTTTGTAGCTGGTATTGCACCCAATCTTAGAGGCCCCTATTCTACAATGTATGTTCGTAGACCATGGACAGTAAGACAATATGCAGGATTCTCAACGGCAGAGGAATCTAATGCCTTTTATAAAAGAAATTTAGCGGCTGGTCAAAAGGGACTTTCAGTTGCCTTTGACCTAGCTACACATAGAGGCTATGATTCAGACCATCCAAGAGTTGTTGGAGATGTAGGAAAAGCTGGAGTTGCTATTGATTCTGTTTTAGATATGAAGATTCTATTCGATGAAATCCCATTGGATAAGATGTCTGTTTCTATGACCATGAATGGCGCTGTACTTCCAATATTGGCATTTTATATTGTTGCCGCTGAAGAGCAAGGAGTAGATCAAGCACAGCTAAGTGGTACCATTCAGAATGATATTCTAAAGGAATTTATGGTACGAAACACCTATATCTATCCTCCAAAACAATCTATGCGTATCATTGCAGACATCTTCAAATACACGTCTCAAAATATGCCTAGATACAATTCCATAAGTATCTCTGGGTATCATATGCAAGAGGCTGGGGCTACCAATGATATTGAATTGGCCTATACCCTTGCAGATGGATTGGAATATCTTCGAACTGGGATTGCTTCAGGCATGAAAATCGATGATTTTGCCCCAAGACTTTCCTTTTTCTGGGCAGTAGGGATGAATCACTTTACAGAAATTGCCAAAATGAGAGCAGCAAGAATGCTTTGGGCAAAAATTGTGAAAAAATTCAATCCAGAAAACCCTAAAAGTCTAGCCTTAAGAACACACAGTCAAACATCAGGTTGGAGTCTGACTGAACAAGATCCTTTTAATAATGTCGCTAGAACATTATATGAGGCCATGGCTGCAACTTTTGGTGGAACACAATCACTACATACCAACTCACTAGATGAGGCCATTGCATTACCTACAGATTTCTCTGCTCGTATTGCTAGAAACACCCAAATCTATCTTCAACAAGAAACAGAAATTTGTAAAACTGTTGATCCTTGGGCAGGTTCTTATTATATAGAGAATTTAACTAAAGAAATTGCGGACAAAGCCTGGAAATTAATAGAAGAGGTTGAGGAATTAGGTGGTATGGCTAAAGCCATTGAAACTGGAATTCCCAAAATGCGTATTGAAGAAGCTGCTGCAAGAAAGCAGGCGCGTATTGATAGTGGGAAAGACATGATTTTAGGTGTCAACGCCTTCAAACTAGATAAAGAAGCCCCGCTAGAAACACTTGAAGTAGATAACACAGCTGTTCGTGAAGCTCAGCTTGAGCGTCTAGCTCAATTGCGAAATGAGCGAAATGAAGAAGATGTAAAAGTAAATCTTCAGGCTATTACCGATGCCGCAAAAAACAATACGGGGAATCTTTTAGAACTAGCGGTAAATGCAGCCAGATCACGTGCAAGTCTTGGTGAAATCTCAGATGCATTAGAAGTTGCATATGGAAGATACAAAGCTGTTATACGTTCTATAAGTGGTGTATATATGAAAGAAATCGAAAACAATAATAGCTTTCAAAAAGCGAAAAAACTAGCGGATACTTTTGAAAAAATTGAAGGTAGAAGACCTAGAATAATGATCGCTAAAATGGGACAAGACGGACATGATCGTGGAGCAAAGGTAATTTCTACAAGCTTTGCTGACATGGGATTTGATGTAGATATTGGACCATTATTTCAAACACCCGAGGAAGCTGCAAAACAAGCCATAGAAAACGATGTACACATATTAGGTGTATCCTCTTTAGCAGGGGGACATAAAACATTGGTCCCTCAGGTAATTGAAGAGTTGAAAAAGTATAACCGTGAGGATATTATGGTAATTGCTGGTGGTGTAATACCAGCCCAAGATTACAGCTACCTATATGATCAAGGGGTAATTGGTGTTTTCGGACCTGGAACCATTATATCTGATGCCGCCTGTGATATTTTAGATATCATGATCAAAGCGTATTCTGAAGAAGATTAAAACAAAAAAGCCTTCTTTTCAAATTGAAAAGAAGGCTTTTTTATAGGAGTACATTATTTATTATAAAACTCCGAAGTATTTTCTCAAAAACCATTCTGTAAACAATAGCCCTAAAACAAGATAAAGCAGCCAAGGCATTTCCTGCATAAAAGTCTTCTCTTGTTCATCATATCTAATTTTAGGCTCGTTCACATTCATTAGTTCCTTCTCCATTTCTTCCCATTGGTCCAAATAGAAAAATGAACCATCATTCAAAGCAGATAGACGTACCAATTCTTTAAAATTGGACCTAGTTTCAAATAGTTCAATATCATTTTTGATCATCAATAAGCTTCCAGAAACAGTATAGTCTCCAGGGAGATTTACCTTAACTGTATAATCATATTTGCCTTCTGGTAAACCTGAAAATTTCAATTTGTAAGCATCAGAATTTTGATCAAATTGATAGCTATAAACCTTTCCATTTTGACCCTTTAATTCCAAGGAAACTTCAGGACTATTATCCAGTTCAAAACTCTCATTATAGTAAGATGCTAAAAGATTTACAGCACTATTCCCTATAATCTTTTTTGGAATCTTCACCCTTAACCTTCTTTTGTCCTTTTTAACGGACAAGTACTGAATAAATTTATCCATCATATCTGAAAAATGATCAAAAGATCCATTTTGCCGATAATTGTTCATTTTCCATTTCCAAGCACCTTCACCAAAGATCCAACCCACTTTCACCCCCTCTTCAGTCGTAAATGCAACCATGGGGTTATCTGTTGGGATGCCGTCTATAGTTTGAAATGCCAATACTTGGCTTTCTTTTGCAAACTGTATGGTTGCTAAGGGAAATCTAAGCGGCGGACTAGCCTTAAAAAACTGATGTCCTTTATCCATCAATTTGAATAAGTTAAAACCTTCGTTTGGAGAATAACTAAAGTCTTCAACAACATTTTTCCTAGGTTTTATTGAAATATCTGACCAACTATTATTAATCAAATTATAATCAGTATTTAAACCTGTATGAACGATATAGGGAATTTTCTGTTTTCTTATTTCAGTTAACCATTTGGAAAAGTCTGGATTCCTTGGTTGATAAATCCATACTAAATCGTATTCTTTAATACTCTGAATTACGCTAATATCTTGGATAGTCTTAAGGTCAATTTCCAGATCATTATTATCAATTAGAACCTGACGAATAGCACCCAAATCAGGATGAGCTCCATCGGAAAGCAATAACAACTTCTTCCTAGAGTCAATTACTTCAACTCCAAATACCTCTGTATTGTTTGCTAAGTTTTGCTCCTTGGATAGAGTAGTCACAGTAATATCGTAATACTGTAATCCTATCACATTACTTTCTAAATTGAAAGCATGTTTCAGACTGAAGTTATCCCTATCAATGGTAATGTTTTCCGTATAAACAGAACTCCCATTTGCATCCTTCACTTCCAATTTACAGACCTCTTCTTCTAGGCCTACAGCATTAATAATTAAAGAAACTGGGAATTCATTTCCTAAAAAGGAATAATCGTTATAGCGCAGTTCTTCGACTTTCAAATCTGGAAACTGCGTGCTATCCCCAACACCAACTGTAAAAATTGGGAAATCAAATTGTTCAGCAACAAAGCTTGGATCAAATCCACTATTGGAAATACCATCTGATATCATCAATAAACCGGCAATTGGTTCCTGATAATAGCGCTGTTTCACAGCAGCTAAACTTTGATAGATATTGGTTGAAGCTCCTTTATAATCTTGCTTTAAAGAATCTTTCAATCCAGCACTAAAGGAATGGGTATAAAGGCGGAATTTTTCCGATAATTTAGATTCAATCTGAGCGACCTTCTGCTCAATACTCTTCACCTTATCCTCTTCTCCATGTTTCAGCATAGAAGCCGAATTATCAGCAAGAATTAAGAAACCTGGTTTTTCTAAACGAATGGAATTTTGAATCAGGAAAGGCTCAATAAAGAGCAATAATAATATAAAGAAGATACTACATCTAAGGGTACCTAGTAGCGCTTTCAACCAAGAAGGACCACTTAGATCCTTTTCTGTGAAGTATAATAGCCCAGAAAAAAATATGGCTATGGCTCCAAATAGAAGGAGCCATAACCATGAATAATTAGAGTGAAATATGATTTGATCCATCAATTAATATGGATTGCGACTCTTTTTAGTTATTGAAATAAAGATAGCGATCAGTTCTGAAGCTTCACTCATCAACTCATCGACATCAAATTCATTCACAACATTCAAGTCAATTAACATATCAAACCAATAAATACATTCATCTGCATCATTGATTATTCTACGTAATTTATCCTTAAAGTCATTATTGTTACGACCTTTAAAAGCTAGCCTAGCCATTAAACCTATATTGCTACTTTTGTCAAACAATCTAGTTCTAATATCTTGCGCTTCTTGGGTCTCAGGTAAGGTCCTACAAAAATTCACTACACTTAATGAGTATTGGTAGGTTCTATCTTTTAAGTCACCTGTTTTATTCAATTCATCCATAATGTATTTTTGCTTAGGTTAACATACCTCCACATACATTTACAACTTGACCTGTAACGTATGTAGATAAATCTGACGCTAGGAATAAAGTTACGTTGGCAACATCCTCTGGAGTACCACCTCGCTTCAATGGAATACTTTCTCTCCATTGGCTAACTACATCAGCATTTAACTTTTCAGTCATTTCAGTTTCAATGAAACCTGGAGCAATTACATTGCAACGAATATTTCTTGAACCCAATTCTAGTGCAATAGATTTAGAGAAACCAATAGCACCCGCCTTAGAGGCTGCATAATTCGCTTGACCTGCATTTCCTTTAACACCAACAACCGAACTAATGTTAACAATAGAACCTTGTCTTTGTTTTAACATAGTACGTTGTACAGCCTTTGTCATATTGAAGATAGATTTAAGATTGACCTCCATTACGCGATCATAATCCTCTTCAGACATACGCATCAAAAGGTTATCCTTTGTGATACCTGCATTGTTAACCAATACATCTATCCTTCCATTCAATTTATCAAGAGCCACTTTAATTAGTTCCTGAGCTTGCTCAAAATCTGAAGCATCTGAACGAATAGCAAAAGCTTCGACACCATATGATTTCAAATGATCTTCTAATGCTTTAGCTTTTTCTTCTGAAGATAAATAGGTGAAAACGATATTGGCACCGTTCTCAGCAAACTTCTCAGCAATCCCTTTACCAATACCTCTGGTAGCTCCAGTAATAACGGCAGTTTTACCTGATAATAATTTCATTGTTATTCTTTTGTATAGATTCGTTCACTGTAGAACTACAGTAGTAACGAGTTTTGTTCTTTGTTCTTACTAATTCAGGCCGCAAAATTAATCGATATTGATCAATTTAACCTTCTTTTAATCATCAATAGTGTACTGTACCTTGTAAAAATTTCCGCTCAATACTGTTGAATCGGAAGATAACAAATTAAAATAACCTGTTACCGTTAAATCCTCAGCATCCATTCCAGTTAAAAACACAAAACCTTGTGTATAATTTCTAAATGAGCCCGTTTCGAACAGAGGGGAGTTTAATTTAGTATCCTGCTTAAAGTCAGGGATTCCATTTGCTGTATAGGTAGCTTGTTGTAAAACATCATCCTCAAATTCCGTATTAAAAGTAGACAATTTCTCTACTAACTCCATATCAAATTTAGAATTCAAAGGAAGTCCAATACTATCATAATCAGTGAAAAAACCAAATAGGTCGAGTTTATGTTGAGAACTGTTTTCAGAATACTCCACACGAATACTATCTAAAGATAAGGGTCTTCCATTTAATTTCACCTGAAAGGTTCCATCAATTTCAGAAACATTATCTGTGTCTTCCTCACATGAATAAATACTTACACCTACTAAAAGGGAGAAGAAGAGTCTAATCACTGTTTTCATCAATACATCTATTTTAATGTAAATATATAAAAAAGGGGTAGAATTACGTTTGATATCACTCCAAAATACAAAAAGTGCTGAATCCTATTGAATTCAGCACTTTAACTATATTCTAAATGCTTATTTCATCATCCCTTCTAAAAGGTCGATATACTGCATTGGTGTCATTTTTTGGTATCCAGTTCTACCATAAACTGTTTTGTTATGATCCATCATAACTACAGTAGGATATCCTCTTACCTCCATATCTTGAGCCAACTTAACCATATCTGGTGTAATCTTAGATCTATCTCTTCTTGGAAAGTCTAATTCCAACATGATATAGTTCTTATTTACGTGTTCAATAAACTCAGGTTTATTCATGATTTCACGAACTAACTTTTTACACCATCCACACCATTGTTTACCCGTGAAAAATGCAAATACTGGCTTATTCTTCTTTTTAGCTAATTTCAGTGCCTTATCTATATCGGTTACCCAATTAATTTCTTTTGATTTTGCAGCATCTTCCGATCCATCGGCAACTACCTCTACCTTCACTTCAGCTTCACGAGCCTCTCCTTCATTTGTATTTGATGAAGAACTACAAGCAATAATGCTAATGGCTATTACAGCTATAAATCCAATCCTTTTCATTTCGTTATTTTTTTTCAAATTTAGTTATTCTTTTCCTACAAAAGATAAAAACAATTGTTTTGACAATCACAATTGACATGATTTAACAATACTGCAATTTACAGGCTTTCAAATAATCTTTTGTCCGATTCATGACCTATCAAGCAATATAAGTCTTTTTTATATTAAATAAAGTAAATAGCCCAAAAACGATGCCGTTATGACCAGCCAAAGACTTCCTAGTTTCTTAGGGCCAAATGTAAAAAACAATCCAAACCCACACAGCACAAAACTCCTCCAATCCGAAAGCGTATCAACTGACATTGATGCAAGTACACTCAACATAATTGCCACAGCGGCGATATTTACTGTGTCTAAAAAGTATGAAAGCCGCTTGGAGCTTCTTAACTTCTTAACTAATGGATTTAAAATAAACACAAAAGCAAAAGAAGGTAGAAAAATTCCAATACTCGCTGCTATAGCTCCACCAATACCGTTCAATTGATAACCAATAAAAGTAGCCGTTGACAAAACTGGTCCAGGCGTCAATTGACCAATGGCTATTGCATCAATCAAGTCTTGACGCATCATTAAGCCTTTAGTTACTAATTCAGCATCCAAATAAGCAAATAGAACATATCCACTACCATAAAGGATAGACCCCACCTTTAGAAAAATCCAGAACACCTTTAGAGAAGTTATATTCCCAATGATGGCCGTTGCCCCTGGAATAGTCAAAATTGGGCTGACACTTCCCAGTCCTTCTTTATTCTTAATAGAATAATATAGTAAACTAAACACACCTGCAATTACTAAAGCAAGGACTTCATTCACCCCCAACAAGGAGGCAATTAACACCAAGGCACCAATAATCCCTAATTCTGTGGTTTTGAGTGCTTTTTTACCCAATTTTAAAATCGCACCTGCAATAATAGCCAGAACAGCAGGTTTTATTCCCATTAAAAAGGGTTCAACAGCCGGCAAACTGCCATACTCAACATACAAGTAGGCCATTAAACCAGTTATGACAAGCGCAGGAAAAATAAAACATAGTCCTGCTACAATAAGTCCTTTCCATCCAGCTCTTACATAACCACAATGCATGGTCATTTCCGTACTATTGGGTCCAGGAATAAGATTGGTTGCTCCTACAAGGTCTAAGAAATGTTGTCGATCCATCCACTTTCGCTTCTCAACAACTTCCTGT
Source organism: uncultured Flavobacteriales bacterium (assembly GCA_913063375.1). Classification (GTDB taxonomy): domain Bacteria; phylum Bacteroidota; class Bacteroidia; order Flavobacteriales; family CAJXXR01; genus CAJXXR01. Next base: position 88,260 of record CAJXXR010000008.1, on the reverse strand, counting down.
TCCATCATAGCAATATGTGCCGCCGGTCCACCAAATGCTACAGTCCCTAACTTAAAAAACAAAAGGGCTACTTCTTTCAATTTACTCATATTCAAAATGCAAAAAGCCACCTATATAAACAGGTGGCTCTTTTTTACTTTTACAGTTATATTCTTTTCAATTGCTGCTTGAACATTTTTATCTGATCAGCCAACATATTCTTTTTATCCATTTTCTTGGCCTCATTCAGCAATCTAGTCGCTTCAGGCTTTTTCCTTCTACTCATTGCAACACCTGCTAAGCTCAATTTAATCATGGCAGTATCTTGCTCAGAACGCATTCCAATTTGCAAGGCTTTTTTAAAGTTCTTTTCCGCCTTATTCAAATTAGTTTGAGAATCTAAATTCCCCAGTAAAAAATAGTAGTATGCTTGTTGAGATTTAATCAATTTCTCAGGAGCCTTAATTTTCTCAATCGATGCTCTAGCTTTTACTAAATTATTCTTTTTCATTTGGTATAAACATACCATCATTCTTTCATTGAAGAAAAGTAAAAAGACAGGAATTGCCGTTAACAGTAATAAAAATATACCGTTACCTATATTCACTTCTATAAATTGCCAAATACACAATCCTAATAATGCAATGGCTCCAACTATTTTAATTTCTCTATTGTACATTTTCTTCTGATAAATGATTTGCGGCAAATTTAAATAAAGCATTTTGATAGAACAAATGAATAGAGACCTTTCAACTAAACAAAAAAAGGCCTTTAAGTAATTACTTAAAGGCCTTTCATATTTTGCTTAATTAAGACTTATAGTCCCAATTTTTTTGCCATTTTCTTCGTTAATGCATCTTTGTGCACTAAGATATCCATAGTCTTATACTGTACAAATGCTTCAGAAGCGTAGAAGTAACCATCACAGTCATTACTATCGTCTCCCCAAGAATTCTTTACGATATAGTATTTAGTACCATTTTGATCTTTCACAAGACCTGTGATATGCATACCGTGATCATCAGTAGTTTCATAGTTATCAAATGCTTCTTGACGCATTTCTTGAGTAATTTCCAATTCTTCTTGCGGAGAATCAAAAGCATTACTCACCTTTTCAGCACCAGCATCAGAGAAGTTTCCATTATCTCTTCCTTTTTTAGTCACCTCTACTCCATCTCCTGGAACAATTGCTAAACCATCACGGAAAGAAAAACCTTTCTCAGAAACATCAGAAGCCCAAGCAAATGTATAATCACTAGAAATGGCATCGTCCATAATAGCAATCATTTCATTCATAGGAACATTGTATACTTCACCGTAAGCCCAGTTGTCAGGAACTTCCATTACGAAAGGACTGTAAAAATCATGGTGTGTAAATGAAGCAATTCCAATATAATCAGAAGGATTTAACCCAATTGATTTTTGGAATGACTTTGGAGAATATGATTTCCCTTTATAATCAAACTCAGCAGGTATAGCTCCAAAATAAGCATCTAGGATACCATTGATAGCTACTGACCAACTTGTAGTAAGTTTTTTGTTTTTGATGATAGCATCCAAACTTGACTTAAGAATCCCCTCTAATTCAGAGTGATTTCTTTTACCACCTTTACCGATTGGCATATCATGATAAACGTTCTCAGGAACGATTCCGTACTTTTCAATAATATGTGGTACATCATGAAAAGCTCCACCTTCACTGAAGTTTACAGTTCCGTGCATACGTACATACTGTACCGCTTTTTCGAAATAAGTATGACGAACGATCCACATTTCTGAAAGAACATGTTCTCCCTTCCCCATTCTCATGACTTCAGACTCGAAGTAAGACAAAGCTGAAAAACTCCAACAGGTACCTGTTCTACCTTGGTTCTGTACTGGTGTTGCATCCAAACTTTTCACCACTGTAAACTCATATCCACCATCTTCACGGTTTTTAGCTGTTTCCTGTGCCATAGTAGGCATTGCGGCTAAAAGTCCTGCTCCTAACATTACTTTAGTCCAAATTCTGTTCTTTTCCATCGTTTATTATTTTGCAGTGCCAATTTATGAAAATTAACCAACATTACTTAGCACTTTACACCGAAAGCTTGTTAAAATTAATTAAGACTCAATCAATTTCACCTTTAAAGCCTTCATTCAGCTTTATTTACTCAATCATTGCTTTAAATTCGGCTTCGCTAATGATCTTAATTCCTAATTTTTCTGCCTTTTCCAGTTTACTTGGCCCCATTTTATCTCCAGCAATTAAAAATGCCGTTTTTTTAGATAGTGAAGAGGTATTTTTACCACCATATTGTTCAATGGTCGCCTTGAGCTCATCTCTACTAAATAAAGAGAACACACCAGACACGACAAAGGAAGCTCCATTTAGTACATCACTACCTTCCACATCATCTTCCTCACGTTCAAATTGTAAACCGAAGGCTTTTAAGACTGCAATATTTTCTAAATTCATCTCATCGTCAAAGAAATCAAGAATACTCTGTGCAATTCGATCTCCAATTTCATCAATGGCTATCAATTGTTCAAAGTTTTGCTTTGCCAACTCTTCAATCGATCCTACTTCTTTTGCTAACTTTTTTGCGACTGTACTTCCCACAAAACGAATTCCCAAAGAAAACAATACCCTTTCAAAAGGCACCTTTTTACTTTCCTCTAAACCTTGTAATATTTTGTCTACTGACTTTTCGGCCATTCTATCCAGCGGCAATAGGCTCTCCCTATCCAACTTATACAAATCTGCATAATTCAAGATGAGGCTATTCTCAAACATAAGGTCTATGGTCTCTGCACCTATTCCCATTATATTCATAGCCTTCCTAGAAATAAAGTGTTCTATTTTACCTTTGATCTGTGGGGGACAGCCCATTTCATTAGGACAATAGTGATTTGCTTCACCCTCCTTCTGAATTAAAATGGTTTCACATTCAGGACACTCTTCAATGTACTGAACCATCTTCGCATCCACAGCCCTTTTCTCTTTTATAACACCCGTAATCTTAGGTATAATCTCCCCGCCCTTTTCAACCCAAACAGCGTCATTTAAATAAAGATCTAGCTGTTCAATAATTTGCTTATTATGAAGGGATGCTCTTTTCACAATAGTTCCAGCAAGTTCCACTGGTTGTAGATTCGCCACGGGAGTAATAGCTCCTGTTCTACCAACTTGATAACTTACCGACTCCAAAATTGTAGCTTGACGTTCTGCTGGGAATTTGTACGAAATTGCCCATCTCGGAGACTTGGCTGTATTCCCCAATTCTTCCTGAAAATCTAAGTCATCTACTTTTATAACAATCCCATCAATCTCAAAAGGTAATTTATGACGGCCTTCTTCCCATTTATTTATAAAAGCCCAAAGCTCATCAACATTTTCACAACGCTCAATAAATGGCGGCACCTTAAAGCCCCAAGCCTTAGCCTTATTCAAACTATCGAAATGAGAATTTGACACTCTTTCTGCTGCAATCACCCCATACAAATAACAATCCAATGGCCTACTTGCAACAATTGAACTATCCTGTGTTTTCAGAGAACCTGAAGCTGAGTTCCTTGGATTAGAAAAAGGTTCCAAACCGCCATCAACCCTTGTTTTATTCATGTTTTCAAAACCTTTCAATGGCATAAAAACCTCTCCTCTGATTTCAAAATATTCAGGAAAACCATCCCCCTGTAGTTTTAGTGGAATGCTTGAAATAGTTTTAATATTATTGGTGATATCATCCCCAGCCACGCCATCACCCCTAGTCAATGCAAAAGCTAACTCTCCATTTATATAGGTTAAACTTATAGCGGCCCCATCATATTTGAGCTCACATACATAACTATAAGCTTGATCACCTAACATTTTCCTTACACGGTTGTCAAAATCCCTGATTTCCTCTTGAGAATAGGTATTGCCTAAAGACAACATAGGAAACTTATGCTCCTTACTGGTAAAGGACTTCGTAACGCTCCCTCCTACCCGTTGAGTAGGAGAATTAGCATCAAGGAATTCAGGATATTCATTCTCCAGTACCTGTAACTCTTTGAGTAATTTATCAAAATCGAAATCACTCATGATAGGATTGTCCAATACATAATACCTGTGATTATGCTTTCGCAATTCCTCTGATAGCTTTTCAATTCTATGTTTTGCCTCTATTTTATTCATTTCCTTTTCTAAATTCCTTTTCTAATACCTCCAAATCTACATCCTTAAGACTTGTATGTCTTAGGTCTGCTAAATCAAATCCTTTTGCATTTTCATTGTACACATTTGGGACAACACAAACCTTCATTTTAGCAGCTTTCCCAGCTACCAATCCATGTATTGAATCTTCAAATACCCAGGTAAAACCTACCTCTCCTTTTAGCTTTTCTATGGCCTGTAGGAATACTTCCGGGTGCGGTTTTCCAAAAGTGCAAAATTCAGCTGAATATAGACCATCTAAATAATCGGACAATTCATATTTATGCACAAACACCTCAATCAACTTCAAATATGAAGACGATACAATGGCAGTGATCCAACCTTTTTGTTTTGCTTCCTTAACTAGTTCTACAGCCCCCTCTAAGGCACTCCCTTCAGTTTGAATTAGAAATGCCACCTCTTCTATGATTTCTTCAACCACCGACTCAATTGAAATTGTATGTTTATCAAATCGTCGAAACCAAAAGGAAACCACCTCATCAATCCGAAGTCCCATGACCTCATCACACATCTCTTCTGTCAGAGGAATCCCATAACTATTAAAGATATTCACTTCAGCTCTTCGCCAAAGCGGCTCACTATCTAATAGCAAACCATCCATATCAAAAAGACATGCTTTCTTCATTCTCTAAATTTCAAATTGGATTTGGGATAAAAATAATTTTTTTGTTTTAGATCTTCGAGCCAATAAAATTATATTTACAAAAAATTATCACATGAAGATCATTCCTATCAATACCGGTTATTTTAAATTAGATGGTGGAGCAATGTTTGGAGTTGTCCCAAAATCCCTTTGGCAAAGAACCAATCCTGCAGATGAAAAAAATCTATGTCCTTGGGCTATGCGATGTTTACTGATTGATACAGGTGAAAGAGTTATATTAATTGATAATGGAATTGGGGATAAACAAAGTGATCGGTTTTTTAGTCACTTCTATCTTCATGGAGATGATAGCCTGGTAAAATCACTGGAAACAAATGGATATCACCCTGATGATATTACGGATATGTTTCTAACACATCTACATTTTGATCATTGTGGTGGTGGTGTAATTAAAAAAGAGGATGGATTTGAAATGCTCTTCAAAAATGCGACCTACTGGACCAATAAGGCGCATTGGAAATGGGCAATCGAACCCAACCCAAGGGAAAAGGCTTCTTTTCTAAAGGAGAACTTACAGCCAATGCTAGATAGTGGACAGCTAAAATATGTAGAAGAAGAAGGCGAGTTGTTCCCTGATTTTCACGTCAAATTTTACTCTGGACATACCGATGCACAAATGATTCCCTTCATAAAATACCAAGAGAAGACCATCGTTTTTGTTGCCGATCTACTTCCTAGTACTGGGCATATTCCACTTCCGTATGTAATGGGCTATGACACAAGACCATTGATTACCTTGAAGGAGAAAAAAGAATTTCTTGACGAAGCCGCTGAAAATGACTATATTTTGTTCTTGGAACACGACTATTATAATGAATGTTGCACAGTAACCAAAACAGAAAAAGGCGTGCGACTTAACGAGGCTAAAAGTCTTCAAGAATTTATTTAAAAATGGGAAAACAAAAACCAATCACGCTTGATAGACTAGTAAGGTGGATCATTACAACAATCATTATTTTAGGTTTATTTTGGATCACAAAGCGATTATCGAGTGTTCTAATTCCATTTGTTCTAGCTCTATTTTTTGCTTATTATATAAATCCTCTAGTTTTATTTTTTCAACAAAAATTAAAATTTAAAAAGAGAGGTCTTTCCATTTTTTCAGCCCTATTTAGTATTACACTATTTTTTACTGGATTATGGTTTTTAATAGCTCCAGTACTAAAAAAAGAATTGCATCGTGCATCTATTCTTATTCAGCGGTTTTATTCTGAAAACATATCAGAATATGATCATCTACCGAAAGTGGTCACCGATTTCACTGAAACCTACCTGCAAGACCAAAATGTAAAAGAACTTTTTAGTTCCTTAGATATCGCTTCTATTGCAGATAATATAGTAAGTCAATTCAGTTCTATTTTAGGAGGATCATTAAATATTCTATTTAGTATTTTGGGAATTTTCATCATCCTACTTTATACTGTTTTCATTCTTACAGATTATGAAAAAATAAGGTATGGCTGGCCAAAATTGATACCAATAAAATACAGACGTCAATCTGTAGAATTGGTAAAAGGCTTTCAAGAAGGCTTGGACAGTTATTTTAAAGCTCAAGCTGTTGTAGCACTAATTGTAGGAATTCTATTTTCTATAGGATTTTCCATTATTGGACTGCCTTTAGCCATCTTCCTAGGATTATTAATTGGCTTATTGAACATGATTCCCTATTTACAGATAATTGGTTTTATTCCTGCATTATTTTGTATACTTCTAAATACAATGGAGACAGGTGATAATTTCTGGTGGACCACATTGCTTACGGCAATCGTTTTCGCCGTAGTTCAATTATTCCAAGAAAGTATTCTAATACCCAAAATCATGGGGAAAGTGACTGGGTTAAAACCAGCCGTAATCATGTTATCGCTCTCTATATGGGGCTCATTATTGGGAATGCTAGGAATGCTTATTGCACTTCCAGCAACCACTCTAATTCTATCGTACTATAGAGCTTTCATCCAAAAAGATGAATCCAAATTTTACGAAGAAAGCAGCACTGATTAATGCCTTTTTACAAAGGTTAAAAAACAAAAAGAAATGGGATTTTTTACTAGTATCATCGTAGGAGGGTTAGCTGGATGGTTAGCCGGAAAAATCATGAAATCTGAGTCTGGATTATTATTCAATATTATCCTTGGAATCGTTGGTGGTTTCATAGGAGGATTGGTACTTGGACTAGTCGGTTTATCTTCCCATGGAATATTAGGCGAGATAGCTTCAGCAACTGCTGGTGCAAGTCTACTTATATACTTCGGTAGAACCCTTAAAAAATAATAAACTCCCCACTTTACATTTTACAAGCACAAAATCTAAAAACAAAACAAGACTTATGCAAAAATTCTCTCTCAAATTTTTGACACTGTTTTGTGTCTCTCAAGTAATGGCTCAATCCCCAGGAGACACAATTGTTGTTGAATCATTTAACTATTCTCAAACCTATGGAATCAATCAATATTCCCCAGGCATCAGAGATACCATGATTAACTTCCCTGACGATAATGTTAGTTATGAAAAAATTCTAATGCTATACAATATCCGTTGTAAAAACGGAAATGTATCACCGGGAACAAGCGGCCAAACAGACATTGGTTGCGGAGAATGGGATGCATCCTGTAATACGTACATTACAGATTCAACAAGAGTTGATTCACTGAAAAGTTTTATTAGCTCACACCAGATTTCAGGATTCGAAGGAACGGATTTCGATTATTCATCAAACCCTGTATTCGACAATTACAGATATATAGAACAAGGTGTAGCACTTGACAGTATTATTTCAGAAACCAGCTCTATAATAGGTTCCGGAAACTTAGCTTTAAGTCACCCTTTGAATACTTCAGACTACAACGGTAAATCACAATACTTATATACTGCTACTGAATTGGTTGCTGCTGGATTAACTGCCGGAGATATTGACGCTATTAGCTTGAATGTATTAAATGGTCTAGATACAGCAAATTTTTTCAGACTACGCATCAAAGAAACAGCAGATACTTTATTATCCACAGCAAATGTTCAACTGAATGGGTACTCTGAAGTATATTTCCATTCAACAGAATTTAGTACAGGAAATCAGAGAATTCAATTCCATACACCATTTAATTGGGACGGAACTTCCAATTTAATTCTAGAACTTTCATTTACCAACGAAACAGGATCTGGTAATATTGAAATTGAAGGAGAAGACAGTCAGCTAGATTATGGGCTATACAGTTCTGGAGACAGAACTAACTTTTTCAACGGGACCAACTATATTGAATCGAACAATTATAAAGGAATCACTGGTAGTACAAACAGAACCATAGAGGCCTGGATAAAAACGGAAGGTTCTAATAGTGAAATAGTAAGTTGGGGAGTAAGTAACTCATCTCAAAAATGGGTATTTATGATCAATAATAGCGGAGTTCTTGTCGTTGAGATATGGGGAGGAGATGTCATTGGGACCACTCCATTAAATGATGGAGAATGGCATCATGTATCTTGCGTATTGGATGGATCAAATATTAACGAAACAACCCTTTATATCGATGGTGTTCAGGAAACTCTCTCAACCGTTGGGAATTGGGCTGTTAATTCCAATACCGCTTCAGGAATAAACATGCGTACCAGTAGAGGGGTAAACAACCGCTATTTCGATGGGAATATTGATGAAGTACGTGTTTGGAGTGAAGCCTTAACGGAACAGGAAATAAAGGATTGGATGTATAAAAGTCTGGATGCAGGTCATCCAAAATACAATAATCTTGAAAGCTACTACCAACTTAATGAAGGAACAGGAAACGCAATTACTGATAACTCTTCACATGCCAGACATGCCACTGTTCAATATGGAGCTCTTTGGAAAAAAATTCAGGGTGTGCATCTGTTTAAAGAATTCAAAAGTACAACAGAAAGACCAAATATTACATTCCTACAAGGAAACTACAATCTTTCTATAACTCAAGACACTGTTTATGATGATATACTTCAAACACCAACATTTGTTGTTGAAAGAGCGATAATACCACAGTATGGAACTATAAATAGTGATAGTATTCATATTGTAAGTGAAAATTATTATTGGCAACCTGGATATAGTTATTATTTCGACGAAAATGGTGTCGTATATGATTCTACATTAATAAGTACGGATGGCACTATAAGCCCAACGGAATTAACTTATTATAAAAGATATCCTTCTAAATTTGAAATCATGTCTTTTGTAACACCTTATGGAATTAATTTGGACCTTGGACCAAATGGAAAAACATGGGTATTCGATATGACGGATTACACCTCTCTTCTGAAAGGTACTAAACGAATGACTGTAGAAAGAGGAGGACAATGGATGGAAGATATGGACATCCGATTCCTTTACATTGTGGGAACTCCACCTAGAGAAGCGTTGGACATCCAACAATTGTGGAAACCTGATGGAGGATATATGTCTTACTCAAATATCCAAGCGGATAGAGTTTTCGAACCAAGAGATATAATGATGAACCCATCTGCTACGTCGTATAAGATAAGATCTACTATTACGGGTCACGGACAAGATGGAGAATTCGTCCCTAGAGAGCATTTTTTGAATATCGATGGAGGTTCAGAAGAAATTTCATGGATGGTTTGGAAAGAATGTGATGAAAACCCTGTTTACCCACAAGGAGGAACCTGGATTTACGATCGTGCAGGATGGTGCCCTGGAATGCCTTCTGATTTAGCAGAATTTGATATTACGGATTTTGTTACAACAGGACAAGTTTCTACTATCGATTATGGAATTACCTTTGCTAGTGGAGCATCAAATTATATTGTAAATAACCAGTTGGTGAGTTATGGTGATATCAACTTCAATCTAGATGCTGCGGTAATGGATGTATCTGCACCAACAAGTCGTGTGGAATATGCACGTACAAATTCAATTTGTGCAGATCCAAAGGTTATTATTAAAAATACAGGAGCGACTAATTTAACAAGTCTTACCATTGAGTATTGGGTCAATAATGCTTCGAACATAGAATCGTACAACTGGACAGGTAACCTGGACTTTATGGAAACTCAGGAAGTAACCTTACCAGCAAATGATGTTTGGGATGCAGTTACCGAATCAGGAAATATTTTCCATGTAGAAATTAAAAATCCAAATGGAGGAACTGATGAATACAGCTACAACAATGTATACAACTCTGAGTTCAACATTCCTGATGTAGTTCCTGCTAATTTCTATGTCCGTTTCAGAACAAATAGTAAAGCAATCGAAAGTAGATACGAACTATTGGATTGGAATGGCAATTCATTATTTGTTCGTACTGGAATGTCTAACAACACTACATACAAAGACACCTTTGACTTAGGCTTAGGCTGTTACTCTCTTGTTGTTACCGACAACGCTGGTAACGGAATCAATTTTTGGGCAAACAATGACGGAAATGGATCTGTACGTATTGGTGAAATTGGTGGATCAACTGTGAAAACCTTAAATCCTGACTTCGGTGGGTCTATTATTTATAATTTCACCATTGACTACCCGTTAAAGTATGAAGAAATCAATGGAATATCTGCTTTCGAAATCTCTCCGAACCCTACCAATGACACATTCAGTATCAAAGGAAAAGATTTAGACAATAGCTTGATTAGAATTTACAACAGTATTGGTCAGGTTATTCAACTGAAACCTAAATTCACTTCTAATATAGAGGCACAATGGAATGTTTCCGATTTGCCATCAGGTATCTATATGATTAATGTTTTAACGAATGGTAAACTATTTACAGAAAAACTAATCATTCAGTAATTCAATAAATAAAAAAGGGCGATTCCGAAACTTCGGGATCGCCCTTTTTTTATGACTTTAATTTCAGGAATTTTACTTTCAAGACATCAATGCATAATGAGACCGCCCCCTATCTACATCACAACTTCTAAAGACTATACAACCAACATCCAACTTACTATATATAAAGGCATAATAGGTAATTTGGTACTTGAAATTATTTTTTATCTTCGCATGAAGCATTAGGTAAAATAATATCTGCAACTACCGGATCAAGTATTCAGATTTACATTGACAAGGATTTGAAAAAAGATTATAACTGACTCAAGAAGTAATTATCTTTCTAAGCTTAGTATTAAAAGAAAAATATAGCACTATGCAAAAATTCTATTTAAAATTTCTGACACTATTTTGCGTCGCTCAGGCATTCGCTCAATCTCCGGGAGACACAATCATTGTAGAGTCATTCAACTACTCACAAACCTATGGAATCAATCAATGGTCTCCAGGTATTAGAGATACCGTTGTAGATTTTCCGACTGATGAAAATATCAGTTATGAAAAAATTCTTATGATGTATAACATGCGTTGTAAGGATGGAAATGTGTCACAGCAAGCTACAGGCCTAAGAGACATTGGTTGTGGTGAGTGGGATGCCTCCTGCAACACCTATATAACTGATTCTACAAGAATTGATTCTACCTTGAATTTTTTAAGTTCTCACTCAATTTCAAATTTTTCTGGAACTTCTTATTCATATAGTGAGACTGAAGTCTTTGATTATTACAGATATATTCTAAAAGAGGTACAAGTAGACAGTATACTATCTGAAACAAATGTTACTATTGGTACGGGAACACTTTCAATGGATCACCCTGTCAATAGTGAAGAGTACAATGGGAAAGCCCAATACCTTTATACAGCAAGTGAATTGATTTCAGGCGGGCTTAGTTCAGGTGATATCAATGGTATAAGTTTAAACGTCCTAAATGTAGGAGATACTTCAAAATATTTAAGAGTTCGAATAAAAGCTACCATTGACACTGTTCTATCCGCTGAAAACCTTCATCTTACGGGGTTTTCACAGGTGTATTTTAATCATACTGAATTCACCACTGGATCCAACAGATTAGCATTTTATCTACCTTTTGGCTGGGATGGAACATCTAACCTTATCGTTGAGACATCTTTTACAAATGAGACAAGCGGTATTACAACAGATTTCGAAGGAACAAATGGTACATTACAACAAGGACTGTATAGTGCGGGAGATCAAAAACATTATTTTGACGGAGCAAATTATCTAGAAGCAGACACTTATAAAGGAATCTCTGGAACTCAAAGCAGAACCATCGAAGCATGGATTAATTCCTCTACTGCTAATAAAGAAATTGTGAGCTGGGGAACGGACAGTGGAACACAAAAATGGGTATTCAGAATAAATGGCGATGGAGCCATAAGAGTAGAAGTTAATGGTGGTTCAATTTACGGAACTAATCTTGTTGATGATGGGGAATGGCACCATGTTGCCTGTGTATTTAATGGTACACAAGTAAGTGACATTTCACTATATGTGGATGGTCAATTGGAAACCATAGCTTCTACAAGCAATAGCAATGTAAATACTCATATCACTAGTGGGATCAATATGAGAACTAGTAGAGGTATAAACAATCGTTATTTCAAAGGAAACATTGATGAAGTTCGTGTTTGGAGTACCGCCCTATCGGCAACTGACATCCAAGAATGGATGAACAAAAAACTAAATGCAAACCATCCAGAATATACCAACCTAGAAAGTCATTATGAATTGAACGAAGGGAGTGGAAACGCAATTACAGATCTTTCAAGTCATGCAAGAAATGCAACCGTAATGAATGGTAATATCTGGCAAAGAATGAATGGAGTGGACTTATTTAAGGAGTTCACAACAACAACAGAGCGACCAAATATTACTTTCCACCAAGGAATATACAATTTGGACATTACAAACGATACAGTATTTGATGCAATTGGAAAAATGCCAAACTATGTGATCGAAAAGTCTATTATTGCTCAACCTGGAATTTTAAAAAATGATAGTATTCATTTTGTAAGTGAAAATTACTTTTGGGAATCAGGTGACTATGAACGCTACTATGATGAAAGTGGTACTGTTTATGACTCAGTGATGATTGATGCAGACGCTGTTATTACACCAACCGAATTATCCTACTACAAAAGATTTCCTTCCAAATATGAAATCATGTCTTTTGTTACACCCTATGGTCTTGGTTTAGACTTAGGAATTGACGGTAAAACTTGGACCTTCGATGTTACAGATTATGCTCCTATCCTTAATGGGTCAAAAAGGATTACTATTGAAAGAGGTGGTCAATGGATGGAGGATATGGATATTAAATTCATGTTCATCGTTGGAACTCCACCTAGAGATATCATCGATATTCAACAAATGTGGAAACCAGATGGATCAAGTGCTTCCTATACAAACATTATAGCAGATCGAGTATTTGAACCAAGAGATTTCTTAATGAACGCAGCTGCATCTGCATTTAAAATCCGATCTACCATTACTGGTCATGGTCAAGAAGGAGAATTTATACCTAGAGAACACTTCTTAGACCTGAATAATGGAGATGAGATATATTCTTGGATGGTTTGGAAGGCCTGTGCAGAAAATCCAATTTATCCACAGGGAGGAACTTGGATTTATGACAGAGCTGGATGGTGTCCAGGTATGGCTTCTGACATAGAAGAATATGACATTACTGAATTTGTTACACCAGGGGCTTCAACAACTATAGACTATGGAGTAATTTCAGGTAGTGGTTCTAGTAAATATGTTGTTAACAACCAATTGGTAAGTTATGGTGCAATAAACCACAATTTAGATGCATCTGTATTGGACGTTACAGGACCATCGAGTAAGGTCGAATATTCACGCACAAATTCCATGTGTAGTGAACCAACTGTCCTTATTCAAAATACTGGATCTACAGACCTTTCTAGCTTAACTATAGAATACTGGGTAAATAACACCAATACAAGGGAAAGCTTTGAATGGACTGGAAACCTTGAATTCTTAGAATCTGAAGAAGTAACACTACCTATTGGAGATATATGGGAACCGGTAACATCAACTGGTAATGTATTTCATGTAGAAGTGAAAAGCCCTAATGGAAGTACAGATGAATATGTTCAAAACAATGTATATAATTCACCATTTACTATTCCAGATGTAGTACCTGCAAATTTCTATGTGCGATTTAGAACAAATAGCTTTGCAAGTGAAAGCCGCTATGAACTATTAGATTGGAGTGGAAACTCACTCTTTGTACGTAATGGAATGAGTAACAATACTACTTATAAGGATACTTTCAACCTAGGACTTGGTTGTTATAGCTTAGTAATTACAGATTCTGATGGTGACGGAATAAATTTCTGGGCAAATAATGATGGTACTGGATCAGCCAGAATCAGTGAAGTTGGCGGATCAACCATTAAATCCTTTAATGGTGATTTTGGTGGATCTTTAACCTACAACTTCACCATTGATTACCCCTTAAAATATGAGGATATTAACCCAACTTCAAATGTGGAAATTTTCCCAAACCCAGCGAATGATCAAATTTTCATTTCAGGAAAAAACCTACAATTGAAGGACCTAGAAATATACAATAGTATAGGTCAAAAAATCGAATTAGAGATCAACAGTCAATCTAAGGATCAGGTTCAAGTGAATGTCTCAAAGTTACCTCCTGGTATTTACATGATCCACCTAAACAATGATGGTCTACTTCACACGGAAAAACTGATCATTCAATAATCTAATTTATAAAGGCGATCCCGAATCTTCGGGATCGCCTTTTTTTTCTACAAATCTAAATAGCTAAAAACTTCTCCATACTCAACCTATCACCTCAGATCCAAATCATTAGGGAAATAATACGTTTTACAAAAAGACTTTTTTTTGTTATCTTTATATGATAGCTAAAATATATTCAAATACTATTGATATAAACCTTTAAAAACTTTACCTGATGAAAAATATACTTGTCACACTGGATTTTGAAGAACACAATGAAGTTCTCATGGGCCATGCTGCTAATATTGCAAAGAAATTTGGTTCAAAACTATGGTTGGTCCATATAGCAATGGAAGTACCAGATTTTGTAGGGTACAGAGTTGGGCCACAGTACATCCGAGATGGTCGTGCTGAAGAATTAAGAATGGAGCATCGAATGTTACAAACCTATTCTGAAAAACTTAAAGCTGAAGGTATAGATTGTGATGGTCTTCTAATTTCAGGAGCCACAGTTGAAGCTATTTTAAATGAAGCTAAAAAATTAGATGCAGATCTAATCGTAATTGGCTCCCACGAGCATAGTTTCTTATTCGAAGCACTATTGGGAAGTACCACTTCTTTACTAGTTAAAAAATCGCGAATTCCTCTATTAGTTGTTCCTATTTAATTAGGCCCCTATTTTTTCAAATTCAACTTCCCCAAAACACAATTGGAAAGGAAGCGGAACCCTATTCCCAAATTTCAAATAGCATTAAACAATATAAAACAGGAATTAAAGCCAAAGAACATTCAAGACACAAAATTAAGTTCTATATTGCCAGTAATAACACTGAATATATCACCTAGGCGTCAAGACTCCTTTCTACTAGTTTCATTATCTACAGACTAATCATATCGATATATTCCAAATTATGAACGGCTAATTGAATTGTAGCATGTATTTTGACGAGTTTGATTTAAATGATGACATACTAGATGCACTGTATGACATGGGCTTTGAAAAAGCTACCCCTATTCAAGAACAGGCTATTCCAATCATTCTAGATGGAAAAGACTTAATAGCGTGCGCACAAACAGGAACAGGTAAAACTGCTGCATTTAGCCTACCTATTTTGAATAAACTTGCCTTAGCTCCTAAAAACGGGGTTAATACGCTTATAATAGTCCCTACTAGGGAGCTTGCCATTCAGATTGATCAACAAATACAAGGATTCGCTTATTACGCAGGTGTAAATTCACTGGCTGTGTATGGAGGTGGTGACGGAGTCGATTTTAGTCGGCAACGAGCTGCACTATCTGATAACACGGATGTAATTATCGCTACGCCTGGTAAATTAATTTCTCATCTCAATATGGGCTATGTGAAATTTGATCAGGTGCAACATTTTATCCTAGATGAAGCTGACCGAATGTTGGACATGGGATTCTTTGAAGATATTCAAAAAATTGCATCTTTTTTACCTGAGAAAAGGCAAAATTTAATGTTTAGCGCAACTATGCCACCCAAAATAAGGCAACTTGCAAAAAACGTTCTACGTAATCCAGAAGAAATAAGTATTGCAATTTCTAAGCCTTCAGAAAATGTACTTCAGGCTGCCTATTTGGTTCATGATGACCAAAAGGCCAGATTAATTAATAGCTTGATAGTTGATAAGCCTGTTTATGAGAGCATCATAGTTTTTAGCTCAACCAAACGAAAGGTTAACCATATTATGAGAGCCCTAAGCGGTCATGGTTATAATGTAGAGGGTATCTCTTCAGACTTGGAACAAAAGGAACGTGAAGATGTATTACTTAGGTTTAGATCTAAAAAAACACGCGTTTTAGTAGCTACTGACGTTATTAGCCGTGGAATAGATATCAAGGATATTAATATTGTAATCAATTTTGATGTGCCTAACGATGCTGAAGACTATGTTCACAGAGTAGGTAGAACGGCTAGAGCAGATTCTACGGGAGTAGCACTTACTCTAATCACTGAAGACGAAATGCTCAAGTTTTCAAAAATTGAACAACTAATAGAACGAGAAATCCATAAAATCCCTTTACCTGAAGAATTTGGTGAAGCGCCTGTATGGAATCCAAAACCGCCTAAAAAGCACTATAAAAAGAAATTTAACCCGAAAAAGAAAAAGCATTCTTCTTCGAAAAAATAAAAAAAAAGAACCATCACTAGATGGTTCTTTTTTTTTGCATTCTAAATAATTTCAGCTCTAAGTCTACCCTCCCCTCTATCTTGAATACTTCTAAATTACTGGGGTAAACCCAATTATAACATTTATTTTTTATAAATTATTATCTGAATCATACTTCAATTACGATAAAAGTCATGTTTCACACTAACAAATATCAGTCAGCTCACTAAACAATATCATTTAATAACCAGTGAAACAGTCGGACATTAGTTTGAAGAAAAACAAAGAGTATTATGAAGACCAAATTATTTCTTATTGGGCTATTTGCAGTATGCGCAAACGAGCTTAAAGCACAGTTAACACTTGATGCAGAAATTAGGCCTAGGTATGAATACCGAAATGGTTTTATCAACCTAATGGAAACTGACCAGGATCCTGCAAGTTTTATTTTTCAACGTACACGATTCAATGTAAACTATAAGAATGAGAACTTACAAATGTACCTTAGTTTTCAAGATTACAGAACTTGGGGATCTGAATCACAACTTAACAAACGAGATGCAAACTTATCTATTCACCAAGCATGGGTAGATATGAGATTGACTGATAATTTCAGAGCAAAAATAGGGCGTCAAGAAATCAATCTGGACGATCAAAGAATTTTTGGTGCAGTAGCTTGGACTCAACAAGCGAGAAGCCAAGATGCACTTATCTTTAAATATAAAAAGGATAAATTAAAGCTTGATATTGGTTTAGCATATAATCAAGATACAGACGGACTTACTGGTAATACATATTATAACCAGAAGAATTATAAAACATTCCAATACCTATGGTTACATAAAGATTTGGAAAAAATGTCTGCCAGCTTATTGTTATTAAATAATGGTCTACAATATACTGGTAACGAAGTAGAGCTTCCAATGGATACTGCAGAAACGAGATACAGCCAAACTATTGGTACTCATTTAAAAGGTAGATCTGGAGATATCAACTGGTTTGCAAATGCATACTACCAAACGGGTAAACATAAAGACGATAGAGATATCAACGCCTACTTAATTGGAGCTGAAGCTATGTATGCTCCAGCTGATGCAAAGTACAAAGTTGCTATCGGTGGTGAAATCATCTCTGGTAATGACCAAACAGTGGTTGATGGAGAGGTTGTCGATTCGGACAATGAAATAAATGCTTTCAACCCATTCTATGGAACAAATCATAAGTTCAATGGTTGGATGGATTATTTCTACGTAGGAAACCATGCAGATAATGTAGGTCTAGTTGACATGTATGTGAAAGGTATTTACAAATTCAACAAAAAGTCTAACCTAATGGTAATGGCGCATCAATTTTCTTCTGCTGGAAAAATAGTAAATGATGGTAAAGAAGAAACAATGAGTTTTGGTACTGAAATAGACATGGCATTTTCTCACAAGTTAAACTCTGATGTTATGTTTAAAGTTGGATACTCTCAGATGTTCGTTGAAGAAGGTTTAGAGATTGTAAAAGACAACTTTGATGGAGAAACAAATAACTGGGGTTGGGTAATGCTTGTTATAAAACCTACACTCTTCACTTCTAAATAAATTAAAAGTTTGATTTTTGTTTAATTGAAAATCCCCCTTTGGAAAATTCCAAAGGGGGATTTTTTTCTATGTGTTGGTTAACTAATTAACCACCTATTCTCACCATACTCCGATTGGTCTTATGCCAATCTTCATTCTTGAAATCTTCCAAGGTATTTTTACCTGATCGAACTTTTAATTTTTGAGCCAAATTTTGCAAGATCAACTTCTTAATTGATCCTCCAGCTCTAAGCGTTGTAAGTAAATCTGATTCACCACCTGAGAAAAGACAATTTTTCAGTTTCCCATCGGAGGTTAATCGGATTCTATTACAACTATCACAAAACGGATTGGTAACAGAACTAATGACAGCAAAAGTTCCCTTATAGCCTTCAATTTTGAAATTTTTGGCTGTATCATTTGGTTTATCAGCAATTCTTAAAACTTGCTCTTGCGGATAATGGTTTTTCACTATGGTTTGAATTTCCGCTAGAGAAACCATTTTATCCATATTCCAGTTATTGCCATCAAAGGGCATAAACTCTATAAAGCGAACATGTAAGTCTTTATCCTTAGCCCATTCAATAAAAGGAATGATTTCCTCCTCATTGAAACCTTTCATGAGGACTGTATTTATTTTCAACTTAAATCCTTCCGCTAAGAAAAGTTGAATATTAGCCATTACCTTATCGAAGTAATTTCTTCTGGTAATGGTACTGAACTTATCTTTATGTAAAGAATCAAGACTAAGATTAAGGTTCTTAACTCCCAACTCTTTAAAAAGGTCCAAGTATTTGTCTAAAATCACAGCATTACTTGTAATGGCTATTTCAACCTTTAAACTTGCTAATGACCTTAAGATTTGTTCAAAGTCTTTTCGAATTAATGGCTCCCCTCCTGTCAATCTAATTTTGGTAACCCCCATTGCGACAAATTCTGAAGCAATATCCAGAATTTCATCCGCCGTCATATATTGACTTTTAGGTCCCAATTCAACTCCCTCTGGCGGCATGCAATAAGTACATCGAAGGTTACATCTTTCTGTTAAAGATATCCTCAAATAATTATGCTTACGTCCAAACTTATCTACCAATTCGAAGTTCTCCTCCATCATACTGTTTGTTTATCGTGACTAAAGCCCTTCAACACCTTAAATAGATGTAATACAGATGGAAAAACGGCATCCATGGACTCCTTTGCACCATTTGTTGATCCAGGAAGTGCCAATACCAATGTAGTATCAATTAAACCTGCTAAACTTCTTGATAACATTGAATAAGGCGTTCTATCTTGACCATAACTCCTAATAGCCTCCTCAATACCAGGGATTCTAACATCCAACATTGGAATTAACGATTGTGGTGTTACATCTCGATCAGATAATCCTGTACCTCCGGTATAGATCACCATATCATTCCCAGCCTCCACCATCTTTTTACAGATAGCTTGAATATCCGTTTGCTCATCAGGAATAATTGAATATTCTGTAACCTCTACCATTGATTCTTTTAACTTTTCAATGATAGCCTTACCAGCTTTATCCTTTTTCTTCCCTGCTGAAATACTGTCAGAGCATACAATCACTGCCGCCCTAAGGTCTGTTCTAAACTTATTCTTAAAGTCCGACTTTCCTCCTTTTTTATTCACCAACCGAATATGCTTTACCTCAACTTTTTTATCAATAGGTTTTAACATATCATACATGGTAATTGCCGCAACAGAAACCCCATGCATTGCTTCTACTTCAACACCGGTTTTGTAAATTGTTTTTACAGTCATTCGAATAACAATTTCCAGTCCGCGGATATCATATTCTACGCCTGTATATTCTACGGGCATTGGATGACAATCAGGAATCATATCTGAAGTCCTTTTCACCCCAAATAATCCAGCAACACGTGCAGCTTCTAATACATCCCCTTTTGGAACAAGGTTATTGTTAATAGCTTCAATTGTTTCAATACTTCCAACTTGGACAATACCTTCAGCCACTGCCGTTCTTAGCGTAGAAGATTTATGTGTAATATCTACCATTGTTATTAGCCTTCAAATTGATTTTCTTTCCAAACATGTCCTTCCTCTTCAAATACCTCTTTCCCAAAAATTGGTACGTCCTTTTTGATGGCTTCAACAATATGTGTAATAGCATCAAAAACAACTCTTCTTCTTTTTGCCGAAACAAATACAAAAAGACATATTTCACCTGCTGCCACCTTACCCAAACTGTGGTAAATATGCATGCAGGTTAAATCAAATTTTTCAAAAGTGGCTTCGCGAATTTCATCCAATTTATCCTCTGCCATTTCCTGGTAGGTAGAATAATCAATAAAGGCTACGGTCTTTTCATCAATGATGTCAGCACGTACCTGACCAAGAAATATATCGTGGGCGCCAATCGTTGTTTTCGTTTGATGTTTCGCAATAGAATTCGCAATAAACTCAGGACTAATTGGTCCCTCAACAAATACTTTTTTCTTTTTCTTCGTCTTCATAAATACTTTTTTATCCTTACTCTATAGCAAATATCAACCTCCAGCAAAGGGTGGTAACAATGCAATTTCATCTCTTTCCCCCAATTGATCACTGGACTGAGCTAACCTATTATTTAAAGCCACTTTAAAAGATAAATTGGCCATACTTGGATATTTTGCAGTCACAATTGCTACTAAATCATCCACTTTGGTTGCCTCCGTGCTTGAAAAATTTTCCTCTAGACAATCTGCCATTTCAGCAATCATCCCAAAATATTTTACTTTAAACATGCTTTTCTAAATATTTAAGGTCCTCTGGACGATTAAAATTTCGAACTTGAGCTTGAAATTGTGGTGGAACCTCAATACTCTGAACTTTTAGCTTCTCTAAAAATCCAAATACACTTCTCTTTCCGCTGTTTAGATAAATTTCTAAGGTGGCTAAACACTGCCTATCATACACAGCAATCAAGGGATATTGTTTATTTCCCTCCGTCAACATACTCACTGAATATGTTTCTTTGTGCGCATTCAATAGGAACTGAATCAAAGCCTCTGATATAAGTGGACTATCGCAAGTCAATATCAAAAAATAAGAATGTTGTGAGGCTTTCATACAAGAATACAAGCCCATCAATGGGCCTTGTCCCTCTTTTACATCAGAAACCCTCAAAGCTCCTTTTAAGTCATGAACAGGATTGTTGGAAGAAATCAAGATTTCATTGACAGCAGTACCTGCAACTTTTACGACCTTTTCAATAAATGAAAACCCCTCAATGTCTAAAAGTGCCTTATCCATTCCCATTCGGGTACTCTTCCCTCCAGACAACAAAATCAATGCTATATCTTCCTTTCTGTTCATCCTAGTTTAAAATGGATTACCTTCCATTTGTTCTTCTAATGCCTTCCAGCATGATTTATTAATAGAATCGAAAAAACGAATTGCTTCCCTTGCATAGTCAGTCAACTCAGATTTTCCTCCGCCAGATCCTCCTTTGGTTTTCATCACCATTTCCTGATTAGAACTTTCATTCATAGATTTCACCAATTTCCAAGCTTTTTTATACGAGATTTCTAAGTCCTTTGCAGCTTCACTAATTGAACCACACTCATCAATAGATTTCAATAAACGCACTCGACCTTCACCAAGGAATACTCCGGTTTCTGATTCAATCCAAATTCTACTTTTAACTTTAAAACTCATCCCTAAAATCGATTGGTTTTCAAAAACATAACGCTAAGCAAAAGAGATCCTACAAAATAGGAATTGCCTCTACAATCTCCCCTTCATATAAAAACTCTTTATCAGACGGAATATACACCAAAACGTTGGCTAATGCAAAGGTATTCAACATTGCCGAACTTTGACTATCCAAAATCTCAACTTTATTCCCTTGCTTTATTGCTTTCAATAAAAGTCCTCTTCCACTGCGATTTACGACATCGCGATCCAATACCAACTGCTCTTTAAAAACAGGTTCTTTCAATTCTCCACACATCTGACGCATTGTTCCTAACACATAAACATAGAAACAACTTAGAGCAGCTGCAGGATTACCTGGTAAAGCGAAAATCATACAACTTCCTTTTTTACCACAGTACAATGGTTTTCCAGGCTTCTGTTTAACTTTATAAAATATTTTCTCAACATTCAAAGTCTCCAGTGCCTTTCCTACAAAATCATAATCCCCTACTGAAATACCACCTGTAAGCAGTACAACATCACTACTTCCAATAGCATGTTTAATTTTATCAACGGTCTCTTCGAAATTGTCTTTGATAGTAAATTTTCGAACATCACAGTATCCTTCTTTTTCCAAAGCTGCGATAAGCATATTGGAATTGCTTTCATAAATCTGACCAGGAAGCAGTGTATTTCCCGGCTCTACCAATTCGTTTCCAGTTACTAAAACAGAAATCCTTGGTTTAGAATAAACACTTATTTTATCGATTCCAATGGTAGCTAAAAAGCCAACAGCTGCAGGATTTAATTTTGTTCCTTTTTTAAGTGCCAATGCACCTTTTTTAATCTGCTCACCTAAAGGTCTGATATTGGAACCTTTCTTTATAGCGCCTTCGATATCAATTTGCGCTCCATCCCTAGTTACTAACTCTTGTTTTACGACAGCGTTGGCTTGATCTGGAACCATTGCCCCGGTAAATATTCGAATAGCCTCTCCTTCATCTAAATCAAATCCTTCTTGATCACCGGTTTTAACTTCTCCAATAACGGCATACTGATTATTCAGCATACATATTGCATAACCATCCATAGCCGATTGTCTAAAAGGAGGCATATTGATAGGAGAATAAACATCCTCTGCCAATACATGATCTGCCACTTCTAAAATAGAAAGTTCAGTTATTGGCAACAACAAAATATTTTCATCTAAGGCTGAAATTGCCTGCTTAATACTCAACATTAATTTTATCTTTTTTGCCGTTTCGAAAATCAAAGTTAGATTTTTATCTTATCTAAAACCAATAAAAATAAGGATTATTAACCGCTCTGAAAAGCCTTTAAACCCTCACAATCATGAAATTGATTCTCTTCCTTTAAGCTACAACCAAATATATTTTTTAACTTAAACATATTATCTGACTTTTATCATGTCAGCAGCTAATTTAAGTCATTCAGCTTAACCCCTACTCATACTATATTTACACAAGTTAATAAAGAGAAAGAAACTATGTCCATAATTAGCTATCTAGCCTATCCCACAAAAGGTAAACGAGCTGAGCTTATTGAAAAGCTGGAAGCCATCGAAACCTGCGAGGTTGTACCTTCCAAAAATCATGAACTTCTTATTGTTGTCTCAGAGACTAACAATAAAGAAGAAGAGGAAGCTTTTAAAAATTTAGTCAATGAATTGGAATCCCTAGATCTATTGTCCATGGTTTCGGGATTTGATACTAACGGAAATGAATTAAAAGGAGAATAATATGTTCACCAAAAGAGTCACACCAAGAAGAGAATTCCTGAAAAAAATGGCAATTAT
Source organism: uncultured Flavobacteriales bacterium (assembly GCA_913063375.1). GTDB lineage: Bacteria > Bacteroidota > Bacteroidia > Flavobacteriales > CAJXXR01 > CAJXXR01. The sequence continues at coordinate 64,698 of CAJXXR010000008.1, read as the reverse complement.
GGCTGCTGTATCTACTGCTACAGCTATGTTTCCTGGGATTTTATTTGCCGAAGAACAAGAAAGAAATTTACCAAAGGGAAGTGGAGACATGGAATGGAAAAAAGCACCTTGCCGCTTTTGTGGTGTAGGTTGTGGAGTCCTTGTCGGAATTTCTGAAGGAAAAGCAGTTGCTGTAAAAGGTGATCCAAAGTCACCTGTAAACAAAGGACTTTGTTGTGTTAAAGGATATCATTCCGTGATGTCTATGTACGGAAAAGATAGATTAAGACATCCTTTGGTTAAGCGTAATGGTCGCTATGAAAAGACGACTATGAAAGAGGCTTTAGACCTTATCGCTTCCAAAATGAAGGAAACTATTAAGGACCATGGTAAAGATTCGGTTTCTATTTATGGATCCGGTCAATGGACTATTCCAGATGGATATGTAGCTTCAAAACTATTCAAAGGATGTATTGGGACAAACAACGTTGAAGCCAATGCAAGACTTTGTATGGCCAGTGCTGTAACAGGTTTCCTAACAACTTTTGGATCAGATGAGCCAATGGGTTGTTATGAAGATATAGACCATGCAGATGTATTCATCCTATGGGGAAATAATATGGCAGAAATGCATCCTGTTTTGTTCTCTAGACTTTTAGATCAACGATTGAAACGCGGTGTTAAAATTATTGATTTCGCAACGAGAACAACAAGAACAAGTGCTGCTGCTGATAAGTCAATTCTATTTAATCCACAAACGGATTTAGCCGTAGCAAATTCTATTTGTTACGAGATAATTAAAAACGGATGGGTGAATCATTCTTTCGTTGAAAAGCACTGTAACTTCAATACAGGTAAAACGGATATCGGATACGGACTTGAAGACGGATTCAAATTCAAGGACAAAGGAACCCCTAGCTCATTAAAGGCTTTTGAAAAATTCCTTGAAGATTACGCACCTGAAAAAGTTGAAAAAATGTCTGGCGTATCTGCAAAAGACATTAAATATATGGCAGCCCTTTATGGGGATCCAAACAAGAAAATCATGTCCCTGTGGTGTATGGGAATGAATCAGCATACACGTGGAACTTGGATCAATAACTTGGTGTACAATATTCACTTATTGACAGGTAAAATTTCTACACCAGGTAACAGTCCTTTCTCACTTACTGGACAACCTAGTGCCTGTGGTACAGTAAGGGAAGTTGGAACTTTGACACACAAATTACCACACGGTGTAGTAATGAATAAAAAACACCGTGAATTTGCAGCAAAAATTTGGGATGTACCTGTTGAAAACATACCAGCTAAGCCAAGTAATCACACTGTAGAAATGTTCCGTGCCTTGGATAGTGGAGATATCAAATTCATGTGGATTCAGGTAACCAATCCAATGGTAACCATGCCAAAACTGAACAGGTATCGAGATGCGACAAAAAAAGAAGGAAGATTCATAGTTGTATCTGACATCTACCCTACGCCTACTACTGATATTGCTGATGTTATTTTACCATCCGCAATGTGGATTGAACGTGAAGGTATGTATGGAAATTCTGAACGAAGAACCCAGTACTTTGAACAAATGGTTCAGCCTCCTGGAGAAGCCATGAGTGATACTTGGCAATTGGTTGAGGTAGCTAAACGACTAGGTTTCGAAAAGCAATTCTACTATAAGGAAGAAACGCATATTGAGGAAATCTACAATGAGTACCGTCGCCATCACGAAGGTAAAAAACACAACATGGCTCCATTGGAAGTATTAAAGGCACAACCTGGTGCACAATGGCCTTATGTAGATGGTAAATCTACCCAATGGAGATTCAACGCAAAATACGATCCAGCTTGTACCAAAGAAGGGTTTGACTTTTACGGTAAAAAAGATGGTAGAGCGATCATTTGGGAAAGACCTTATGAACCTGCTCCAGAGGAGCCGGATGCAGAATATCCATTCTGGCTAAATACTGGTCGTGTCATTGAACATTGGCACTCAGGTTCAATGACAAGAAGAATTCCAGTTCTTCACCGCGCCGTACCTAAAGCTTATGTAGAATTAAATCCAGGTGATGCCAAGAAAATGGGTGTTAAAAATGGAGATAAGATTCGACTTACTTCAAGAAGAGGAACAATTGTTTTAGACGCTTCAGTGGATGAAAGAGGAATTCCCACTCCAGGACAAGTTTTTGTACCATTCTTTGATGAGAGTCTCTTAATCAACGAATTGACTTTAGACGCTTATTGTCCAATATCTAAACAGCCAGATTATAAGAAATGTGCTGTAAAGGTGGAGAAAGTATAATTTGAATTAAAGAAGGTGAAAAATCAAGCTTATCCTACCATTTAGGAACCAACTAATGACCTTGATTTCTCACCCTTCCAAATAAACAATAAAGGTATTGTCTGGTACAATCCTTATTAAAAATCAAACGGATGAAACGAGTTTTTATCATATTTCTCTTTAGCCTGCTATTTATAGCTTCCGTTGTAACTATTAAAAACAGTTATAAAGAAGGCCGGGAAACTGCCTTAGTCTATGGGACTGAGGTTACAGAAATCCCAGAATTACTACATGAAGCTGCATTATTTTCTAGGTCGCATTTAGCACTAGATTATAAAGATATGCCTGTAGACCCTAGCAAGGAAAGAAACCTGGATAGTTATTACAAGAATAGAGCATTCCATGGTGCACCACCAAGCATCCCACATGTTATTTCTGATGAGCGGAATATGGGAGGTAAAAACTGCCTTAGCTGTCATCAAAATGGAGGTTTTGTACAAAAATTTGATGCCTATGCCCCTGTAGTTCCTCACCCTGAAAAGATCAACTGTCGTCAATGCCATGTGCCGCAGAACGAAAAAAATCTATTCAAGCCAACGGAATTCCCAAAACTATCTGCGCCAAACATTCACAACAAGGCATTGATATCTAGTCCTCCTGTAATTCCACATCAATTACAGTTACATGAGAACTGTTTAGCCTGTCATGCTGGACCTAGTGCTCCTATGGAAATTAGAGTTTCACATCCTGAACGAGTTAATTGTAGACAATGTCATGCATTAAACAACAAGGAAACGCTAGACATTGGGGATTTCACTAGATAAGAATAATACAATTTTCAAACGGTACTATTACCAAAATGAATAAAACCATGACAAAAGGAAACAATAAAATGCTTAAAACCTGTATCTACAGTGCTTTTGCCATACTATTTACCTTAGTAGTTTCGTGTCAACACAAAGAGGGCGATGCACACAGTCATCATCACGGAGTAATGGATAAAATTGAAGCTGAAACAGGAAAGGTTGACTCAATTCCAATCAGCTCTGATTATCTTAATGAACATATTAAGAAAATTGTTGTAGATGATGGAGAACATCACTTTCTAATTCCAGAAAGAGAAAGTCATATGACCTCTTTCCCTTGTTCAAAATGTCATACAGATGATTTGGACAAAATTCAAGAACCGGAAAAAGGGAAAAAAGCACACTGGGATATCAAATTACAACATGCTGATATCAGTATCATGAATTGTACAACTTGTCATTCGGCTCATAATATGGACAAGTTGAGAACTATTACAAATGAAACCATTGATCTTAACGAGAGTTATAAACTTTGTGGACAATGTCATTCCGGACAATTGAAAGATTGGAAAGGAGGAGGACATGGTAAACGTGAAGGTGGTTGGGCTCCTCCAAGAGTTTCAAAAACCTGCACGAATTGTCACAATCCACACTCGCCGGGCTTTGAACCTAGATGGCCTTCTAGGTTAAATACCCAGAAAATCATTGAAAGAAAATAGATTCGGTTCAAACGAAAAAGACAGTACTATGTGTAAGGAAAATAATCATTCACCACTCCAAAACAGAGAAGCCAAAGACGCGGACTTACCGCTAGAGGCTGCTCAAACAGAAGTCGACGGCTTTGACCAAGTCTTTGACATGCAAATGAACAGACGTTCTGCTTTCAAGAGAATTACAGCCGGTTTAGTAGCAGGTATCGGTGCAGCCGCCACCTCTTGTAGTGTTGCTGGAAGCGAGAAAAGTGCTGAGAAGGCTCAAATGGAATGGGAAGAATACTTCAAAGGGAATTACAAAGTAATGACCGAAGAAGAAAAGAAAGCCACTGTAAAAAGAATTGAAAAGTCCTACGAACAACGCAGTGGAAATAGCCTAAGCGTATCCTCTAAGGAAGCTACTCCTGGAGTACTTTTTGGCTATGCCTTTAACATTTCAAAATGTCAAGGGTATATGGATTGTATCAATGCCTGTGTAGAAGAAAACAATCAAGATCGTTCTACTCAAATGCAATACATCCGAATCCATGAAATTGAAAAAGGACATGGAATCAACTTTGAAAAGGCAGACGACAATTACTATCACGAAGTACCTGCTAAGAACCATTTCTATATGGGTACACAGTGTTTCCATTGTGAAAATCCACCCTGTGTTGAAGTTTGTCCAGTACAAGCTACTTGGAAAGAGGAAGATGGCATAGTAGTCATTGATTACGACTGGTGTATTGGTTGTAGATATTGTATGGCAGCATGTCCTTACGATGGAAGAAGATTTAACTGGCAAACTCCAGAAATCAAAGAATCTGAAGTGAATAAAAACCAGCACTACCTGGGGAATAGACTAAGAAAGAAAGGGGTTATGGAAAAATGTACGTTCTGTATCCAACGATCTAGAAATGGTAAAAACCCGGCCTGTGTTGAAGCTTGCCCTACGGGAGCGAGAATCTTTGGAAACCTATTGGATCCTACCAGTGAAATCAGATGGGTATTGGAAAATAAAAAGGTATTCCGCCTAAAAGAAGATTTAGGAACGGAACCTAAGTTTTGGTATTACATGGACTAATTAGCCAAAAAATAGACTTATGAAAGTGTTAATTCAATTTATTAAAGACGGATTATTTACCATTACGCATGGTAGAAAATCATACCATGTCTGGATGTCTGTACTTACCTTAGCCATGTTGGTTGGAGCTTATTGCTACTATATCCAATTAGACGAAGGGTTAGCGGTTACCGGAATGTCCGATAATGTAAGTTGGGGATTATATATTTCGAACTTCACCTTTTTGGTAGGTGTAGCAGCAGCAGCAGTAATGCTGGTTTTGCCCACTTATATCCTAAAAGATTTGGATTTCAAACAAGCAGTACTAATTGGAGAAGGTCTGGCTGTTGCCGCCTTAATTATGTGTATTGCCTTTGTTGTTGCTGATGTTGGTGGACCGGCAAATTTATGGCACATGATACCAGGGATTGGAACATTTAATTTTCCAAACTCAATGCTGGCTTGGGATATGATTGTATTGAATGGGTATTTATTGATCAATATTACCATTCCATTATACATCCTTGGTAAGCACTATATGAATAAAAAGGCCAATGAAAAGGTTTATTTACCCGGTGTATTTCTATCCGTTTTTTGGGCGGTTGGTATTCACATGGTAACAGCATTCCTTTATCAAGGTCTACAAGCAAGACCTTTTTGGAACAATGCCTTATTGGGTCCAAGATTCTTAGCTTCAGCCTTTGCAGCTGGACCGGCACTGATCATCATTATTTTGGGAATCATTCGTAAGTATACGAAATTCCAGATTGAAGAAAAAACGATCAAAAAGATTGCTAAGGTGGTAACTGTTGCTGCACAAATAAACTTAGTAATGCTAGGCTCAGAATTATTTAAAGAATTCTACTCTCCTACCCATCACAGTCAAAGTGCATTTTATTTATTCTTTGGTTTAGATGGTAAAGGAGCACTTGTCCCTTGGATATGGACTGCCATTAGTTTCAATGTTTTCGCCACGGTTATTCTGACCTTCCATAAGTTGAGAAATAATATGAACATTCTTTATACTGCATGTTTATTACTATTTGTTGCTATTTGGATTGAAAAAGGATTTGGTTTAATAGTACCTGGATTCATCCCTGGTTCTTATGGTAAAATAGTTGAATATATGCCTTCGATGATTGAAGTTGGTGTAACCTTAGGTATATGGGCCATGGGAGCATTTATCTTTACTGTATTAGCTAGAGTAGGTATATCTATCGAAACAGGACAGATGAGGTATAAGAAGTAAGATTACGGTTTATAGATGAACGATTAAAGGTGTAAGAAGATAATTCTTACACCTTTTTTTGATTAAATACCGAATGCATTTTTAGTATATAAAGAACATTTCACGATAGTGAAAGGAGGGTAATCTGATCCAAATCATAAAAAAGGCATTTTATATCTACTAATTTTACATCAGACAAAAATTAAAAAAAGATATACAATGATAGCAGTAGCAGGAAAAACAGTTGGAGAGATTGTAGCAGATAACTATAAAGCAGCAGATGTATTCAAAAAATATGGGATAGATTTTTGCTGTGGTGGTAACATTAGTTTATCAGATATATGTGATAAAAAGAAATTAAATTTTGAGGAAATTTCTTCTGATTTAGCTCACTTGGAAGAAGGCACTACTACTGGACATGATTTTAATAATTGGTCGCTAGATAAGTTGATTAATCATATCTTGATGCAACACCATACCTATGTAGCTGCAAATATCCCTACTATTCTTCAGTATTCAGAAAAAGTAGCTAGAGTCCATGGTGATTTCCATCCTGAGACGAAGGTGGTATATGACTATTTCTCAACCGTTGCTGAAGAATTGACAGCACATATGCAAAAAGAAGAGGTCATTTTATTCCCATTCATTAAGGATCTAGTTACTATCAAAAGAGAAAACAAAACCATTCCTAATATCCATTTCGGAAGTGTTGCGAATCCTATTCAAATGATGGAAGCAGAACATGAAGAAGCAGGGGATATTTTCAAGAAAATTGAACAATTAACCAACGGATATACACCGCCTGCAGAAGCTTGTAACACTTACAAAGTACTGTATGCAAAACTAAAAGAATTCGAAGCGGATCTACATCAACACATCCACTTAGAGAATAACATTCTTTTCCCAAAAGCTAAAGAATTAGAAGCATCTATTTAGTAGCTTGTAGTAGATGGTGAAAGCCCTATAGTCGGTATGCTCGACTGTAGGGCTTTTATATTTTCAAAACTTATTGAATGATGATTTTCTTTGTTATTACTTCTTCTTCGTTTTGAATTATTCGAATGAAATAGACACCAGGTGATCGATCTGATACATTCAATACATATTTTGAATTCTCTTCATCTGTCTTTACTTCTCTAATAATTATACCTGAGACATCTACTAAATGAATTGCTCCCTTTTTTCCTTTTGGAAGATCAATAAATAACTCATTTTTCACAGGGTTTGGATATAGACTCAAGGTAGCAGTAAATTCTTCATCCTGACTTAAATTATAAGATCCTCCCCATTCATAATTACCTTTCTTGATGTATTGCAACCTTCTAACTTTACAATCCCCTTGATCTGAACCAATACTATAAAATGGACCACCAATTCCCTCTACATAATAATTCAAAGTTCCATAGGGCGTCATCTGACCTTCCCACCAATTCCAGATACTATCTATATCAAAATTATTCAACTGTTTCCCCACATTAAATAATTCATCATTAAAACGCCCTTTCGCATATTTCTCCGCTGCCAGCGTATCAATACCTAATAACACAGTATCCAAAAACAAATAATCGTCTAGATAAACTGTATCATAATAGCTGGATTCTTCCACTATTGGATACGCAACAACATATTGCCCATTTTGCAATACCATTGTGCTTACAGCCTTTTTCAATTGTTTATGGTATATAAAAGTTGGAGGAGTAGAGGTCCAACTTTTACCTATTATCTTTATTTGCCTTCTAACAGTTGGGAGATCACATTTATAATATGAAAAGTGATACTCATCCCCAACTTCAAGATCCCAAATCTTGTATCGATTCGTTTCTGCTATATCCGTGGAATCCATAATGAATCCACTTAACTGGAATAGATAATTATCAGTATCACCTTCATCAAAATCAATATATGAAACAGATAAAAACCCTAAAGATTGAATTAGTCCATTTTCTTTACTAATAATAATCTGAGAGCCATTAATTCCATCGGTAATTATTGATCCGTTTTGATTCCTTCTGGTTAAGCTTATATACTTTAGACTGTCATCAATCCCCAAAAAAGAATCGTAAATGATAGAGTCTACTTTTGCCTTCAATACATTGCCATTAGAATAATTAGCCATATTCCAAGAACTACCTACACTAGTCTGAGTGTTTAGAATAAATAAAATATCAAATTGTCCATAAAACCGATACACACCATTCGAATCATAGTGTATATTTTTTCCAAACCAATGTTCGTTTGCCCAAGGGAAATGACCAAAGCCATTAGAAGTAGTTATTGATGGACTATGAATTAATTGATGGTAAGTAGGATGTAAATTTTGATAAACGACCCCATCGATTGTATCTCTACCTAATTCAATAGTAGGGAATTCTGCCATTCGACTAACATGCGTTACACTATCATTTGGAAAAAGCGCATAATCTGATTGCGCCTGGAGACCAAAAGAGTAGGCCAAAAGCCCAATTATTAAAACGATTGATTTCATTCGATTTAAATTTAATTATTAGTATGGAATACAATTTATTGATAATAATTCAATTAGACATGAAATATCCAAAATCAGGCATTAACTCAGTCTAAAATAACTGATTCGCCCGTCCTATTTATAAAGTCTTTCCATTCCCCATAAAAAGCAGGCCACGAGTAGCTTACCATATATTTGAATAGCCCATAAAATTATCGTAAATTCGCGTGAAATTTCCTGTAAAGATAAAGCACAAAATATATGATAAATTCAGCTCCTTATAAACCAAAAAACAAAATCCGTATTGTAACTGCGGCTTCTCTATTTGACGGTCACGATGCTGCCATCAACATAATGCGAAGAATCATCCAGGCAACTGGTGTAGAGGTTATACACCTTGGACATGATAGAAGTGTTGAAGAGGTAGTTAACTGTGCAGTACAAGAAGACGTAAATGCCATTGCTATGACATCCTATCAAGGTGGTCACAATGAGTACTTCAAATACATGTACGATTTGTTGAAGGAAAAAGGAGCTTCCCATATACGCATCTTCGGTGGTGGTGGTGGTGTAATTCTACCCTCAGAGATTGAAGACTTAATGGGCTATGGAATTGCACGTATCTATGCTCCAGATGACGGTAGAGAAATGGGACTTCAAGGAATGATCAATGATATGATCGAAAGAAGTGACTTCCCTACAGGTAGAGACTTAAATGGTGAAATGGATCTTTTAGAATCTAAAAATCCAGGAGCCATTGCCAAATTGATTTCTGGAGCTGAAAACTTTAGTGAAGAGAATAAGGAAATACTTGACCTCGTAAGAGAAAAAGCAGCTCAAAATACTACTAGTCCAGTTCTAGGTATTACTGGAACAGGTGGAGCTGGAAAATCTTCTATGGTAGATGAATTAGTAAGAAGATTCCTAGTCGATTTCCCAGAAAAAACTATTGCTATTGTTTCTGTTGATCCATCAAAAAGAAAAACTGGTGGGGCTTTATTGGGTGATAGAATTCGTATGAATGCTATCGACAATCCAAGAGTATATATGCGTAGTTTGGCAACTAGACAAGCCAACCTTGCACTTTCTTCTCACGTAAATGATGCCCTTCTTATCTTGAAAGCTGCTCAATACGACCTGATCATATTAGAAACTTCAGGTATTGGTCAATCGGATACGGAGATCATGGATCACTCGGATGTTTCCTTGTATGTGATGACACCAGAATATGGTGCTGCAACACAGCTAGAGAAAATCGACATGCTTGATTTTGCCGACATCATTGCTTTGAACAAATTTGACAAACGAGGTGCACTAGATGCCCTTAGAGATGTCAAAAAACAATACCAAAGAAATCATCAATTGTGGGAAAGCAATATAGATGATATGCCTGTATTTGGTAGTATTGCTTCTCAGTTCAATGATCCGGGAACTAACAACCTATACAAAGCTTTGATCGATAAGGTTAATCAGAGAACGACGGCTAATTTCGATTCGTCTTTTGGTACATCAATTGAAGTTTCTGAAAAGCAATTCATCATTCCTCCAAATAGAACACGATACTTATCAGAAATTTCTGAAAATAACCGTGCTTATGATACTTGGGCTACAGAACAATCTAAAGTAGCACAAACACTTTACAACCTAAAAGGAAGTATTGAAAGTCTACAATCTGACGGTTCTGATGGACAAGAGGTTTTAATTGAAGCCTTACAAGCTCGTTATGATAAAGTAACCTTAGATCTTGACCCGCATAACCTGAAAGTAATTGAAGCTTGGGAAGGAAAGGTTAAGAAATATAAAGATCCTGTATTTAGCTTTAAGGTTAGAGATAAAGAAATCAAAATTGAGACACATTCTAAATCACTATCTCAATTGGACATTCCTAAGGTAGCTTTACCTAAATACAAAGCTTGGGGAGATGTACTACAATGGAACCTTCAAGAAAATGTTCCGGGAGAATTCCCATATGCAGCTGGATTATTCCCGTTCAAAAGAACAAGTGAAGATCCAACCCGTATGTTTGCTGGAGAAGGTGGACCAGAAAGAACCAATAAGCGTTTCCATTATGTAAGTCTTGGAATGCCTGCTGCTCGTCTTTCAACAGCCTTTGACTCGGTAACACTTTATGGAAATGACCCAGATGTAAGACCAGATATTTACGGTAAAATCGGTAATGCCGGTGTTTCTATCTGCTGTTTAGATGATGCAAAAAAATTGTATTCAGGATTTGATTTAAGTGCTCCTTCTACTTCGGTATCCATGACTATCAACGGACCAGCTCCAATGATGTTATCTTTCTTCTTGAATGCTGCTATTGACCAACAATGTGAGGCATACATTAAAGAGAATGGACTAGAAGAAGAAGTAGAGGCAAAAATCAAAGCCAAATACGTAAAATTAGGAACTACAAGACCTCATTATAATGGAGATCTTCCTAAAGGTAATAACGGACTTGGCTTAATGTTGCTTGGTGCAACTGGTGATCAAGTTCTACCTGCCGACGTATATGCAAAAATCAAAGCATCAACACTAACGAAGGTTAGAGGAACTGTTCAAGCAGATATTTTAAAAGAAGATCAAGCACAAAATACATGTATTTTCTCTACTGAATTCGCCCTTCGATTGATGGGTGATATTCAAGAGAATTTTATCCGCAATGGAGTTCGTAACTTCTATTCTGTATCTATTTCTGGATACCATATTGCAGAAGCAGGTGCCAATCCAATTACACAGTTAGCCTTTACCCTTGCAAATGGGTTTACCTATTTGGAGTACTACCTAAGTCGAGGTATGGATATCAATGCATTTGGACCTAACCTATCTTTCTTCTTCTCAAATGGTATTGATCCAGAGTATGCCGTGATAGGTAGAGTAGCCAGAAAAATTTGGGCAAAAGCATTGAAATTAAAGTACGGAGCAAATACACGTGCACAAATGTTGAAATACCACATCCAAACATCTGGTAGATCACTGCATGCACAAGAGATAGACTTTAACGACATCCGTACTTCACTACAAGCATTGTACGCTATTTACGACAACTGTAACTCATTGCATACAAATGCATACGATGAAGCCATCACAACCCCTACAGAGGCTTCAGTAAGAAGAGCAATGGCCATCCAATTGATCATCAATAAAGAACTTGGGTTAACTAAAAATGAAAACCCTATTCAAGGTTCATTTATCATTGAAGAGCTTACAGACTTGGTAGAGGAAGCTGTATTGATGGAGTTTGACAGAATCACAGAAAGAGGGGGTGTACTATCTGCAATGGAAACAATGTATCAACGTTCTAAGATTCAAGAAGAATCTCTTTACTACGAAACATTGAAACACAATGGAGAGTTTCCAATTATTGGTGTAAATACGTTCTTGAGTAAAGACGGTTCACCAACAGTAACCCCAGGTGAAGTTATTAGAGCAACCGAAGATGAGAAGCAATTTCAAATTGAGACGGTAAAAAGCCTACATGACAGCTTTTCTCAGGAACAAGAAACGGCATTAAAAGCTATCCAAACAAGTGCTATTCAAAATGGTAACATTTTCGATGAACTTATGGAAGCCGCTAAATACTGCTCAATTGGACAAATTACTTCTGCATTATTTGAAGTAGGTGGACAATATAGAAGAAACATGTAAGGACAAATCCTTGGCATAATGAATAGCCCATTTCTGAAAAGGAATGGGCTATTTTTTTTTACCTTAAGCATAGAAACGTATCACTGAATTCAGTGATGTTTTTCATATACCAGAATTCAGTGTTGTTTACGAGTGAATTTCATACTATTTTTGTTGTAACAAGAGATAAAAACAATGGAGAATAAAATCAAGGTTCATATAGCAGATGACCATAAAATTCTAATTGATGGAATAGAAGCTGTTCTATCAGTAGAAGATGATATGGAGATAGTTGGTCATTCCTTAAATGGAGCTGAAGTTATTCAATGGTTTAAATCCAAAACGAATAAGGCAGATGTCCTAATTATGGATATCAATATGCCAGAGAAGGATGGAATAGCAGTTCTAAAAGCCTTTAAAAAGGGGAGGAAAAAATTCCCTTGTCCGATCATCATTCTCTCTAGTTACGACTATATTAAACTTATCCGAGAAGTATTGAAGTTAGGCGCTAGCGGTTATTTAGCAAAGAAATGCGCTGGAGACAATATCGTGGAAGCCATAAGAAGAGTGGCCGCTGGAGATCAATATTTTAGTCCCACCATCAACGAAAAAATAGTTCAATCCTTTTCTGGACTCAAAAATGCATCAGAAAAGCCATTAGAAGGAATGCTAATCTCCGCACTAACAGACAGAGAAAAGCAAGTATTGAAATTTATTTGTCAAGAATACAACAGTAAGGAAATTGCAGAACAGCTCTGCCTAAGTCCCAACACGGTTGAAACACATCGAAAAAATTTATTGAAAAAATTGCAAGTTAAAAGCTCTATTGGCCTAGCTCTATTTGCAGCCCAACATAAAATCATTTAGCCAACCTCTCTAAAAATAGCAGGAATACCCTTCAATTCCAATTTAGCAAACGTTTAAAAATCACCCATTTGCCTGCATGAAATATGCGGATAGGGATAGCTATGTTAAAAATTTTAGTCCCCAATTAAACTGTATCATTTATTAATAAACCATAAACATATAAATTATGATTAACGAACTCTTAAAATCGTACACTGTTGAAGCAAAATCAGACGGAACTTATTGGTTACATTACGATGTAGTACAAGGATCCAATACTGGGTATTACCCTAATGATTTAGCGGTTGCGATACAACACAACAATCCAGCAGGCATTTCAACCTATGATGGACACAGCGTTCAACTCCAAATAATAAACAAAGAAATAAATGTTACATTTGTTATTCAGATTGGCGGAAGTGGAATTACTTTTCCATTAAATGTCGCTGATGGTGGACCAATAATAACAATTAAAAATAGATAATATATTATGAATAAAAGAATTACTAAAATAAGCTACATCTTTATAATAATGTTTTCGTGTTTTAGTAATTCTTTTGCTCAAAAGAATAATTATCCCAACCTTTTAAATTTCATTGATAGTACTAACTATTTTTTCGAAAAGGAAGATTTCAAAAAATCATACAAATTCTCAATAGAAGCACTTAAAATAGCAGAGAAGTTAAAACATGATTCTGCCATTTTTGAATTAAAAATGGATCAAGGAAACATTCAAAGGACTACAGGCTTAACTAAAAAAGCTCTAAAAGCATTTGATTCAGCAACAATATCAGCGATTTTAATGAATGACACCAGTAAAATTGTAAATAGCTTACTTGCTAAAGGTGATTGTTTTATGTCTGTTTTTTTAAAAAACAGAGAAAATATATCTTTACTTGATAGCGCTGAAAAATATTATCATGAGACTCAACCTTTTATATTTGAATCAAACTATAGAGGACTTTTAGCCGAATATCATGAAGCATTAGGACACATAGAACTATATAAGAAAAATTATCCTACCTCAGAACTACTCTATCAAAAATCAATTAAATACCATTTATCTAAAAACGATAGTACAACTTATCTAATAACACTGATTAATAACTCTAATAATTATATTGCAACAAAACAATTTATTAAGGCTGAAGAAATAATTCTTAAAGCAGAAAAATATTTCAAAAAGAACAACCAACTAAGTTATCTATTAAGTACCTATTCTACTATGGTCTACTTATTTGAAACCAAGGGGGATTATAAAAATGCTTTTGAATATGGAAAGTTAGAAGCTGCTACTACGAGAAAATTAACTAATGTAGCAAACACAAAAATCATTACTGAATTAAATGAGCAATACAACTCCGTAAAGAAAGATAAGCAAATAGCTGAAGAAAAAGAAAAGTCAAGTAGAACCACCTTTTATCTTATTTTATCATTTATTCTCCTTGGCACGCTAGCCATCATCTTCAGATTAAGCGTTCACCGTCACCGCCTAAAACAAAAAAATCTAAAACTACTCCACAAGGAGCAAGAGCTATTACAACAAAGTAGGCTTGAGCAACTAGAAAGTGAAAGCCAGCACAAGATCATCAATGCTACATTAGATGGTCGAGAAGAAGAAAGAAAGGCCATAGCAGAGACTTTACACAATAGTGTAAGTGCATTATTATCCTCTGCTAATCTTCATTTACAAGCCTTTAAAAAGAATATTTCAGATGAGCGTCATCAACAAATCCTGAAAATGCAGAATATCATTGTAGAGGCATCTGGGAAAATCCGTGATCTCTCACATAATTTAGTTTCTTCCCTTTTGATCAATTTCGGCTTGGAATACGCCTTGCATGATATCTGCGAGAAATTCACTTCCACTGAACTGGAATTTACTGTGGATAGTAATCTAGAACAAAGATACCCGTCCAACACTGAATTGAAGATTTACCATATCATGGAAGAATTGTGCAACAACATCTTAAAGCATAGTCAAGCTAGCCTAGCCGAAATTAAGTTATTCCAAACTGATGACCAGTTGAAGATAAGTATCCAAGACAATGGAATAGGTTTCAATTCGGATATCCTACCAAAGAAAAGCGCTGGTATTGGTTTAAGTCAAATTGAAGCTCGAGTAAAAAACATGAAAGGGCAGTTTGATATATATTCAAAGCCAAAAGAAGGCACGCTCATCACTTTAACGCTTCCACTCACTGCGATTCCGGAAGAAGAGGATTGACCTATTTTCAAAACGACACAAAACGAACATGTTTACCTTTTTGATTATCAACTCAATAACTCATACCCTATCACTGAATTCAGTGAGTACAAAATATACCAGAATTCAGGGATTTTTTAATCAAAAAAAAAAGACAACATTTGTAAGACTAATCTCAATCAATGTTAATACCAATACAATCGATCATATAATATTATTGATTTTTCAATATCAGGGGATCAAAAAAGGGACGTATTTTTTACGTTCCTTTTTTTTTAAAAATATATTGACATTCACCATTCAAAAAATCAATAAAAATCTTTGGAAAACATCTTTTTTTGATATTTTTATTGAATGGCTAAGAGAGCAAAGAAAACGACTACCAAAAATAAAAAGGCAAACAAGCAATTAACCATTAACTGGCACAAGGACAAGAATTTTCAGGTGATCACTGGACTATTATGTCTTTTCCTAGCCGCTTATATGCTTCTCTCCTTTTCTATGTATTTATTCACTTGGAAGAACTACCTAAGTGATGCTACACAGCCCTTGGCACAACTTTTTTTCGAAAACAACACCAATATCATCAATGGTAAACTTGGAATTAAGCTGAGTCATTACCTAATTTTTAGTCAATTTGGAATTGCAGCCTACCTCATTCCTTACATTTTAGGTGGAATTGGTTTAAATTTATTGATGCCTACTAAACCCTTTGCTTTAAAACGAAATATCAAAAATTCCATATTCTTATTACTTTGGATCAGTACTTTCCTTTCCTTTATTTTCAGCAACTTCTACCCGATTATTGGTGGTGCACTTGGCTTTTTCAATGTTCAATGGATTGAAGCCCTTTTGGGAAAGGCAGGGTCAGGATTATTATTACTTTTTTTATTGACAAGCTTTCTAGCCGTAGCATTTGACCTAAGCTTTGAAAAGGTTCATCTATTTTTTATCAAAAGACCCAAGGATATTTTAAAAACACAAGAGGAAGGCATTCAAGAAGCCAATGATAATTTTCATGAACCACTCTCTAATTTTCAAGAAAAGGAAGCAATAAGTAGTCAAGAAGAACCCATGTATGAAAATACACCGGTAACTAAGATGGAGGAATTATCTCCAATTGTTGAAGAAACTATTTACAAGGAGTCAATAAATGCCTTCAATGAAACGGTGATAGCTCCCCCTGCAGAACCAACTGTAGATTTGGAAGTAGATTATATTGCACCTACTCAACCAGAGGCAGTATCCGAAGAATTAGAAGTTATTATTCCTGAAGCTGAACCTGAAGCCATAACGGAAGAAATAAAGCTAGAGACAGATATCAAATCCGATGACGAGGATAAAGCCAATAAGGTATTAGAAGAATTTGGCGAATATGATCCAAGATTGGATCTGGGAAATTACAAATTCCCAGTTCTGCAATTGATGCAAGAATACCCCAACAGTAATTTGCATGTTGACAAGGAAGAATTGGAGGCCAACAAAAATAAAATTGTTGAAACACTGTCCAATTACAAAATCGAAATCTCTAAAATTAAAGCCACTGTAGGACCTACAGTTACTTTATATGAAATAGTTCCCGCCCCTGGAGTACGTATTTCCAAAATTAAAGGATTGGAAAATGACATCGCCTTAAGCCTTGCAGCTTTAGGGATTAGAATTATTGCTCCCCTACCAGGTAGAGGAACCATTGGGATAGAGGTACCCAACCAAAATCCTAGTATTGTCTCTATGAAGACGGTATTACAGTCTGAAAAATTCCAGAACAATAAAATGGAATTACCAATTGCTTTAGGAAAAACCATTTCAAATGAAACCTTTGTAACAGACCTAGCCAAAATGCCACACCTTCTTATGGCAGGAGCCACCGGGCAGGGTAAGTCTGTTGGATTGAATTGTATTTTAGCTTCGTTACTATACAAAAAACATCCTTCTGAATTAAAACTAGTCTTGGTAGATCCTAAGAAAGTAGAACTTACCTTGTTCAACCATATTGAAAGACATTTCTTGGCCAAACTTCCGGATAGTGAAGAAGCAATTATTACCGAAACAAAAAAGGTAATCAATACAGTAAATTCTCTTTGTATTGAGATGGATGCTCGATATGATCTTTTGAAAAATGCGCATTGTAGAAACTTAAAAGAATACAATACCAAATTCAAAAAGAGAAAACTTAATCCAGATAATGGACACAGGTTCTTACCTTATATCGTTTTGGTCATTGATGAATTTGCAGATTTGATCATGACAGCAGGGAAAGAAATTGAATTACCTATTGCACGTCTTGCCCAACTTGCACGTGCCATTGGGATTCACTTAATTGTAGCTACACAAAGACCAACGACAAATATTATAACTGGGACAATCAAAGCCAATTTCCCGGCAAGAATTGCTTTTAGAGTAACCTCAGCAATAGATTCTAGAACTATATTGGACTCTGGAGGAGCCAATCAATTGATAGGTAGAGGCGATATGTTATATACAAACGGAAATGAATTAGTACGTTTGCAATGTGCCTTTATAGATACACCTGAAGTAGAGCAATTATGTGAATATATTGGTTCTCAACGAGGGTACAGCCAAGCCTTTGCACTACCAGAATATGTAGATGAAGAAACTAGTCCTGGACTTATTTCTGACCTTGCAGATAGGGATGAAAAATTTGAAGATGCTGCCAGAGTATTGGTACTGCATCAACAAGGATCTACTTCTTTAATTCAACGTAAACTGAAGTTAGGGTATAATAGAGCCGGTAGAATAATGGATCAATTGGAAGCAGCAGGAATTGTTGGACCATTTGAAGGCAGTAAAGCAAGACAGGTATTGGTACCAGATGACTATAGTTTGGAACAATTGTTGGATGAACTAAACAAAAATTAAATAGTGAAGATGAAGAAGCTTATTCTTTCAGTATTGATAGTAGCCATGTCTTTTGCCGGATTGGCACAAAACGATGCTAAGGCAGAGGAAATATTAAAATCTCTTGAACAAGAGTTTGACGGCACCCAACTTATAGGTATTAACTTCAGTATGGTATTATTCAATATTGAAGCCAACCTAAGACAAACAAAAAATGGTCAATTGATCCTATCCAATGATCAATTTGATTTGGAAATGGAAAATATTCAGATTCTTTGCGATGGAAAAACGAAATGGACCGTCCTTAAAGAAGATGAAATGATCCAAATATCAAACATTGAAGAGGATGAAGAGGAAGTTTTTAACCTAGGTGATTATTTTAAAGGATATAAGGACAAATTCAATTATACCATGCTCCCTTCAACGGCCCCTATACAAATAGTTGAACTTAGCCCACTGGATACTACACTCGAAACGGTAAAAATAACCGTTCACTATAACAAGACAATGAAGAGAATTACCCAAATCACGGAACAGAATAAAGAAGGTACTCAAACTATATTCAATATTCTATCCTATGAAAAGAAGGAATTGGGCTCACATAATTTCAGTCTTGACCTTGCACTTTTCAGTGATTTTGAAATAGATGATCTTAGATAAGATTAATAGCATAAAATTTAAAGTATAACAAAAGAGAATTGGACAACCCAATTCTCTTTTGTTATTCAACTTTTGACTCAAAAATGTGTAATTTTGCACCAAATTGAACGGGATGGATTTTAAACTAGTATCTTCATTTAAACCAACAGGGGACCAGCCAAATGCGATTGAAGAACTTTCCGCAGGGATTGACGACGGCGCACCAGCACAAACCCTATTGGGTATTACAGGATCAGGTAAGACCTTTACAGTTGCCAATGTAATTGAAAAGGTACAAAAACCCACACTTATTTTAAGTCACAATAAAACCTTAGCAGCCCAATTATATGGGGAGTTTAAAGAGTTTTTCCCAGACAATTCAGTAGAGTATTTTGTATCCTACTATGACTATTACCAGCCAGAAGCCTATCTTCCGACCTCTGGCACCTATATTGAAAAAGACCTTTCTATAAATGAAGACATCGAAAAACTCCGATTGAGTGCAACCTCTGCACTGCTTTCAGGTAGAAAAGATGTTATTATTATTGCCTCTGTATCCTGTATTTATGGTATCGGAAATCCTGTTGAATTCAAAAAGAATGTCATTCATATCAAAACGGGTCAACAGATTAATAGAGATAGCCTTTTACACACTTTTGTAGCAAGCCTATATGCACGAACAGAAGCTGAATTTTCCAGAGGGAATTTTAGGGTGAAAGGAGATACCGTAGACATTTACCCTGCCTATGCTGATATTTACTATCGTATTCATTTTTGGGGCGATGAAATAGAGGCCATGGAAAGTAGAGATCCTGACAATCACAAAATCATTGAGAAATTTGAAGAGGTAAGCATCTACCCAGCCAACTTATTCGTTACTGGAAAGGATCGACTACAAGAGGCCATCCACATGATTCAAGATGACTTGGTAAAACAATTAGATTTTTACCGAGAGATTGGGAAGAACCTAGAAGCCAAAAGACTTGAAGAAAGAGTCAATTTCGATTTAGAGATGATTCGAGAATTGGGTTATTGCTCAGGAATAGAAAACTACTCGCGCTATTTGGATGCTAGAGATCCTGGAAGTAGACCTTTCTGTTTAATTGATTACTTCCCAGACGATTTCTTAATGGTCATTGATGAGAGTCATGTTACTATACCTCAGATCAGAGCGATGTATGGAGGTGACCGATCAAGAAAAGAAAACTTGGTAGAATATGGCTTCCGTTTACCTTCTGCAATGGACAATAGGCCTTTACAATTCCCAGAATTTGAAACGCTCAATCAGCAATGTATCTATGTAAGTGCTACTCCAGCAGATTACGAGCTAGAAGCATCTGAAGGAATGTATACCGAACAAATCATTCGACCAACAGGACTTTTGGATCCTAAAATTATCGTTAAACCAAGTGAAAATCAGATTGACGACCTAATGGAGGAAATCAATCTAAGAGTGACACTAGACCAAAGAGTTTTGGTTACCACTCTGACCAAACGTATGGCGGAGGAATTAACCAAATACCTTACTAGGTATCAGGTACGATGTCGTTATATACATTCCGATGTCGACACTATGGAAAGGGTCGAGATTATGCGAGACCTGAGAATGGGTCGGTTTGATGTATTGATTGGTGTCAATTTATTGCGTGAAGGATTGGATTTACCAGAGGTCTCTTTGGTAGCCATTCTAGATGCAGATAAAGAAGGATTTTTACGTTCTGAAAGATCCTTGGTTCAAACCATAGGTAGAGCCGCTAGACATCCTGATGGACAAGCAATCATGTATGCAGACAAAATCACTAACTCCATGCAGAAGACTATTGATGCTACTACAAGGAGAAGGTCTATTCAGGAAGCGTATAACAAAGAACATAATATAGTGCCTACAGCGCTGAAAAAGGATTTCAAAAACATATTTGAAGACTTTAAACCAAAATCTGGAATTGATTTTTACAGTCAAAAGGAAAAACCAACATTGGTGGCCGAAGACATTGATAAATACACCACCAATGGACAAATTAAAAAACAAATCCTGATTCATAAGAAGGAAATGGAAAAAGCATCCATAGATATGGACTTCATGGAGGCCGCAAAGCAAAGAGACCTTATACAAGTACTTAAAAATAAAATCACATCATAATGGCTGAAAAGCAATCCCCCCTATCGAACAAAATCTTAATATTGGGCCTAATCATTGTTGTAGCTTCTATAGCCAGTTACCCCCTATTTAAGAAAGAGATGCGTCTTAGAATTTATTCTCCCGCGGATGTTAATCCAGAATTGGTAGATGAGACTATGCAAAAAATGAAAGGAGAACACCTTATTGCAGACTTTAATCTAACCAATCAAGACGGTCAACAAATCACGAAAAAAGATGTTGAAGGAAAAATTTATGTCGCTGACTTTTTCTTTACTACCTGTGGAAACATTTGCCCCAAAATGGCATTTCAAATGGAGCGCATCAATGAATTCTATAAGGATGACCAGGATATTATGTTTGTTTCTCACAGTGTGACACCTGAGATAGATTCAGTTCCTACCTTAAAGAAATATGCTATAGAACACAATGCTATAGCTCCAAAATGGCAACTTCTAACTGGAGATAAAGACCATATTTATGAGCTTGCTAGAAAATCTTACTTTTCAGCAAAGATAGATTGGAAAGGAGATCTAGGTGATTTCATTCATACTGAAAACTTTTGTTTGATTGATAAAGAAGGAAGAATTAGAGGCTATTATGATGGAACCAATACAGACGATGTCAATACGCTGATTAAAGAAATTAAAATACTAAAAGCGGAATATAAATAATTCCGTTTTTTTTTGGCACTATATTTGAGTTTTTTGAGGCCACCCTCCCAAGGTATAATACATTTAGTTTCAAAACTTTCATACAGCATGCGTGTATTGCTACTTTTATTCTGTTTATTTTATTTCCAAATAGTAAATGGGCAAGTCAGTTCATTTCAGTCATTTACCTTTGATGAGGGAATAGTAAAAAGTTCACAAATTCAAACAGAGGACGGTGGTACTCTCCTTGGATTAAATGAAATATTCAATACTGGTCAAACACAAAAAAGTGGCTTCCGACTTATAAAATTTAACACTTGTGATGAAGTGGTTTGGAAGAAGGAATTTTCTAACCCATCAATAAATATGGATCTTCTCCATATAAAACAGATTCCAAATTCCGAAGACTTCATCCTTATTGGTAGTTCCTTTAAATTATTTCAGTCGGATAAATATACTATGATCATTCGAATTGATGGAAATGGAAACATTCTACATTTCAAACAATATGACCACCTCGCCTACAAACTGAGTTACTGTTACGATTTCTATATAATTGGAGATGAATTAAATCTAATTTGTAAGTTTAGTGAGGAAATTGTTACCGGTGTACTTCCCCCAATGGTTATAATTAAAGCCGATTTAGAAGGAAATATTATTTCTACAAAAAAATATATAGGTTCATGGACAGGGATAGAATCCAACCAAACAAGTGATGGAGGATTAATACTACGCTCCGCGAATTCTGTATTAAAATTAGATCCTTTGGGTAATGTTCTATGGGCAAAAGAATATCCCTTCCTTCTTGGTAGTACTTTTTACAATATATTAACCGTAGATGATGGGTATATTATTGCTGTATACTCAGGCTCGAACTTATACCTCGTCAAATTATCCGAGCAAGGTGATATAGTATTCATTACTGTAAAAGTGAATTTCAATAGCTATCCAAGAATAAACCTAATTAATAATGAAATAATTAGTATCACTGGGCAACTTGACGTTCAAGGAGTACTATTCCCTTACTTTATTCAATACAACCTCAATGGAGAAATTACAAACCAGTATTTACTTTCAGATGTAACCAATCTATATTACCTACCACAAACTGTTATTATGAAAAATAATAGCCTGGATTGCATCTACCAAAATACGGCAAACTTGAACGAAGTTCTGCTAGTCAAAAACGTTTATTCATCGCCCTGTTTAGATAGTGTAAATTATCCAACTGAAGGATTTGATCCTGGAACCAACTATACAGATTTGGGAGCAATATCTTACACAGAAGTACCTATCACTGAAAAAATTTCTGGTAATAACATTAATGCAAATTCCTTTGAATTCACACATGACACGCGCTGTGAAGGAATTATTGAAACCGAAGACATAAGCGAAATTGGCTATATTGACTGTACCATAGATTATACTTTTGACGAACCTTTTGAAGATGCAGCTTATTTCTGGCTGGATAATGGTAGCACCAGTAGCACACGAACCTTTGAGGAAGAAGGAAGCTATGATCTAATCATAGAAACCTGTAACCGTATATACAATATGCACCTCGACATTGTATCTATATGTCATTGCAATTTGGAAATCCCAAATGCCTTTAGCCCAAATAATGATGGCTTAAATGACTATTTCGAAATCAATAATCCTTGTGGTGAATTGACCAGTTATGAGTTGAAAATATTTGACAGATGGGGCAAAACCCTCTTTGCAACCAATGAAATATCGGATTTTTGGAATGGAGAACTAAATGGAGAACTGATACAAGACAATGTCCTTATTTATCAAATAAAATACACCCCATTAAGCCTTCACGAGTACGTAGATATGAAGCATCTTGAAGGTCAACTTTTACTCCTCAGGTAGATCTTAAACGGTATACAACATTTCAATATGTTCGATACCGTCTTCTAAAAATATATCCCCCTCTTCCACAAAGCCTAGTTCAGTATAAAACTTGAGTAAATAGACCTGAGCCATTATCCGAATATTTTTTTCGGGAAAAAGACTTTCACAGGCCTGAACAGCTATTTTCATAAGATCTTTACCAGCACCTGTTCCTCTGGCAGCTTGCGCTGTTACGACTCTTCCAATAGACGTTTCAGCATAATAATGACCGGGCTGAAGGATTCTACAATAGGCCAAAAGCTCACCTTGCTCTGTCCTCCCCATCATATGATAGGCTTTTAGATCATAGTTATCATTGTCTAAATATGGACAATCTTGTTCCACAACAAAAACAGTCTGCCTAAGTTGAAGTACTTCATAGAGTTCCTTTATATCAAATTGATCAAAAGGAATAATATCCCAATACAAAGCCATATTCTTTACTTTTTATTCGCCCTTACGGACTTTTCTATTTTTGATATAGCAATGGTTGTTCTGATCATACCGAAAACTGCGGTTACCATATCTTTCTTAATTTCCGTAATCTCTCCAAGGTCTCTTCCATCTACAAGACGTACCTGATCTCCAATCTTGAAATCTATGGTATGCTCTCTCTCCTTGAAAATAGTCTTCTTCTTTTTAGGATTAATTTCCTCATCCTTAAAGGTTGCAGACTCAATTTCTAGCATTTTTTTAAACTGAGCGAGAATATCCTTTTTCTTTCTTCCCTTATTATACTGCTGAATGTATTTTCCCATCTTACGGCCAAGGCTAATGGCTTTCTGATTATCCTCCCAAGAATCTTGTAGTTTTTTCTCCTTAAGATCTAAGCCTTCCAACTTTAAATCGAAAGACTTTTTCAATTCATGCGTTCGCTTTGTCTTTTTACGAAGGTTTCTCTTTTCAACCTCCAAAGAAGTATTTAATCTTTGGTACTGATTAATCAACTCCTCATAACGCATATTTTCAACCGAGACCTTTTCTTTGGCTGCACTAATCAAATCACTAGGAATCCCCATATTATGAGCTACCTCAAAAGTATAAGAACTTCCAGGGCGACCAACACTCAATTTGTACAGTGGCTTTAATCTTTTCTCATCAAACAGCATAGAAGCATTACTTGCAGCTTCCATCTCCTCTGCCATCAGTTTAATGTTCCCATAGTGCGTGGTAATTACACCAAAAGTCATTGAATCGTATATCCTATTGAAGAATACAGCAGCTAAGGCTCCCCCTAAAATAGGATCGGAACCAGAACCAAACTCATCTATAAGCACGAATGAGTTGTGGTCTGCCTGCTCTAATATTTCACGCATCCTTCTCAATCGATAACTGTAAGTACTCAATTCATTTTCTATGGATTGGTTATCTCCAATATCTGTAAAGAATTTCTTAAATAAGAAGAATGAACTATCAGGATGTACAGGAACAAACAGGCCGGATTGCACCATTAACTGGAGTAGACCCATCGTTTTTAAACTGATTGATTTCCCCCCTGCATTTGGTCCAGAGATTACAATGATTCTTTGCTCTTGGTCAAAATCATAATCCTGGGGTTCTATTTTCTTCTTTTTCTCCTCATTAGAAAGTACCAGAATTGGGTGGTAGGCATCTATGATTCGAGCATTTTGAGTCTTACTTAGTTTTGGACGGACAGAATTGGTTATCTGAGCCAATTTTGTCTTCGCTTCCAAGCGATCCAATTCTTCTTGTATTTTTCTATAATCGTATATAAGGTCCTTTTTTTCTCTTAATTGATTGGAAAGTGCCATTAAGATCTTACGAATCTCAGCTTTTTCTTCCTCCATCAATCGGAAAATTTCCTCATTGATTAGCACATTGGTTTGTGGTTCAATATAAGTAATACTACCCGTTTTTGAACTACCACGCGTCCTACCGTCTACTTTCCTTTTATGTTCTGACAACACCGAAAGTAAGCGGATTTCATTCACAAAAGTCTCTCGTGTATCTGCTAAGTATCCCGATTTAGAATAATTGGATAAGGCCATATTAAAAGCCCTATCATTCTGCCTTCTTCTAGCAAATAACTGTTGCCTAATTTCATACAAGTTCTCACTTGCATTCGATCGGATGTTTCTCTTTTGGTCAAATACCTGATCTATCCATTTCAGTATTTCCTTCTCAGATTTTAAAACTCCAAACAATCCCTTTAATGATTCAAAAGGTCGAGAATTCTCACTAAAATACTTCAGAGACCTGTTTGAGAAATCCACCGAAATATAGATTGCAAAAATATCCTCAGGTTCTAAAATACTTCCCTGGACATTCAGCATTTTCACAGACCTATCAAGAGATTGGTACTGAAAAGCAGGAGCAGATTGATCGCCCTTGAAAATCATATACTCCTCTAAGCATGCCATCAAACCTTGTAGGTTATTATAGGCATGTAAAGGTTGAATATTTTTAAAATAATCTTTATTCCTCGGACTTTGACTAAACCCTATCAACAAATCGACAATCTTGTCGAATTCTAATTCTTTTCTTACCGAGGCATTCGCTACAGCCATAATTTTTAGTCTTCCAATGCAGCTATTTCAGCTTTTACAAAAGCTGCCAATTCTTTCACATACTCTTTAGAGAAATCGAAACGAATTCCTGCGGCTTCATAAATTTCTTTAATGGATTTTGTATAACCCAATTTCAAAGCTGCTTGATATTGTTCTAAGGCCTTCTTTGGGTCCTTTTTATAATTTCTCCAAATAGCAATAGCTCCCAGTTGTGCCATTCCATACTCTATATAATAGAAGGGCACTTCATAGATATGAAGTTGCTTTTGCCATTGGTATTTCAATATTTTCTCTAAGCCAGTCCAATCCACGCTAGAATCCACCAATTCAGATTGGATATCCAAGAATGCTTGCGCTCTTTCATCTGCAGTATGCTCAGGATTCGTATAGATCCAATGTTGGAATTTATCCACAATAGCAATCCAAGGTAAAACAGACAATATATCTTTTAAATGTTCTTTTTTGGCTCTTTTTAATTCTTGATTATCAGAGAAGATCATTCCCCATTGATCCAAAGAAATCAACTCCATACTCATAGAGGCCAATTCAGCAACTTCAGATGGCGTACTCTTAAATGAGGTCAACTTCAGATCATGTGATAAGAAACTGTGAACAGCGTGTCCACCCTCATGGATCATAGTTACCCAGTCTCTAAGCAAACCAACTGCATTCATAAAAATAAAGGGTACCCCACTTTCATACAAAGGATACAAGAATCCACCTGGAGCCTTTCCTTGTTTGGAAACCAAATCAAGATGCCCCATTTCGTCCATCGTTTTTAGGCAATCGCCAAAATAAGGATCAATATTAGCAAAGCAGGCTTTGGCATTCTCTAATAACTCTTCACCATTATTGAATGGCCTTAATGGCTCTCTGCCTTCCTGATCTACAGCAGTATCCCAAGGTCTAAGCACATCCAAGTTCATTTTACTTTTGCGTTCCTTCGAAAATTCTGCAACAATAGGACTAATTTCTTGACGGATACTTTCATGGAATGCATAACAATCTGAAACATCGTAATCAAACCTTCCTAAAGATTCAAATTTATAATCTCTATAATTCTCAAATCCAGCGTTTTTGGCAATCTTCCCACGAATAACAACCAATCGATCCATTAAATCATCTAAGGTTGCCACTTGCTCCATTCGCTCCACATTCATCTTATCAAAAGCTTCTTTACGAATAGAACGGTCGTTCTTTTTAAGATAAACTGATGCTTGCTGAAGCGTCATCTTCTTGCCTTCCATTTCAACTTCCAAAGCTGCTGCTACGGTACCATACTCCTGTTCCATGGTACTTTGTTCTGTATGCAATGGGATATTTTCCTCTCTGAATAATTCTATGGCTTTTTTTACGCCACGGAGGTAAATTCTATATAAAGACTCATCCAAATCAGCAGTAAATGGACAATCGTACAATTTCTTATTAAAGATATTTTCAAATGGACTGATTTTAGGCTGAATATCCTGGATAAACAGTTGAAACCTTTCTTGTTTCTCACTATCTGTGGTATCAATATTCATACGAATATAGCGCCAAGCCATATCCTCTTCTAATACCGCATCCAATTCACTACGATCCATTAGCCAGTTTTCTAAATCTACTACACTGCTAATCTTCCTATCTCTAAGGTCCTCAAAAAATGGTTTTAAAACCTCCCAAGAATCGATTTTCAAATTTTCTGGTAAATATCTTCTTTGCATGCTTGTTTCTTCAAAATTTTCAAAGACCAAAGTTAATCTTATTTCTAAAGAAAAACACTTTTTTTTTAAGGACTAAAAAGACTAATATCTAAATGAAATTCAAAGAAACGATCAACCCTAAAATGGGTGCAAACAGTACTATTACAAATACTTATGATTAAAATTAATAGAAAATTATTCAAGCAGTAGCGATTTAGAAGTATTGCAATAAAAACTTCCCTATTTCATTCCTTAAAGATTTCGTACTTTTGAAATAAAAATGGTCACCAGAATTCTAAGTCTTTTACTTTTATTAAACCTGTCAGGCTGGGCACAAGCTCAATCTATACAAGCTTCCATTTCTTATAAGCAATTTATGCAGGGAGAGAAGGTTTTAGTTGAGACCTATATCAAAATACCCAGTTCTTCTGTTAAATACAAAGCTGTGGAAGGTGGTTTCCAAGCTGAAATTAATGCATCCTATTTTTTTGAAGACACAGAGTCTAACACTGTCCATTGTGGAAATAAACTAAAAATAGTTTCTCCGATAGAAAAGGTTGCTTCAGTTTCAAAGGACATCCTCTTTAAAGATCAATGTTTGATAAGTACTGGAAACTTCAATCTATTTATTGAATTACAGGATGCTGTTAAAATGGACGAAAAGGTAACCAGTGCAATACCGGTTCAAATAAAGTCATTCAGTAACGAAGAAAATTTTTCAGACTTCCTTTTTATCCACAAACTGGAACAAGCAAATGCCGAACATATGTTCTTCAAGGCTGGCTATAATATGACTCCAATAATTCCTAATGGGGATTATTTTTTTGATGACCATATCCAAGAATTCACAAGTTATTTTGAATTGTACAATATAGCTCAAGACGGCAACAAATATTATCTAGACATAAATATTCTAAACCTTGAAGACAGAAGTCCTGTAGAAGGATTGAATTATAAAAAAGTGGTGAAACCAGGTGTGAATAATTCCATTGCACATACTTTTGATATTTCTCAATTGGAAAGTGGTAACTTTTTGTATTCAGTTTTATTGAAGAATAAGCAAAATGAAGTCCTTGGTGGAAAAGAAGAGCTCTTCCAAAATTTCAACTCCAATAGAATCAAAAAATATGATATGGCTGATTTTACTACTGAAAAGTATATGATCAAAAAATATCGTTTGGATAGTGTAGTCATTTTGAATCAGTATTTGTATGCAATGGGATATTCCAAAAATGCAAATGAAGCGCTCATCTATACCAATGCTGTCGGCAATGAAGATCTTCAACAAAAACAAAACATTTTCTTTGCGTATTGGAACGAAACAAATGCTTCAAATCCTGAAAAGCCATTTATGGACTTTAAGATCCTATTCGATTATGCCAATTCAAAATTTGGTAACCAAGTATTAGCTGGGTATAAATCTGATAGAGGCCGTATATTAATTAAGTACGGTATGCCAGATGATGTTGAGGCCAATGAATGGGATACGGAAACTCATCCCTATCAAATTTGGCAATATTATGAATTCAAGAACCAAAGAAATATAATTTTTGTATTTTACGATCCGGGATCTGGAGGTTCTTATTCACTGGCACATTCTAATGCCCTTTCTGAAAAAACTTTACCAGAATGGCAAAAATTATTGTCTAGAAACAAAGATGGATCTATCAATGAAGATAACTTTGGGTCACGTTTTCAAAACAATCGAATTATAAACCAAGGATCTCACCATCCATTGGAAGAATAATAATCCTGACATTTATTCATGCTAAATAAATTAGGCGCATTATTACTTAAAGCCACATCACGTATACCGATGTGGCTTCTTTACGGCATATCCAATATTCTGTATGTATTATTGTACCATATATTCTCGTATAGAAAAAAGGTAGTATATAACAATCTTAGAAACTCATTCCCTGAGAAGACTGAGCAGGAAATTGTACTAATTGCCAAACAATTTTACAGGCATTTCACTGATTTAGGGGTTGAAATTATCAAAGCTTTCTCTATTTCAAAAAAGGATCTTCTGAAAAGAGTAAAAATTGTTAATCAAGAAGTATTAGACCTACATTATCAGAACAAACAAAATATCATTTTAGTTTCGGGACATTATGGGAATTGGGAGTGGCTAGGTTTAGCTATTTCATATTACGCCAAAATGGAAATGATATCCGTCTATAAGCCAATTCAAAATATCCCATTTAATGATTTATTCAAGAATATGCGTTCACAGTTTGGAGCGGATATAGTACCTATGAAACAATTTTTCAGACAGGTAATTCGAAAAAGAAAAAATCAAATTATGCCTTCATTAGTGGCCGATCAGACACCACATAAGGGAGAAATAGAATATTGGACTACCTTTCTAAATCAGGATACACCCGTTTATCTAGGGGTGGAAAAAATGACTCAAATACTGAAAGTCCCAGTATATTATACCGCCATGACCAAGGTTAAAAGAGGGCATTATGAAATTGAACTAATTAAGGTTTCGGATGGGATTGATGAACCTGAATTTTCAATTACCAATAAACATGTAAAGATCTTGGAAAATCATATCCAAGCATCACCAGCCTATTGGTTATGGTCGCATAAGCGATGGAAGTACAAAAAAGATAATCTTGCTTAAGAATATGCAAAAGAAAATAGCAGTAGTCATTCTTAATTACAACGGAAAAAATTGGTTAGAAAAATTTCTACCATCCGTTTTAGAACACAGTTCAGATTTGGCAGACATTATTGTAGCTGATAATTTATCTACTGATGATTCCGTTCAATTTCTAAACTCAAATTACCCTAGCATAGAACTTATCCGTATTAAAGAAAATAAAGGCTATGCTGGTGGTTACAATGCTGCACTTAAGGAAATAGACTACCCCTATTTTGTGCTATTAAATTCAGATATCGAGGTTGCCGAAAACTGGTTAAAACCGCAGCTCGAATTATTGGAAAATAATCAAGATATAGCAGCCTGTCAACCTAAAATTCGCTCCTATAATGATAAGGAGTATTTTGAATATGCTGGGGCCGCTGGTGGTTATATAGATTATCTAGGCTATCCATTTTGTAAAGGGAGGATATTTTCAAGTCTAGAAAAGGACTTACAACAATATGAGGAGCCTACTGATATCTTTTGGGCTTCTGGTGCAGCCCTATTTATTCGTTCTAGTGTATTTTGGGAAGCCGGAGGCTTGGATGAAAGGTATTTTGCCCATATGGAAGAGATAGACCTTTGTTGGAGAATTAAAAACTTAGGATATAGAATACATTATTGTCCACAAGCTATGGTCTACCATGTTGGAGGAGGTACCTTGGATGCGGAAAACCCAAAGAAGACTTATTTAAATTTCAGAAATAGCTTAGCGACCTTGGCAAAAAATCTTCCAAGAAATAAAAAGGTACCAATTATTTTCACGCGACTAGTATTGGATGGTGTTGCTGCAGTTCTATTTCTATCGGAAGGTAAGTTTAAACATATCTCTGCCATTATAAGAGCACACTTTTCCTTCTATGCAATGCTACCCTATTTACTTAAAAATGGAGATAAGGCGAAGAATTACCCAGATCAAGTATATCGAAGAAGTATGGTTAAAGAATTTTTCATTCACAAAAAGCATACTTTTGACAAGTTGAATTCAAAAAAATGGTACTAATTTCATTTTAGTAGCATTTTTTATTCCATTTTCTGAATGGTATCCGTCTAAAATTTGGACTGAATTTACTCAAAATTCAACTTTTGAAAAAAAAGTTCACAGCTAAACCACATAGTGCCAAAAGCTTATGTATTTCTTTTAAAATAAAGGGCTCAGAGCTTGGTACATTTGCAAATTTACGTACTTTTGTGCTGGGCAAGTCTTATACAATCAGCTCCTGCTGAACTCCCCCAGGTCTTGATCGAAGCAAGGGTAGGTGGTTGAGCGATGTGATATAAGTAGCTTGCCCATTTTTTCTGCCCTAAAGTTTCGTTAGGGCAATCCCCCCAGAAAAATTGAGCATAAAAAAAGAGTAGTTTTATCAAACTACCCTTCTCTTTATTCCTTTACAATTTATTTACTCCGACTAAATATCAAATTCTATATCTAGAATTGAATTTATTCTATCCGTTAATAAACCCATCAAATCTTTATCTAAATAAGCGTATTCATCTGGAATATGTAACACCTCCACAAATGGCAAATCTAGATGTTTATAGGTCTTATTGATCCTGTCTCCTTGGTTATCTTCCATAACCATGATAAAGTCTGACCAGTCAACATCCGTGTCCCGTATTTTGCGATCACTTGCTGAACTTAGACCAACAGATCGGATTTGAAATCGTTTATCGTTCTTGAAAATTTGTTCGGCAGTACGACTACGTCTTTTATTCTGCCCACAGACTACTAAAATTTTAGGTGTTTCTAACATACCCTGATTATTTAAAATAAACTAATAAAATATCGATAATTCAAAGGCTTTAGCTATACCTGCAACCTTCAAATTGAAGGTAAATTCTCTGCATGATTTGCATGCCTTTCATAATAATAATAAGACCAAGTTACAAAAGGAGTTTAATTTACTAGTGTAAATATGCTTTTATTTTAGTGAACGCTTAGGAAGCGTTTAACCTATTGTATTATCCAATGACTATTTTTTCACCGAGAAATTTGGGTTTCACTCCCATCAAAATATCCAACATCATCTTCACTCTTGCTAATTTCTCTCTTAATTGAGTCATACGACTATAATTCCTACTTACATCCTTTGCATTAAATCCGATGGCAGTCATTCCGTATTTTTCAGCTAAGTAAATAGCCCTTTCATTGTGAAACTTCTGGGAAATAATAGTGATGTTACTTTGTCCGAAAATTTCCTTAGCTCGAACTATGGAATCTAAGGTTCTAAAACCTGCATAATCTAATATGATATTTTGAGCAGGAACTCCCTTAGCAATTAAATCTGCTTTTATATCGCTTGGTTCGTCATAGCCCTTTCGGGAATTATCTCCACTTACCAAGAAATAACTAACCTTTCCAGCTTTGAATAATCGTTCGGCAGCCTGTATCCTATATTTATAATATAAGTTGACCGTCCCAAACTGAGTATACTTCCCAGTCCCCAATAACAATCCAACCCTATTATAGGCGATATTATCCACAGATTGAAAATTTTTAGTTTCTGCATTTTGAGTCACTGCATTATCAGCAATAAATATACTAAGAAGTGCAAATACCATAGAAAGCACAATTCCAATAAAGAGGTATTTACGTTTAAACATTTTTTTCCAAATTAATAATTAAAAGAAGATTTCAAATGGATTTAATTAATTCCATTAGGCACTGAGATATACCATGAGCAAAATCACTAAAATCACCAGAAAGAAAGCAAAAAACGAGATTAAACGAATTTCTAGACTTGCCTTACCTATCAATGGAAGCCCTTCTGAAAAGCGATCAAAAAGGGATTTTGAGCTAGGTTTAACCTTCGGGAAATATCCTGCCAATTCTAAAATCTCTTTCGCTTTTTGAAAATCACTTTTTAGTACCTGAATTTTCACTCCACCAATAGCATCTGAATAAAAGTTATAAACCTGAGTAGTTAGCTCATCTTTCAATTCTACATGGATTCCTTCGGCCTCAAGGCTAATCTTGGCCAAATGAGCTTCATGTGGAAGCGTAAAAGACATTAATGTAATAAAGCTATTCATGATATCTAATTTTTTAGGTCCCCTTAAGTTAATCCGAATTATTTATTCTCGTTAATATTTTCAAACCAATCTTTTTAACAATCTTATTTTTTCTTTCTAAAATGAGCTTCCAATTTACCCGCCTTTTGAAGTTTAAACCATTTCTCAATTGTTCGGTTTTTCCCAATGGCTTTTTTATTTTTAATATAATACTCTACTACACTTTCAATACCTGCCACCTTGCCTTTTAGGGGGGTATCAAAGTCTCTTGTAGTAAGTACATATTTTGTCCAGCCTCCCATAAATAGGACAAAACAATCTTTATCCTCCACAAAGGAACTAACATCCGTATCAATTTCAATACTTACATCTGGGCTACCAGTCATCCAACGCATCAAAAATTTAACAGTTTCACTTCTTCTAACAGAAGCCTTTCCTATAGGGTTTTCAAGTAACCAATCAAAGGCGTCAATTACAGTCTGTTCCGTTTTTGCATAATCGGCCGCTACTTCCAATTTAATATTCTTGTATTCCAATGCTTCAGATAGTACTGCGGCTTCAATATCTGGGTGGATATTCACACCCATTCCTTTTGCCTTCGAGATGAATAATTTTGCCTTAACCTTATCACCTTTATAATGGTTAATAAGTCCCGCTAGATAATTTCCATCTCCCAAGTGTGGAGAATTAGTAGCTGAGTATATGGCCAATGCTTTTTCAATTTGTTCATTTGCATCCTCCCATTTTGAAAGCATCATAAAACAATTCGCTAAACCAAAATAACCTTCTGGGTTTTGGGCATCTAGTTGAACCAATATTTGATATTCTGAAATCGCCTTGGCATATTCCTTTTTAATCTGATAAACAGAAGCCAAATTTTGATGAGCCATTGCACCATCACTCTGTAAGTCAATGGATTTTTTATAATATTCTATGGCCTTATCATATCGTTTCAATATCCTGAATACCAATCCCAAATTATCATAAGCTTCTACATAGGATGGATCTTCATTTATTGCCTTTAAATAAAAAAGTTTTGCATTAGCATAATCTTCATTGTCATTGTAGGCTATGGCTTTATTATACCACTTTTTAGCTACCTCAGAACGGGTACCTTCATACATCGCTACAGAAGATATGGTAAGCTCGGTATTACCATCTTTCTCATTAAGTATCTCTTTTGAATGTACTTGCGCTAAAGCCATAGAACTAAAACCGACAAGGGCGAGACTTAATAATTTAATTTTATTAGGCATGATTTTTCATTGGTTTAATTACAATAATCTTTGATATTAAACCTAATATACGGAACTAATTTGAAGATTACACTTTGTTACGCAACAAAACTAATCTTTATCCTCAATCAAAAATCTATCTAGTGAACCCCGCATAATAGTTAAAGTATTTTGCTCCTAATGTATTTAAAGCATTTTTTGCTTCCTGGCTAGGGTTCCCAAAAACGTCGAATCTACTCAAATCACAATGTGCCATTAAATTTGGTAAAACATCCCCAACGTTCTGTAGGTGCGCCAAAAGAGAATCTGAACTTGTGTGCCATTCCAAAGTATATCCTTTGGTTCCATCCGCATTAAAATACCATTGATAGCCTTTCATTTGAGGCTCATTTTCTTCTACCATTTTGGTGATACTTTCTGCCATCTCCTTAAAGGCAGCTAAACTACCTGGTTTGATTGCCCATTCTACCGTGTATTGAATTTCATCAGACATAATATTTCTTTTAAAAGGTTTATTTTCAATAGGTATAAAGTTAATAAAAGAAAACATAACTATCTGAAATTCAAATAAATAATATTATATCCGCAAAAAAAAGGGAATAAACGATTTCGCTTATTCCCTTTACATCAATAGAACCTATATTTAGAAATCCTGTTTATATCTTTTAACCATCTCTTCTTGACTTTCAAGCGTTCCATTTCCACCTATTTGATCCCTTAACATCTGACCCATTGTTGGGAATTCAGAACGATTCAACTTCGCTTTCTCAGACCATAACTGCGAACGCATAAAGGCTTTTGCACAATGCAAAAAAACCTCCTCAACAGTAATCACTATACATGTTTTGGGTGGTATTCTTTCTTCAGGGAATAAATTTAATAAATCTGAATCAGTAGATAAGTAGGCCGTTCCGTTTAATCTTAAGGTTTCATCAATCCCTGGAATTAGGAATAATGCACCAATACTTCCTGTTTTCAAAATGTTCTTTAACGTGTCTAATCTATTATTACCCTTTGCATCTGGAATTAGAATTTGATTTGCCCCATTCACTTTTACAAAACCTGGCACCCCTCCTCTAGGAGAAGCATCCATCTTACCATCTTTATCATAGCTTGCCAATACTATAAATGGGGAGGTCTCAATAAAATGCTTTGCATGTTTATCCAAAGCAATCATGGATTTCTTTTGAGCGCGCTCACTTGGCTGTCCATATAATTCTAAAAGCTGTTTCTCAGTTGTAATTTTCATAAGATACTGTGCTAGAGGTTAAGGGCTAACTCTTCATCAATCCAGACTAAAAAGTCATACTAAACAACGGTATTTCACCTTTGATCAGCCCCATAATTTTATCATGGAATCATATCAAACATTACCAAAATATAATAGAATCCTAAAAGTATAATAATTATCCCACCAATTTTTTGCTTTTGAATAGCTCCTTTTGACGGGCTTTCTGATTTATTGAAATTTAATATCGCTAGTGATCTTTCTGGCCATTTGAAATAAAACCCACCTAAAATAATCAAGCCAATAGAAACTATACATCTTACTATCGAAAATTCCATATCTTTTTTTTAATAAATAAGCTTACGAAATCTGACTCCAATCCACCATTTTCCTATAATTTCTAAGAAAATATTCCCTTGTCTTAGCTGCTGTAGGATCGTTCAATTGAGGGTCTTTTTCCAATAATTCAGCAGCAGCAGCTCTTGCTAACAATAACTCCTCCTTATCCTTTGTAAGGCTGGCCATTTTGAAATCGAGTAATCCACTTTGTTGAGTCCCCATAATATCTCCTGGACCACGTAGCTTTAGATCGGCCTCAGCTATTTCGAACCCGTCGGTAGTTCTTACCATGGTTTCCAATCTGAATTTTGCCTCTTCACCCAATTTATACGAAGACATCAGAATACAATAGGACTGATCTGCACCACGACCTACACGACCTCTCAACTGATGTAACTGGGATAATCCGAACTTCTCTGTACTTTCAATGATCATCACTGAAGCATTAGGAACATTTACCCCTACTTCTATTACAGTAGTTGCTACCATTATTTGACTTTCACCACGAACAAATCGTTCCATTTCAAGATCCTTATCCTTGGGTTTCATTCTACCATGCAGAATACTAATTTGATATTCAGGATTTGGAAATTCTCGTAGAACATTTTCATAGCCATCCATCAAATTCTGATAATCTAACTTTGAACTTTCCTCTATCAACGGATACACAATATAAACCTGCCTCCCCTTCTTGATTTCCCCTCGCATAAACCCAAAGACTCCGAGACGGTTGTTTTCATACCTATGCACCGTTTTAACCTCCTTTCTACCAGGAGGCAGCTCATCAATCACTGAGACATCCAAATCACCATAGGAGGTCATCGCAAGTGTTCTTGGAATTGGCGTAGCTGTCATAATGAGAATATGTGGAGGCCGTGCATTTTTCTTCCACATTTTTGATCGTTGCGCAACACCAAAACGATGTTGTTCATCGATGATAGCTATTCCTATATTTTTAAACTTTACTTTTTCTTCTATTATCGCATGTGTTCCAATCAGAATATGAATTTCTCCGTTTTCTAATCCCTCATGGATCAATCTTCGTTGTTTAACTTTGGATGAACCAGTCAGTAATGCAATCTTCACAGGGAAATCAGCAAGTAAGGCTTGTAATCCTATATAATGCTGTTGTGCCAATATCTCCGTAGGCGCCATCAAACTTGCTTGAAAGCCGTTATCCATAGCGATCAACATACTCAATAATGCCACAATAGTTTTCCCTGAACCAACATCTCCCTGAATTAGTCTGCTCATTTGCCGACCATTAAATACGTCTGCACGAATCTCTTTTAGCACTCGTTTCTGAGCACCCGTTAAATCAAAGGGTAAACCCTCCTTATAGAACGAATTAAAAAAATCACCAACCTTGGTAAAGGCATAGGAATTCATTTTTTGCTTTCTAAATGATTTCTGTTGTAGAAGGGCTAATTGTAAAAAAAAGAACTCCTCAAATATAACCCTCCTTCTCGCTTTCTCCAGTACAGCGTGACTTTGTGGAAAGTGAACATTGAAATAAGCCTTCTTCCGATTCATCAATTTATATTGCTCACAAACCCATGGAGGTATTACCTCAACAATCTCCTTATGTACTTGTTCAAACAATGAGAATATGGAGACAGATAAACTTTTATTAGTGACCCCTGCTTGATTCAATTTTTCGGTAGAAGGATACACAGCTTGTAAGACAGCATGTCTATTTTCTTTCACCTTTTCGGACAAATCCATTTGTGGATGAGTCATTTGCCATTGCCCATTATATAAAGTTACTTTCCCGAAAATGACATACTCCTTCTTCAGTTTAATGCTCTTTTTTATATAGTCGGCTGCTCTGAACCATATCAGCTCCATAGTAGTTTGTCCATCCGAAAAGACTGCCTTCAGCCTCTTTTTCCGACCAGCTCCTTGAATTTCCATTTTTGTAATGGTTCCTTTTAGTTGGACCTCAGCACCACTATTTTTCAATTCATTGATTGCATAATACTGAGACTTATCTACATAACGGAATGGAAAGAAACTCAACATGTGTGAAAACTTTCGTATAGCAAACGCTTCCCTAAAAAGGTCTCCCTTTTTGGGTCCTATCCCTTTAAGATACTCGATGGATGTTTCTAATGTATTCTGAGGTTGATTCAAAGCCAATAATCTATTAAAAGGACCAATTTAACAACTATTGTAGTATCTACCAAGTTTGGCGCTACCCTTAGTTAAACCCATGTCTTCGATTAATTATGAATAGCAAAGTTAATTCTCTAATTTTTAACTTTCACCATAGCTTTCCTTTCACCTTTAATCCTTTACCTTTAACCTACATTTCCTTATATTTGAAGAAAATACATTGTACATGGAAGCAGCCGATTTAGCATTACTTATTGTTCCTCAGATCCTAGTGATCGCATTTTGCATCTATATGATGAAAAACTTTTTTGATCGCGATGAAAAAATGAGAACTTTAGACTTACTAAAGGAAAAGGCAAAAGTATCTACGCCAATTAGATTACAAGCTTATGAGCGACTAGCGTTATTACTGGAAAGAATACATCCTCGTCAGTTAATTTTAAGAATAAGACCTGAAAATCTTACGGTTCAGAATTATTTACAACTATTGTCCCATACTATACAATCTGAATTTGAACACAATTTATCTCAACAAATCTATGTTTCCGAACCACTTTGGGCACATATTATTCATTCTAGAGATGACATCTTAATTGAGATAAGTACCTATGCAAAGGAATTTCCTCCTACGGCTCCAGCTACCGTATTGAGTCAACGTATATTAGAGAGTCTTTCCGTAGAGAATCAGCAAGACGTAATTTGGGAAGTTGATAATACCTTACGCATAATGCGAGCTGAAATTGCCAAACAATTCTAAATTATGGCTAGCCAAGACCACAAAATATTCGTTGATGGAATGACTTGTACCAACTGCTCTCTTTCCGTTCGAAAGAAATTGGAAAAAAGTGGTTATAACAAAGTCTCTGTTAATCTTACAAATGGGGAAACACGGTTTAGTTCAGAAGGAGAAATAGATATACAGGCAGTATGTCAAGAAATAGATAATATTGGATTTACTGCCCGAATAGTAGAAGATAGGGAAATAAAGAAAAACCCATTGGTCATCCGTTTTTTCATTGGGTTACCATTTACACTTGTTCTTTTAGTACACATGTTTCTACCGATGGATCATTGGTTGAACAACCCAATTTTACAATTTGGATTGGCTACACCTGTATTGGTGATTGGTTGGATTCAATTTGGAAAGGGAGCCATTTCTTCAATTAAGAATAGAATGGCCAATATGGATGTACTGATACTTTCAGGAGCATCTGCAGCCTATTTCTATAGCATATATGGATCTTTCTTTATCGCCGGAAGCAGCCACCAATATTTATTTTTTGAGACTGCAGCCACTATTATAACACTGGTTATGGTAGGTAATCTAATTGAACATTATAGCGTTCAAAAGACCAGTTCAGCTATTGATGCTTTAAAAGGATTTCAAGCAATGGATGCTAAAATATTACGAGGAGGGAAAATTAACCTTATTGACCTCAATCAGGTAATGGTAGGTGATACCATGTATATCAATTCTGGGGATCATATTCCTTGTGATGGAGAAATCATAGAAGGTGAAGGAGCGATAAATGAAAGTATGATTACGGGTGAAAGCCTACCTATCTATAAAGCTCCTGGTTCTCACATAATGAGTGGAACCCTAGTAGCAGAAGGGAATTTCCAAGTGAAAGTTAGTCGAGTAGGTACTGATTCTACGCTTTCAAAAATCATCAAGCTTATGGAGGATGCACAAGGCGAGCAGGCTCCTATTCAAGCATTGGCAGACAAAGTCAGTGGGGTTTTTGTTCCTGTAGTCCTTGGTTTATCACTACTTTCATTCTTCCTAAATTACGGAATATTTGATGTGGCACTGGAAGATAGTATCATGAGGAGTATTGCAGTTCTTGTAATTTCTTGTCCATGTGCTTTAGGCTTGGCGACCCCTACTGCAGTGGTTGTAGGAATTGGAAAAGCAGCTAAAGCGGGAATACTGATCAAAAGTGCAAAAATACTGGAGACTTTCGCCAAGGTAAAAAACATCATATTCGACAAAACGGGTACGCTGACAAATGGAGAATTTATTATTCAGTCCTTTGACTTTTTCAAATATGAAAAGGCACGAATTGAAACTATCATATTTACACTTGAACAACATTCCTCACATCCATTAGCGAAAGCCATGGTTGGCCTTTTAAAAGACAGCGAGATGGACCCAACCTTGAAGCAATTTGAGGAGAAAAAAGGTATTGGGATTCTGTGTAAGGACGAAAATGGGAATAACTATTCTTTTGGGTCTTTTAGGTTATTAAAAGACCACAGAGAAGATGACACCCACTTTCATCTGTTTTTAATAGAGAATGATCGCTGTATTGCCCGCATACAATTAAAGGATGCCATAAAGAACCATGCACACGAGATGCTGAGTTATCTAAATGGGCAATCCATTAAAAGTTATATCCTTTCTGGAGATCAACAGTCCAAAGTTGCGGAATTATCAAAATCCCTAGGCATTAATCATTTTGAAGCACAACTAAGCCCACAAGACAAACTAGACTTTATAAAAGGCTACAAAAAGGAAGGTATCACTGCTATGGTAGGTGATGGTATCAATGATGCT
Organism: uncultured Flavobacteriales bacterium; assembly: GCA_913063375.1. Lineage (GTDB taxonomy): Bacteria > Bacteroidota > Bacteroidia > Flavobacteriales > CAJXXR01 > CAJXXR01. Next base: position 23,982 of record CAJXXR010000008.1, on the reverse strand, counting down.
CCTGCCCTTACCTTAAGTGATGTTGCTATTTCCTTTAAGCAGGCTACTGATATAGCAGTACATAGTGCAGATATAGTACTACTGCAAGAAAATGAATTAAATAGTCTCACAGAGGCACATCGTATAAGTATATTAACACTTAAAACTATCAAGCAGAATCTGTTTTGGGCATTTTCATATAACATTATTGCCATTCCGATGGCTTCTATGGGAATGATTGAACCAATGGCAGCGGCCTTATTTATGGCCTTTTCGGATGTCGTGGTAGTAGGAAACTCTCTATTATTAAAAATTAAGAAATAATGAAGGTTGTATTTTTCACAAGTTGGTATCCAAATCCAGACGCTCCACAGCACGGTGACTTTATTCAAAGACATGCAGAGGCGATTGCAGCGCATCCTGAAGTTGAATTAGGACTCATATTTGTGAAGGCTGTCAAAAAAGGACCTTCCAAACATATTGAACTTAGAGAAGAAATGGTGAATGGGGTTTTGACCCTTCGCGTGTTTTATAGACACTCTATAAATCCATTGTTAAAAGCCAAAAGATATAGAAAGGCATACGAGCATGGATTAGAGTTTTTTAAGCACAAAATTGGAAAACCAGATATCATAAATGCAAATGTGATTTGGCCTTCTGGAATTGTGGCTAAAAGATTGGCGAAGAAATACAAAATCCCCTTTGTAATTACAGAACATTGGTCTGCCTATTATCCCAATTCAGAAATTAAATTAAATTTCCCTCAACGCTTTAAGATTTCCAATGCAGTAGCTGCAGCTAAAAGGGTCATAACCGTTTCAAAATACCTAGAGCGATGCATGGTTGATATGGGTTTCCATGGAAATTATGAACAAATACCAAATGTGGTTAATACTTCCCTATTTTTCCCAGAAATGGTAGCAGAGGATAGAGATTTCACTTTTGTACACATCAGTAATTTTACGGAAAACAAACGTGCCGTCGACATTTTGGAAGCCTTTGACCTTGCACTTAAACAACAGCCGAACCTTTCTTTAAAATTCATTGGTGAAGGACCTGAATTGAATGAAATAAAAGAAATATTAGCAGAGGAACCAGAACTAAGTAAAAAAGTAAAACTTCACGGAAGCATCAATCATGACGCCGTAGCCAAAGAACTTAGAAGTTCAGACGCATTGCTATTATTCAGTAAATACGAAGGATTACCTTGTGTAATCTTGGAAGCTTGGTGTACAGGAATTCCCGTTATTTCAACCAATGTAGGAGGAATCAAGGACTACTTTCAGCATGATTCTGGAATTCTACTTCAAGGAGAAAGTATAGAAGAATTAAGCCACGCAATACTAGAAATAGCGAAGGCACAAGAGACCTATGATTCAACGAAAATAAGTGATTACGCCAAAGGGCAATTCTCCAATAAAAGTATAGCTAAACAATTCTTCGGACTGTACCAAAGGGTTCTTAAAGACTAATAATCCTTTAAATAAGGATTAGGGTTTTTTAATTTTCACAGTTGAAATCATCAATACACCGTGAATAAGGAATAAGGTAATAAAGATAATTGATGGTGCATTGATAGCCTCCAGACCAAAGTAAAGTACGGGTAAAATTAAACTCACTGGCACGGGTACTCCTTCAAAAAATTTCCCACCATCTATGGTACCGGTAACATTAAAACGGGCCAATCTCAAAGTACCCATTACCACATAAAGGGCCAAAATACTTTTCTCCAACCAACCATTATATCCTACAAAGTAAGCAAATAGAACTGGAGCAAGGATAAAAGAAATAAGATCACAAAGCGAATCTAGTTCACGTCCGAAGTCTGAACTGATATTATATTTTCTAGCAACCTTACCATCGAAAAAATCAAATACCGCGGCTAATAGGATCAAACCCATTGCTAAAACCGGTTTCCCTTCAATACTTGCGAGTATGGAGAAAAAACCAGAAATAACATTCCCTAGAGATACATAATCTGCTTTTGAAACGAAATGTTTTATAGACCTTGGATTTTTTGACATGATAGCTAGCTTTATGAATTTATGCCTCAAATGTAAGAAATTGCTTGAAAAAAAAACTCCGGATGACCATAAATGGCTCCGGAGTTCAAAATTATTAGTTTAACAATTTCCTTATTTAGCATACTTAGTAAGCCAATCTGTATGGATTAACTTTCCATTTCTTATCAATTTGACGATATAAGACGAGTTAGGCAATGCAGCCAAATTAAGTTTTATCTCCTCACCTATAGATGATTCATACGCTTTAGGATCGATAGTTTTCCCTGTCACATCACAAAGTTGTACTAATACATCTCCACTAATATTATCCGTTCCTGAAATTGTGAATTCTGAAGCCGATGGATTTGGATAGATGGCAATATTCCAACCTTGATTTTCTCCAATTCCAAATGGCCATTGTGCCAGAACAGGAATATTTTGAGTACTCGTCACAAGTTGAGTATTAAGATCTATAAAGTCAACGGTAACAAAATCATCAATATCTACTTCTGGGCTTAACAATACTCCATAACGTTCTCCAGGAGTTAAGCTAATTGTATCGTTATCGATTGCTGTAGCAAGCGGTCTACCATCTGAAGAAATAATTTTTGCATTCAATTCCGCTGGAAAGACATACTTAGTCATATAATTCCCAATCGCTGCAATATGCATATATCTTACTTCTCCCTTTTCAATATTAATAGCAGTTGAATTATCTACCAATTGTCCTTCAGACAATCCATTGATCAGGAAATATTCAGGATTCAAAGGAGGTAGTTGAAACTGCATCATAGTAGAATCATGATCTGTATTGATAAATCCTTCCGAATGCCAAAAAGGGTCCACTTCAGAAGTCATCCATGTTTGTTCAGAATCAAAAAGATATCCGCCATCCCAAGTAATATTATCATTTCCTTCAGGACGAACAACGATCATTCCATACATACCGGCCTGTACGTGTACAGTAGATACTACGTGACAGTGGTAGATATAGGTACCTGGATGCGGTGCTTTAAAATAATATTGTCCGTGATCCATATGCCAAACCTCAAAAGATAAATGAGGCACCCCATCGTTTTGCTGATCGACATCTAACCCGTGAAGGTGAACCGTATGCGGAGCCCCCATAGAAAGGTTGTGTAAATCAATTTTCACACTATCCCCCTCTGTCATGTATAATGTAGGACTAGGTAAACTAGGACCTCCTATATTGTCTTGGATATAATACATAACACTCATCTCAGCACTATCATGCATGGTAACAGTACCTGTCATTCTTGACTGTAAAAAAATTTCTTGATCCATTTGGGCTATACTACTTCCCGTAATACAAAAAGCCGCAATACTATATAGTAACTTCTTCATTAGTCTTCAATTAAAAGGGTCGTAAACATTCCATTTGGATACATCATATTTGCTGTAACAGCAACTAAATTATGATCGTGTACAGGATATTCTCCTGGCTTATCTGGGATTAATCTCAGCACCAAAGATTCCATTGGGAATAGTGGAAAAGTATCTTTTATCCTTCCCACATGAGAAGGTTTGCGTGAACTATTCATTATTTCTAAATGATATCCATGGTAATGCATAGAATGTATACTTTGACCAGTATTAACCATATAGATATAAATAGTATCTCCTACATTCCCAGTTACTCTTGCATCCGTATCCATATTGATCGCTGGATTACTTTTTGAGTTAATGGTAAAGTAATTTGGATAGTAATTATTCCAAACCTCAACATTTCCAGAATCTATATTTAGCGATTTCGACTTCTGGTAATCTTTTATATTCCAATAAAAGCTACTGTGATTGTGATCTTTCACATTAATCATTCCAGCCAATCCCATCGACTTATTGTCAGGATAATTCAATGGATCATAATAAATATAAGATCCTGCATCTGGAAACACAAAATCAACCAACATAGAATCACCGGCAGCTATAATAGTTGCGGGGTTGGATAAACCCTTAACCTTAAAGTGATGAATTTCTGAATCCGTATTGTGAATATTCAGACGAAGCGTATCTCCCTCAGAAATATTGTAAATCACATTTTTCCCTTGAAAACTATTTGTTTCAGTAAACACCTTATATGGCATCTTGGTATTATCAATCAAGCTCAAACTATCACTCACAATAAATAAATCATGATCTTGAATAGCCGCATGAGCTGATAGTCCTAGAACTAAAAGACATACAAAATAAAGTTTTTTCATACTGACATTTATTAAATCCCGTAGGAAGGTTATCCGATTTTTTCGAAGGTTAAATATAGTAATTTTAGGATAATAATTGTAATTACAGATATTAATTAAATGAAGGTTAATAGTATCTCCGATAATTCATTAACTTCTTTTATTAGATTTCAATAAATCACTTTATTTATGAAAAGAAAACAGCTAATTTTACAATTACTTATAACATAACTTTAGCCTTTCGTAATAGTATGAAGAAAAAACTCCTTGTTGTTATTACAGGTCCAACGGCCGTTGGAAAAACAGCACTAAGCATTGAATTGGCCAAAAAGTTTGAAAGTGAAATCATTTCTTGTGATTCTAGGCAATTTTTTAAGGAGATGGCTATTGGTACCGCAGTACCGAGCCCTGAGGAATTAGCTGAAGTAAAACATCACTATATTCAACATATTAGCCTAGAAGAAAATTACTCTCCAGGCGATTTTGAAACCGATTGTTTAAGTTTACTAGAGGATGTTTTCAAGAAAAAAGACATTTGTTTTTTGGTGGGGGGCTCTGGACTTTATATTGATGCCGTTTGTAAAGGTTTTGATATAATGCCGGATATACCTGCAGCAATAAGAATTGCAATAAATGAAGAATATGCCGAGAAAGGCATTGAATTCCTTCAAAAAGAACTGCTAAGAATTGATCCTATCTATGCTGAAAAGGTAGATATGAATAATCCACGTAGACTACTTCGAGCTATAGAAGTGTATAGAACCAGTGGGGAGACCTTAACTCATTTTCAAAATCAAAATACGGCCGAAGAAAGAGATTTCGAGGTACTTAAAGTGGCTATCACTAGAGATAGAGATAAATTATATGACCGAATTAACCTACGTGTTGACTTGATGCTACAGGAAGGTTTATTGGAGGAGGTAAAATCACTCGTTAATTTCCAAAGCAAGCAATCGCTTCAAACAGTAGGCTATCAAGAACTCTTTTCCTTCTTAAAGGACGAAATTGATTATACCGAGGCTGTGAGATTAATCAAAAGGAATACGCGTAGATATGCCAAAAGGCAATTGACCTGGATTCGGAGAGATGGGAATTTCAGCTCTTTTACTCCAGATCAGCAAAAGGATATAGAGAAATTAATACAAAACAAGCTTGAGTCCTTGGCATAAAAAGCTTAACTTATTTGCTAGTATAATTCGCAATATCCTTAGTTACTTTTACATTTTATTGAGAACCTAAATATCGTTTGTATTGAATAATAGTAATATGACCAATAGGGAGCTGAGCTGGCTCTCCTTTAACGAAAGAGTCCTTCAAGAAGCGGAGGACCCTAACAATCCTTTATTGGAAAGGCTTCGATTTCTAGGTATTTTCTCTAATAATTTAGATGAATTTTTTAAGGTGCGTGTAGCCTCCTTAAACCGATTAGTAGATATCAGTAAAAATTCAGGCAACAAAAAGGAGTACACAAAAACGCTGAAAAAAATCAAGAAGAAGACAGACCTTCTTCAGGAAAGATTTGATCATGACTTTGACATTATTGCTTTAGAATTGGAGAAGAACAATATATTCTTTACCAGTGACAAACAGGTTAATGATGACCAAAGAGAGTATTTAGGAACCTATTTTTATAAAAATGTATATCTAGATCTTATCCCAATAATGATAGGATCTACTGATGAATTCCCTAGGTTGGTAGATCATAGTGCATATTTGGCTATCACTCTTAGTAATAATGAGAATGACCAATGTGAATATGCCCTTATTGAGATCCCTTCTCATCTTGAACGATTTATCTTACTTCCAAAACAAGATGGAAAAACAGAATTGATTTTACTAGATGATCTAATTCGATTAAATCTTCATCTTGTTTTTCACTCCTTCAATTTTGACAATATTGAAGCCTATTCCATCAAGGTTACAAGGGATGCCGAATTGGATTTTGATAATGATGTAGCAGAGGGAATTCTTGAAAAGCTGAACAAGAGTTTACGGAAAAGAAAAAAAGGTCTTCCAGTAAGATTAGTATATGACAAGTCTATCCCAGATAACCTGTTGAATTTCTTGTTGAAGCAAATGAAAATTAAAACTACCGAAAATGTAACTCCAGGTGGTCGGTTTCACAACTTTAAAGACTTTATAGCATTTCCATCCCTAGACCTTGAGAATAGCGAATTTGCTCCAATGCCGCCTCAATTTCATCCAGATATTCTACCTCCGTCGAATATTATCAATACGCTTCAAAAAAAGGATATAATAGTACATCACCCTTATCAGGATTATAAACATATTATTCAATTTCTGAGAGAGGCAGCCATCGATCCCAAAGTAAAAACCATCAAGATTTTGATTTACCGTTTGTCTGGTAATTCAAAAATTGTAACTGCTCTTATCAATGCAGCCAAAAATGGTAAAAAAGTATTGGCTGTGCTAGAATTGAAAGCTAGGTTTGATGAGGAATCAAACATCAAATGGTCCAATATTTTACAAGCTGAAGGTGTCAAAGTATTGCATGGCTTTGAAGACATGAAAATACATGCCAAACTTTGCACTATTACCAGAAAAGAGGAAGGAGTTCTAAGGAATTATGCCTGTGTAAGTACTGGAAATTTTAACGAGTCTTCGGCTAAAATCTATACCGACCTTAGTTTATTGACTGCCCATAGAGGAGTTACTAGGGAGTTGCAAGATATCTTTCAAATTATTGAAGGTAAATTTGCACCAACCTACCATAGACACATTGTTTTATCACCAAAACATTTAAGAAATAAGCTAATACGGCTTATCAATACTGAAATAAAAAATGCTCAATTAGGAAGGGAGGCACATATCAGAATCAAACTGAATAATCTTGTTGACGAACAAATGGTAGAAAAGCTGTATCAGGCTAGTCAGGCAGGTGTTCAGATAGACATGATTGTTAGAGGAATTTGCAGGTTGAATCCTGGGGTTCCTGGTTTAAGTGAAAATATTCGAGTGATCAGTATTTTAGATAGGTTCTTGGAACACGGTAGGTTTATGATTTTCCATAACGACGGTGAACCTAAATATTATATCAGTTCAGCAGATTGGATGCTTAGAAATTTGGAGCGTCGGATAGAACTTACCTGCCCTATTTACGATAAGGCCATCCAACAAGAACTCGAAGACATTTTCGCTATCCAATTTGGAGATAATATAAAGTCTAGAATTATTGATAAAATGCAAACCAATCAATATAACAAAAACGGCTCTGAAGATGTAAAAAACAGGGCTCAATACCAGCTTTATCAATACTATAAAGATAAATTGAAAGCGCATGACAAGTAAGAAGTATGCTGCAATAGATATCGGATCAAATGCCATTCGTCTTTTAATAGTAAATGCGATCAACTCAAATGAAGGCACCTATTATAAGAAGACTTCCTTAGTACGTGTTCCCATCCGATTGGGACAAGACGTTTTTATGACTCAACGAATTAGCGATCTCAATAAGGAAAGATTGATTGCAGCATTATCTGCTTATAAAAATTTAATGTTTGCCCATGGGGTAAACGACTATAAAGCATGTGCTACATCTGCCATGCGAGATGCAGAGAATAGTCAAGAAATACTGGAGGCTATTCAAAACGACTCCTCTATTGAAATAGAAATTGTAACTGGAAAGCAGGAAGCCGAAATCATCTACCAAACGCATATTGAAGAAATGCTTGATCCCAACCAATCCTACCTGTATGTTGATGTTGGAGGAGGGAGTACAGAAATCACATTTTTTGATGGCGTTGTAGCAACAGCGTCAAAATCATTCAATATTGGAACCATTCGTCTCCTAAACGATTTGGTACTCGATGAAACGTGGGCCGATATGCAGGCTTGGATATCAAAGCATAAAATAAATAAAGAGATGCAAGCCATAGCCTCTGGGGGTAATATCAATAGGATATATAAAATGCATCAAAAGAAAACATGGTCACCACTGTTATTCTCAGAATTACTCCAAACAAAGGAGCTTATTGAATCTTACACCTACGATGAAAGGTTGGTTATATTGAATATGAATCCGGATCGTGCAGATGTTATTCTTCCTGCACTAGAAATCTATGAAAACGTATTTGAATGGACCAATATTCAGGAGATTCATGTCCCAAAAATGGGGCTTGCTGATGGTTTAATTCGCTTAATGCATGAACAGGGAGGCAGTATAAAAAAAGTCTAAATGAACACGAACCTTACTTTAAAAAGGCTTCAATATTTTTTCTATTGCCGGGAAATACGAATTACCAAATAGGTTGAGATGTACTAAAAGTGGGTATAATTGTCCAAAAGGGAGCCTTTCTCTCCACCCTTTATCCATTGGTAAATTATGCTGATAGCTCTCAAAGAACAAGGGATCAAAACCACCAAACAAAGACATCATGGCTATATCCATCTCCCGATGACCAAAATAAATAGCGGGATCAATAAAAAAAGATCTGTAATCTGACGACTTCAATACATTTCCAGACCAAAGATCTCCATGTAATAAACTTGCTTTTTCAATTGGATAGAAACTGGGAAGCTCTCCAAAGAAACGCTCCATATTACCCACTAACTTTTTATTTAGTAAACCTCCATCAAAGCTCCTCTTAATTTGAGGCTCCAATCTATTTTCAATATAAAATTCAGCCCAAGAATTCTTCCACGAATTATCTTGTTTATAAGGTCCAATAAAAGTGGTAAAGTCGAGACCGAACTGCTCCTTTTTTGTAGCATGTAATTGTTCAACCTGCTGAGATAGATATTTCCAAAAGCTCTCGGAAGCTAGCTTATTCGTTTCAGGAATATAGGTCATCATTAGAAAACTAAGACCTTCAAATATTTCGGTAAGATATAACTGAGGTACATTTACATCTGCAGTATCAACCAAAAAGTTCAGTGACTTTTTCTCTAGGGCAAAAATCTCAGCATCTTTAATTTCCTTTGAGACCTTTATACAATAAGTTCCTTGACTAGTTTCTACCTTGTAGACCAGGTTGATATCGCCTCCATAAAGCTGTTTTATTTGAACTACCTCGGGATAATTATGCTGTTTAAATAAACGTTGAAACCAGTCTAACATTCTAGTTCATAATTTTCCGTTCATTCATCGCCTTTTGATAAGCCCTAGCATTTACATTATGTTGAGCGAGTGTGACGGCATAGTTATTATAACCAGAAAGATCTGGCCTAGCACACATATAGATATATTTATGCTTTTTATAATTTAATACTGCATCGATAGCTTTAATTTCTGGTATTCCGATAGGTCCAGGAGGCAATCCCACTACCTTATACGTATTATAAGGAGATTCTGTTTTTAGATCCTTATACAATACTCTCTTTACTTTCCTTCCATCTTCATTCTCCCTATTTACGGCAAAAATTACGGTTGGATCACTTTGCAGTCTCATACCTCTATTAAGACGGTTCAAATACAAACCTGCTATAGTCGGTAATTCTGTTTTCCTAAAAGATTCTTTTTCTACAATAGAAGCCAAAATAGACACATCTTTTTTCGATAAGTTCAAGGCTTTGGCCTTAGCTATTCTACCCTTATTATCCCAGAAAGATTGGTATTCCTTCCACATTCTATTCCTAAGTCCTTTCCCTGAAATAGACCAAAACATCTTATACGTATTTGGAATAAAAATTAGGGCAATCTGATCTTTATTTAGACCCGCTTCCTTTAAGAAATCCGCATCATAAACAGCGTCCAAAAATTCAACACTATCCATTTCAAAGGTGTTACCAACTGCGCCAGCCAATTCTTCAACCGTCTCCACATTATTGAACATGAATTTCACTGGACATCGGTCTCCAATACGGAGCATGTTGATCAATTCATTCAGGTTTGAACCAGGCTTCACCTCATACTTTCCAGAAATGACGCGTTGATCATTGTAATTTTTCTTTTTTGCCAAAAAATTAAAGAAGGCTCTATTTTTTATCAAGCCTTTAGACGATAAGGTGTCCAAGACCTGATCAAAGGAAGCATTCTTTGGTACAAATACGGTCACTTTTTCTGTTGAAATGGTCCCGTAAATTTGTTTGTAGATATACATTGCTCCCCAGGCTGTCCCAAAGGCAAAAAGAATAAAAATTACGGTAATGAATTTGTTTAACTTCATATCAGCAATTTAATAAAGAAAAAATAAAATCGAGTCTATAAGCCGGATCCTGTACAAGTTTTGCAACCTGCCTCTATCATTTATCTAGACCTACAATCACTCATAGGTTCAATCGATCTACCCTCCGAGTTGAGCGAGAAACTCTGTACCTATTTAAAGATTTCCCGGTTTACTTGATCTTTCAGCTCATAAGGTTTATCCAACTACTTGAATCACTCCAAGTATTGGTGAGCTCTTACCTCACCTTTTCACCCTTACCCTGAATACACAAGGCGGTTATTTTCTGCGACACTAGCTGTATCCCGAATTTCGGAACCCTTCCCGTTAGGAAGCATGACTCTCTATGCTGTCCGGACTTTCCTCTTTACCTAAGTAAAGCGATAGAGCGACTCGATTTGCTGCAAATATACTGAAAGCCCTATCAATACCCTAAAAAACAACAAAAGAGCTATACTACAAAGGTAATCTAATAAACCTTTAGCCTTTCAAATCTGCTTTAACTTCGGTCGTTCTAATCATTCTAAACCCTAACAAACAGACAGATGCGTTCACAAGAATCAATGCAAATCCAATAGATCCACCTGTTGACAAATCTAGAAAATAAGTTAGTGTAGGTGCCGCAATACAGACTGGTAAGATCCAATTCCCCTTTAAATTCCATTTGGTATACATTCCTGCAAAATAAAGTGCCAGTAGTGGCCCATAGGTATACATTGCAAATACAAAAAGATCGGTAATCAAATCCTTATTATTGATGGTTTTATAAGAAAGGATTACCAAGAACAATAATACACTAAATCCGACATGTACTTTCTTCCTTACCCGCTTTTGCTTGGATGGAGACAGTGATTGAATATTTAAAAAATCAATACTAAAGGCCGTAGTCAAAGAAGTCAGAGCAGAATCAGCACTAGAATAGGCTGCTGCAATCAATCCTAAAATAAACAAAATAGCAATGCCCAATCCTCCATTACCAGATAGTGCAATAGACGGGAATAAATCATCTCGAACTGCATCAATACCATGTTTTGCAGCATACATATATAATAGGGCTCCAAAGAGCAAGAAAAACAAATTGACTATCAATAAAACTAAACCAAAAGAAATCATATTCTTTTGAGCCTCTTTCAAATTTTTACAGGATAGATTTTTCTGCATCATATCTTGATCCAATCCAGTCATGGTTAAACAAATAAGTATCCCTCCAACAAACTGTTTTACGAAATGTAGCTTATCTCCCATAAAGTTATCCCAAAAGAAAACCTTTGAATAATCTGAAGCTTGTACTTCAGTCCAAAAATCAAAACCAGCCCAGCCCATACTATTACTCATCCAGTAAAATGTAAAAAAGACAGCCAAAAGCATAAAGGTTGTTTGTAGGGTATCTGTCCAAATAATCGTTTTTATACCACTTCTGAAAGTATATAACCAAATTAACAGAATAGTGATGGCAACTGTTAATTCGAAAGGAACCCCCATATCATCGAAAACAAATATTTGGAATATACTGGCAACGAGGAATAGCCTAAAAGAAGCACCAATCAACCTTGAAATTAAAAAGAAAAAAGATCCCGTTTTATAGGCTTGCACACCAAATCTATCTTCCAGATATTGATAAATGGATACAAGGTTCATTTTATAATATAGTGGCAACAATACTTTGGCTATAATAAAGTATCCAACTGTAAAGCCAAGGCACATTTGAAAATAGGAAAAGAATTTCCCTTCCACCATTCCAGGGACACTTACAAAGGTAACTCCACTCAAACTGGCCCCTATCATCCCAAAGGCCACAATATACCATGGAGATTTTCTATTTCCCAAGAAAAAGGTATCGCTATCATCCTTTTTACCAGTGAAATAGGAGATGGCTATTAGTACAAGAAAATAGGCAGCAATAATGCCTAATATTAGCATGGGTTCCATTTGAAAATATTTTGATCTAAAATAGAAAAATATTCAAGGTTATAAGTCAATCTCGCTTCAATTTGAAAAGAGTTTATGCTTAATCTTCGATTTATTTCTTTGAACTTTGGGCTAAGGTGGGATTATTGTACTTTTGCCGCACTAGATACAAATCATGGCAAGATTAAAAGAAATAGATCGTCGTAAGACTTTCGCAATTATATCTCACCCCGATGCTGGGAAAACCACATTGACTGAGAAATTATTGTTATATGGTGGGGCTATTAAAACTGCAGGAGCAGTAAAGTCTAACAAAATTAACAGAGGAGCTACTTCCGATTTCATGGAAATTGAGAGACAGCGTGGTATCTCTGTTGCCAGTTCGGTTATGGGATTTGAATACCGAAACTTTAAAATCAATATTCTAGATACTCCAGGTCACCAGGATTTTGCGGAAGATACGTTCCGTACACTAACTGCCGCAGATAGCGTAATTGTAGTTGTTGATGTTGCCAAAGGTGTAGAGAAACAGACAGAAAAATTGGTTAAGGTTTGTAAGATGCGTAAAACACCCATCATGGTCTTTATCAATAAACTGGACCGTACCGGAAAAGATGCCTTTGATTTACTGGATGAGATAGAACAAAAATTGGATATCAAAGTACGTCCATTATCTTGGCCTATCGGAATGGGACCTCACCTTCAAGGGGTTTATAGTATCTATCGTAAAGAACTTGATTTGTATTCTGGAAGTGTTACCGATAGAGTTGAAGAAAAAGTAAATATACAAGATATCTTCAATGAAGATATGACTGAATATATTGGGGAAGATGCCCAGGACACCCTTCGTGAAGAAGTAGAATTGGTAGAAAGCGTTTATCCAGAATTTAATAGAGACACCTATCTTGCTGGAGATATTTCTCCTGTTTTCTTCGGTTCAGCAATTAACTCATTTGGAGTTCAAGAGTTATTAGATTGCTTCTTGGATATCGCTCCAAAGCCACAACCAAAACAAGCTGAAGAAAGGTTAGTAGAACCTCAGGAAGAAAAATTTAGTGGATTTGTATTTAAAATCCATGCCAATATCGATCCTAGGCACAGAAATAGAATCGCCTTTGTAAAAGTAGTTTCAGGAAAATTCCAAAGAAACACCAATTACAAACACATACGACTTGATAAGAACATGAAGTTCTCTAGTCCTACAGCATTTATGGCTGCAAAAAAGGATATTATTGAGGTTGCATACCCTGGTGATATTGTAGGTTTACATGATAGTGGGAATTTCAAAATTGGTGATACCCTTACGGAAGGGGAAACACTACATTATAAAGGAATCCCAAGTTTTGCTCCTGAGCTTTTCAACTATATAGAAAATGGAGATCCAATGAAGTCAAAACAATTGGCAAAAGGGATTGATCAGTTGATGGATGAAGGAGTTGCTCAGCTGTTTATTCGTAAATTGAACGGTAGAAAAATTATTGGTACTGTAGGTGCACTTCAGTTTGAGGTTATACAACACAGGTTGAAACACGAATATAATGCAACGGGACTTTATGAACCAATTCAGCTTTATAAGGCTTGTTGGATCACATCAACCAATAAGGAACAATTGAAGGAGTTTATTAGTTTGAAGAGTCGATCTATGGCTTTAGATAAATTCGGTAGAAATGTGTTTTTAGCGGACTCTGCTTTTACCATTCAAATGGCAGAACAGAAATTTCCAGATATCGTATTCCACTACACTTCAGAGTGGGAAGATTAATAAAACAAAAAAAGCCTATCCAATTGGATAGGCTTTTTTTGTATTCACTTTTTAGGTAGAAATAAAACATTTGTAATTACAAATATAACATAGTTGACTATTGAAATTTATTATATAGATTTGAAATTCTAACATTATAATTGAATTGATAGAATAATTCAACTATAAGTATTTCACATTTTTTAATCTCAAATAATTTCTAATTCTATGAAAAAAATTAATTTACTTTTCCTACTTTCTATTTTTTCCATTTTTTCTTCATTCGCAGTTATTACGATTGATACCCATGTCACCTATTCATCAGATCAATTAATTACGGAGGATATTATTATCACACCGACGGGAAAACTTACCGTAGATCACTGTACCTTACATTTTGATAAGGATATAATGATCTATATAAATAATCATGGTGAACTAGAATGTAATTTTGCAACACTTACAGCCTTTAATCCAAATTTCTTATGGAGAGGAATCTATATGGAACAGACTGAAATTTCTACCAACTTTAATCCAGCTATTACTGCATTCAAAACAACTATTAGTTACGCAGTTCATGGACTGAGAGCGGCTCCTCAATTCTCAACAATTAGCCCGTCCAAGGCTAGGAAATTAGATTTTAACACCTGCACCTTTAGCCATAATAATAATCATATGGTATTACAATACGAACTAACCAACCTGACAAGCATAAATAATGAGTTAAAGTTTGTAAACGTAATCTTTGAAGGAGAACTACAACAACACGGTTCACAATTCCTTTATGTAAGAAATTTGTTAATCGATAAATGCCTCTTTAAATCTTCTTCTGCAGGATACCCAGGATACGCACCACATAATCAAGTCCCATCAGAAATAATTATTGGAATGTCCAATAACTATGTAGTATCCGATTCTAGATTTATGCACACCATGAAATTTGGAATTATAATAATTAACGACACGCAAAATGGGGAAATTAGAAATAATGATTTCTTTGTACCAAGCGATATGGGTCCAGATGCCAATGTATTAAATATAGTAGGGCATAACTATACAGGAATTCTTACACATCACGATTCTGGCCACCAACAAATACAATTTGATTATCTCGAAAATCTTATTGTCGAGGACAACAACTTTTTAGAACTAGATCCAGAAAGTACTGGAAGTTTAATTTTAGGTGGAGTACATATAGAAACAGGTAATGCTAATGATATTCATATAAACAATAATACTTTTGAACAATTCAATCAACCAATTTCTGTATTTAAGATAAATGGGGCTGACCCAAGTTTTATTTCTTCGAATACATTCGAATACTATGATGCTGCCATTCAATTTAGTGGTGGAAATCCAAGTTTAGATGTTTCATGTAATAAATTTTTACAAGGTTCCGAAGGAATGGTAATCCAAGATTCTTATTTAAAAAATCACGATGCTTATGATCATACCAATGACTTTGTTGCCTGTAATCCTTGTATCGTGAATAATCAGTTTATGGGTTTATTTAAATATGGTATATATACAATATCAGGAGCTCCAGTGGGACCTTCAACAGCTGGAATTGGAGGAATTGGCTTTGTTTCTAATAGTTCTGGTATATTAGACTGTGGTGGATCGGGTGGATCAGGAAATCCAACTAGACTAGTTCAAACGAAAGAAAACATTAACATTACTTCAGACAATAATAATATTACTATTTCTGAGCTTGGTTCAGACGCAAATATTCATCTTTCTGACGCGCTAGGAAGAACTGTATTTTCTACAAACAACGTTGACACGGAACTAAATATTGATATATCAAACTATATATCAGGTGTTTATTATTTGAGCATTTCTACTATCAATGAAAAAATTTCAGAGAAGATTGTAAAACAATAAATAGACCTTAGTTATATTTCAGTCTAAAAAGAGACTGGTTTCAACAAAACAAAAAAAGCCTATCCAATTGGATAGGCTTTTTTAATATTGAAATCATAATCTAAATAATAACTCTTTCGATGATCCTTTTAATAACAGAAAACCTTCTTCAAAAAAGCCAAGATCCGAAGAGATATCAAACAATTTCAAGCTTCTTCTATCCATTGTTATAGTTTCTCTAGTCATTAGCCCATTTTCATCAACATCTACCTTCACATACATCGGTCTACTTGACATTGTGAATCTATTCAACTTATCCAAGTTAACCTTATCTTCATTTTTTGAATTATCATTATATAAAATAGAAATCCCAGTTTCTGTAATTACACAACTATAGGAAAAATAGGGACAGTAATTTTTAGAACGTGTTATACCTATTCTTGCAATTTGCCTTGCCCAAAGAATGTTTCCATCAAGGTTGGCCTTTATAATATGAATATCCCCATAACTATAAGTAACCGTTTTTGAAAATCCAGAATGACTATTGTGATAATCGACATGAATAGTCAATTCTTCCATCACTAATTGGAGCTCATCTTTATCATTAAAGATTACATTGAACCTGGCATTATAATCTATTTTTTCCGCTCTTTGCAAATTCCGTTGAGGAGCAAATAAGGAAGACCATATTTCTGGTAAATCCAATATTATTTCGCGACTTACCAAATCCTTCGATTCTTTTTTCACCGTATGTAAGACAACTCCCCTGTACTCTAATCCAACACCAAAAATACAAATTCCAATTCCTTTATACGGCATCACCCTTAATCCTGCAAAACTACCCTTATCCAATAATTGGGTGTTTTCTTCTTGCTTTGATAATTCATAAGTCCATAAATAGGCATCTGCTTTTTTAGGAATAAGAGTCGATGTTGTTCCATTTTGGTAAACTAGGTAAGTATTCCCTAAATCATCAATTAACAAATTGTGAATAAACCAATCATTCCCGGTATACTTAAAATCCATTTCCTTGGTAAAAAGTAAATCAAGTTCATCCGAAAAAGCATGTAAATCCATTTTATAAGGCACTCCATGTACTTTAGTATATTTCGTGTGGACCAATACTTTACTCCCATTAGGAGAAATAGTAATTTCAAAAGGTGAACTATTATACACCCCTTCGTATTGACCAATTGAACGAAGTAGCTCTATTTCATCCTTTAGAGGTTTTAAACTTTCGATATCTATTAATCTGGCACATAATATATTTACATTTTTCGCATTAGCCCCATACTCTTGCCTGGTAAAGAATTGATACATTTTACCATTCAACATTAGAATATTATTATGTTTTATCCTTTTAGACTTAATTTTTCCTGAATGCGTAAATTCCAGATCAAGAGAATAATGTTCAATTCTAGATTGTTTCTTTCCATGCTTTTTATTTCTTATCATATAGTACCCCGAACTATCTTTCAGTAGTAATTTTGAAAGCATTGTACTGGATTCAATATCATGACCTTCTCCAAATCTACAGGACCCCATGAAATCCGATTGAGCCATTATCACATTGGTAATTAAGCAAAATAGAAGGCCTAATCTTTTCATTATTGCTTATTTATTTCTTCTAACATTCTTTCTGCTAAAGACAATTTTGGATCCCTTTTCAAAACTTCTTCAAGTAGTTCTATAGACCGATCCTTCATTCCTTTCATAAAATACAAGCCTGCCAAATTGGTCTTAGCTTGTAGATCATTTGCATTAAGAACAATTGCTTTATCATACATAATTTCTGCTTTAGCAAACTCTCCTATTCTTGCATAACTATAACCCAATAAGGTATATGCCTTTTCAAACAGTGGGTTTTCCTTTAATACAGACTCTAACAAAGGAATCGCCTTTTTAAATTGATTCCACCTTATCAGATCATCCGCATATTCTAATTGAAAATCCAACATGAAAGGTGCCAATTTTATAGCCTTCTCATAATATTTCCGTGCTAGTACTTTATTCTTCACATGTTTTTGCGCTACAGCCAAACGATAGGCAGACCATGCATCTACATTTTCGTAACTTGATTTATTTAATGCTTCAAAAACCTTTGGTTCTTCTAGTTTTTGCAATAAGGCCACCATGGAAGAATAGTCTTGTATCAAATAATAATAGTGCAACCATTCATGTATATATTCGATAGACTGCCCAGCATTTCTCAACATGACTACTACATCACTCAATAATTTCGGTTCTTGTTCGAATCGTTCATATTGCTGTAGATAGGCACGAATCAATGTTTTCTTATCTGGATTTTCATCATTGACACAATACAATTTCAAAAACTTTTTTAGGTCTTCTGTTTCTTCTTTGTCTAAACCTCTTGGTACGGCAATCTTGTGATCCGTAATTCGGACATGCGGTATATCAATACTCCCAGATTTTGGCATATGGCACTCTGTGCAGGTCATTTCTCCCCATTTTTCTACTGGTTCAGTACATTGCTTTTCCTGATGACAACTTTCACAGGTCTTTTGGAACTTTTCCTTCGGTGTAACCTGAACACTAATATGTGGGTCATGACACGTAAGACAAGTCAATTCCTTATCAGATGAAAGAAAACAGGTACTCATTTTCAACCTGTCTACATGTGAAGCCATAATAAATTCATCTTCCGAATTACTGTATTTCGGTAGGAAGGTATTCATCACATCAGATAATTTCATTCCAGGCTTGAAATCGAAAAAATCCTTTCCCTCTTTAAGTACTGTATTTCCCTGTAAGTGGCATCTAGAGCAAAGATCGAATTGTAATTCGGCAGTTAATTTACTAGGGTTAACAATAGTATAATCTGTATGAATAGCCGTATCTGTAAGTTCACCTCTCATTACCTTTTCAACATGTAATTCACCAGGGCCATGACATCGTTCACAATCTATTCCGTTGTGAACTTTCTCAAACTTATTGGCTGAGCCCATTACTATATCAGGGAGTGCATTGTGACAAGACATACATTCTAGACCTATTTGCCTAGAGAATCTACTGTTCTTTCCATCTTCAAATCCAGGAGGGAAATCTAATTTTCCGTCTTGCGTATAATAAGTAAATGGTGCTTGGGTGATATAGCCATTACTATTCACCATGTGGGAATTGGTATGCTGACCAGAACCTACAATGAAATCAATCTGTTGAATTCTTTTGTGTACGGTATCCCCATTTTTTGCTAATCTATATTCAGCAAGGACTAAAATAGAATCTTTCCAATATGGACGGTAATACAAATCTAATTCTGAGTCGAAAAGAATAGAATCTTTATGAAAGCGCGCAGCACTATGATTTTGGTTTGCAGTAGAAAAGGACTTCCCCATACCTGTATGGGAAAAAGTTTCATATTTATCGAAGTGACAATTTCTACAAGTTTCTTTTCCTAAATATTTTACGGAATCTGCATGATTCAGGTATTTTGTAGTTTCCTGAATCTTTTCGGTAGCAGGGTTATTGGAACAAGACAGGCTGACCAAACTTATTAGAATCCCAAAAAAACAGCTATAGGCATTTGAAAAATAATCAAACATAATAATTCAAATAAGTAATCTTAATCCATCATTTAACCTTGCTCCATTTTGATACAAGTCCAGGTTGCTTCTACAACTGGCTGATCTTTCAAATATACAACTCCGGATTGTTTAATAATCCGTTGACTTAATTTTATATTTTTTATTACAAATTTGACAGTATCACCAAATTGTACAGATCCTTTAAAGTTGGCATTATCAATCCTTGCCAAGGCAAACAGTCCTTTAGATATTCCAAGTAACCTAACACCAGCTCCTCCGCATTGGGCCATAGCCTCTAGAAGAATCGGACTAGGAACAGATCCAACAGCAGGTTGATTTATGGCATACATTCCCTCAGAACATTTGAATTCTGTACTCCCTACAACTTCACACTCATCCACGTGTAAAATTTCATCTACAAATAAAAAGGGCTTACGGTGTGGTAATAACTCTTCTGGTTTTTTCATTTTGAAACCTACAGTAAACATTGAAAAACTAAAACATCTCTCCACTGATCACCTTCCCTTTTCCAATCCTTCAAAATACCAGACGTTTGAAATCCAGCTTTTTTAAATAAAGAAATACTAGGAAGGTTATTCTCGGAAATATGACAATACAATTGTCTTAAATTAAAACTTTCTTTTACAAACCTCTTGCCCAAACTAAGTGCATCAATTGCAAAACCTTTGCGGCGATCCGATACATCTCCAATTAATATACCTACCGCCATTTTAAGATTCCTTGGGTCGAAATCAAAGAAATCCAAAAAACCTATACATCTTTTTGAATCGACTTCTTCAATCACCAATCTCAACTGCCTAGAGCTATAAATACTTTCTGTAGCACTCTGTATATATTGCTCAAGTACAAACTGTGAAAAAGGGATTTGATGATCTGAAAACTTCCACTCTTCGAAATTATTTTCCCAAGAATATAAGTTATTCAAATCCCCAGGCTCAAGAGCCCTAAGTTTTATACTAGTATTAGAGATCATTTTCTAGATCAATTTCTCCTTTATAAACAAATGTTGCAGGACCTTTTAACCAAACATTTGTAAAAGTACCTTGATTATAATCAAAACTAACATATAGCTCTCCCCCTTTCGTTACAAGAGTAATATGGTTATTGTTGGTCATCCCCTTTAAGAAAACACTAATAGCAACAGCTGTTGCTCCTGTTCCACAAGAAAGTGTTTCATCTTCCACTCCTCTTTCATAGGTACGTACAATGAATTTATCACCGTCCTTTTGAACAAAATTCACATTGGTACCTTCATCCTTATACCGATCGTTGTACCTAATACGGTGTGCATCTGTAATTACATCAAGGTGTCCCATATCATCCAAAAAGGTGACATAATGTGGAGAACCTGTATCAAGGGAAACAAAGTTATCTCCAACTTCATAGTCCTTAACATCTTGCATTTTCACACAAACCTTTTTACCTTCAAAAAGCACTTCATGTAGTCCATCTACAGCTATGAATCTACCTTTATAATCTATACAACCCAATTCATGCGCAAAGGCTGCTAAACAACGACCACCATTTCCACACATGGTACTTTCTTTCCCATCAGAATTGAAATACACCATTTTGAACGCCTCTTCAGAGTCATTTTCCAATATCATCAACCCATCTGCGCCGATACCATATCTTCTATCGCACAAAAAGTTGATTTGGTTTTTGCTCAACTTAAGCTTAGCTTCTCTATTATCTACAATAATAAAGTCGTTTCCTGTTCCCTGGTACTTATAAAATTCTAATTTCATTTGTTCTAGACTTAACCTACACCTAGGCATAGTGTTAATTGTTGGTTTGTATAATTCTGTGTAAATCCAATAGAACGAATTTACACAAATTAAACCTTCTAAAGGAATCCTTAAAAGGAAATACACAATGGATTTTAATAATTAAACAACTGCATCCTTGCTAAACTGAATTTCATACAATTTAGCATAATATTCACCATTGTTTAACAATTCTTCATGGGTCCCAACTTCCACAACTTGCCCTTGATCCATAACTAGAATTTTATCTGCATTACGAATGGTGCTCAACCTATGGGCAACTA
The DNA here is from genome assembly GCA_913063375.1 of uncultured Flavobacteriales bacterium. Lineage (GTDB taxonomy): Bacteria > Bacteroidota > Bacteroidia > Flavobacteriales > CAJXXR01 > CAJXXR01. Next base: position 2,546 of record CAJXXR010000008.1, on the reverse strand, counting down.
CAATAGAGGTTCTATTTTTTGTTAGAACTTCAGTGGCCTTTTGAATCAGTTTCTCCGTTTCTGTATCAATTGAGGAGGTCGCTTCATCTAAAATCAATACCGAAGGATTGGACACATACGTTCTTAAAAAAGCCAGTAATTGCCTTTGCCCTGTCGACAACATAGCTCCTCGCTCTCCAACATTATAGTTAAACTTAGCAGGTAAGCTATTTATAAATTCTTCAATTCCAATTTCCTTTGCTGCTGCCAGAATAGTTTGTTCATCCAATTTCTGTTGGATATTCACATTATCCATTACTGAATTTGAGAATAGAAAGACATCTTGCATAACAATGGCAACTTGCCTACGAAGATATGCTTGGGAATAGTTTTCAATTGGAATTCCATCGATCAGAATTTCTCCCTTTTGATAATCGTAAAATCTAGTGATTAAACTTAGTATAGAACTTTTCCCTGCACCTGTAGCACCAACAATGGCAACCATTTCACCAGGTTTCAGTTCAAAACTCACACCTTTCAATATCCAATTCTCTTCTGTATATGCGAACCATACATTTGAAAAAGAAATCCTCCCGATCAACGCTTGATCATTATCAATAGCCCCATCCATTATCTTTTCAGCGCCATTATAGTCGAGTAAATTAAATACCCTTTTTGAAGCGACCACTCCACGTTGAATGGTATTTATTCTATCCGCCAATTGACGTACAGGACGGAATAACATATTGATTAATAAGATAAATAAAATTATATCTCCAAGAATAATATCTGCTCCTACAGCAACCATTATTCCACCCTGCCAAACTAACAAACCTAAAGCTATAGCGGAGAATATCTCTATGATTGGCAAGAATATGGAGAAATACCAAATGGATCGAATGGTAGCATCTCTATGTTCAGCATTTATGTCTTTAAACTTATCTAATTCAGCCTCTTCTCGATTGAAAATTTGAATAATATTCATTCCTTGGATATGCTCCTGAACAAATGTATTCAATTTCGAAATGGCTGTTCTTTCATCTTCAAAAGAAGCTTTCATAAATTTCTGAAAGAACTTTGTGGCAACCAATAACAGCGGAAATACGACTAAACAAGTTAAGGTTAGTTTCCAGTCTGTATAAAACATAAAACCAACTATCAAGACAATTTTGGAAAGGTCACCAATAAAGGTCAGAACCCCTTGAGAAAACACCGCTGCAATGGCTTCAATATCAGAAATGACACGAGTTACAAGGGTTCCAATAGGTGTATTGTCGAAATATGAAATTTGGAATTTTAACAAATGTTTCTTTAAATCAAGTCGAATATCTTTTATAACCATTTGACCCAACCAACCAGCATAATAGCTAAAGAGAAATTGCAATATTGACTCCATTAAAAGAAAACCAAGCATCACCAACGTATAGTTATACAAGGCATCCATATCTGGTTCTACAATAGAATAGTCGAATGCATACTTCACCAAATAGGCTCTTACTACAGCAAATACAGCTAGTAAAAAAGTTACAAACCCACAGCCATGAAAGACCCATTTATAAGGTTTCACGAACTTAAACAACCTTCTAAGGAAGTGCCATTCAAAGACTTTATTTTCTTTTTCTACTGCCATTTATTCATATATTGAATCAGGGTAATTCACTTCACAAAGGTACAAGGCTTCACCAGGAACAGATGTTCCAGTCTTACCTCTATCTTTTGCATCAATAGCCATTTGAAGTTCTTCCAAACTCATTTTGCCTAAACCAACATCCACTAAGGTCCCAACAATAGCACGAACCATATTTCTTAAAAAACGATTGGCTTTAATATAGAAAACAAAATAATGGTCTCTAACTACCCATTCAGCTTCTTCAACAGTACAGAAAAAATTATTGACATCACTGTGTGTTTTAGAAAAAGATTCGAAATCATGCCTACCTAACAGTAATTTAGCAGCTTCATTCATTTTATCAAGGTCCATATCTTTATAAAACATCCAAGCCTTCCCTTGCATAAAAGGATCTTTTCTAGTGCTTATCCAATACTCGTATCGTCTACTCGTTGCGTCGAAACGCGCATGAGCATCCTGTCTAACCTTTCGGATTTCATAAATTGAAATATCCTTTGGTAAAAAACTATTTAGCTTGAATATGAAATTTTCGTCCGGAATGAAATTTTGGAAATCAATGTGACCATACATTTCTTTTGCATGAACACCTGCATCTGTTCGTCCCGCAGCAACGACAGATATCTTTTCTCGAGAAAGAAGAGATACTGCACGGTTGAGAATTTCTTGTACAGCAGTAGCGTTGGGCTGTATTTGCCAGCCGTGATAGTTATTACCATTGTATGCAAAACGTATAAAATACCTAGTCAATGTTTTTTTTATCAAATGTAAATATTTCCAATGGAAATGGATATATAATCAAGTTCATATCTGATTTTAGGGCACAAAAAAAAAGGTCCTGATTCGTTAGAATCAGGACCTTTATAAGAATGGCGGCGACATACTCTCCCACATAAATGCAGTACCATCTGCGCTGGTAGGCTTAACTTCTCTGTTCGGA
>CAJXXR010000007.1 GCA_913063375.1 uncultured Flavobacteriales bacterium | reverse complement strand
GAATATATACCCGCTTGAGAAACAATATAATTGCTATTGGTTGATCCATCTTGCCATATATAATTGGCTCCTGATTGGTAGGCGTTTAAAATGATGTTATCACCATCACATAGAAGGCTGTCTGCACCTAGATTTGAAATAGGGAATGGGGTAACCGTAATATAAACGCTATCTGAAAAAGTACAATTATTGAGCGTTAAATCAACAGTGTATAATCCCGATTCTGTAGCGTTAAATATACTGTCTGTAGATCCATCTTGCCAGGTATAGCTAGCATTTGGAAAAAATGCATTTAGGCTTATATTTTCTCCTTGACATATAGTTTGGTCGGAACCTAAATCAATAATAGGAATAGGAGAATAGCTTATTTCAACGGTGTCATATGAAACACAGCCATTTATTGCTATACTTACAGAATATATACCCGCTTGAGAAACAATATAATTGCTATTGGTTGATCCATCTTGCCATATATAATTGGCTCCTGATTGATAGACATCTAAAATGATGTTATCTCCATCACATAGAAGGCTGTCTGCACCTAGATTTGAAATAGGGAATGGGGTAACCGTAATATAAACGCTATCCGAAAAAGTACAATTATTGAGCGTTAAATCAACAGTGTATAAGCCAGTTTCTGTAGCGTTAAATATACTGTCTGTAGATCCATCTTGCCAGAAATAACTTGCAGAAGGATGACTTGCGTTTAATAAAATATTGTCCCCAAAACAGATGTTTAAATCAGGGCCAAGTTCAAGGATGTTTGTATCAACGACTTCTATTGATAGCGTATCGTAAAATATACAGCTATCTAAGAAAATTTGGACAGAGTAATCACCTTCATATTGAACAGCGATATTATCTGTAGTTTCTCCGGTGTTCCATAGAATTGAATCTGCATAACCAACATTTATACTCAGGCTGTCTTCAGCGCTTATACATAAGGGGTCAATTGGTCCGGAAATAGCTAAAGAAGGATCAGAAATAAGGACAATGGAGTCTATAAGATCTGTAGAGCATAAAGGTGATTCTATATAAATAATATCTACATCATTAAAGTAATCTGAAGGATCCCAACTAATGGAGTCACCCGATCCTATGGAATCGCCTATAGCATTGGTCCAGTTAATATCTGAAACTGGCACAAAAGGTATGAAGTCAATAAAATTATGGGTATAATCATTCAGGCTATCTGGAGTAAATCGAACCCCTTCCAATCCACTAGTCCAGCTATTGGGATAATTTCGTTCTAAATTGTTGTATGGGTCCGTTACAATTTCGGCAACGGTACCTGAATCGTTTTGAAGGGCATGAATGGCTTGCCCTGTATTCCAAGTAGTACAGGTAGGTTTTGCTGCAATATGGGTTTCAATAATATCTCCATTTTCATATAGAAATATAGCCGAACAGGTAGTTATTTCTGTACAATTATAATGCGGTACATCCATCCATCTAGCAATAAAAATTCTGTTGGGGGAAGTCCCAATAGTTGCATAATCTATGGTTCCGCCTTGACTAGGGTCTATATCATGCCAGGGAGCTAAAATTGCATTTTTCACTTTGTTGGCACTAATAGTATTGCTTGAATTTGGAAGTGCTATGTCTATAGTGAGTGGGGTAAAAGCATGATGATATTCTTGATTGAAGGAAAGAAAACAATTGGAGGATAGTACTATTTCCGTATAGTCGATGCCGTAAAATTCAAAGCTAAAGTCTAAAGTTATCTTTGGACTAAATTTATCATTAGCAAGATTTAAAGTTGTGAAGTTGGTACTGTCTATATCTGCTAAAATATTGTAAGTACTAACCCCATAATCCATGACTATTTCAATAGGGGAATCTCCACAGACGATAATAGTGTCTGGGAGTGAAAATTGCGCCTTTACAACAATAGGTAAAAGCAATATTAATAGGCAGGTTGAAGCCTTTAGTTTTTTGGATAAATAGAACATTATAATACTAATTGGATATGATAATTGTGTGAATATAGTATTATTTATGTATTTTACATGTAATAATTGTAATAAGTTTTAGTTCAAATTATATAATTAGATTTATATAACTATTGTAATTATTAGATTAATAGGGTAAGGAGCTACGGTTGTTTGCAGTGTCAATACTTTACTTTTTGGGTTTTGTATTGTAGTTAAAAATACAAAAGGAGTTTCTGAAAAAATTCTGAACCAAACACAAGATAATCCCTGAATTCAGTGAATTTCAATTTTTTAAAACAAAAAAAAATGCTTTTTACATGCTATTAGATAATATTATTTACCAATTGCCCAACCAAAAGTTTACATTCTGTGGCGGTATTATTTTCTATGCTGTGGGCAATGGAGTGAGGTAAAATAAAGAAGTCATCTTTTACACCTTCAAAAACTTGAGATTCAATTTTGATGGTTGGATTTCCTTCCAATACATAAACATATTCTGTCTTGTTGGGGTGGAGGTGAGTGGGGTAGGTGGCATGGGCTTCTACCTTTACTAATTTTAATCCACCATTTCCCATCTGGATTAAATTCTTACCACTGAACCCTTCTATTTTTCCATTTTGCCAATCTAGACTATTGGGTTTTATATGCATTTTCATAATTCGCTGTATAAATTTTACATTTCTGAATGGACTTGCATATTAGCATTTATTTAGGGAGCAAAATATGATAGAAATTAGGAGATTGATTTAAATATAGATTATTGAGCCTATTTGAGATAGGGTTTGGCTACCTATGTTGATACAAAATAAAAAAGTCCACTAATATAAATTAGTGGACTTAGTCTATTCTTAGGGTAAAAAATTATTTCTTAGAAAGTACGGTGTTTTTTTGATCCATTGCCTCTTGCCATAATGGAATAGCTTTAAAGGCTGTAACCATATCATAATCTAGTCCAATTTGACCCTTTCCTGGGTCCATGGCTAATTTCCCATCTCTATTTTGGAACCATTTCATCCATTCATCAGATCCTGGATTGTACATGGTAAGTCCATTATCATCAGTATAACCAGGTAATAAGAATGATTCGAATGTGTATTGTGCAGAACTGTGGCAGCCTAAACACCCAGCAGAAGCCAAGTTATCATATTTTACACCAGTTGTTGTTGTAGCATTATTAACTACTGCACCATCGTTGGGCCCAGAAAGTCTACCATCCCATCCAAGTGTTGATCTAGTGTAGTCTGGCGTATTCATATTGATCCAATTTTGCGAAAGCATTTTATTTACTTTTACAGGTGCTTCTACAGCACTACCTTCTACAGAAATAATATCTGGATTGTCTCCCCAAGTTGCACCTAGAGGAACCATTTTATCCCAGGCATTTTTTCCAGGAGCATCCTTATCATATACCAATGTACTGAATACCCAACCCGTTTCTGGTGCTGCCTTGCTGTCTTTTACAATAATGTCAAATTGCATCAATGAAAGATCCATCATTTGGGGTTGATTTCCAGTAGGTGCCCCTGTTGCTGGGTCAACGTCTGTATAAATGGTCCATGTTGCTGCACCATCCATATCTGGCCATTGTTCACCATCAGCCGTTACAAAGGCATATTTGATGATAACACTTCCTTCAGCAAATTGTGCGGCTTCAGCAGAGCTTAAATTTGGTTGTTCGGCATTCTTCAGATCTGTTCCCCAAATATTGTTCAAGGTAACGGCAGAAGTCCTGTCGTAAAGCGTAAATACAAAGGTTGTAAGGTCAACTTGCTGTGGTGATAAGGTATGTGCTGCAAAACCTGAACCCACATACATTCCATGGATAGGTTCACGTTGAGATCCCAACCAAATAGATTCCCACCATTGTGCTTTTTTTTGATTCCAATTTTCGTAATCAAAAAGCATTTTTTCCATATCAGCTGAGACATATTCTTTCAGCGCCAATACATAGTCATTGGCATTTTTCTTTGTGATCCTTCCGTCTTTAGTAACCGCTTTCCATGGATGTTTTTTTCCTTTTGAAGCATGTTCGGGGTAATCGTGTTTCAATTCAAAAGAAGGTCCCGTATAATTTGCAGGTAATGTTAAATAAGAATTTTGAAAGGGTTTAAGTTCATCCTCAAAAGAATGTTTTACAATTCCTCTTTTTCCCATTAGTGAAACTGTTTTGGTTTCCGTTTCTTGAGGTGTACCCACAGATGCTTTCATGGATTGTTTTTGTGGTGAAGTACAACTTGTTGAAAAAATTAGAAGACTACCTAAAACCTTAATAGGCACATTCATTTTTCTAAGCCTTGTTTTCATGGTCGTTTTTGTTTGGTTGTTATTAGCTGATTTTTTGAACTATAATGGATCTAAAGATAATTTTAACAATAGTAGGATTCAATCCCTTTATCTTGGTATATTTTAATCTACCTATTTATGTAATTTGTAAATATTAAAAAGTTAAATGAAGCCTGCTATTTGTAATTTATTTTGCAATTGTGTTGTTTCCTTTTATTAATTTTTGGATTCTTACAGTTTGTTGGTTGAGGTGTGTTTGTCTGTAGTTTAGTGGTTTATGTTTTTTTGTTTCAGTGTGGTTAACATATTGTTTATTTTTATGATTATCTTGAATTACAATTTCTCCCCTCCCTGAATTCGGTGAGTTATCAAAATATTCTAAGAAATATACTGGTATTTCAAAAGTAAAAAGCAGTGATTCTAGAAAAATGAATCACTGCTTTTTTACATGGTTTTATGGTTGTATACTTTGTGGGAAATTGAAGAAATTCTTCGGATCCCAATCTCTTTTTATTTTTTGAAGCCTTTCGTAGTTTTCACCAAAATAGCCATGTTTCCAATCCTTATATTCTGAGTTGGGGTAATTTTGATAATACATATCAGACCATAAATCTTTCATGACATCAGATTCGTAGTAGTTTTTCAACCATTCGAAAGCTTCCTTTTTCTCATCGTCATTCATCCAAAAAGAGTCTGTGAAAATATCGAAATAGGCATTTCGATGTACAAAAGCAGTGTCATTTGCTGGCACCTTATTAATAGCGCCTCCATAAGGCTCCATAGAAACAATATTGTAAACACTAGGACTTGTTTTGAAATAGTCCACCATCTTTTGATATTGCTGCTTAGTAAGTGGATCATTTACATAGGCACACCTTTTGGTTTCTTTTATAGTGTCTGGAATAACGCCTTCAACATTGTCCAACAAATGTTCATTGGCATCTGCATAATCAATGGTGTTTTGCCAAAGTGGCCCTGATGGATAGGTAGGATTACCAATTTCTAATAGGGGAGCTAAGGCCTTTTGACCAGCTTCTGCACTTTCTCCAGAATATATTCCGCGGATACAGAAATAGGGTACAGTTACTTTATAATGTTCCCCGGTATCTGTTTGTTTATCTTGTTCTACAGCTGCTAAGAAGCCCAATAAGCCTAGTTTGGTATCTTTTAGGGTTTTGGTCATTTCATTTTGCCAAGTAGTCAATACTTCTGCGGCTTCATCTATGGTCCAATTAATTTCAAGTGGCCATACTTCTTTCAATTTATAAAGTTGGTATTTTAAACCAACTACAATTCCAAAGTTCCCTCCAGTACCTCCTCTATGTGCCCATAATAGTTCACTGTGGTTTTTTGTATTCGCTGTAACGAGTTCACCATTCGCTGTAATCATGGTTACTTCTAGTAGATTGTCGCATGCAATTCCCCATCGCATACTTGTGTATCCGTAACCACCACCAAGGGTATATCCTGTCATTCCAACGCCGCTACAGCTACCACCAGGATTGTGTAATCCCCAAGCATTCAGTTCATGATTGTATTCACCCCAGTTAACTCCAGCGCCCACATGGGAAACCATAGCTTCTGGGTCCACATATATTCCTTTGATTCTAGACACATCTATTACCATTCGGCCATTGAGTACCGAATAACCGGCAGTATTATGCCCTCCAGCCCTAGCACATACTTCTAATTTTTGACTCTTACAAAATTGTATAGAAGCTATAACGTCTGCAGAAGATTCACAATAGGTGATGAATAAGGGATATTTATCATAAGCATTGTCACTTTCTTTTCTTGCTTCGTCATAGTCACATGAAAAAGGGGTTACAACTTCTCCCAAGATACTGGATACAAAATTTTGATAGGCTTTTGCTGAAATGTGGTGATTTATTAAATATGCTTCAAGTGGTGAACTAACAATTTGTGTTGATTTTACACGGTTTGGATTTCCATTGATCATCAATTTTCTCAATGGGTGAAATGCTTTGTTTTTTTTCATTTTAGCTAAAAATTGGTTATATATTTTAATTATTTAGGATTGGGTGTTGACTATAAACGTTGTGATAAATGGGAATAGTCCTAAGGATGGTTTATACGCTGTGAGACTGTTTGAATCTGATCCTAAAATGGTGAATTAAAATTAGCGTATGATATTTTATGAGTCAATACCAGTTTATGGGTATATTTTGGATTGACTGTATTTGGGGAGGGGTGGAATTATAGTTTGTTAATTCCGTGCATTAAAGAAAGGGTGAATTTGTATGGTAAAACGAGCATCAAAAAAGCCAACTAAATGATTAGTAGGCTTTTTTTGGTTAATAAGGTTATTGATCTTCTTTCAATTACAATTAGTTACAGGATTATTGCATTGATATTCGGGAGAGAGCCATCCTAAGATACCGTTGTACTCTACTAGTGCCCATTGCCCGTTACAAGCCCAAGCGTCAAAATAGTTTTCTCCTACTATATATTCAACGATTATTGATTCTACTTTAGGGTCCTGATATATAGGGATCTTTGAGCCATCGTAGTTGGTTGTTCCAATTTTTATATTTGTATGATGAACCCATAAATTTTCCATGGCTGGATAGAAAGGGTCTTTACCAATTTGTAAAAATCCATCTTTTGAATTTTTAAATAAAAACCCACCTCCAAAATCATATTCTGGATCATCTTCAAATTTGAAGTTACTTACAATGGGTGTGTCTGCTTTTTCATAAATTGGAACTGAATTCAAATATTCTAGATAAGTTTCAAAGTTGCATTTACAGGGCTTTTCTTTTTTGATTTTTGGACTAATTAAGGATTTTATTAGAGTATTATTTGAATCTGATTCAGGTTCATTTTTACAGGAATAGAAACCAAATATGATTCCTAAAATGATTAAATTCTTCCTTTTCATTTCTTTAACCTTCAGCATTGATGATAGTATAGGTATAAAACTAATACCCCAAATTCAATAACCATATTCCTGATTAAGCTATTTGGTATTACCTTTTTTATATTGTGTATTTTCCATTTTATATAGACCTTCTTTATGCTAATAGTTCTTTAATAGGTTCGATACCAATCTGTACTTTTAGGTAATAGCACAAAAACAAAAGCCCCTATAATTACAATTTGTTGTGATATATGAATTGGATTCAAGCTTATACCTGCTGCGAAATAGAATAAAGTTGAACAGGTGAAGACAACTAAAAAGATAAATTTGGCTAATCTGCGCCCTGTTAAAAGATAGATTCCTGAAGCTAAAGATATAAATGAGCCAGGAATTTTTAGTCCAGAGAAGTTTACCGATGTTGATTGGCCTAGAAAAACAAATCCTATTAATTCAAATAGAAATACGGATATTGTTAATGCTGCAGCGATCTTAATGGTAAATGGCAGCGAGTTCAGAAAAAAGGGCTGCTTGACTTTTGACTTTTCATTTTTAGCAGAATCTTTATCCTCGGCTAGCTCCAATTCAACTAGTTTGTTTTTGAGTGCTTCATTTAGGTCTTCTCTTTGCGCTAATTCCCATAGTGAAGCAAGCACCATAGATTTACTATATTCATCTTCCGTAAGTGCTATTTGTCTGAGGGTATTGGAATCTTTTTGTTTTACCCTAGATGAGAAATAATTTGATTTATCCATGCTTTATTATCTTGGTTTGAATTTTATGGATGCTTTTTTTGTAGGTGTCATGGAAAACACAGACTGACGTGTAATTGGGATAGAATAAACCTCCTACTATTCTAAATTAGTTTTCTCAATACCTTTTTCAATTCTTTATCGGCCATTTGGTTGTAGTTATCGAGCGTTTCAATTCTCATGTCTGGATTTTCTGCAAGTATCAATAAATAGGAACCTATGGTTTTACGCATGGCAAATAAAGAGGCTTTCAAATTGTTGGATTTTCTATGGATCACGGAATAATGCATGTGATTAAAAGAGTAGATTATTTGAAGATAATCTTTGTATTTATGATCTTTAAGTTCATTGTATAACTCTTTTGTTCCACCGACATTGATTTTCAAATTGGGGTAATTAAATAATTGAAATTTTAATATCTCAGCTGTTTTAGTAACATATTCTTCATCCTCTCTCGTTGAAGGATGCTCGTTAATCCAAGTTACATTCTCAATGTATTCGCCCAGGGTCATTTGAGCGAAAGAGGAGAAGGGTAATAGTAGAAAGCATAGTAGTATTAATATTCTTTTCATAGCAAATCTGTTTTTATACGTTATCAAAATTATTAATCCCCATGATAATATAGTGCAGGAATCGCACTTCGTTTTAATGAACCATAGTCAAATTCATATTTCCACCAACCTAATAAACCAAAAGAGGATTTAATTAAATAATGGTCATCTGTTGAATTAGCAGCAATGATTTCAATTTCTGATTTGGCTGGTAAAGTTGCCAAAACTTCAGTGAATTGTTGATCTGAGAAGAGCTGAATACTTTGTACGCAAATTGTTTTTAAACCAACTTCATAATAAGGTTGTTTTACTTCATAAACTAGATCATTTTCTACTGTGTATTTCCATTTTTTGGTGTACATATTATTATATAACCCTACGATATATAAGTTTCCATTTCCCGGAATGTATAATTCTTGACCCCCCAGTCTAAATAAATATTTAAACTTGTTTTCCTCCTTTTTATAAAAAACAAATTCTGGATCCATACTTGGTCCAGGTTCGAATACAACTAAAGTTTTATCTTCATCCTTTTTGTTGATTTTAATAAAACATATGGGGAAACAAACATCTGAGTATTCATTTGAATAATGATCAAGTTTTATTGAACGAACGTTGGTGTCTACTTCCGAATGCGTGAAAACATAGCCATCTATATAGTCAAAATTTGAGACTTGTTTTAGGTGTTTAAAGGAGCTTGGGATTTCAAAACTTTGAGCATAGGACAAAAGCGCCCATAGCAGAAAGACACTAAAAATGGGATATTTATATTTCATAGAAGAACGAATGGGCTTAATTAGTTTTGAACGCATAAATCACATTCCTGGAATTCCCTTCATCCTTTCTATCCGAATTCAATTGAAACCCATTTTTTTCCAGTAGCCTTTTTGAACCCATGTTATTTGTATCGGTATAGGCTTCAATGGTTTTAAAGTTTAAACTTTCAGTACCAAATTGGATTACCATTTTCAAGGCTTCTCCCATGATTCCTTTATTGTGAAACTGTGGGTTAAGATCGTAACCTACTTCAGCTTTTTGAAGATCTTCTGAGTAGTTCCATAGACAGATACTTCCAATCATTTGAGCATCCTCTTTCAAACAAATAGCCCAGGTAATGGATTTGTTATTTTCCATTTCTTTTAAAGTTTTCAGAATAAAAACCTCGGCATCTGCTTTGTTTTTAATTCTTCTACTTTCTGGTCTTTCAATGTATTGGTTCACTATTTTGTCTGTTCTCAAGAAAAATAATGTATCTAGATCTGAGATTTCGATTTTTCGTAAAAAAAGTCGTTCAGTATTTAGTTTTGGAATGGGGCTTATGTTCATTTATTCTTTTTATTCTACTCAGGAAATATTTATACTCATTTCTCATCCTTATGGAAGCATCACAAACTTAGTTGTTAACTTAACTGATAGGTATAATTCCTATGGAAAAGAAAAATTGGCTAAAGATGAATTTTAAGGACATGGATTATCTGTTAAAGGTATTAATATTTAATGCATACCAAATCCAAATGTAACATTTTATAAAGGTGAATTTAAGGCGTGATAAAAAGAACTATGCGCTCATATACTCCCTATTCATCACAAAGCTTTCTCCAAATATCAAATCCCTATTTGCCGTCCAATGGTAGGGGAAACAGTATAAAGGTATAGCATCATCTTTATGTTGGATATCTACCATAATAGCATCCGATTTGTCTCCTTCCTGATTGATGGCGATGATTACATGGGATGTAATTCCGTAAGCTCTTATATTTTCAACGTCTAATTGATCTTTTAATGCCTTGGATAATTCACTGATCACTTCTTCACTATTAGGGATGTCTGATTCTTCATCCTCATAACCAATACTTGCTAGGTCACCTTGCATATTAATTTGTGCGCCGAAAGGAAAGTATTCTCCGCTACGGATTAGCATGTGTTTTGCAAATTTGTGAGAATAATCTATTATTTGTTGAAGATCATTGTTAATTGTATTCATGGTAGTTTAATGATTATTGTGGGACATAAATAATTGGGGACTCCCTGATTTTAATTTCATTGTATTCAGTTAAATATAATTAAACTTTATGAGAAAATAAATTTATTTGGGCTTTCATTGTTGTGTAGGTAATTGTTGATTAGAGAGTGGGGGTTACCCAGTTTTGATTGTTTAAAGTAAGTAGATTAAACTGCTATGTCAATTTTTTTCATATCTTCCAATCCTATTTAAAAAATCCTTATCAATGAAATATTTAATATCAAGTCTAATAGTAATTACATCGTTAATAGGATGTAAGTCAGATTATATAGAACAGATTCCAGAAGAAGCCATTGGGAAGTGGGAATTGAAGTTTAGAGCGGTACGCTATCAAGGAATGGGGCAGCCTATCTTTTATTTAAATGGAACACCAAAGGTATTTGATACTACGTCTTATACTCCTGGAAATTATATCATACTAGAATCGGATGACAATTTAGTTTTTGAAAATAGTGCATTAGAACGGGAGGAATGTCACTATTTTATGAAGGATGAAATGATAGTAGTTCGCAACAAATTTAGCATTCATATTACATCTATAGAAGAAGATACGCTTAGGATTGAATATGAGAAAATAGATTTGGAATACAGTCCAATTATTGGAGAGTCACTTTCTGGAATACTAGAGCTAGTAAAAGTAAATGAATGATAGTTGGCTACTTATGTTTTATTCTTTATTAAGTGTTAGAACCGGTTATACTCTCAGTGTTTTGTTGGATTAGGTTCAGAATAATGTCCAACTCAAATATTCAATTTTAAAAATCCTTATCAATGAAATATTTAATATCAAGCCTATTCGCATTCACAATTCTAATAGGATGTAAATCAGATTATATAGAACAGATTCCAGAAGAAGCCATAGGGAAGTGGGAATTGGACTATAATGTTCATTGGTTTGGGGATCCTTTGTACAATCCAAATGGGGATCAGAAATTTGATACCACCTATTACAGCACTGGGAATTATTTGATACTAGAATCTACAGACAAATTAGTCTTTGAAAATAATGCATTGGAAAGAGAGGAACTTCACTATCATATAAAAGATGGTTCTATTGAAGTACCTAATAAGTTTAAGATTAATATAAATTATGTAAGTGGAGATTCATTAAGGATTAATTATTCGAGAATTGATTCTGAATACAATACAATTTGGAATGAGTACCTCCCCGGAGAATTACATTTAAAAAAAGTAAAGGATTGATATTTAAGACTTCCTTAACTACCTATCTTTAATTCCTCATTAAATGGGGAAGAACCGTTTATAAACTCAGTGTTTTGTTGGATTAGGTTTAGTATTTCTTGTTCATTTTTCAGATAGGAGCGGCGGCCTAATTGTAACATGCCTTCCAGCTTTTGAACATCTGCTTCAAACATAAACGTACCATGGATTGGGTCTAAAAATGATTCGGATATACGTACCATGTTTAAGTTCGGGAAAAGCAATTGGGAGACCATCAGGTTGCTATTTGTATTTGCACGAAGGACCCTTTCAATAAAGGTAAATAAACCAATTCTTTTAATGATTCGAGGAAAGATCCCTGAGGTTTGCTCAGTATAATGTCCAACGCCAATATTGAGTAAATGCATATTGGAGGTTTTTATACCCAATACATTGCTAGCATCCGCTATAGAATACAAAACGGCATTGTTGGCAATAAAACCTCCATCTACTACATTGATGGCCCCAAGCTTTTCAGTTTTTAGTTTTATTTTTTCAAAGAAAGGGTAGGCAGAACATGAGCTGCGCACAGCTTGTGCAATGGTACAACCATATCCTGCAAGGTCACCATTAGATTGAATTTGGTCCGTTTTAAAAATAATGGGCATTTGAGTTTCATAGTCCATGGCTACAATCCCAATATTGGTTTTAAAATCCTCGAATGTCAATCCTTTGAATACCTTTTGAGTTTCATCCAGCAAAACCTTACTTTTTCCAGACCTTGTTTTGGGAGTCATAATTTTGGGAACAAGCGCTAGGTATAATTGCTCTATGCTTTCCATGGAATGTCCTAAGGCGATTAGCGCTCCAATTATGGATCCGGTACTAGTTCCGTAGATAAGTCCAAAATGCTTGTAGAGGGGGGCTCCTAATGCTTTCTCCAGTTCTTTTAATAAACCAATAGTATACACACCTTTTGAACCACCACCTTCTAATACGAGTATGTTTAATGCTGTATTTTCCATTTAGTTGAATGCTTTTCTTTCAAGTCTAAAGGACCAATTAGCTCAACAAGTAATGGGCCTTTTAGTGGGGGTAGTAATTATCAATTATTGTAAATGCTTAATGAGATATCATTGTCTATTAAAGATACAGAAAACTAGGCTGAAGGTCAATTTTTATGGCGAGGATTTTCTTTCTAAGTGAAGCGATTTTGATATTATTTTCAAATAAAGTTTATTCTTACCGTGTATGGCTCAAGGTGGGTTATTACAATTAGTGAAAGGAGGATACTCAATTAATTGTTTTTAAATGTCCCAAAGCAATAGGTAGATTGTATTGTTGTTTATTATTTAACCAGTGTGTCAAG
Source organism: uncultured Flavobacteriales bacterium (assembly GCA_913063375.1). Taxonomy (GTDB): domain Bacteria; phylum Bacteroidota; class Bacteroidia; order Flavobacteriales; family CAJXXR01; genus CAJXXR01. The sequence goes on along the minus strand of CAJXXR010000007.1, from coordinate 92,628 downwards.
GAGACCATTTCATCTGTGGTCTATAAAGGATATTTTATTCTATCTTATTTATGTTTTCCCAACTACCATAATTAGTCCATATAGTTTCATAAATCAGCAGTTTTTCCTGTTAAGTTTATTTTTTTTTAATATTAATTAAAAATTAATTCTCATTCATTCCCTACTCCAAAACATCAACATTCGTTGGTTTTGTGAAAGTCGCAATTCGTTGAAATCTAGTAATATGTTTCGGTGAACGGTAGTAAATCATCGACGAATGGTAAAAATATAGCCATGAATAGTATTTGTTAATTTTATATTAATAATATCATTTGTAATATTTACGATTTGTTTTTGGAGAATTAAAGCCTATATTTAGTACATATTATTCTCTTATATCATTATTCTTATTACGATTATCATTTATCAAATTACCATTATTAATTAAACTTATTTATTGCTAAAATTCAGTAAACATATTATTTTATTATTGTGGTTGTCTAGTATTTGTTTTCTGTTCGCGCAGGATGCAAATACTAGCTCACACAACTTAACTATCGTCTTTCCAGAAATAGCTTTGATTGATATCGAATCTACGGAAGGGGTCGATATTAGCTTTGAAATTGATAACCCAGATGTAGAAGCTGGAGAAAGTTTTCAAATTCATGAGCAAAATGATGATTTATGGTTGAATTATACCTCTTTGGTAAGTCAGTCTGGTGCATCCAGATCTATCAGTGTTCATACCAATTCGAATTTGGAAGTTCCTGGTCTTGCGATAAGTCTTATTGCTTCGGCACATAGTGGGGCAGGGGATGGAGATTTAGGTATTCCTACAGAAACGGTAATGCCGTCCCAAACACCTTCTTATATCTTAACGGGTATTGGAACGGCCTTTACAGGTGATGGTACTTCCAATGGGCATAAATTAACCTATAAATTAGATTATGAAGGCAATATGACAGATTTAGAATCAATGAGTGGTGAAGTTGCAACAGTGATTGTAATATATACTATCACCGATTAAAGAAAAATAGAATGTGGTTTTCAAAGTAAATATTGCCAACTAGAATGTTGATTGCCGTGTATAAATTTTTCCAAATAAAGGCGGGGTTGATCGAATTAAACAAATAATGTGGTGATTATTTAGTAAGATTGGTTGAAGACTAGTAGCGTATTCTACATGAAGATCATATTTCTTGCCCAACTCAATTATTTGAGTTGGGTTTTTTTATGAAAAATTTGATTGATTTATGGTCATTCAATTTCAGTAATTAGAGAAAGAAGCCAAGAAGAAGGGAAAAACAAAAAAAGTCATGGTATTGTATGATTGCGTATTTAGGTGCCATAATTCTATTGCATTTGGTTGGTTAACCAAAATTAATATTCTCAAAAGCACCTTAAAATAAGGGCTTAAGGCAAATTCTCAAATTAGTTTCATTTAGGTCAGAATTATAATTGTTTCTAGCCTTGGAAAAAAATATATTTGTGAGGATAAAACACGCAAAATAACCTTCAATGGAATTGAGTCTTAAGAAACCGATTGTCTTTTTTGATTTAGAAACAACGGGAACGAATATAGCAAAGGATAGGATAGTTGAAATGAGTGCTTTAAAAGTACTTCCTAATGGTGAAGAGGAAATAAAGACCTGGGTGGTGAATCCCACTATACCCATTCCAAAAGAGTCATCAGATATTCATGGCATCACAGATGACATGGTTGCAGATAAACCTGTTTTCAAACAATTGGCAAAGGAGATATTTAAATTTATCCAGGATGCTGATTTAGCCGGTTATAATTCAAATAGATTTGATGTCCCATTATTGGCTGAAGAATTGTTAAGAACAGAGATTGAGTTGGACGTTCAAAACAGAAAGTTAGTAGATGTTCAAACTATCTTTTTCAAACAAGAACCTAGAACACTTACCGCTGCCTATAAATTTTATTGCGATAAGGTATTAGAAGGCGCTCACGGTGCAGAAGCCGATACATTAGCAACCTATGAAGTCCTGAAGTCTCAGTTGGATAAATATGACAACCTGCAGAATGATATGGAATTCCTCTCAAAATTCTCATCGCATAATAAGCGCAATGTAGATTTTGCTGGATTGATAGTATACAATGGCAAAGGTGAAGAATGTTTTAACTTCGGTAAACACAAAGGGAAAAAGGTAATAGACGTTTTCGCTTCAGATGGAGGATATTATGGATGGTTGCAAGGTGCAGATTTCCCATTGTACACCAAAAAGGTATTTACGAGATTAAAGCTTTCAACTGCTTCATTCTAGAAGAGTTGGTTCGTTAGAAATTATTAATTTTAGCAGGATAAAAAATAACAATGTTGACAGCAGAAAAAATCTTTAAAGATATGGGGACTATGGAGCAGTATGATGATATTGTTGCTAGATGTAAGGACCTTTTTAGCCGTAAGTTAAAAGATTATAATTGTGCCTGGCGTGTGATGCGTTTGGCTTCACTAACAGATCAAATTTATATCAAAGCTTCTAGAATTAGAAGTATTGAGAATAAAGGTGTTCAGCTAGTAGATGAAGGAATACATGGTGAATTTATAGCCATAGTAAACTATACTATTATTGCTTTGATCCAATTGGAGAAAGGCGTGGTAGATGATATAGATATGACACCGGACGAGGCCATTACTGAATATACGAAGCATAGTCAAGAAATTCGCGATCTTATGATTGCTAAAAATCATGATTATGGTGAGGCTTGGAGACAAATGAGAATCTCTTCGATTACAGATTTAATCCTTCAGAAATTATTGCGTGTAAAACAAATTGAAGATAATCAAGGTATAACAATAGCATCAGAAGGTTTGGATGCTAATTACCAGGATATGTTCAATTATGCCGTATTTGCACTTATTCGTTTAGAAGAAAATTTATCCTAATATTATGAAGTCAATACTGTCGTTTTCTAGAGTTTTCGTTGGAGGATTATTTATTCTTTCTGGATTGATTAAAGCCAATGATGCAGTTGGTTTTTCATTCAAATTAGAGGAGTATTTCTCCGAAGCTGTTTTTGATATCCCATTTTTGATGCCTTATGCCCTAACTATTGCGATAGTGATGTGTGTAGCAGAAATTGTATTGGGTTTAAATGCCATTCTTGGGATTAAGCCTAAATTAAATGCTTGGGCATTACTATTAATGATTCTTTTCTTTTCAGGATTGACTTTTTACTCGGCCTATTTTGATAAAGTGACAGATTGTGGTTGTTTTGGAGATGCTTTAAAATTTACGCCTTGGCAATCTTTTACCAAGGATGTTATCTTATTATTATTCATACTAATTTTGTTTTTTAGACGTTTAGATGAATCGTTTAAGGATAAGAAGTTAGCAGGAAAACTTTTGCTTATAACCTTGGCCTTGATTGCTTTCTTCTCTATTTGGACCTTTAGTTGGTGGTTCCCAATTGCCTTTTCAGCCTTGATATTTGGCTTGGGATGGATCCTGATGAATTATTATAATTCTTCTAGTGCAAGAGCAAGAAGCATTATATGGATGTCTACAATTACCTCCTTGGCATTTACTATGTATACTTATAGTTACTTGCCAATAAAAGATTATAGACCGTATAAATTGGAAGCCAATATCACAACTGAAATGACGATTCCTGAGGGTGCTCCACAAGATCAGTACATGGTCTTTATGAAGCATATAACCACCGGTGAGTTGAAGAAGGTGAAAATGACAGAAATTGATTGGTCAGATACCAATTGGAAATACCTTTCGGATAAAGAACCAGTTTTGGTTGCAAAAGGATATGAACCTCCAATTCATGATTTTTCTATTTCAGATATAGATGGTTACGAACTTACTGAAGAAGTCTTAGAAATGGAAGACGTTATTATAGTAATTTCATATAACCTTGATAAATCGAAGGCAGAAGGTTGGGAAAAAATTCACGGATATATAAGAGGAGCTTTAGAAGCAAATCAGAAAGTGATTGTCTTGACAGCTTCCAATTTAGAAAAAGGGACCAGTTTTGTAGAGAATCAAGGAATACCGATGGAGGTTTTTAATACAGATGAAACTACTTTAAAAACAATTGTGAGATCAAATCCTGGAATTCTAAGAATTCAAAAGGGGACCATTGTAGAGAAATGGCATTATAATGTCGTTCCAGAGAAATACTAAGTCAGCTATTATTAAAAAGTTTTTTAAACATATTACACATGCGGTGGCCATCCTTTTTGGGGTGGTCACTTTGATTTTTTTCCTGTTCAATGTTTTGCCCGGAGATCCTGCGCAAATGATGTTGGATCAGCATGAGAATGAAGAACAGGTACAAAAAATTAGAGCACGCTATGGATTCGATCTTCCCTTGGAGGAGCAATATATCTTTTGGTTAAATGACCTTTCTCCAATCTCCATACATGGGACAAAGGAGATTGCTAAGATTCATTATTTATCAGAAGATAAATATAGTTATGCTTCATTGATAGAAGGTGATAGCTGGTCATTAGTGCTTAAATGGCCATATTTGAGAAAGTCCTTTCAGAAACAAGATGCAAAGGTGGCTGACCTTTTGATGGGGAAAATTTTGAATACGTTTGTATTAGCCATGGTTGCCATTGTAATCGCTTTTATACTGGGGATTGTTTTCGGGTTAATTTTAACGGTTTATAAGTCCGCATGGGTGCAATTCTTATTAGAAGGTATTAGTATTCTAGGGATGGCTGTTCCTTCCTTTTTTGCGTCGGTTGTAATAGCCTGGTTTTTTGGTTTTTACTTAAAGGATGTCTTTTCATTTTCAATGACTGGAAGTTTATTTGAGGTAGACGATCTAGGAAGGGGAGAGTATATAGCCTGGAAGAATCTGGTATTACCAGCCATTACACTTGGAATTCGTCCCTTGGCAGTGATAACTCAATTGACAAAAGCTTCTTTAGAAAGTGTATTGGAAGAAGATTATATTCGTACAGCCAGAGCAAAGGGATTGTCGGAATTTAGAGTATTGATAGTACATGGTTTAAGGAATGCCTTAAATCCTGTGATTACGGCCAGTTCGGGTTGGTTTGCATCAATGCTTGCTGGAGCGGTATTTATAGAGTATATCTTTGCCTGGGATGGCATCGGTAAATTGATGGTTGAGAGTTTAGAACAAATGGATTTACCCGTAGTAATGGGAATCGTTCTATTTATTTCGTTCATATTCGTATTGATTAATATCTTTGTGGACCAAATTTATAGTTGGTTAGATCCAAGAATAAGAAACAGAGCATGAGAAAGTATATAGTTGCAGGAAATTGGAAGATGAATAATACCTATGATGAAGGTATTAAATTATGTCAAGCCATTATTGAAAAAGGACCTGAATTGGAAGGCAACCACAAGTGTATAATTGCTGCACCTTATATTCATTTATCTTCACTTAGTTCATTGATGGATGGAACTGGCTACCAAGTGGCTGCTCAAAATTGTCATGAAGAAGAAAAGGGAGCTTATACTGGAGAAATATCTGCTAGTATGTTGGATTCTATTGGTGTTGAATATGTTATTCTTGGCCATTCTGAAAGAAGAGAGTATCAGGGAGAGAATGATGCTATGCTTTTGAAAAAGGTAAAGCAAGTGCTAGGAAATGGTATGCTACCAATTTTTTGCTTTGGTGAACAATTGGCCGAAAGGGAAGCAGGAAGCCATTTTGAATTAGTGAAAAGTCAAATAGAGGGCGTTTTATTTCAACTTTCATCCGTAGAAATGGAGCAGGTAATTTTGGCTTATGAACCGGTTTGGGCAATTGGAACAGGAAAAACGGCATCTAGTGCTGAGGCAGAAGAAATGCATGCTTATGTAAGAGCACTTTTACTAGAGAAATTTGGAACAGAAATAGCCAACAATAGCACTATTTTATATGGTGGTAGTTGTAAGCCTTCTAATGCAGATGAATTATTTGCCTGTGAAAATGTAGACGGTGGATTAATAGGTGGGGCATCGCTAAAAAGTGATGACTTTATTGCTTTGATTACGGCATTACAAAACGCAAAATCTTAGGTTTATAAACCATAGATTAGTTAGACTAGTTAGGAAAAATGGATAAGAGAATACTAAATTATAATGGTGAATTAATCGCTGAAGAAGCCTTCAATTTATCTGCTGATAATCGATCTTTCCGTTATGGAGATGGATTGTTTGAAAGTATGCGTTGTGAAAACGGACGCATTTTGTTTTGGGAAGACCACTATTTCAGAGTGATGGGGAGTATGTGCATGTTAAGAATGGATATCCCTTCTGAATTAAACATGGACTTCCTTCATGATATTCTACTAAAAGCAGTCGAAGCAAATGGATTATTAAATAATTCTTGTCGTATCCGATTGAATTTTTGGAGAAAGGCGGGTGGGTTGTATGCACCAAGCGATAGATCTGTAAATTACCTTGTAGAATGTGAGTCCATTGAAAAGCCTGCATTTGAATTAATTGAAAAAGGGGTTTCTGCAGATATTTACTACGACCATCAAAAGGCAAAATCTGATTTGTCTACTATCAAAAGCAACAATGGAATCCTATATGTATTGGCTTCCATCTTTGCTGAAGAATCTGAAGTTGACCAAGTATTTATTCAAAATACAGATCAGCATGTGATTGAAAGTCAGAATTCAAATATTTTTGTAATCAAGGATAATGAAATTATTACGCCAGATACCAAAGAGGGATGCTTGGATGGTATCATGCGTAAACAAGTCTTGCTGGTTGCGGAAGAACTGGGAATTACGGTAAAACATGATCCTATTAGGAACTATGAACTGAGTGCTGCAGATGAAATCTGGGTTTCAAATGCCATCAGTGGATTACAGTATGTGTCCAAGTATAAAAATAAAGAATACAAGGCTGCCATGATGGACACCTTTGTAGAGAGATTAAAGGAAATGGCCTTTAATTCATAAATATATGTTCGGGGGTATTAATCCAAATGCGTTTATTGCCCCCGATTTTTTTCATGAGATCAAACCACATGGTTTCATCAGGTAGCAACAGTAAATTATCCAATTTTTTGTCGGATACTATCCAAGAATTTTCTTTTAACTCTTCCTTTATCTGATCAAAATCCCAACCGGAATAGCCCAAGAAAAAGCGAATATTGTCTGGGCGGATATATTTAAGGTAGTCATCGGATTGAAGAGATTCGAAATCGCCACCCCAAAATAGGTTAGGCGCAATTTCTAAGCTTCCATCGGTTACAATCTCACGAATAGAGTGTAGAAAGAATAAGTTATCCTGTTGAACAGGTCCTCCAAAGTAAATCTGTGGATCAAAATTGAATTTTGAATCGTTGATTATTTCACTTAATGTAAAATTCAATTTTTTATTTAATACAAATCCAATAGCTCCTTTAGGGCTGTACTCAGCCATTATCAAGACCGCTTTCTTGAAATTAGTATCGGTCATTAGTGGATCAGCTAAAATTACCTTTCCTGCTAACGAGTCATGTTTACCCTTATCTTGCATCTTTTATGGTGAAATCGTTAACTAAAGATAAGCTTAATAAATGGGATTTACACATTTATTCAATAAAATCTATTACCCAAATTGGTGAAAGGTCTTAGTGTTAGCGGCTTATAGGCTTCCTTTTTAACTTTAATAAAAAATAGGAAAATTATGTTCAAAATTAATCGATATTCAATCAAAATCCTTAATTTTACAAGGTTCGGGTTATCATAGTAAAAAATCCTATATGCTAATTATGAGAAAGCTATCTATTTTATTTTCGTTTTTCCTGCTCACTACGGTGGCAGTTTTCGCACAGTGTGCAACTATTACAATAAACAGTATGGAAGTAATTCCAGATCCATCAAACCCTGGGTTTTATCTTTTGGAGGTTGAAATGGACAATACTGGATTGGCAATTACATCAACCGTTACTATTACGCCAACGTTTAATATTTCAACAGGTGCGCAATTAACTGTTGATCCATTAACAATTCCTGGAACTACTGGAATTCCTTTTGGTATTTCTAACCACCTATTCCCTGTTTCAAGTGATCTATTGGATTATGTAGATGCAATTGCTTCTGGTGGATCATTTTTTTTAGCGGGTACCTTTGATTTTACGGGTGCGTTGACTTGTACAGAACAATATTATATTTTAGTAGCTGTTGATTCTTGGGGATGTTCAGATCCAGCAGCCTTTAATTATGACGCTGCGGTTACCTTAGACGTAGTAGATTGTATTACGACTATTTGTGCTTTCCTAGACTTTATCTCTATGGATATTGTGTTGGATGGATTTGGTAATCCTGTTTTCCAAGTCATCATGAGTAATTCATTAGAGGACTATGATTTACATCAAGGTTCTATCTTTATAGATATTACAAATACAAATGGTGAAACGTTCGATGTAGATGAAGCATCTCCTCAAAATGTAAATTTAGATCATGCCGTTAATGGTGTTCCTGGATTTGATATCGTACAGTTTGATATGGAATCTGAATTAGATGAATTAACAGGAGATAGTCTTTACCTGGAAGGTACTTTTAACTATACGGTAGTGGTAAATGGACAAATTGAAAATTGTATACTTACCTTAGATCAAACTATTGATATTTCTAGAATTGGCTGTACAGATAATACTGCATACAACTATGACCCATACAATATCATTGATGATGGTGACTGTGTTTACCCAATTACAGTAGTCCCTTTTGTAGTAGAGCCTCCATGTAGTGAAGTGCCTGGATCAATAGATATAGAAGGTCTCTTCACCTCAGGTGGAACGCCACCATATAGCTACGACTATTATACGATAGACCCTAGTGCAGTTGGACCAGGTCAGTATCTATTTACAGTATATGATAGTACACCAGCTTCTGAAAACGGACCTATTATACACAATGTATTGGTTACTGTTCCAACACCACCAGAATTTTACGTGAATATTGTATTAAACTACCCATTATTTGTAGCAACAGTTAATAATCCTGTAGGAATGTATTACTGGTTATTGGATGGTGTTTTGATTGACTCTACTTATACAAATACTTATGCGTATGTTGATTCAGGATCTTATACATGTTTTGTTCGTGGTATAGGCGGGAACGGATGTTGGGATTATTCCAATGAGGTTTATGCTGACTCTTTATCACTGGATGATGACTTCATGAATTCGAATATTTCATTGTATCCAAATCCTACAGCTGTAGAATTGAATTTGGATAATGTACCTTCTACTATAGAGAACCTAGACTTTTTTATTGTAAATGCTTTAGGAGCGAAAGTAATGAGAGGTACCATGTATGATGATTTTAGGATACAAACCGGCGAATTAGCCAATGGAATGTATTATCTACAATTACTCAATAATAGGACCCTGAAGACCATACCTTTTACCGTACAGCATTAGGTAGATTATAAAATATAAAAAAAGGCGCTTAACTTAGTTAAGCGCCTTTTTTTGTTTGTTAATGGGGATAATTTATTTTGAATAGGATATACTATTTACTAGATATTTCGGAAGGACTATACCTGTCCAAAAATCTTTAGCAAAGCCTCCTTTTTATAACTTTTACCTATAGGGATTTCTTTCTTACCTATAATGAGCATATTCCCATATAGAGATTCTACCTTATTACTATTGACGATAAAAGATTTATGAACACGCACAAAATTACTAGGGAGGTTGTTCTCGAGGTTTTTAAGCGATTCAAGGGTGATTAGCTCTTTCCGATTGGTCCAAAAGTTTACATACTCTCTAAGCCCCTCTATATAAAGAATTTCCTGATAAGGGATTTTGTTCAGTTTCTGATCTGCTTTAATAAGCATATAATCCTTCTCATGATGCAAGGTAGGAGCGGACTGTACATGTTCAATTTGTCCAATTGCTTTGTTTACCGATTGTAAAAATCGTTCAAAGGAAAAGGGTTTTAAAAGGTAATCGCAGACATTCAGTTCATAGCCTTTTAATGCATATTCTTCATAAGCAGTAGTCATAATGAACTGAGTGGTTCCCATTTTCATTTCTACTAGGCTTAGTCCGCTGAGTTCTTTCATTTGTATATCACAGAAGACAATGTCTACTTGTTGATCACGAAGGAATTCCAGCGCTTTTAAAGGGTTTTGAAAGCTATTCAGTAATCTAAGGCTTGTTTTCTCTACAAATGTTTCTAGTAGATCTATTGCTGGCTTTTCATCATCTATAATAATACATGTCAATTCTTTCATAATCAAAACTGTATTTTTAATTCAACACGGTAACTTAGTTCTTGTTGATCAATTTGTAGGCTATGGTTCTCTCCATATAAAAGGTCTAGCCTTCTTTGAACATTTTGAATACCTATTCCTCCTGTTTGATCTTTGATATAATGACTAGTGTTGATTGCGTTTGTAACAGAGAATTCTAAACTTCTATCGGTAGATGTAAGATGAATTGTTAAGGGGGTCTCTTCATCAATCTTACCATGTTTGAATGCGTTTTCTATAAATGGAATTAGAATCATAGGGGCAATGGCAATTTTGTCATTTTGTACATTCAATTCAAATGAAAGTGCTTTTGCATAGCGTTCATCTTTCAGCAATTGAAAATCGATAAAATTCTTTATATAGGCAATTTCTTGACTTAATTGTACATGTGGGTTATCCGTATGGTATAAAACATATCTCAGCATTTCTGAAAGTTTCAGAATCTTATCTGGAACTTCTTTAGACTCTCTCACAGCTAAGGAGTAGACATTGTTCATGGCATTAAATAGAAAATGTGGGTTGATCTGAGATTTTAAGAAATTCATTTCGGCATCTAGGTTCTCATTTTCCAATTCAATTTCTCTTTGTTGCTTTAGGCGTAATTTAATATTTAAGTGATAGATTATACTTGCAAAGAATACTATAACGTTGAGGCTTATTTCCCTTAAGAATAAGATATGCGATGGATGAAAACGTTTTTTACCTCTAGGTGCTCGGTCCAGTAATTTCTCTACAAAATGATCGGAGAATATGGGATCAAAGCCTAGGCTGAATTGAAAATTTAAAAGTAGGAATGCTACCGTAAGGACTACGGCTGAGAGGATTAATAAAAACCACTTTTTCTTATCATACAATTTGGGTAGTAAGAATTTCGTGCATAAATAAAATATGGCAAAATGGTTTAAGCCAATATAAGTAGCTTTTAAAAGTGTAAACTCAAAATGATTTGGTCTATGGTAAAAGAAGATAAGAATTAGCCAATAACAAAACCAAGTAAGAATATGTAAAGCACGATTGTTCTCTTTCATGTGATGGATTTAATCTATTCAAAACTATAGATTTGATCTTGGACTGTCAAATTTGTTCAATGAATGGTCTGTTTTTTTCAATTTAGGTAATAATTGGGCATAAAAAAAGCCACTACCTAAGGGTAGTGGCTTTATATTTTGGAGTGAAAAAGACTTATGATTCTTTTTTCCCATTTTCTGTAAACATATCCATAACTTCCATGCTGATCCCTGTATAAGAGAATCCACCATCATGGAAAAGGTTTTGCATAGTTACCATTTTCGTTAAGTCCGAGAATAGAGAAACACAGTAGTCTGCACATTCCTGAGCAGAAGCATTTCCTAGTGGAGACATAACGTCAGCATATTTTACAAATCCATCAAATCCTTTAACTCCAGCTCCTGCAGTAGTCATTGTTGGAGATTGAGAGATTGTATTTACACGAACCTTACTTTTTTTACCATAGTGGTATCCATAACTTCTAGCAATAGACTCCAAGTATGCCTTGTTGTCTGCCATGTCGTTATAGTCAGGGAAAGCACGTTGTGCAGCAATATAGGATAAAGCTAAAACAGATCCCCATTCGTTAATGGCGTCCATTTTATACGCTGTTTGCAATACTTTGTGAAAAGATACTGCAGATACGTCAAATCCTTTATGAAGCATGTCGTAATCTAACTCTGTGTAGTGATTTCCTTTACGAACGTTGATTGACATTCCAATAGAATGCAATACAAAATCCAGTTTACCACCAAGAATCTCCATAGATTTGGTGAATAGATTTTGTAAATCCTCCATAGAGGTTGCATCTGCTGGGATAACCTGAGCTCCACATTTTTCCGCTAATTGGTTAATGGTACCCATACGCATAGCGATAGGAGCATTAGTTAAAACGAATTCAGCACCTTGTGCATGACAAGATTCAGCCACTTTCCAGGCTATGGAGTTCGGGTCCAATGCTCCGAAAATGATTCCTCTTTTTCCTTTTAAAAGATTATTGGACATATGTGTTTGATTTTTGTTTCTTGGTTATTAAGTGCCTAAAATAATAAAAATAATCTACATCCTTGTAGGAACATTGACCCCTAATAAAATCATGGCACTCTTTATAGTTTGTGCAACCTTTGTTGATAAAGCAATTCTTGCTTGTTTCAACGAAAGATCACTTTCTCTCAATATTGGTGTGCTTTGGTAAAAGTGGTTATATTCTTTTACCAACTCAAAGGTATAATTACAAATTAATGCTGGTGATAATTCACTAGCAGCTGTTTGAATAACCTGAGGGTATTCATGTAATTTCTTAATTACATTTTTAGTTGGTTCATCCAAAGGAATTGCCGTAAAGTCTCCATTCCATTCTGCCTTTCTCAATATTGATGAGATACGAGCATACGTATACTGGATAAATGGACCTGTATTCCCGTGAAGGTCTATAGATTCATTTGGATCAAACATCATTCTTTTTCTAGGATCAACCTTAAGGATGAAATATTTCAAGGCAGACATTCCTATCATTTCGAACAATTCCGATTGATAGTTTTCGTCCATGCCTTCTAAATGACCTCTTTCTTCAGAAATGGCACGCGCTTCGTCGTTCATTTTCTGCATCAATTCGTCAGCATCAACTACAGTCCCTTCTCTTGATTTCATTTTTCCAGATGGAAGGTCTACCATTCCATAGGATAAATGAGAACATCCTTCGGACCAAATATAGCCTAATTTCTTAAGAATGATGAACAATACCTTAAAATGATAATCTTGTTCGTCACCTACGGTATAAACCATTTTTTTGAATGGGAAATCTTGATGACGTTCTATAGCTGTACCTATATCTTGTGTGATGTAGACAGAAGTACCATCAGATCTTAAAACTAATTTATGATCCAAGCCGTCTGCTGTTAGGTCACACCAAACAGATTGGTCTTCTTTTCTATAGAAAACACCACTTTCTATTCCTTTAAGAACATGTTCTTTTCCAAGGATATAGGTATTACTTTCGTAATAGTTTTTATCGAATGAAACACCCATTCTATCATAGGTACTTGCAAATCCATCATATACCCATTTGTTCATGGTTTCCCATAGTTCAATAGTTTGAGGATCTTTATTTTCCCATTTCAATAGCATTTCTTGTGCTTCAATCAGGATAGGGGCTTTCTTTTTAGCTGCATCTTTATCCATTCCTTCTGCAACCAGCTTATCCATTTCAGCGCGGTAATACTTATCGAAAGCGACATAGTATTTACCTACTAAATGATCTCCCTTCAGTCCAGTGCTCTCTGGAGTTTCTCCATTTCCAAATTTCTGCCATGCTAGCATAGATTTACAAATGTGGATTCCACGGTCGTTGATTACCTGTACCTTAAATACGTTTATTCCAGAAGCTTCTAATATTTGAGCGACAGAATACCCCAATAAGTTGTTACGGATATGACCTAGGTGAAGTGGTTTATTTGTATTTGGAGAAGAGTATTCTACAATCATCTTTTCAGATTGATCATCGATTGCAACCTTTCCAAATTGTTCGTTTACCAATGCCTCCTTAAGGAAATTTGTCCAATAGGCATCTGAAATACTAAGGTTTAAGAATCCTTTAACAACGTTAAATGCAATAACAATGTCTAATTCTTCAACCAATTTTGTTCCAAGCTCCTCAGCTACCTGTTCAGGTTTTTTTCTTGCCATTTTCACAAATGGAAAAACAACTAAAGTAATATCTCCATCAAACTCTTTACGCGTCTTTTGGAAACTTACTGTAGGATTCTCAATTCCATAAAGGTCTTGAACGATTTTTTCAACCGATTCTTGGACTTTAATCTCAGCTTGGTTCATATTAGTATTTCTATCAAATCTAGGATTTGAGGATAAAATTTTTGCAAAGATAGTTTTTATTCATCTCCATGAAATTCTTTTAGAGATTACTTTTGGGCTAAAAGGGTACTATTTTTTTAAGCTGTTCAGTACAAATTCTAATATATCGAAGGATACTTCAGCCATTTTATTTCCTTTATTATCCAATGTCGGATTTATCTCAACCATTTCAAAGCAAGCTATTCGTTCATCTTGCAAAAGGAAATGGATGATTTTTTCTATTTCCACTTGGCTAAACCCATTGAGTACAGGAGTTCCTGTTCCCATTGAAATGGATGAATCCATGCTGTCTACATCAAAGGAGATATAAATGATATCACAGTCCTTCAGTTGCTTTAAAGCTTCTAATACACATTGTTTTGCAGTTCTTCTACGAACTTCTTCTACAGAATAATTCTTAATGCCTAATCTTTCTATTAGTTCATCTTCTGGAATCTCTGTATCTCTTACACCGAATAAGATAAGGTCTTCGGGCTGTAATCTTGCTTCATCTCCACATAATTGATCCCACAAATCCATTGTTTTCTGATCCAAGTCATTGATCTGAGATTCATGGTTGTTCATTTTTAGAGCCGTGCTTAAAGGCATCCCATGCACATTTCCTGAAGGAGTAGTATAGGGAGTGTGAAGGTCTCCATGTGCATCAATCCAAACGACACCCAATTTTTTATTTGGATGAGCTTCTTTAATCCCCTTAATGGTACCTCCTGCAACAGAATGGTCTCCAGATATTAATAATGGGAATTGGTTTTTTTCTACCGTATCCTTAATCGCCTTAGCTGTTTTGTTGAAGATAGTATTGATTCCTTCAATTTGTTTAGCATAGGGAGTGTCAGATTTCGCCAATAACAATTCATTACTAGGAGTTACATGTAGAATGGTGTGATCCTTTAGGAAAGAGCTCTGTTTGTTTAAACAGGCTACCCATAGGGCTTGCATTCCAAGGCTAGCACCTCTAGTTCCAGCACCTAGCTCGGACATCACGGAAATAACTTGTATTGGCTTCATAATAGTGACCTTTGTTTTAATATCCCAGCAAAAATACGCTATGTTTAATTAAAGGCAACAATTTTAAAACTATTTTATCAAGAAGAACAAAAGCCACCCTGATAAGTTCAGGATGGCTTTTATTTAGAAAACTCTTAGTGTATAAGCTTATTGGATACTAATAATAGAATATGAATAATATGTTTTAATACCAGCTTAATTTAAGCGTGCTGGAATTACCATTTTCCGCAATTATTTTAACGAAATAAACACCGCTTTCGATGTCGTTTCTTGGTACAATTAAATAATTTTTATCGAGAGATAAAAGTTTTTTGACCATTTTTCCTGAAATATCGTAAATGAAAATGGCTTCAATTGTCTCATCTGAGCGAATTGTTAGGTTGTTTTTTATTGGATTCGGGAAGGCTTGTAAACCAGCTATTTCTTGTTCTTCTAAACCAATATTGTTCGGTAAATCTAGACTTAAAACCAACCTAGGTTGTAGGTAATTTTGAATAGTATCAAAATAGGTCTTACATTTTGTTTCACTCATGTCTGGATTGGAAACGGATGCTGCCATATGTGTTGTAATACCTGGGGCTACCTCTACTAAAGCAATCGCTGAAGTTGGATCCCACCAGTCCCAAGGAGACCCTTGATTGGCAAATCTAGACGCTCCTAACGGCAACAAGAATGGATACATACCATCCATGTCTTCTTTTACCAAAATTGAATCATTTGGAGCAGGTAAAAAGTACGCATATTTCATACCATAATGAAGCTCAGCTGCTGAGGTGTAAATATCTGAAATATTTTTATCTCTAAAAACGTCATTGTTACCATAAGAATTGGCTAATGATATAAAAGTATTCGCTCCAAAGGCTTCAACAACACTTCCATTTGTGGTTGGAACTTTGACAATTCCTTCTTCAAATGGGGCAAATGGATCACGAATAGTTTGAAAGGCAATCATTGGAACATCACCCACTGCTAACCAGCTAGTATCTGCTAATGCACCTCCTGTATTTACACAAGCATGAATCTCATCTGTTTCACCATTTGAGGTGTAGGCGTTCAAAAGTCCACCGATACCAGAAATTGGTCCAGATATTGTTGTATTAACGAAAGGAATCGTGTCTGTACCAATAAACTTATCTAAGAGTAATTCTTCTGGTTCATCCAAGGTAGAATAGGCCAAAGCAACATATCCACCAGATCCCATACCGAAAAGAGCTATTTTGTTTTTGTCTATATTATAGGTGCCTGCTTCGCTTTTTGTATATCGAACAGCTTGCTTTATATCATGAATTGCTCTATAAACCGCATTCAAAAGACCTTTTGTTCTATCTTCCTCATCTGGTAATAAAGGATTCCACCCATGACGATAGCTTGCTGCGATAGCTACATAGCCTCTTCTAGCCATTTGAGTACATAACTCAACAGCCATAAGGTCATCTTTGGATCCCGTTGGGCTACCGTTTACTGCAGGTGGTAAAAAATTACCAGTATGAATGTATAATATGACAGGTCTTTCAGTTAAGGTGTCAACGGTTTGCTTGGGTTGATAAATATCCATTTTTAGATCTATGAAATTCACCAATGTATCTAAAGAAGCACCTCCCATTATAGCTGCAATAGCTGCTCCTAAATCTGCAGGATCATTCCCTCCAGCAGAAGCCGGCATGAAATTAACATTAGACCCATAGGTCACGTTTGTTGTGATTTCAATTTCAGAATCTGTAAATACTTCTGTAAGGTATCTGTCATCCTGAGCGTAGGATGCGGATAGTCCCAAAAGGACGGAAAAAGTAAAAATTATGCTTTTCATATACTTGGATTTTAAAATTCTAAGTATAATAATACAAAAAAAATGACCATTTTTTTGTTTAATGGCTTAAAAATATTTTAGCAATATCTATTGTAACTCTTTGAGGAGTAAATAACTATTTAGATTCTCATAATTTCAAGCCTAACTTGTTGGAATATTCAGATAGGACTTAGTTGCTTATAGGATCCAATGGGATATCATGTTTTATAAAAATCAAGAATAATAACAATTTTTAATTTTTCAATCTTTGAGTTTTCGTACCTTTGCCTATTATTTTTTAGCACACTATGGCAAACAATTATTCTTTAGATAAAATTGAAGTATTAGGGGCTCGAGAGCATAATTTGAAGTCTATTGACGTTGAAATCCCTTCCAATAAAATGGTTATTATTACCGGATTGAGTGGAAGTGGGAAATCGTCTTTGGCTTTTGATACTATTTATGCAGAGGGACAAAGAAGATATATTGAAACTTTTTCTTCCTATGCCAGGCAATTCCTAGGGAACTTAGAAAGACCGGATGTTGATAAAATCAATGGTCTGAGTCCTGTAATTGCTATTGAACAAAAGACTACCAGTAAAAACCCAAGAAGTACCGTTGGGACTATAACAGAGATCTATGACTTTTTAAGGCTATTGTATGCAAGAGCTGCAGATGCCTATTCCTTTGAGACAGGGAAAAAGATGATTTCGTATACGGATGAACAGATTTTGAATTTGATTCGTCAGGACTTTTTGGGTAAGAAAGTTGCCTTATTGTCTCCAATTGTGCGATCTAGAAAAGGGCATTACCGAGACCTTTTTGAGCAGCTGATTAAAAATGGTTTTTTACGCGTCAGAGTAGATGGTGAAATAAGAGAGTTGGTTTCAGGAATGAAATTGGATCGCTATAAAAACCATGATATCGAATTAGTGATAGATCGTTTGGTAATAGAAGAAGCTACCTTCAATCGATTGAAAGAATCGCTTCAGGTTGCCATGAAGTATGGCCAGGATGTGATGATGGTAATGGATTGGGGAAGCACTGAATTGCGGTATTTTAGCCGTAGTTTGATGTGTCCTGATACTGGGATAGCATATTCTACACCAGAGCCTAATTCCTTTTCATTTAATTCACCTAAAGGGGCTTGTCCTCATTGTAATGGACTAGGGCAAGTTGAAGTTGTTCACATTGGGACCGTTATTCCTGATGATACAAAAAGTATTGAAAATGGTGCCATTGCTCCAGTTGGGAATTTTAAAAGAAATTGGATGTTTAGCCAATTGGAGGTGATCAGTAAAAAATATAAATTTTCACTTACAGATCCTTGGAATAAAATTCCAAAAGAGGCGAAGGAGGTTATATTATATGGTTCAAACGAACATTTTACTATTCACAATGAAAATCTAGGTATAACACAAGATTATAAATTGAGTTTTGAAGGGGTTATAGCCTTTATCGAAAATCAATATAAAGATGCTGGATCTGCTTCTATTAAAAGATGGGCTAAGGATTTTATGCAATCTGAAAAATGTAGTGAATGTAAAGGGGCACGTCTTAAGAAAGAATCCCTTCACTTTAAATTGAATGAGAAGCATATTGGGCAGTTGTCTGCACTGGATTTGGATGAATTGTCCCATGAAATGGATGTTATTCCAAACTTTTTATCTGAAAAGCAAAATTTAATAGCGACTCCTATATTAAAAGAATTGAAAACTAGACTTAGTTTTTTATTGGATGTAGGGTTAAATTATTTGAGTATTGATCGATCCAGTAAAACCCTTTCTGGAGGAGAAGCTCAGCGTATTAGATTGGCAACACAAATTGGGTCCCAATTAGTAGGTGTGCTTTATATATTAGATGAACCAAGTATAGGATTGCATCAAAAGGACAATACAAAATTAATAGCTTCGCTAAAAAATCTACGTGATTTAGGGAATAGTGTTCTAGTTGTAGAGCATGATAAAGAAATGATGGAAGAGGCAGACCATATCATTGATATGGGGCCAGGTGCAGGAAAACGTGGTGGTGAAGTTGTCGCGCAAGGAACGCTTTCTGATATTTTAAAATCGAATACAGATACCGCTGTGTATTTGAATGGTGAAAAGCAAATACCTGGTTCCTTTCATAGAAAAGGAAATGGGAATACATTATCACTATATGGCGCTACAGGTAACAACCTGAAAAATGTTGACTTACATATACCTTTAGGTATGTTGGTCTGTGTTTCTGGTGTATCTGGTTCTGGAAAGTCAACCTTAATAAATGAGACCTTATACCCAATATTGAATCATTATTTTTACAGAGCTGTAAAAGTGCCAATGCCTTACGATAGGTTGGAAGGGATTGACCATATTGATAAAATTATAGATATAGACCAGACGCCTATTGGAAGAACCCCTCGTTCAAATCCAGCAACTTATACAGGTGTGTTAGGAGATATAAGGAAATTATTCTCTGATTTGCCAGAGGCTAAAATTCGTGGTTATAAGCCGGGTAGATTTTCTTTTAATGTCGCTGGAGGTAGATGTGAAACCTGTAAAGGTGGAGGATTGAAACTAATTGAAATGAATTTCCTTCCTGATGTGTATGTTCATTGTGAAACATGTAACGGGAGAAGATTCAATAGAGAGACCTTAGAAGTTAGATACAAAGGGAAGTCTATTGCTGAAATATTGGATATGAGTGTGAATGAAGCTGTTGAGTTTTTTGAGCATATTCCAAAAATTTTCAGAAAAATAAAGACACTTCAAGATGTTGGGTTGGGTTATATTACACTTGGTCAACAATCTACTACTTTATCAGGTGGAGAAGCGCAAAGAGTAAAATTAGCAACAGAACTGAGTAAAAGAGATACTGGAAAAACTATGTTTATTTTGGATGAGCCAACTACTGGTTTGCACTTCGAGGATATTCATGTATTGATGGGCGTTTTACAACGTTTAGTAGATAAGGGGAATTCAGTGCTTATTATTGAGCATAATTTGGATGTGATAAAAGCAGCCGACCATATTATAGATATAGGACCTGAAGGAGGTAAGAATGGTGGGAAAATTATTTGCGAAGGGACACCGGAGGAGATAGTAAAGGAGACGAAAAGTCATACTGCGCACTATTTGAAAAAAGAACTGGAATTTCAAAGTAAATAAATGATGGATTATAATAAAATGAAGACTCTTTTTAGTACTTCAAAAAAGGTAGTACTTACAAGTCATAGAGGTCCAGACGGGGATGCTTTGGGTTCTACATTGGGATTATCCAAAGTGTTAAAAGCTTTGGGGCATGAGGTGGAAATAGTACTTCCAGATGCCTTTCCAGATTTTATTGCCTGGATGCCAGGTGCAGATGAAGTTGTTATCTTTTCAGAACAAAAGGATAAAGCAGCAAAGTTAATAAATGAAGCAGAAGTATTATTTGCTTTAGATTATAATGCTCCAAGTAGAATAGGAGAGGTTGAACAATATTTTGTAGCTGCTGAAGGATTCAAAATTATGATTGATCACCATATCAATCCTCAAGAATTTTGTGATGAATATATTTCTCAGCCTGAGATTTCATCTACCTCTCAGTTGGTATATGAATTCTTGGAGAAAATGGCTTGGGAGGATTATCTTTCTATTGATGGAATGGAATGTCTCTATGCAGGGATAGTTACCGATACGGGGTCTTTTCGTTTTAGAAGTGTAGATGTTGGTACGCATCGTGTGGCATCCATTTTTATGGAGAGTGGTATGAACAACGCTAAAGTTCACCAATTACTTTTTGATAACAATCAAGCATCCAGGTTGAGATTGTTGGGGTATTGCTTGAATGAGAAATTAGAAATTTTTCCAGAAAATCAATCGGCCTTTATTAGTTTGACTCAAGAAGAGTTGGAAAGTTTTCATTGTTCTAAAGGAGATACGGATGGTTTTGTAAACTATGCTTTGTCTTTAAAGGGGATAAATCTTGCTGTTTATTTTGTTGAGCAAAATGGACTAGTGAAGTTATCAACTAGATCCATTGGGGATTTAGCGGCGAATAGAATTTGTTCAGACCTATTTAATGGTGGTGGACATATGAATGCTGCAGGAGGAACCTTTGAAGGTAATTTAGAGGAGGCAAAAGATTATTTTAAGAAAAATGTTTTTCTTAATTTGGAGCAATATTTTAATAAATGAGAAGTTTCCTACTTTTAGGTTTTTTAATTTGTAGTATTTTAGCTTGTTCTGATCCTTTGGTTGTTGCTCCGGTCCAGTCAAAATCGGTGAATAATGATTTACTTGATTTTAATAAAGGGTATATAGCCTATGAATCAAATGCAATTGATACCCTTTTGAGTATTAAGAACTGGGACTTTAATAAATCTAAGACAGGATTAAGATATCAATTGAATCCTGTGGGATGTTCAGGGTATAAACCACATAGTGAGGATTTGGTGCGGTTAGATTATCAAATTAGTGATATCCATGATAATTCCATTTATAGCATAACAGACACCCTTATTCACCTTGAGAAAGATTATACCGTGAATGGTTTGGTAGAAGGGGTGAAAATGATGTGTAAAGGATCTAGTGGAACCTTTATTTTACCTTCCTATCTAGCTTATGATGTGAAGGGTGATATGAAAAAAATAGGACCTCGAGAGGTACTAATTTATAGAGTGAAAATTAACAACGTAATCAAAAACACAAAAAATGATTAAAAGTAAGTACTTACTTCCTATTTTAGGAGCAGCAATCATGACTTTTACTTCTTGTGAAGATAAAGGTGATGATTTATTTGCAGTGATTCATACCAACAAAGGAGATATAAAACTAGAGTTGGAGTATGAAAAGACGCCGCTTACGGTTATGAATTTTGTTGGTTTGGCTAAGGGATCCCTTAAGAACGATGAAAAAGAAGCTGGTGTACCATATTATGATGGTCTTAAGTTTCATAGAGTTATTGCTGATTTCATGATCCAAGGAGGGTGTCCTCAAGGAACTGGTGGTGGAGATCCTGGATATAAATTCCCAGATGAATTTCACGCTGATCTAAAACATGATACTATTGGGATTCTTTCAATGGCCAATTCAGGACCGCATACAAACGGTTCACAATTCTTTATTACGCATGGACCAACTCCACACCTAAATAATAAACACAGTGTATTTGGGCATGTTGTTGAAGGTTTTGAGGTATTGAATTCAATTGAAAAAGGAGATGATATCCTTTCAGTGAAAATTATTGCTGATAACCAAAGTGCTAAGGAGTTTGTGAAAAATATGAACTTTGAGGAAACGGTTGCTAGCCTAAAGACTTCTGAGGCTAAGAAACAAGAGGCTGAACAAGCTGAAAGTGCAAAAGAATTTGAAAACTTCGTTACTGAAAATTACCCTACTGCCACTAAAACAGAAAGTGGTTTGTATTATGTAATTACTAAGAAAGGTAAAGGGCCAAACGCAAAAGCTGGTCAAACTATTTCTGCAGATTACACAGGGAAACTTTTGGATGGAACAGTATTCGATACCTCTGTAGAATCTGTTGCTAAAGAAACAAACACATATAACGCACAAAGACCTTACGATCAAAATTTTGAATTCCCTTTGGGAGCTAGAAGAGTGATTGCAGGTTGGGATGAAGGATTCCAGTTGTTAAATGAAGGAGCTAAGGCTACCTTAATTATTCCATCTAACTTGGCTTATGGTTCAAGAGCAATGGGACCTATTGCTGCGAATTCAAACCTTATTTTTGACGTAGAATTAATTGAGATCAAATAACAATGGCAAGAGAAGAAGGATTATATGCAATCATCTCATCTGATAGAGGGGAGATTGTATTGAACTTGGAGTTTGAAAAAACACCAATGACGGTAGCTAACTTTGTTGGTTTAGCCAAGGGTGAGTTGGATAATGATGAAAAAGCGGTAGGTGAACCATATTATGATGGTTTGAAATTTCACCGTGTGATTGAAAATTTCATGGTTCAAGCTGGTTGTCCAAAAGGTAGTGGTGTTGGTGGACCTGGGTATAATTTCCCAGATGAAATCCACAATGACTTAAAACACACTGGTCCTGGAGTTTTATCTATGGCTAATGCAGGTCCTGGAACCAATGGTTCTCAGTTCTTCATTACGCATTTAGAGACGCCATGGTTAGATGGTAAGCACACTGTTTTCGGGAATGTAGTAGAAGGTATGGATATTGTAAACCAAATCGCTGGTGGAGATGTTATGAAAGCTATTACTATTGAAGCTGTTGGAGCAAAAGCTGAAGCATTTAATGCTAAAGATGTATTTGTATCTTCTTTACAAGGTTTTATTGAGAAGGAACAAGGAAATCAAGAATCAGAGCGTCAAGCAATGTTGGATAAATATACTGCTAAGTTTCCAGATGCTGATTTTCAATCTTCAGGTTTGATAAAAGCTGTTACACAAGAAGGTTCCGGAGAGGTAGCTAAATTGGGTCATAAAGTAACTGTTCATTACACAGGTCGTCTTTTGGACGGAAGTGTATTTGATTCGTCACACAATAGAAATCAACCATTTGAATTCGAATTGGGTGCAGGAATGGTAATCACTGGATGGGAAGAAGGTGTAAAAGGTATGAAAGTAGGTGAGAAGGTAACACTTGTTATTCCTTACCACATGGCATACGGTGAAGGTGGGTATCCACCGGTAATTCCACCAAAGGCAACACTCGAATTTGATGTTGAATTACTTAAGTTTAAGTAATTTTTTGATTATTTTTTTGAAAAGGCTCCCTCTGGGGGCCTTTTTTATTTAAACTATTTTTATATTTACAACTTACTGGTTGAAATCCGTATATTGCTACGGATAAAAACATATCATATTTTACTTGAAGTGCCCAGACAATTGGGCCTTTGTTTGTATAAAAAAGATTTTTATGAAGTTTAATAACTTTTTAACTGCATTTTTAGGGATTGCTCTTGTAAGTCCATCTTTTGCTCAAGTAAAGGAAAATGTAGATTCTCAAATTATTTCTAAAACTAAAACTGAAAATAGGATTGAAAAAGGATTGATTGCCGGTCCTATGGTGTCCTATATTGATAACTACAGCTCAAGAATGTGGTTGCTCGTTCCAAAAGGAACCGAGAATATAAGGCTGCATTTGGAAGATTTTAATGAAGAAAAATCTTTCGATATCAACTATACAGTTGGTAAAGTAGACGAATATAAAGACAATAAATGGTACAAATCTATCCACTCTGCTCATTTTGGGGATGAAATACCTGTTGTCATTGACTTGCAGAATTTGAGTAAGGATTCTGAATACAATATTGAAGTCTATTTAGATGGAGATATGGTATTTGAAGAATTTGCCTTATATACTTCAAGATCGCATAGTGATGATATTTACTTTCTTTTTGGTTCTCAATTAAACATTGATCAAAAAGATAGCCATTCTGAAGATATTCTGAAGAAAATGGTAAAGACTGATAATAACTTCATGATCTGGGGTGGGAATAATGTCTATATCGAAAATGGAAAGTATGAGAACTTTGCCTCAGTTTGTAACTCCTATAAAGAGTTGCGTAAAAGACCAACGGTGAATGAATTCATGCAATCTACTCCTCATATCGCAATTTGGGATGAAAATGATTATGGTCTTCATAATTCTAACTCATCTATGGCCCTTAAGGATTCAGCTTTGATGGCATTCAACCTTTTCTGGCCAAACACACCACAAAAAGTATACAACTATACATATAGAGATTATGGTGTATATAAGAAATACGACTATGAGGATATTGATATCTTTATGTTGGATGACCGTATGTTTAGAGCGGCAGATGGAGAGGATGACGCCCTTTATGGTAATCGTCAACTAGATAGACTTTTCTTAGAAATGTGGGGATCAAATGCTACGTTTAAATTCTTAGTATCTAGTATCCCATTCATGGACCCTACAGCTTCAGATGCAATGATGAAGTACAGTGAGGAATATAAGTCCTTCATGAATAGATTAGCTGATGGTAAATTTGAAGGTGTTGTTTTTATCTCTGCGAATGAAAATGTAAATGACATTATTAAATCTGATAGAGCTAGTGGATATCCACTATATGAGCTTACAACTGGACCATTGATTGATGGTGACAAGGGGAACTATTCTCGTGTAAAAGTTGATGGAGCTGATGGAAGTCGAATTTTGACTTTTGAGATTTTCAATAAAAATGGAAAAGTAATTAAAACACAAAAAATTCATGAATCTGAATTGATGTTTTAAGATTATTGATCTATACATTATATAAAAAAAGGGATGCTGTTTTCAGTATCCCTTTTTTTATTAATCAATTCGAGATTGTTTTATTGAACGATCTAAGCTTGCGAAATTAGGTAAATGACTTTCTACAACCTTCCAGAATTTCTTTGAATGGTTTTTTACCACCGTATGACATAGTTCATGTACAAGTAGGTAGTCAAGTTGCTCTGGAGTCAATTTACTTACGCTAGAATTTATAGTAATTACATTTTTATAAGAACAATTACCCCATTGACGTTTCATTTTTCTGAACTTTAATCCAGTATAGTTTAAACCCGTTTTCTTGGACCAATACTCCAGTTTTGTAGGGACTATTTCAAGGGTCTTGGACTTGTAAAATTTTTCAAGTAATAAATGTATTCCCAATTGGGTTTCTACCGTCGGGTTGAGGTAGAAATGTAATTCTTTATCAATGATTTTTAATCGAATAGCTTGCTTACCTGTTGTTGTATGAATTTTCACACTAAACTGTTCATCATGACAGTTTATTAGTGATTCATTGTTAATTAGCTTTGGAAGCTGTTTTTGTATGTCATCCAGTTTTTTTAAGATCCAATTTGCCTTCTTCATCATTATTGCTTCAGCAGCTTTGTCAGAAAGGCCTGGGCTTTTTAATACCACATTTCGATGTTTATCAATTTTTATATAAACATTTTTTATACGTTTATCTGTCTGATGATCGTAATGAATTATTTCATTGTTTATAATAACCTTTTGCATATATACCTGTGCTAAATTCGAATGTATTAAGGTAATGAATTTGGGACAATTCTATCTGCCTAATAGAATCAAATCATGGTTTTATAAGGTCAACTCAAATAATTTAACAAATAAGTGGAGAAATAAAAATAATTAACCCTTCTGGAAATGGCTAATTTAAAGGGATAGACTATGTTTTTTATATATTTTTTGTTATTTTTAATACAAATTAAATTATAAAATGAATTCGTATCAGGTTAATTATAAAGCTTTAGTTGAAGGAGTAAACGATTATGTTTACTGCATTGACTTACATGGATTTTTCACCTTTGCTAATGGCTTTATGTTAGAAGCTTTAGGATACAAGGCGGGAGATATGTCAAAGGTTCATTATACCGACATTATAAGAGAAGATTTTAGAGAAAGTGCCATCGAATTTTATACAGATCAGTTACATAAGGGAATAGATACCACCTACTTTGAATTTGCAACTATTCCAATTAATGGAAAAGAACAATGGATTGGGCAAAGGGTTGTTGTATTGATAGAAGATAATGAACTTGTTGGTTTTCGTGCTATTGCCCGAGACATTACAAAGGATAAGGAGGTTGCATTAGCACATTCCTCTACAACACAAACTTTAACATCCCTTTTGGAGAACCTTGATGCAGGGGTGATGATGGAGGATGAGAATGGATATATTACCTATATCAATGAACAATTTTGTAAACTTTTTCATTTAAGAAATAGTGCCAAAAAAATGATTGGTAAAAGGTATGCCGACCTTGTAGAGAAGAGTAGTTATCTGACTACAGAACCGGCTTATTTTATTGAAAGGGTATATCAGTTATTAGAGGATAAGGAAGTATCAAAGGATGAAAGGGTTGATTTTGTTGATGGGAAGGTGTTTCATCGTTCTTATGTACCTATGTTTGAAGGTAGGAATTTTACAGGATACTTTTGGAAGTACAATGATATTACAGCTGAAATACAAGCTAATTTAAAGCAGAATAGATTGGCCAGTATCGTAGAGAGTTCTATAGATGCAATTCTAAGTGTTGATTTCGAAGGTAATATTGTAACCTGGAATGATGGTGCAAAAAGTATGTTTCAATATGAGTCGAAGGAGATTGTGGGGCAGCCCTTAATGACCATCTTCTTTGTTGAAAATAATCAACGATCAAAATCCTTATCTAAGTTAATTTTAGCGGGAAAAAAGATCAGTTCCTTTGAGCAAATTGGTGTAAAGAAGGATGGTCATTCTATGCCATTATCCATTTCGGTTTCTCCAATCAAGAATGAAATTGATGTGATTATTGGATTTTCTGTTGTCGCAAGCGATATATCTCTAGGTGAAAAACTAAAGTCTCAACAAGACCGGTTCTTTGATCTTTCGTTGGATTTGGTTTGCATTGCAGATTTTGAAGGTAATTTTAAAAGGGTTAACCCTGCCTTTATCAAACTATTGCAGTATAGTGAAGTTGAATTATTGAATCAGCCCTTTTCTGAATTCGTTCATCCGGATGATGTGTCCAAGTCCTATACTGAGATGAAAAGACTTTCTGAAGGGAATGGTTTAATTGGATTTGAAAATAGATATATCTGTAAGGATAGGAGTGTTAAGTGGCTACGGTGGAATGCAAATGTAGACCCAGAAACGGGTGATTTGTATTGTGTAGCAAGGGATATTACACGTATTAAATCGGTATTGGATGAAGTTGATAATTATAAATATGCATTGGATCAATCCACTATTTTAGCGATTACAGATTCCAATGGAATAATAACCTTCGTAAACGATAAATTTTGTGAAATGTCCAAATATACTAGGGAAGAGGTAATTGGGGCAAATCATAGAATATTGAATTCTGGACACCATGGCATTGAGTTTTTCCGTGAAATGTGGGAATGCATAAATAGTGGGAAAGTTTGGAAAGGTGAGGTGATGAATAAGGCCAAGGATGGTGAGACTTATTGGGTAGATACTACTATCACTCCGTTTTTGGATGAAAAAGGTGAAGTAGCACAGTTTATTGCAACTAGATACAATATAACGCAAAGAAA
This sequence comes from uncultured Flavobacteriales bacterium, assembly GCA_913063375.1. Lineage (GTDB taxonomy): Bacteria > Bacteroidota > Bacteroidia > Flavobacteriales > CAJXXR01 > CAJXXR01. Next base: position 64,770 of record CAJXXR010000007.1, on the reverse strand, counting down.
GAAGGACGAGGAAGATTTATTGAATGCGAAGCTTTACGCAGAGAATGCCCTTAAAATTAAGGATGAATTTATCGCGAATATGAGTCATGAAATTCGGACTCCAATGAATGCCGTAATTGGTTTTACGGACCTATTGATGGAAACAGAATTGAATGAGACTCAGGTTAATTACCTAGATACAGTAAAGAATTCTAGTGAATTATTACTCTCCTTAATCAACGATATCCTTGACTTGTCAAAGTTGGATGCTGGAAGAGTAGTGCTGGAAAATATTCCTTTTAATCTAGAGCATACTCTGAAAAAGGTTTTCCATTTAATGGAATGGACTGCGGATGAAAAGGGATTAGAGTTTGAACTATCTATTGATGATGGAACACATTTGAATTTTATAGGTGATCCAACTAGATTGGAGCAAATATTTTTAAATCTATTAAGCAATGGTATAAAGTTCACGGATGAGGGGGGTGTCTATATGAAGGTATCTTCAAAATATGATACTGAAGATTTCACAAGTATAAGTTTTTATGTAAAAGATACGGGTATAGGAGTCCCTGCCGAAAAACTTGATCAAATATTTGACTTATTTAATCAAGGTGATCAAAAAGAAATAAAAAGAATTGTTGGAGGTAATGGCTTAGGTTTAACCATTGTAAAAGGCCTTACAGAAAGATTAGGAGGTTCGCTAAAAGTTCACAGTGAATTGAATAAAGGAACAGAATTCGAATTAATTATCCCTCTTAAAAAGGATCAAAAAATATTCTATAACCAAGAAGATGAATCTCAATTCCTTAATCATAGGCGAGAAAACCTCGGTTTAAAAGTCTTATTGGTGGAAGACAATCATGTCAACCAATTATTAGCAACAACGCGCTTGAAAAGATGGAATTGTGAAGTTGATATTGCCAACAACGGGAAAGAGGCAATTGAAATGATTAGAGAAGATCATCATGTAGTTTTGATGGATATTCAAATGCCTATAATGAATGGTTATGATACTACGGTTCATATCAGAACTAAAATGTCTCCTGAGATTGCTACTATTCCAATTATTGCGATGTCTGCGCATGCTTCAAATGGTGATGCTATAAAAGCCAAGAATCTTGGTATGAATGATTATGTCTTTAAGCCCTTTAAGGTTCAGATATTGAAGGAGAAGTTGCAAAAGTGGGGTTGGCCTAGGAAGGAAATTTTAGAGAATAAACCACAGGTAATAAATCTTAATGAATTGGATGGTGAAGTAGAAACTTCTAAAGATGTAATTTCTAGGGATTTTATAGATCTTACTTTTTTCAGAGAAGAAACTTTTGGAGAAAAAGAAATTATGATTGCTATTATCGAATCCTTTTTAACGGAGTTTGATATCTATTTAAAGAATGTTTCTGAAGGTGCTAAAATGGAAAATTGGGATACCGTACATGCCGAAACACATAGGATTAAGCCGAGTGTAAGTCTGTTTGGTGTTCAGGAAATGTTACCAATGATTACGGATATCGATGATAAAAGTAGGAATAAAAGGGAATTGATTACTATACCAGATCTTATCCAAAATTGTGAGAGAATATTTGAAGGTGTAAAAGTGGAGCTGAATAGTGAACTTGAAATTTTGCAAGCATGAAAAATAAAATAAAAGTACTATTAGTGGAGGATGATACAACACTTTCTCTGTTGTTGAAATTTAGATTGCAAAAAGAAGGGTATCTACCATTGGTTGCACATGACGGAAAACAGGCTATAGAAATTATTGAAAATGATCAGCCCGATCTTATTTTAAGTGATATAATGTTGCCTTTTATCAGTGGATTGGAAGTAATTAGTCATGTACGAAACGAACTAAAACTACCCATGCCAATATTAATATTTTCTGCAGCAGGGCAAGAGGAAATGGTGCTTAAGGCTTTTGATTTAGGAGCCAATGATTTTATGGCTAAGCCATTTAGTCCAAATGAATTAATGATTCGAGTTAAGAGAATTCTTCAGACTTCAGGACAATCCGTTTTAAACTAGCGAATGAATTTGACTCCTTTTGAATGGATAGTAGAATTATACCATGAATCTCCCTTAAAAGTAAAGTACTTATTAGGTAGTATCGTTGTGCTATTATTTTTGTGTTTACTGACCTTAACAGTGTTGGTCAGCCTACGAATGAAGTTATACAATAGAAGGAATAAAACGTCCTTCTTGAGGGCGAAGTATGAGGAGTTGTTGATAACATTGCTTTATTTGGATGAGGAAGATTTTGATTACCAAGTGCAAAAGGATGAAATAGTAAATGAATTGAAAATTGCTATTAAATCTAAAGCTGAGAGGAATATTATTAAAGATCTATTGATTGGTCTTCTAAGAGATATCTCAGGAGATATGGCTACACAGATTCAAGAGTTATTTCATGAATTGGGCTTGGTCAAATATTCACTTAAAAAGTTAAAGAGTAGAAAATGGTATATTAAAATTCAAGGAATCCGAGAACTAACAGAAATGCAAGAGCGCAGTATTCAGGGGTATGTGTTTGGTTTAGTGAATCACAATAATACGTTATTGCGTAGTGAGGCTCAATTGACAATGGTGCGATTATTTGAATATGGAGGTCTAGGGTTCTTAATTGATTTAAAGTACCCTGTTTCAGAATGGCAACAACTACAATTAATGGCCAGTATTCAAAACAATGTTGAATTTGTTTTACCACAAATAAAAGACCTATTAAAATCTAAAAATATCACTGTAATCCAATTTTCTTTAAAATTAGTGCAGTTTTTCAATCATATTATTGAACCTGAAGAAATAAAGCGATTAATAAAACATAGGGATCCTCAAATAAGAAAACAGACTATCGATATTATTGGGGAAATGGGCTTATTTGACATGAAACCTTATTTAAAGGAATCTTATGTTGCTTTGACTAAAGAAGGGAAATTAAGTGTAATAAATACCCTTGCGCAATTAGGTTCCGAGGAAGATGTAACCTTTTTGACGGCAAGTTCTGAAGATGTTGATTTTAAGATAAGTCTTCAAGCTATGCTTGCTTTAAAGGATTTATTGACGCAGGAAGAGTTTAAAAAAGAAATGGGGTCACTTCATGTTAAAAATGAAAGGGCACTAGAATTTGTAATGGACCAGGTATGTTAATTTTCGATTATATATTAGCTACATTTGATTGGCTTTTCTTGGTGTATGCAGGCTCAGTATTCCTTTCTTATATTGCCCTAATTATCCTTTCAGGAATAGAGACCATCAATTACTTCAGAAAAAACAGCTTTGTCAATTATAAGGATATTTTGTCTTCACCAATGGCTCCTTCCATTTCTATTATTGCTCCCGCATATAATGAAGGGTTGAATATAGTAGATAATGTTCGCTCACTTCTTTCCAGTCATTATGTCAACTATGAAGTTATCATTGTAAATGATGGCAGTAAAGATGATAGTATGGAGCGGTTGATAGCTGCCTATGACCTGGAAAAAGTTAATTATTTAATTGATTACCAAATTCCAACCCAAAAGGTTCGCGGGATATATAAGTCTAAAAACCCAGCTTTTGAAAAGTTGATGATAGTAGATAAGGAGAATGGTGGAAAGGCTGATGCTTTAAATACTGGCTTAAATATTTCCAATAATAGATATGTAGCCTGTATCGATGTTGATTGTTTATTAGTGGAAGACTCCTTACAAAAAATGATAAAACCCTTCATGGAGTTTACAGATAAAAAGGTAATTGCTACTGGAGGTGTTATTCGAATTGCCAACTCATGTGAAATAAAAGATGGTAAATTGATAAAAGTAAATTTGCCTAAAAAGCTGATTGAAAGAGCTCAAATTTTGGAATATATAAGAGCATTTCTATTAGGGAGGATGGCCTGGAGTAGATTGAACGGTTTGTTAGTAATCTCTGGTGCTTTTGGCATTTTTGATCGCAAGGTAGCCATTGATGCAGGTGGTTATGATACCAATACTGTAGGGGAGGATATGGAAATTATTGTACGGATGAGGAAATTTATGCAGGATCAAAACTTGCCCTATAAAGTGGCTTATATTCCTGATCCTCTTTGTTGGACAGAGGCTCCTGACAATTATAAAATCCTTACTTCTCAGAGAAATAGGTGGGCGAGAGGGACTATTGAAACATTAAAAATGCATAAGGATATTTGTTTCAACCCTAAATACAAATCATTTGGAATGCTTAGTTATCCATTTTGGTTGATTTATGAGAGAATGGCTCCCTTAATTGAGGTTGCGGGTATTCTATATTTTGTAGTACTCATAAGTATAGGTAAGGTACATGTGGGATTTGCCTTGGCATTCTTTGTTGCTGCCTATTTGTTTTCAGTGTTATTCTCAATTGTAGCACTTCTAACAGAAGATTTAACCTATCACCAGTATAAGAAGAAGGAGGATATATTCAAATTGGTATTAACAGCTTTATTAGAGCCTTTTGTTTTTCATCCTTTTATGCTTTGGGCTGGAGTAAAAGGAAATATTGATAAAATGACGGGTAAAAAGATAGGATGGGGAACCATGACTAGAAAAGGCCTTGGTTCTGGAGATTAATAGGATCAATTACAGATTAGCCTGGGCCCAAAATACCCCATTTTTATACTGTAATTTTTCAATTTCACCAACCTTATAAAGCGATTCCAAATTATTTAATGTTTCGGATTCTTGCTGATTCATTAGTATAGAGATTTCTTTGGTAGACAGTTTTTTAAAAGTCTGTACTAGACCTTTCTCTGTAAAGGAATGTTGAATAGGAGCAACCTTTTTTCCTAATGCCTTTTCCAAAGCTTGTACATAGCTATCATATTCGGAGGCTCCAAATAATTTAAAACCTAGGCCTTCATCATTAACAAAAATAAAAGTAGGAAAACCTTTTATTCCCATATCTTTTCCCATTTGGATATCTCCTAAAAATTGTTCTTCTGACTTGGGATTTTTAAAATCTTGAATGAATTGATTAACGTCAGCTGAGCTTCTAGTTACCGCTTCCAAGATGTACTTCATATCTGAAATATCTCTTTTTTCTAAGAACAACATTTCTCTCACTATCCTTAAATAATTTAAGGCCACTTTACTACTTTGGTTCAAAAGTGCTTTGTATGCAATGGATGAAGGGTAGGACGAGCTCAATGGACTATTTATCCATACATCTCCATCTATACTCATATCAGAGTATTTGGCTACTTCTTCCCAATGTTCAGCAACATCCATAGGGCAAGTAATGCCATTGTTACCATCTTTAAATCTATCCCAGTTTTTTAAAAGTCCCCCTAAACGATACTCAACTTCAATATGCTGTTGATAATCTAATTTAAACTTTCTGAATTGGGGTTCTATTGCCCAGCAAAAGGAGCAGATAGGATCTGTAAAGTATATTAATTTTATTTTGGAATTTGTATTCTTTATAACGTCCGTTTTAGAGCGCAACTTTTGCAACGAATCATTGTTCGATATTTGTTCACAAATTAAATTTTTAGAATTGTCGTACGTCATATTTCGATATAATTCAAATTCGATTTAATTACACATATATTATATTAACCTGAAATAGAATTTTATATAATTGAATAAATCAATGCTTAGTAAAAATAGGAGAATTTATTATTTTAAACAAATAAATAGATTCATTTTTATTTGTACTCTATTGTTATGTAATGCAGTCTAATTACAGAATAGTTTATTTGTAATTACAACTATTGATGATGTAATAAAGTTTTATTCTTCACATTAATTAGGTGTGTAATAATACCAAAGTTAAGTATGCATTAGAGTCTTTAACACGCTGTGCTGGGATAAGCGTTGACTGCCCATACATTCTATTTTTTGGCTTTCTTAAACGGAAAATGAATTAGGTTATATCTTTGAAAGTCGGCTTATTTTCAGTACTTTAGGTCTAATGTGATATATGTAAATATCTTTAAATTTAATAGTATGAAACCTAGAAGAATTATCTTTACCAATGCAATAAAAATCTATCTAGGAATTGTTTTGTTTTTCTTAGTGATGTATTTGTTTGGACTTGAGAATATAGCTTTCCTTCGTTTTTTTAATGTCATTTTTGTGCTTTGGGGAGTGAACAGTGCTATAAAAATGAATTTATTTAGAAATAAAGAAAGTGACTATTTTTCCAATTTATTAGTAGGATTTTTAACAGCTTTTGTTGCGGTTATAATGGTGACGTTTTCCTTTGTGATTTATTTGGATCGCTTTAACCCGGCTTTTCTGGATATCGTTGGAGAATCCCTTAAATGGGGAAGTGACCTTACTGTTGGTATGGTTGCCTTTACTTTATTATTTGAAGGCTTGGCTTCTTCAGTAATAAGTGCATTCATTTTGATGCAATATTGGAAAAATTTTAAAAGTGATCATGTATGAGATACTTTTTGTATTTAGATTTTTTAACAAATTCAGCCATGACTAGTTAGGTATTATGGTTCCTATTTTGAATTTTTTGAAATCTTTATAGTATCTTCGTTTTGTGAAAAACCTTTTGATAAAAATATTTAGCCTTTCTATGGCTCTAATTATCTTCCTATCTGGTATAGGTATGGCGGTGAGCAAGCATTATTGTGCTAGCGAATTGCGGGATATGAAATTTTTTCAATCGGCTGACAGTTGTATGGTTATTTCTGAGCAACCTTGCTCAGATGTATCTCAAATTTCTAAAGAACCCTGTTGTAAGAATGAACAAATGTATTTTGTTGATTTAACGGATAAAGTAGGGCACTCTGTAGATTTTGAATTTAATTGGAATTTCAATTTTCATTATTTTTCTATTTTCCAAAAAGAAGTTATTTATTTATCTGAAATTGAAGTCTCACCTGATGAATTTGTCATCTTAGACAAACCTAGTCGAGACTATGATATCCCTATTTGGTACCAATCCTTTTTAATTTGATCTGAACTTTTTCAAGCGTTGCTTGATCGGGTGTTATTGTTTCAATACTTTTTATAGAGTATTGTTATTGTTTTATTTACACTATTCAGATGAACAAATTAATCCTATTTTTTCTAAAAAATAGATTGGTAAGTATGCTTTTGTTGCTACTTATCGTTCTTTGGGGACTGATCACTTCCCCATTTAAACATGAAATTTCTTTATTGCCTTCAGACCCCGTTTCTGTAGATGCGATTCCCGACATTGGAGAGAATCAGCAAATTGTATTTAGCGAATGGGCCGGGAGATCTCCTCAAGATATAGATGATCAAATTACTTATCCACTATCTGCAGCTTTAATGGGGCTTCCAGGTGTACAAACGGTACGTAGTACTTCTGTATTTGGATTTTCCAGTATTTTCATAATTTTTGAGGAGGATGTAGATTATTATTGGAGTCGTACTCGTATACTGGAAAGATTGAGTTCACTTCCAAATGGGACTTTACCTCAAGGGGTTCAACCTATGTTAGGACCTGATGCAACAGGTTTAGGTCAAGTTTATTGGTATAGTTTAGAGGGGAGTGATAGTCTTGGAAATACAAATGGTGATTGGGATTTGCATGAATTACGTTCCATTCAAGATTTTCAAGTTAAGTATCAATTATCCTCCGTGCCAGGAGTTGCAGAAGTTTCCAGTATTGGTGGAGCGGTAAAGGAATATCAAATTGATTTGGATCCCTTGGCCATGAAAGCTAATGGTGTTCATATGCAGCAGATTTGGAAGGCCGTAAAAGAATCTAACCTTGATATAGGGGCTAAAACGATAGAGGTAAATAGAGTAGAATATTTTATTAGAGGATTGGGATACGTCAAATCCACAAATGATTTAGAAGAAATTGTGATTAGTTCGAATAATCATATTCCAATTCGTTTAAAGGATATTGCAAAGGTCCAAGTAGGACCAGCCTTTAAAAGAGGTGCCTTGGATAAAGGTGGAGCTGAAATTGTTGGAGGAGTCGTGGTTGCCAGATATGGAGCTAATCCTATGGAGGTGATCGATAATATAAAGGCGAAAATTCGAGAAATAGCACCCTCTTTACCATCTAGAATTCTTGAGGATGGCTCTGTTTCCAAAGTGACTATTGTACCCTTCTATGATAGGTCAGGGTTAATAAAGGAAACTTTAAATACCCTTAAAGAGGCTTTAAATTTGGAGATACTAATAACCATCTTAGTTATTATTTTGATGGTGTTGAATTTACGTTTATCCTTGGTTGTTTCCAGCCTTTTACCACTTGCTATTCTTATGTGTTTTATAGCAATGAAGTATTTTAAGATTGATGCCAATATAGTCGCATTATCCGGTATTGCCATTGCTATTGGAACTATGGTTGATATGGGGATAGTAATTTCTGAGAATATATTTAAGCATCTTGAACGCTATCCTGCTAAAGACAAGATTGAGGCCATTTATGAAGGAACTATTGAAGTTGCTGGAGCGGTAGTAACTGCCTTAACGACTACTGTAGTTAGTTTTTTACCGGTATTTACAATGGTTGCTGCTGAAGGAAAATTATTTAAACCTTTGGCTTATACGAAGTCCTTCGCATTGATTGCAGCTATATTATTAACCTTATTTGTACTACCAGTACTTTCTTATTATATTTTTAATAGTAAGGTGAAGAAGGATATTTGGAAAAAAATAATTGGGTACAGTGCAGTCATTGTTGGTCTTATAGCGCTGTTTTATACTACTTGGTTGGGTATTTTACTGATTGGAATTGCCTGGCACAATTTGAAACAACGCAACAACCTAGAAAAAGGAGGGTTTAAAAATTATATACTGAGCCAGCTAGATATTATCCTTATCGCATTGGGTGTCTGTTATTTATTAGCTACTGAATGGATGCCATTAGGATTAAATAGTTCTTTTATTCTAAATTATATTTTTGTTGGTATAGCGGTATTTGGCTTAATAGGTTTCTTTTACTTATTCATGCGCTATTATAAGGATATGTTGAAATATTGTCTAGACAATAAATTCACCTTCTTAATAGTGCCACTTGTATGCATAGTTTGGGGAGTGATTTCTTGGATTGGATTACCAAAGATGTTTGGTATAGATAAATCTGAGGTAGAATCGTCTATCATGCAAACTTTCCCAGGAATGGGGAAGGAGTTTATGCCCGCCTTAGATGAAGGATCATTTTTATTGATGCCTAGTTCTATGCCGCATTCTGGCTTAGAGGAAAATATAGAACTATTGAAACAACTAGACATGGCTGTAGCGGCTATACCTGAAGTTGAATTGGTGGTAGGTAAAATTGGTAGGGTTGAGTCGGCTTTAGATCCTGCACCAGTATCTATGTTTGAGAATATCATTAATTATTACCCAGAATACAATCAAAATGATGACGGTGTAAAGCTAAGGTATCGCACAGATTCATCTGGGGAGTTTGTTCGTGATGACCAAGGTAAACTGATTCTAGATGATGAAGGGGAATATTACCGTAACTGGAGACCACATATTCAAAGTACAAATGATATTTGGGATGAAATTATTAAAATTCAATTACCAGGAGTGACCTCTGCGCCAAAACTGCAACCTATAGAAACCAGGTTGATCATGTTGCAAAGTGGTATGCGTGCTCCTATGGGTATTAAGGTAAAAGGGAATAACATTCAAGTTATAGAGGATTTCGGGCTTGCATTGGAGCCTATTCTAAAGGCTACAGTAGGGGTTAAAGCTCCAACAGTATTTGCCGAGAGAATGGTAGGTAAACCCTATCTTGAAATTGAACTTGATAGAAAGGCCATAGCACGATATGGATTCAGTATTGCGGAAATTCAGCAATACCTTAGTATAGCTCTAGGAGGAAAAGATCTTTCCTATACAGTTGAAGGAAGAGAGCGATATCCAATCAGATTGAGATATGCTAGAGAATTTCGTGATTCTCCAGAAAGTATAGGTGATATTTTAATAGTTACTAAAAAAGCCCAAATACCATTATCAGAAATAGCATCAATTCATTATAAGCAAGGGCCACAAGCTATTAAAAGTGAAGATAGCTTTTTAGTTGGTTATGTTCTTTTTGATAAAATGGATGCTTTTGCTGAAACCGATGTTGTTATTGCCGCAAAAAAACACATTCAAATGGCTATTGAGTCAGGTGAATTAGTTGTCCCTAAAGGGATCAGTATGGAGTTTGCAGGGAATTTTATAAACCAAGAGCGGGCCGATAAAAAATTAATGATGGTTGTTCCATTGGCGCTGTTATTGATTTTTATGATCCTCTATTTCCAGTTTAAGTCTATTGCATCAGCATGCATGATTTTCTCAAGTATCTTCGTGGCTTTTAGTGGTGGCTTTATAATGTTGTGGTTGTATGGTCAAGGTTGGTTTTTAAATTTTGACCTGTTTGGGGTCAATCTTAGAGCGCTTTTCCATATCAGTGAGATTCATTTGAGTGTTGCTGTTTGGGTTGGTTTTATTGCCTTATTTGGTATCGCAACAGACGATGGGGTGGTAATGGCTACCTATCTAAAACAAAAATTTGAAGGATCCAATCCTAAAAGCATATCTGAAATTCGCTCGTTGGTTCTTGAAGCTGGTTTAAAAAGGATAAGACCCTGCCTTATGACAACAGCTACTACCATTTTGGCCCTCTTACCTATTTTAAGTTCTTCTGGCAAAGGTTCTGATATAATGATTCCCATGGCAATTCCAATTATTGGAGGAATGACAATAGAATTGATAAGTTTATTTGTAGTTCCAGTATTGTACGCCATGAGACAAGAGTATATTTTTAAGAAGAGTGCTAAGCTTAAATCGGAATAATATGAAAAGGATACTAATGTATTTAGTCTTTTTGGCTTTCCAAGTGCAAGGGCAAATACAAATTTTGGAAGCATATGTTGCGGAAGGAATAGATAGAAATAAGGATTTTTTAAGTCATCAAATGTTGCACCATGCTTTTTTAGAAAAGGAAATGCAATTCAGTAGATTATCTGATTTACAACTTTCAGCAGGATTTGCTCCAAGTCCAATTGAAACGAGGTTGGGTGCTCAAAAAATGCAATTCAGTGCCGTTCAAAGATTTCCTTGGTTTGGGACACTTGATGCCAAGTTAAATTTATTTGAGGCAGAAAATGAAGTGCACAATAAGGTCCTTCAGATGATGGGGGGCGTGCTGCAACATAAAATTGAAAAGGCTTGGTATAAATTGTATGAAATCAGATTGAACAAAATAATTCTTAAAGATAGAATTGAATTGATTGAGATGATGGAATCTTTAACCAAGGAACATATGAAGACTAAGTCCAATATTGGCATGGTTGATTTATTGACCATTCAATTTCAAAAAGAAGAATGGGAAAATAGTCTATTAGATTTATTGGATGCTGAGAAGGTGCAGCAATATGCTTTCAATACCCTCTTGAGTAAAGAAATCCATACAGAGGTGATTACGGTAGATAGCTTGGTTGATTTAATGGGTTTTGATCCTATTTTGAATAGGGAATTGTATGCTGTAAATAAACAGAAGTTAAAAGTGGAAGTCGCCAAAGAGTCTATGGAGTTATTTAAGAAAACTACCAAGCCAACTTGGACCATTGGATTTCGCTATTTTATGATAGACGAAATCGCCATGGATATTCCAGACAATGGGAAGGATGCATATATGTTCAATATAGGTCTTAATATTCCATTCCAGATAAAACAGAACAAGCATACTTTGATGGAGGCAACACATAAATGGCATACTGAAGCCATAAATCTTGAACATATTCAGGATGAGTATAACCTATTGTTGGCCAAGGTAGATTTGGAAATTAAGAAACAAGTCCGAAATTTTCATTCAAATAGTCGTTTAAAGGAGAAAATTAAACAAACGACTTCCTTGTTACTTCAAGAATATAAGCATGGTAATAATTCCTATAATGAATTACTGAAGTCAATGGGATTGTTATTGGATTTAGAACGAAAGGAAATTGCAGCTATTGTGCAACAACACATACAATTATCTTATTATCAATCTCTTTTTGAATTAAGAAAGAACAAAGATTAACTGATGATGAAAAAGAAAAACATTATAATAATCCTTATCCTATTGCTTGGTGTCGCATTAGGTAGGTGGGTAGTTCCTAATAATGGGACAAATGCTCAAACTATTATGGGGCATGAAGATCATAATCATACCGATGTAGAGGAGGTATATACTTGCTCCATGCATCCCCAAATAAGACAAGCTGAATTTGGGAAATGTCCTATCTGTGCTATGGATTTAGTACTGGTTGGCAGTACTGGGAACAATGATCCGTATACAATCCAAATGTCTTCTGAGACAAGTAAATTGGCGCGTGTACGTACTTCAAAAGTACAGAAAGGAGATGCGACTAAAGAAATTTTGTTACAAGGGAAAATTGCTGTTAATGAAGCAAAAGAAACTGTTATTTCTGCAAGATTCGCAGGAAGAATAGAAAGTCTATCTGTTGAATTTGAGGGCATGGAAGTAGAGAAGGATCAAGTATTGGCTGAAATTTATTCACCAGAATTGATTGCAGCTCAAAATGAGTTATTGGAGGCAAAGAAATATGAAGAACAACAGCCTGATATCGTTGAGTCTGCAAGGATTAAATTAAAACTTTGGAACATCTCTGATGAACAAATAAGTCAGATTGAAAGCTCAAAGGAAATAATTCAACGTATAAAGATTCGTTCACCCTATAAAGGAGTTGTACAGAAGAAATATATTCATACAGGGGGATATATTAAAGAAGGAATGGCTTTATTTCAAGTCGTTGATTTGTCCAAGCTATGGGTGGTTTTTGATATGTATGAAGAGGACCTTCGTTGGGTGAAAATAGGCGATAAGGTAGATTTTAGGCTTGTTAGCCTTCCAGGCAAGGAGTTTTCAGCAAAGGTTTCGTTTATAGACCCTATATTAGGTGGAGCTAGTAGAACATTGAAGATTCGCTTAGATGTGAATAATCTGGAATACCACATGAAGCCAGATATGTTTGTTAAAGGTCTTTTGAAGGTAGATTTAATGCAGGATAACGAAAAGGTTGTTGTGCCAAAGACCGCCGTTTTATGGACTGGAAAGAGATCGATAGTATATATAGCAAGTCTAAAAGATGGACAACATAATTATAGCTATCGTGAAGTGACTATTTCAGCCGATTTAGGAGACTCTTATTTATTGGATGGAGATCTTGAAGAAGGAGAGGAAGTTGTTACTATGGGAGTATTTAAAATTGATGCTGCCGCTCAGCTTTCGGGAAAATATAGTATGATGAATCCACCGGTGACTAATGGAGGGATTTCGTCCGTTCCAAATTCGTTTAAACTTAAATTGGATTCAGTATTTAAGCTGTATTTGAGCTTGAAAAATGATTTGGTTGAATCAAATTTGGAAGAAAGTAAAACATCATTTACTTTATTTAATCAAGGTTTGATGGAAGTCGAGGTATCTAGACTAGATGAAAATTTATCAAAATATTGGGAGGCTTGGGTATTAAAGTATCAGTCAAAGGTAAACCTAGAGAATAAAAGTCCTGAATTGTCGGAATTGCGTCAGGAATTTTCTAATATTTCAGATCTTCTGATTATCTTAACCGAGGATTTATCATTCCAATCAAAAATAGTTTTCAAGGCTCATTGTTCGATGGCGTTTGGTAACAAAGGAGCATTTTGGTTGAGTGAATCAAAAGAAATTGCCAATCCATATTATGGAGCAACTATGCTAACGTGTGGTACAGTAGAACAAGTGTATAAATAAATAAAAAGTAAAAGATGAAGCAAATCGCAATTTTTACAGCTATGCTGATGATGGTAATTTCCTGTGGAAGTGGTACAGGTGATGCAGAGGAAAAAAAAGTTTCTAACGATCTAGAAATTTATAAAAAGAGCCATAATGAAGCGAGACCAATGGTTGAGTTTTATTTTACAATTACAGAATCGTTAGTTGCTGGCGATATAGACTTAGCAAATGATGCTTCAACTGAATTATTGGCTTTAATGAAGAGAGAAGAATTTGCTGAATACAAAGAGATAAAAGCTGTTGTGTCGAAATTCAGAGAGGCTAGAAGTATAGAAGATAAAAGATTGGTATATGTATCTTATACCAATGAGATTTATCAATTGTTGAAGAATGGAAACTTACCTAAGGGTGAATTGTTCTTAATGCATTGCCCAATGGCCTTTGAAAATAAAGGAGCCAATTGGATTAGCTACCGTAAGGAGGTATTGAATCCATATTTTGGTGAAAAAATGCTTAACTGTGGAGCAATTACCGAGGAATTGTAAATGATTCAAATAAGATGCTAAGGGGGGTTCAAAACTATTTTGAAGCCCCTTTTTTTTGTTATATATTGTGTTTTAAAGATAGTTTTATGAAAAAAGCATACCATGTATTGGCCTTTATATTGATAGGGTTTTTCGTTGCCAGTTGTGAAGGTGATGAAAAGGAAAAGTTTACTTTAGATAATATCATTGAAATTAAAACTTCATTTGGGGATATCCATCTGTGGTTGCTGGATGATACGCCACTTCATAAAGAGAATTTCATAGCCTTAGCAGATTCCAATTTTTTTGACAGTATTACTTTCCATAGAGTTATAAATGACTTTGTTATTCAGGGTGGGGATCCTAATACAAAGGATAATAACCCCTCAAATGATGGTCTAGGAGGTACTGGGTATACGATTGATGCAGAAATAGATACTACTATTATAACGCATAAATATGGTGCGGTAGGAGCCGCTAGAATGGGGAATGATTCAAACCCAGAAAGAAAGTCCAATGGTTCCCAATTTTATATAGTGGAAAATATGGATGGAACACATTTCTTAGATGGGGAGTATACTGTATTTGGTATGGTACTCTCAGGAATGGAGGTTGTAGAAACGATTGCAGATCAGGCTACAAATTCTAGCGATAGGCCATTAGAAAACATATATATGGATATAAATATAATCCAAAATTGGGAATTTGATGGCGAAGAGTTTGAGCTATTAACGAATATGAAATAGGCTAAATAGTATTCTCATTAAAGGTTTTATACAAAGATGTATGAAACCTTTTTTTTTTTTTTTGGAAGGAGAATTAATTAGGCATTTTTCGTAAAGAAATATAGCAGGGTTATACAGCTCAGCATACTCACTACTATATTTAAGGCAGCTGCCCACCACATCCCAGATTTAATTAGCATTGCGGATTCCATACTAAATGTTGAAAAAGTACTGAATCCACCACAAAATCCTATCAGTCCAAGATAAGACCATATTGAAGGGTTAATGTATTTCTTTGAAATCAAAAATAGGAGTAAAGCCATTGTAATACAGGCCAGAATATTCGCGATTATGGTACCTACAGGTAACTGAAAGAAATTGACTTTTTTATTCAATGTAAATAGAGAATAACGCAGGGCACTACCCAATCCACCTCCGATAAATATCAATAACCACTTCATCTTAATTTTTCTTGAAGGTTAATTTTTTGAACAAGAAAAATACAAAATATCCAATGCTAATCCCAAGCAACATACCACAGATTACATCTAATGGATAATGTTTACCTACATATATCCTTGAGTACCCAACAAATGCAGACCATACAAAGAGAAGGGACAACTTGTTGCCGTAAAATTTTTTAAGGCTTAAATAAATGAAAGTAGAAATTGCAAATACATTTGTAGCGTGAGAGGATAAGAATCCATAGAGTCCCCCTTTTCCTTCTAATAGTCTAATAGTAGCCTCTAAGGAAGGCTCTTGACTAGGGCGGAGACGCATAAATACTTCTTTGAATGCAACAACAGAAATACGGTCAGCTAGAAATACGGTCAGTCCAATAAATAGTAAAGGCTTCCAAAATTCTTTACCGAAAGATTTATAGAGTAAAAATATAATAAAGAGGTAAAGCGGAATAAAACTGAACTTATGACTACAAAACTGCCAGAATGGGTCCCAAAATTCAGTACCCATTCCGTTCAGTTTTGTGAATAATTCACTATCCCAATCAAGAAGTTGATTAATCATTCTCTTTAGATAATTCTATTTTCTTCCAAAGTAGATCCTTCAATTTATCCAGTCCAGTTTGTGCCACTGCTGAAATAAACACACATTCTACGTTTTCAGGTAGTTCTTTTTTGATTTCATCCATTAGCTCTTCATCGAGCATATCAGACTTTGTAACTGCGAGTATTTTTTCCTTATCTAATAGATCTGGATTGAAATTGTGCAATTCATTTTGAAGGACTTCAAATTCTTTAATGATATCCATAGAATCTGCAGGAATCATATATAATAGAGCCGCATTCCTTTCAATATGCCGTAAGAATCTATGTCCAAGTCCTTTTCCTTCACTTGCTCCCTCAATAATACCAGGGATATCAGCCATTACAAAGGATTGACTGTTTTCACGGTATTTTACAATTCCTAGATTAGGAACAAGTGTTGTAAAGGCGTAATTGGCAATCTTCGGTTTTGCAGCCGTGATTACACTCAGTAAGGTAGATTTACCAGCATTAGGGAAACCAACCAAACCGACATCTGCCAAGACTTTAAGCTCAAGGATATTCCATCCTTGTTCACCGGTAGTACCTGGTTGTGCATATCTCGGGGTTTGTCTGGTAGCACTTTTGAAATGGTTATTTCCTCTACCACCAAGTCCACCATAACGCAAGATTTGCATTTCACCGTCTTCGGTCATTTCGAAAAGAACCTCTTCTGTATCTGCATCTTTTGCAATGGTTCCTAGCGGTACATCAAGTACTTCATCCCAACCATCAGCTCCAGTACTTGTGTTTTTACTTCCATGCCCACCAATACCAGCTTTGACATGTTTTTTGTATTTCAAAGGAAGTAAGGTCCATACATTTCTGTTAGCACGAAGAATTATATGACCACCTCGGCCTCCATCGCCACCATCTGGGCCTCCTTTTGCATCTTCTTTACTTCTCATTAGATGCGTAGATCCTGAACCACCGTTTCCAGCGGCGCAAAAGATTTTGACGTAATCAATAAAATTTGAACCTTCTCCTGCCATGATTATGCTAGTTGCTCAATAGTTTCACAAAGTGTTTGAGTGATTTCCTCAATACTTCCGATTCCATTGATTCCTTTGTATTTATTTTGTTTTTCGTAAAAATCTTTAACAATTGCAGTTTCTTTATTGTAAACAGCAATACGTTCTCTGATTATAGATTCCTTGGCGTCATCAGCGCGACCACTAATTTTACCTCTTTCCAATAATCTAGTTACCAATTCTTCTTCTTCAACTTCTAAAGCAAGCATCATGGTAACTGAAATGTTCTTCTCGTTTAAAAAAATGTCTAAAGCCTCTGCTTGAGCAGTAGTTCTTGGGAAACCATCAAAAATAAATCCTTTAGCTCCAGCATTTTTTGTAACCTGATCCTTAAGCATGGCAATCGTTACTTCATCAGGAACCAATGCTCCTTTGTCGATATACGATTTCGCAAGCACACCTAATTCTGTACCATTCTTAATGTTGAATCTGAAAATATCACCCGTTGATAAGTGAATTAGATTGAATTTTTCTACTAGTTTTTCAGATTGTGTTCCTTTTCCGGCACCAGGAGGTCCAAATAATACTATGTTCAACATGACTATTCTTTTTTTTGATATATCGCGTTTAGGTTTCTACCTAATTCATCATAATCTAATCCAAATCCAACAATAAATCTATTTGGGATGGATTGGCCTATATAATTAATAGGTATTTCTTTACCGTAGATCTCCGGTTTTAGGAATAAGGTCGCAATCTGAATAGAGGAAGGATTTAAAGCACTGAGCTCTTGCCAAAGAAATTCAATGGTTTCGCCTGTGTCTACAATATCTTCCATAATAATGATATCTCTATTTTCAATAGATCTATCGAGGCCAAGTAATTCTTTTACTTTACCCGTACTGCTAGTTCCCTCATAGGATTTTACACGGATGAAACTGACCTCACAAAGTCCATTATAGTAGTCCATAAAGGTACTTGTAAACCTGAAGGCACCATTTAGAACAGAAATAATGATTGGACATTTGCCCGCATAATCCTTAGATACATTTAAAGCCAATTCTTGAATCTGCTTTTGTAAAGTAGATTGATCAAGAAAAAGATCAAATGTTAGACCATGTAGTTGGACAGTTTTCATAGTCGGCAAAGTTACAAATTAATTATTTCTTCACTCCCTTTTAACATAGGCTAAATGGATTTTTTCTAGGATATTTTCAAAATATTTTTTATAGGGATAGAAACACTCGCTAAAAGCCTAGGAAGTTTGCGGGAAAATTAGTATATTAATCTGATTTTAAGTAAGATAGATATGTTTGAATAAAATAGTAATTGTATAAATAATTGAGACTGAGATTTATAGATTTTAACGTATTTTATTCAGTAAATCCTTGATAATGTGATTTAGGCATATTCTTTGCTTAAGTGTTAATACACACATTTATTTTATGAGACAGCTCAAAATTTCCAAACAGTTAACCAATCGCGAAAGTCTCTCGATTAATAAGTTTTTGCACGAAGTTGCGAAAATTGAACTTATTAGTCCTGAACAAGAGGTAGAGTTAGCTATGAGGATTCAGGAAGGAGATGAAATAGCTTTGGAAAGACTTGTTAATGCAAATCTTCGATTTGTGGTTTCTGTAGCTAAGCAGTATCAGGTTTCTGGTATGGCTTTAGAAGATCTAATTAGTGAGGGAAATTTAGGATTAATAAAAGCAGCGCAAAAGTTTGACCCAACAAAGGGGTTTAAATTTATTTCATATGCCGTTTGGTGGATTAGGCAGTCCATTATGGCCTCTCTTGGTGAGAATTCTAGATTAGTAAGAATTCCAGCGAACAAAATTGCCCAAATTAAAAAGGTGAATCAATTCCGAATGGAGATGAGTCATGAGTTGGAAAGAGAGCCTACAAAGACTGAATTGGCAGAAAATTATGATTTGGAAGAATCTGTAATTAATGAGACTGAAAAGATATCTAAGTCTCCTGTATCCATGGATGCTCCAATTACAGATGATGAAAAGAGTAGCTTAGTTACCGTTCTAGAGGATAGTAATGGTGTACGTCCAGATTCTGGTTTATTAAGGGAATCAATGGTCTCTGATGTTGAAAGGTTGGTTGGTGAATTAGCCCATAAGGAACAAAAAATAATCATTGAGTTTTTCGGCTTATTCGGTGTGCCCTCAAGGTCCTACAATGAAATTGCAGATAGTTTAAATATTTCCAAAGAACGCGTTCGACAAATCAAGTTGAAGGCATTGAAAAAACTTCAAAGGAAAGGTAGAAATACACATCTTAGTCTTTACTTAGCTTAATGCTGTTTCCTTGACCAAAGGAAAAAAATGGGTAAGGTATAGATCAAAATTATAGGTGAGCGTAGAAAATAATAGACATTTGAAATGGCTAATATTCTATCCTCACCTTTTGTATTTGGATGAATATTGAAATAGTAAAATAGGGGAGTAATTATCAATAAACCAACTAGTAAAAACCAAAAGAAAGATTTGTAATAAAGCTTATCCTTAAAAAGTAGAAATAGAATAATTGTGCAGCTTAATATATGAATAGCTATACTACCAGAATAGTACACAACCTTGTTTAGGTTATCTTTCATTAATGTTTCTATATCTATTCCTACCAGTCGTAATCCTTCCGGTTTTTCCAGGATTAAATCGACTAAGGCTATTAGCAGGCACAAAAGTATGACTGTTCTTTTTTTCATGTTACCATTGAATTATAAACTTTGTACCATTTATACCAAACGTAAAATACGAAAAGATAAATGATATAGAGGAATAAATAATTGTGAAAAAAATCGAAATAAACGGTGTGGTATTTTAATACGTAGGTAACAACTCCAATTCGTATTGTATTGATGGCAAATATTCCAACTAGTCCAGTAAGTAGAAAAGGAATGACTCTCCAATAAAAATTTCTGAAAAGGAATAATAGGCTAATAAAAAGAATATAGATAACACCAGCACTACAGGTGGCATCAACTACCAACATTAAGTATTCTCCAAACCATAATCCAATACCGCGCTCTAGTGGGATCGATTCAATTGGGTAGCCCAATTTATCATGTCCAATTGTTGCAACGATTGTTGCATACCAATTAAGGAAGCCATTCATTAAGGAATGGTTAGGGACCAATATAAAATGATATATGGCCCGTAAAGAGCCATATATCGCAAGAAATTTTATAATAAGAAATGTTTTTGGCTGCGCGTTGATGCAGTCAAAAATCCATTGTTTAGTCCCTTTTAACATCCTTAGTAATTACAGGTACTAGGTCCTGTCCTTGGTATTTTAAAATTGAAACAGCATAATTTACAAAACCGTTTGAAGCTTTTTTCTTTGCGTTAAAGTCGAAACTAGTCTTGGTCATTTTTGCAGGTTCAATATAATATTTACCATCAATTTTCCCATTTTCCAATAGGATTTTCCCGAAGTAGAAAGTGATGTCAAATCCGGTAAAAGCGAATGTCGAACTTGGTTCTGTTTGGTATTTATTACGATAGCTTGTTAAAAAATTCTTTGTAATATCTGCTTGATAATCTATTGTCCCTAAATCTGGGAAATGTACATTAAGGTTACTCAAGTAGCTTTGTTCAATATTTCTGAACTTAGCTACTTTAGGCGTTGTAAACACAATGATATTTTTTAGTCTTGTTTTATTTAATTTTGTTAAGATATCAGATACAAATACTCTGTCATCAGATGGAATAATGATAATTTGATTTTCAAGTGTACTGTCCATCATTAAGTCGGTAACGCTATCTATCAATTCCGTTTTAATCACTTCTTCTTTATAATATGTGTTTATTTCTTTGTCAATATGGTGCGTCATGAAGATTGATAAAGCTTCTTCTTCCATGGTATCTCTTCTGATAACAGTTATCGGGAATGAACCATATGCATCTTGAATATATTGAGATTGTAATTGAAGCATTCTGTATACAGAAGGTTGTACCTGATATACATTTTTCAAACCTTTTGTAAGATTTGGTTTATTTGACACTGGGACAACCATAGGAACTCGCTTGCTTTTTAAGATATTTGAAGCCAGTTTGAAGTTCTCAGCATAAAATGGTCCAATAACTAAATCGGAGGATGCTACCGCTTTTTCTTTGGCTATATGAGCCGTTTTAGGTTTGCTATTTTCTGTGTCGTATATAAAAACATCTGCATTAAACCCCATTGATTTAAGGCTATCTAAAGCAACACTTGCTCCTTGATAAAATTCCAATGCATACAAGGATTTTTTATAAATAGCAGGTGCTTCCTCTGTGGTGTTTTGAAATTCTAAGGAATCATTAAGGTCAAAATAAAAAGGTAATAGGTAAGATAATTGATATTGTTCTTTCAGTTCAATATTATCTGGTCTCTCTTTTTCCTTTAACTCTTCTACATGCTTTTTAATTGCACTTCCTTTAGCGTATCCGTGAAGTGAGATGGTTTCTCTTTTTGGAATTTGGATAGTACGTCCTGATCTAAATCCTTTCACCAGTTCTGGATTGTATTGAATCAATTCGTCTCTATCAACGTCAAATTTCTTTTTAATGGAATAAAAAGATTCTAAAACCTTTAATTTATAATCAAAAGTTTCAACAGTGTCAGATTGTAATCCACTTTGAGGAATAACCAATTCCATACCCGTTTTTAAACCATGATCGGCTTCATCATTCGCCTCAATTAATTCAGCAATAGTGATGCCGTATTTTTTGGACACAGAATAAAGGGTTTCCCCCATTTTTACTTTATGAAGACTCTGTGCTGAGACTGACAATACTAAACAAAATAGTCCAGTAAGTAATTGATTTTTTAATCCTAACATTTACAATGTTTTTCTTTCTGAGTATGGTTGAGCAATAAGCAAACCAAATTTTAAAAGGCTAATATAAAAAAATCAGAACAATGATTTTTTATATTTTATCAATTTCCTTGAATTTTAAATAATTTAAGGATTTTTATACCCCAAACTAACAAGGTTAAGGTACTAAAATAGTTCCTGTTATTAATAATGGATTACGGCTAATTTTCTTTGTTGATAAATGGCTATGGAAATGGCTGGTTTTAAGTAACGTTAAAAGTTTAGTTTTTGTAACAATTTTAGATTTATAACAAATTTTGTATCAGTTGTTTAATTTCATATCTTGTTACTTATTATTATAAAAGCCCCTTGTACCATGTTTCGTTTTTTATTTTTTATTTGTTTTACTTTTCTTATAGGTTCACCCTCCCTTTCTGCCCAGATAATGATCAATGAGTTTTCGGCAGCCAATAAATCTGATGTTACGGATAATTTCGGGGAGTATGAAGATTGGATAGAATTGTACAATGCTGGTTCTTCACCAGTAAATATCACCGGTTATTATCTAAGTGACAAGAACAGTAATCCATTGAAATGGCAAATTCCTGCTGCTACAATTGCCGCAGGTGGAACCATGATATTTTATGCTTCGGGTCTTGATGGTGTTTTTGTAGGAAATTTTCACACTAACTTTAAAATTACGCAGACTAAACAAGAATGGGTTGTATTGTCAGATGCTGCTGGGAATTTGATAGATAATTATCAAATAGTGAATCCTATGCAAGAGAATCATTCTATAGGTAGACAAACGAATGGAGCTACTGCATGGGTGTACTTTACAAATCCAACAGTGAATTCTGCAAATTCTGGAATTTACTATACATCCTATGAACCTAAACCGTTATATACATTAAGTCCCGGCTTCTATACTGGGACGCAAACCGTTGGATTCACCGTACCTTCTGGTTCCACGGTCTATTATACAACAGATGGTTCGGTTCCTACAAATTCTTCAACCAGTTATAGTACGCCTATTTCCCTTCCAATAACTACTATAATTCGTGCGGTAGCCTATAGTTCAACTACCGGAATTGGACCTAGTTTTAATGAAAACAACAGCTATTTTATAGATGATTCACATACTTTACCAGTAATCTCTGTAGCTGGGGATTTTAGTTCATTATTTCTTACTGGTACAGAAATTAAGAATTCTTATGAGTTTTTTGGGGTAGATCAAATTTTGAAATTCGAATTAGAAGGTGATACTAGGAGGCATGGAAATGATTCCTGGGCCTATCCTCAAAAGGGAATGCGATTCTATGCAAGAGACGATTATGGGTATGAGAACAGGATGGAATATGAGTTTTTCCCAAATACAAATAGGGATAAGTTTAAGGTTTTGATTATGAAAGCAGCTGGTTCCGATAATTATCCATTTGGGGCTGGGGGGAATTCTTCAGCCCATATGCGAGATGGAATTGTTCAGTCTGTGGCTATTAAGTCTAATATGAGTGTTGATTGTAGAAGTTATGAAAATGCCATCATTTATATCAATGGTGAATATTGGGGTGTTTATGAGTTAAGAGAACGGGTAGATGATGATTACTGTAAGATTTACTATAATCAAGATGATGCGAATGATGAAGTAAATATGTTGGAATATTGGGGTAGCCTAGATATTGAATATGGAACTGATGCAACGTGGAATTCAGCCTATACTTATATTATTTCGAATAATTTAACTGTTCCTGCTAATTATACCCAAGCATGCAATCTAATAGATAAGGAGAGTTTTATAGATTATTTTATTATCAATACCTTCTTCGTTAACTCTGATTGGTTGAATTGGAATACCAAATGGTGGGAGGGTACTGGGGGTACTGGTGTGAAATGGCGATATACCCTCTGGGATATGGACAACACCTTTGACTTGGGGCAAAATTATACTGGATTACCAACTACAGGAGTGTATGCAAATCCATGTGATGTTCAAAGTTTATTTCCAAACAATCCGAATATTCCTCATGTAGCAATATTCAACAAACTGTTTGATAATAATGATTTTTTTGAGGATTATATAAATCGGTATGCCGATTTAATGAATACAGATATGCATAAAGATTCTATAAATGATTTTATTGATGAAGTATATGCAAAACTATTACCCGAAATGACTGATCATACGGTTAGGTGGGGTGGGTCTGTGCCGGATTGGACATTAAATGTAGATGCGCTTAAAAATTTCACCAATACACGTTGGGATACTGTGATGGGCTCTTTGGTTGATTGTTATAGTACTCAGTTAACCGGTATTTATGATCTTCGATTGGAAGTTGTACCCTACTCAGCAGGGGAGATTCAGGTAAATAGTGTTGTACCCTCCAATTATCCATGGTCTGGAACTTATTTTGGAGGATTGAATTTAGATTTTAAGGCTTTAGCGAATACTGGATACGTGTTTGATCATTGGGAAGCTGGGTCTATGGTAATTAGTCCAAATATGACGGATGATGAAATAAATTCAATACTAACTTCGGATGATACGCTAAGAGCTGTGTTTGTAGGTAATCAAACATTAACTGTGCTGGTAGAGCCTGTTAATACAGGAACAGTTGAGATTAATGGAACGGCTATTTCAACCTATCCATGGATAAATAATTATACTATGAATAGCCTGATTGATTTAAAGGCCTCACCACTTCCTTATCATAGGTTTGTTGGTTGGGAAAGTCAAATGGGAACTTCTTTGAATCCTTCTTCATTGGATTCTACTATAAACATGAACCTTTTACAGGCCGATATCCTAACCGCAAAGTTTGAAGCAATTGAATATCCTTTAATTATTGACTGTGATCCTCCAGCAGCAGCTTCTATTTGGGTGGATGGTATTCAAGAATTGGCAGGTGTATTTCCTTATCAATTGGATAGGGAATGGGGTGAAGGCATTAGTCTGACCGTTGAATATGATACTAGCGAATATGAATTTTTAGGTTGGCAGAGTTTACAAGCGACCTTATTACCAAATCCTTTGTCCACTTCAGTTAATTTCAGCTCTGGTACAGCAGACAATGTGACTGCATTTTTTAAGAAAAGAGTGAATACAGTTTTTGTGGTAATTCCAGGAAATACGGGAGAATTGGTAATCAATGGTTCGAAGCAAACTAACTTCCCTTATCAAACGAGTTTTTCACAAGGGGATAAGGTAATTATATATGCAGAACCAAATGTGGATTATAAATTTAGTAAATGGCGCAGTGCCTTTAACTTTTTAGATAATCCTTCTTATGAGGCCTTAAATTATATTACTACCAATTTATCTGATACGGTGTTTGCTTATTTTGAGCAATTGGATTTAAATCCTCAATTTCCAAATATAATCCATGCAGGTGGTCCTGAAGAAGCGAATTCAAAATTCCTTATACCCATCGATCCTTCTTTAATATTAGGTTTTGAATTATCTATCTATGATAGATGGGGGAAACGGATATTTCATTCTAAAGCACCTGAAGATACCTGGGATGGTACTTTTAATGGAGACTATGTTCCAACGGATAGCTATATTTATGAAATAGAATTTATATCTAAAATATCCAACAGAGAAAGGAGATTTCAAGGGAGTATAACTGTAATTAGATAAGCAACTTAAATAGAGTCGAGGTGGTACTTCATAGACAAGTATACCAGTCGTCCAATAAGTGGACCTCCATAGATTTCATAGTGCTTATCGTTTAATAGGTTGTTGGCTCCGAATTTAAAGCTACTGTGCCATTTTTTATAAAAATAACTTAGCTGAAAATCTGTGGAAGAATAATTATCAATCATTCCTGTAAACTGTGGAGAACCTTCAAAATTGAATCCTTCTACCCATTTATGACTTATGGTAGCCGACCAATTTTTCATCCCATTTTTTCTCCAAGAAAAATTACGTGCATTTGCGCTTAGGTTGAATTTATGTTCGGGAGTATTGAAGGCCGGTACAATAGGGTCATTTTTTCCTGTAACAATTTTATTCCAAGAATAGTTCCCCATAAAGGTGAATGTATTGCTGAAATAATGATTCAATCCTAGATTGAATCCAGTCGTTTGTACTGTAGATGAAGCATTTGAAGAAAGTCTTAATACCTCTAAGTTAGTAGGGAAACCAAAGGATAGATCCATATCTAAACCTATTTCAAAACCTATAAAGTCTGTATAATGGCTATAGAAAGTACTTGCATCTATATACCATTTATTGTGAATACTTCCTCTATATCCAAATTCGATAGTTTTTACTTTTTCGGGTCTTATTTCAGCGACGTTAAAGTAATCTAGTGTATCCTCATCCAAATCAGTTATAAAATCTCTAAAGGAGTCTATGGTGACTAATGAATCATAGCCATTTAAACTCCCTTTTAAGGTTGCTGTACCTACATTATAATTCAGGTATTGATCTTGTAAGGTAGGATTCCTAATAGCAGCGGTTGCAGAAAACCTAACTAGGTGATTTTCATTTATGTTGTACACCGCAGATATTGCTGGGGAGAAAAGGTAATCGAAATTTTCATTTTTATCTAGGCGAACGATCAATGCCGTTTTAAGAGCATCACTTTTCCATTTCTTTTCTAGTCCGAAATAGGAGCCCCATTCTTGGTTTTTAATCGTAACAAAGCTGGTATCTCTTTCATTAAATTCATTAGTCACAATTCGCATTTCATCAAAGATGGTACCTTCAGACTCTGGTCTATACCATCGCATGCTCATTCCTGTCTTGGCTTCGAAGGTTCCGATATTAAATTTGTATTCCCCTTGTGCATGGTACAATGCAGATCTATCGATGAATTTGGTTCCACCTTCTGCAAAACTTTTGGAAGTAATATCTTGAAATAATGAATCGAATTCGGAAGAACCAGCCTCAATGAGATTATAAGAGAAATTATCGGTGAAATCTCTATTTTGAGCATGGAAATAGGCGATTGTATCTTTATTCGTACTTAAAAATTGTTCATAGCTAATACTTCCATTAAGATAATCATCATAACTAGGTAAAGCCTTTACTTGGTCTGCATAGAATTCCTTCCAGTTGTCGGTATAGGCTTGTTTCCATTCTGCATTGGTAGCTTGTTGTTCTTGAAGTCTGAGGGCTGTAAAATAAATATCATAGGTGTCTCCTGCATCTTCTTTTGTACTGTAAAATCGAAAGAACCACTTATCTTTTTGTTTTAATTCTATAATGTTTTGATAAAATCGAATCCCTTCCAATCTATACCTATTGTCTCCTTGGTAAATAGTAGATCCACTCCCGTAATTGAAATTATAGCTCAATTCTAAATCAGGATTTATTTTATAGTAAAGGCCCATATTTAGTTTGGCATTATTACTTTCAGAATCCACCAAATCATTTTCTGAATAGCCAGATCGATAAATATTTCCTAACCCAGGATGGGTAAGTTTCTTTTTATCACTTAATAGGTTGTCTCCTGAATTTATAAACTCATCCCCATAGATATTAACCGCATCAAAACCTCCAGGATTGTTGGGACCGTTGTCTGCACCCGTTACTGGATCTGTATTATTTGCTTTCCATTCGTTCGCTTTTAGGTAAAACATATTTAGTTTTAACCCCAACTTTTCTTCTTGGTCTTTGTTTTTCCAAACTCTAGCATATCTCACTGCTGTTTCTAGTAAGGATCTTTCAGCTACTTTTTGTGAAACATCTAAGCCTTTGAAGTGGAATGGACTTTTTGTTTCCATTTCAACCACTCCATTGAATGCATTTGGACCAAAATAGGCTGAGCTAGCACCTGCTATGACATTGACTTTTTGAATATCCAATTCAGATACTCCAAGGAAATTCCCCAAAGAAAAATTTAATCCTGGGGACTGATTGTCTACCCCGTTGATTAATTGTAATGATCGAACCGGGGAGGAACTATTAAACCCTCTGGTATTAATGATTTTAAAACCTAAACTTGCAGAGGTGATATCGACTCCTTTAAGTTGTCCCAAGCTTTCATAAAAATTACTAGCAGTACTTTGTTCAATGCTTATAAGGTCAATGGATTCAACCGTTAGTGCTGCCTCACGTTGTTTTTTAGTAATACGGTTTTCCGCCAATATAATCTCTCCCATTAATTCCTGAGAATAGGCCATATTAATTATCAGAAATTCTTGATTGCTGACTTCTATCTCAATATCCTTATAGCCTATAAAACTAATAAGTAAGTGAACGGGGAGTTGATTAGCCTTTAGATGAAATTCTCCTTTATAATTGGTTGCTTTTCCATTTTCTGTTCCTTTGATAAGAACATTTGCTCCAACCAAAGTTTCTTTGGTTTCTTTGTCCAGAACAATACCTTTAATATTATATTGGGCAAATACGACACAAGGGAAAAGAAACAGTATAAATAGAAAATGACGCATAGAGGAAAATTTAGAAGTTTGGACTGATAATATTTCTTGAATAGAAATCATCTAAAATTGTAACTACCTCATCTGGATTTTCTGCAACTTTTATTAAATCCATATCTTCTGGACTTACATTTTTTTCTTTTAATAAAACATCTTTTATCCAATCAATTAGTCCACACCAATAGTCTTTACCGACTAGAATTATTGGGAATCTCCCGATCTTTTTAGTTTGAATTAAGGTAAGTGCTTCGAAAAGTTCATCTAGCGTTCCAAATCCTCCAGGCATTACAACAAAGCCTTGAGAATACTTTACAAACATTACTTTACGCACAAAGAAATAATCAAAATTTAAATTTTTGTCCTCATCAATATACGGGTTGTTATGTTGTTCAAAGGGAAGGTCGATATTCAATCCTACGGATTTACCTCTACCTCTACTTGCTCCTTTGTTACCTGCTTCCATAATACCTGGACCACCACCGGTAATAACACCATATCCTTTCTCCGTTATCTTAAAGGCAATTTCCTCCGCTAGTTTATAGTTCTGATCATCCGGTTCGGTTCTTGCTGATCCAAAAATAGTCACACAAGGACCAATTTTTCCCATCTTTTCAAAACCCATTACGAATTCGCTCATTACCTTAAAGATATGCCAAGAATCCTCCGTCTTTATTTCATTCCAGTTTTTTTCCTTGAATGCTTTCTTTATTTTATCTGCTGACATATTTGTCTATTTTAATTCTATAATTATGTGGTGAACTATCAATGTATTCAACTATTTTGAGTTGCTTGTTCTTATTAAATATATGAAAAATTGATATAGCGCTGGATAATTATGATATAAAAGGTGTGATGAAAGAATATTCTATGGGTAAAATGAAATTTTAGAATATGCTAAGTGGTTAATTAATAGAAAGGTGTGTTCTGTGAAGAAAAAAGTTCCTAGATCAACTTAATGAAATAGGAACCTTGTTTTAGTATTAGATACCTGAATACTGATCTAAATAATCATTTGCTATGAAAGTAAGGTAGGTATTCAGGATATCTATAATTTGAATAATTGAAGATTTCTCGGTTAATCCCAATTCGCAAAATATTCCTCATCTACATCAGTATTTATATAAAGGATTTGAGCATTATTTTCTCTATTGGTTTCATTGGCTAGATTAATGAAGTCATTTGTGACAACTCTTCCTGCTTTTACACTCCATAATACCAAAAGTGTATAACTATCATTTTTTTCTACCCTTTCTTTTAATCCAGGATATAAAGAATAGTATAAATCCAATTCATTTGTAGTAAGAATATTTAAATCCTCAAAACTATTGGTGTTTTGAATTTTTTCAATTGAGCAATTCTCACTACTAACTTCCAATTGGTTTTTATATTTATCAAAGAGCTTTAATCCAATCATATCAAATGAAATATTCCCATCGGGGAATGTGTTTTTAAGGCTTTCTTTTGTCATTAAAAAAGAGTCTTCAATTGGTATTTCTCTTTTTTCTATAAATTTGAAAATCTCTTCATGTGTATAGTAGGATTTCCTTAAATAAATGCATGAAATACAGCAGAGAATGACTAGTGTGCTAAAAAACTTATTCATTTTGGTAGATTTATTTGATGTAACATATAAAATTGTTGGAAATACAATTTCTGTATTCGCTTACTGTTATTCCAAGTTCATTACAATTTTATATAGAAATGTTTGACCTTCAATTTCTTTTTCAATTCTTTCCATTTCGTAAATTTTCGGTATTAATGTTCCTAATCTTTCATGAATCAGTGTTTCTTCATCGATATGGAAGTAACCTGAAAATTGTTTCCCTTGTAAGTTTTTTAAATACAAAGTGGTGTTATTCGTATCATGATCAGTTATCATGATGGCATTTGTTCTATCTGAGATAGTTTCAGATTTTCGATCAAACGAGATATAGCAAAAACCTAGTCCGTAGCAATCTTTTTGTGGCCTGCCTAATCGAACGTGCAAGTGGGTTGTTACCTTTTTTTTTGCTACAATAGAATTGGGTAAGTTTTCATTAAAAGGTAATTTTTGAATCTCATTTTTTTTGTTTGCAGCATGAATTAATAAACATGAGCTTATCAATAACGCAAAAGCGAATATATTTTTCATTTTATTCAATATTTAAATTAGTAATTCATTCCATTTCTAGATCGCGAATCTATCTTTGAGACTTACAAATACGTTAATTATTATGTGTAAATCAAGTCTCTATCAGTGCTCTAGGACTTTTATATATGGGGTTTTTTATAAGAGGAATAACTAAAATACCCAAGAATTATTGAAAACTAAATATTCTATATCGAATCTATATTGCTGTATTTATAGGGAAGGGAATCAGTATGTGAAAAATGGTATAAATACGCTCAATTTTAAAAGGGATGCAGCGAGTCATCGAAAAAAAAATCTAAAAAATATTTTAGCAGGCATGAAGAATAGGTTTAATCGATCTACTGGTAGTATAAAATCTATGAATTTCGAATTCTATTTGTTCATTTTACTGTAATTTTGCAAGCAGAAAACCTATAGTATGATCGCAAAAATGTTGAAAAGTAGAGTAGGAGTATTACGGATAACGGCCTTTTTAGAAGGATTGTCTTTCTTGGTAATTTTGTTCGTTACCATGCCATTGAAATATATGTATGATATGCCTGGTCCAAATCAGATGATTGGGATGGTACATGGTATTTTATTTATTGCCTATATCGCACTCGTTCTGATGATGAAAAGTGAAGTAAAGTGGAGCTTTATGACCACGTTTTGGGCTTTGGTAGCTTCAATCATTCCTTTCGGAACATTCTATGCTGATCACAAGATTTTTAAAAAAGCGGAGGTAAATTAATCCTCCGCATCTAATTCAAATATTTCTTCTACTTGCTTTTCAAATAGTCTAGCAATTTTTAATGCTAGTATGGTAGAAGGAACATATTTATTTCCTTCCATTGCATTAATGGTTTGCCTGCTTACACTAATTTTTTTGGCTAAGTCTGCTTGCGTCATGTTTCTCATGGCGCGTTGTACTTTTATATTATTCTTCATCGCCAATCTGTTTTTTGTTTTTATATAAGGTGTATTTAAACCTCAAAAGAAAAAAGATAAGAAAAGCAAAAGGTGCATATATTAAGACCGAAAGATAATTAATATCATAAATAAAAAGGGTTAATAACAATAAGAGACCGTAGTGTACATATACTGACCAAACTAACGAATTTAAGCGGGTTTGTGCTATAAATTCATCTTCAATTTTTTCTTTCGATAATGCTATCCAGATGCATCCTATTATTAAGCCAAATGTTGCTAATTCATCCAATATTGGATTTTCAATTATTTGCACCAATTTTAATTTCGGTTCATCGTTTAGAAATTTTGTGTGGAAAAACGAAAAAACAGGTACTTTCAGCCAATTTACATGTTGGGAAATTAATCCTAAAGTTGCGGAAGGTAAAACTAAAATCCAGCCCCACTTTTTGTACTTATAGTCAAATAGATAATTACTCTTCATGATTTCAATATTTAAAGGTTGAATCAAAGTTAAGTAAATTTTACATAATGTCAAGTTAACTTTACATTATGTAGTGTTTGTCTTACTATTTGAGTGTTATTGTACTTGATGTGAATGGTTTAGGACAAAAAAAAGAGGAAGCTAATTAGCTTCCTCTTTTTTTATTTTTCAATTCGGATTCTGGCATCTACCGCGATGACGGAATCGGGTTTCCCCAATAGTGGGTTGAGATCCATTTCCTTAATAGATGGACAATACTCTACTAAAGCAGAGAGTCTAGTAATAATATCTTTAAAGATGTTTATGTTTATACCATCTTGCCCTCGGATTCCTTCTAGTAATTGATAGCCTTTTAATCTGTGTAACATAAGGTCTATTTCTGTCAAGGATAAAGGTGCGAGACCCGATTGGATATCGTGTAGTATTTCTATAAATATCCCACCTAGTCCAGCCATCACCTGGTGACCGAATTGGGGTTCTGCAATGGCGCCGGCAAAGAGTTCTCTTCCAGAAAGCATTTGCTGCATTAAAATTCCAGTAGTTTCTGGGATTTCAATCATTCTATCAAATTCATTTTGAACGGTGATATCTTCGCGTATGTTCAAAACTACACCGCCTACATCACTTTTATGAATAGGGCCAACTACCTTCATTACTAAAGGATAGCCAAAATCTTTTGCTGTATCTAAGGCTTCTTTGGCTGAGGAAACTACTTTTTCCTTTACTCTTGGGATACCTGCGGCATCTAAAAGCCCTTTGACTTCATCCGGTGATAAATAGCCTTCTTTGGCTGTTCCTATAATTCTGTCAATTTCTGTCTTATCGATGGAAGGTTTATCGAAAATATCCGGTAGGGGATTCCCTAACTGTTTTCTTACTTGAGAAATTGCTTCTCCAAGATTTACCTCATCAGGAAAGTTAATATGTCCATTTTCAATAAAACGATCGACTTCTTCGGCAGCATTTATAAGTGAAGGGAGAACTGGGTAAATTGGTTTTTCAGTACTCTTCATTTTGTCGTTGAGCACTTTATATACTTCATCTACCTTAAAAAGTCCTGAACTTCCAAATACCACACAAATACCATCAATTTCATGAAATTCATTATTTACATAATCTATGATGGTTCCTAATTGTTCAGCATTACCTGTTGCTAAAAAATCAATAGGGTTGCTAATAGAAGATCCTGGTGATAATTTCCCAAGTAATTCATCTGCCTTTGGCCCTTTTATTTCAGGAACTTGCATTCCTCCTTTAGAAAGTACATCGGTCAACATCACTGCTGGTCCTCCAGCATGGGTGATTACGGCAATATTATTACCTTTTAATTCAGGGTAGCTAAATACAGAAGCTACGGCAATCAATTCTTCCCTACTAGAACAATATACTATTCCTGCCTTTCTAAATAGCCCTCGAACTGCGGAGTCACTACTTGCCATTGCTCCTGTATGCGAAGAGGCTGCCCTTGATCCGGCAACTGATACTCCTGATTTTATAGCAGCAATCTTACATCCTTTTTTGATAAGAGAGCGTGCGTGTTTTAATACTTTGGAAGCATCTGAAATGCTTTCTATATACATGAGTTTAATTTTTGAACTCAAGGTTGGGTCAAAGCTATTGTCCCAGTATTCTAAAACATCTTCTATTGGTGTTTGTGCTGCATTTCCTACGGAAAATACACTATTGAACTGCATACCCAATAACATGGCTCTTTCCATAATGAAAACAGCAGTGGCGCCAGAGCTAGATACGAAATCCATACCTTGACTGGTTACCTTGGGAATTGGAGTAGTAAATACACCGTGGTAATTTTTATTGATCAATCCAATGCAATTGGGGCCTATCAAGCAGCCATTCGCATCTTGCACCATTTTGGTCAGTTTATCTTCATATTCTGCTCCTAATGGAGATTCTTCTCCAAAGCCTGCAGATATTATTATAAAAGCTTTGGTATCTCTTTTAATGAGTTCTTCTACAGCAAGGACACAATCTTTAGCGGCTATGGCTAAAATGGCCAAGTCACATTTTGGCGCACAATATATATCAGGGAAGGTGGTCATTCCTTGGACAAGCGTATTACTAGGATTAATTACATATAGTTCTCCCTCAAAAGGACTGGCTAAAATGTTTTGTACAATTTTACCACCTGGCTTTTGAATATTATTGGATCCTCCAATAACGGCGATACTTCTTGGTGCAATTAATTCCTGATTGATCATAATCCTAGATTGAAACTCAAAGATATTTTGAATCATCAAGTAAAAACAGAACAGAAATCATGTTCGTAGCAAATTTTAAAAATACTTTATAGGACATATGTACCTATATGGTACGCCTAACTGTTCCCTTTTGGAACAGTATTTAATTGTAGTATGTGTTGAATCCCTTGATTAATGGGAGGTTATGGTTTTGGCAAGTCTTTGGTATAGCCATTAGTATAGTTTTTTACTATATGTTGTTATTAGAGGATTTATCTGGTTTCTTCATGTATATGGAGAAACCAGTAAATCGAAAAGAAGAAACATGGATAGAGTAATAGCAAAGAAAAAATTTAAACTTACTGCTTGGCAATACTTAGTGATTGTAATTGCTTGTGGATTGATGTATGGATTCTTTTTCAATTCTGGGGGTAAAAGTCTTAAGGTTGCTTCGGAGCGACTGAGAATTGCGGAAGTGATAGATGGTAAGTTTCAAGAGTTTGTTTCTGTTACTGGAAGTGTATTACCAATAGAAACATTTTTTGTTGGAGCAGAAGAAGGTGGGCGAATTGAAGAAATTTTTGTTGAAGACGGAAGCTTTTTAAAACAAGGAGACCCCATTCTAAGGTTAGCCAATACCTCTTTACAGTTAAACTTCATGAATCGTGAATCCCAAATTTTAGATCAAATTAATAACCTTAGAAATTCTAAGGTAGCCATGGAGAATCAGAGCTTGGTATTAAAAGATCAATGGGTTTCATCAGAATACAATATCAAAATTCAAGGAAAGGAATTTAAAAGAATGGAAGTCCTATTTGCGGAGGATCTTATCTCTCAAAAGGATTTTGATGATGTTAGTGATCGACTTATTTACCTTAAGGCTAACCGGGATGTTTTAATCGAAAAATTAGCCTCGGATAAGAAATTAAGAGAAATGCAGGAGGGTCAATTGAATTCTTCTATGGAAATGCTACAAAGAAGTCTGGACTATATAGAGAATAGTTTGAAAAACTTAATTGTTAAAGCGCCTGCTGATGGACAGTTGTCTGCATTAAGAGCGGAGCTAGGTTTAAATATTTCTCCTGGAGCAACTATTGGTCAAATCGATGATTTATCTTCTTTTAAAATTAGAGCGAATGTTGATGAATTCTATGTCTCGCGTGTTCAACTTGGACAAAAGGCAAGTTTGGAAATAGGCAACCATAGTTATGTGTTGATTGTTAAGAAAATATTTCCTGAAGTAAGTAATGGGAATTTTATTGTGGAATTATTTTTTGAAAAAGACATACCTGCAAATATTCGTCGAGGACAAAGTATTTCATTGAGGTTAGAGTTAGGAGCTTCTACCGATGCGCGTTTATTGACAAGAGGGAGGTTTTACCAATCTACGGGTGGACAGTGGGTATATAAATTGAATAAGGAAGGAAATACAGCCTATAAGGTAGATATTCAGATAGGTCGTCAAAACCCATCCTATTTTGAAATTAAAAGCGGGCTAGAAGCTGGAGATAGAATTATAGTTTCTGGATACGATCATTTCAATAATTCGGATGAATTAAACCTTGAATAATGTTTAGACAATATCTTAAAATAGCACTTCGGAATTTTAGAAAGAATCTACTGTATTCTTTACTGAATCTAGTTGGTTTGGCCATAGGTTTGGGAGCTTGCATATTGATAGTATTGTATGTATTAAACGAATATAAATACGATAAATACCATTCCAATTCTGAAAGAATATATAGGGTTGTTGGCCACCTGGAAATGGATGGAGCAGATGAAAATGCTTCGAGTTGTCCCTTCCCCGTATCTAAAGCGATTAAAGAAGCTTACCCTGAATTAATTGAATCGAGTACTCGTTTTTTCAATGGGCAGGTAGATGAACATACCTTACGTATAGAAGACCAGGTTTTTACGGAGAGTAAGTATTTCATGGTAGATTCCACGGTATTCGATATTTTCGATATTCCGATTATTCAAGGGGATAGTAATGCCTTGGATAAGCCAATGAGTATGGCCTTGTCTAGTTCTGCTGCCAAAAAGTACTTTGGAGATGCCAATCCAATTGGACAGATTATTCAAGTAGATGATCAAGTAAAGTTTGAAGTACGTGCTATATTTGAAGATATTCCGGCTCAATCTCATTTTAGATTTGATGTATTAACCTCTATTTCTACAATTAGAAAACTAAGAGGGTCTGAAATCAATTCATGGGTATGGAATCCATGCTGGACCTATATCTTATTAAAGGAGAATGCTAAGGCTTGGCAATTGGAAGAAAAATTACCCGCATTTGTTTCTTCTCATTTCTTTGACGCTGAAAAGGACAATATTTCTTTAGGTCTTCAGAATTTAGAATCCATTCATTTGTATTCGGATTTAGATTTTGAGATTGCACCAAATTCAAAGGCTACCTATGTATATATATTATTGGTAATTGCTACTTTCATTTTACTAATTGCACTAATCAATTATATTAATCTTACCACAGCAACAGCAGCAGGTAGAGGGCGAGAAATTGCCATGCGGAAGGTTTTGGGGTCTAGTAGGACTCAGTTGATTGTTCAGTTTTTGGTTGAATCCACCTTTTGGACCTTTTTAGCCTTACTTTTTTCTTTTTGTTTAGTTGAGAATGCCTTGCCATTCTTCAATAATTTGGTAGATCGTTCTTTAAGTTTATCACAGCTATTGAGTGATGGTGGCTGGTTAATTTGGGTGCTTTTTGGATTGGTATTAGGTGTTATAGCCGGTATATATCCTGCTTTACTTTTAACAGCTATTCGACCAATTAAGATATTAAAAGAGAATTTTAGTGATTTTGGGAAAAATTCGAAAGCAAGAAAACTGCTAGTGGGTATTCAGTTTACGGTATCCTCAATTTTACTGATAGGAACAGCTGTAGTCTATTTTCAATGGCAGCATATGCAGCAATCTGATTTAGGTTTCAATAAAGAGTCCGTTATGGTTGTGAAGATTTCACAATCTCCTGTAGTTCGAAAATACAAGGCCTTTACCGCTGAGTTAAAGAATATCAAAGATGTGGAATCGGTTACTGGAATGGAATATATTTTGGGAACAGATCATAATAATCATGAATTTCACCCAGAAGGTAGGGACCCAGAAAAATGGCACTTTTTTCCCACAATGATTGTTCGTCACCATT
Organism: uncultured Flavobacteriales bacterium; assembly: GCA_913063375.1. Classification (GTDB taxonomy): domain Bacteria; phylum Bacteroidota; class Bacteroidia; order Flavobacteriales; family CAJXXR01; genus CAJXXR01. The sequence continues at coordinate 27,805 of CAJXXR010000007.1, read as the reverse complement.
TTTTGACAACTTTTAATGTACCCATTGTTACTGGTAGGGATTATAGTCCAGAGCATACTTCTGATGAGATGGAGGCCATTTTGATAAATGAAGCGATGGTAAGACAAATGGGTTGGACAAATGAGGAAGCATTAGGGAAACGTTTTTCGTCCTTACAAGGTCAAGAAAAAATTGTTGGGGTATTCAAAGATTTCAATTTTACCTCCTTGCATAATGAGATTAAGCCACTCGTATTAAATATGAAAGAAACGGAAGGAGGAAGAGCCTTCTTTACAAGATATATTGCTATACGATTTAATACCTCGGATTTACCTCGATTAATTGAAGAGGTAGAGGGATTGTGGAAAGCACATACCAATAATAGACCTTTGAGTTATTCCTTTATGGATGAGGATATTGAATCCCTTTATGAAGGTGAGAAGAAACTAGGTGTATTGGCAGCATTATTTAGCTTGCTATCCATTTTGATTGCGCTACTAGGCTTGGTAGGTCTTATTTCCTTTTTGTCAGAACAAAAGAAAAAGGAGATGGGGATTCGAAAAGTATTTGGTGCAGAATGGATAGATATTTTTAAACTGATGTCTAAAGAGTTTATCGGTTTGGTATTTATTTCAGCAGTACTATCGGCTGCTATATCTATTCCATTAATCAATGATTGGTTGAGTCAATTTGCAGAAAGTATAACATTGGATTATTTACCATTTGTACTATCACTTCTATTAAATATTTTGGTTGTAATGATTGTTGTGTTAATCCATAGTTATCAATTGTTTAGATCAGATCCAATAAAGGTAATAAAGTATGAATAAGGAAGTTCGGGGTTTTTTCATTTGTTTAACTAAGGGAGGATTTCAGGTTAAAACCCCGGACTTTTATTTTAAGAATTTAGAACACTAAAACACGCACCGCTATGATACAGTTAAATGAAATTTCGAAGTTGTTTTTAACGGAGGAGATCGAGACTACAGCCTTAAACAAGGTGAATATTACTATTAAAAAGGGGGAGTTTGTATCCATAATGGGACCATCTGGTTGTGGTAAATCTACCTTATTGAATATTCTAGGTTTGATTGATACACCATCATCTGGCGAGTATCATTTTAATGAGGCACCTGTACACTCGATGTCAGAAAAGCAGCGTTCAGTTTTAAGAAAAATGAATATCAGTTTCATATTTCAGAGTTTTAATCTGATTGATGAATTGTCTGTATTTGAAAATGTTGAATTGCCTTTGATATATACAAAAGTGAAGGCATCAGAAAGAAAAAAGAGAGTAGAAGAGGTTCTGGAGAAAATGAATATGATGCATCGTAAATCACATTTTCCACAACAACTTTCAGGAGGGCAACAACAACGTGTTGCGATTGCAAGAGCATTGGTTAATAAACCGGCCTTAATTCTTGCCGATGAGCCAACTGGTAACTTGGATTCAGTGAATGGGGAAGAAGTGATGGAGCAGTTAACCAAATTGAATGCGGAAGGTACAACTATCATCATGGTTACCCATTCATCCAGGGACGCTAGTTTCTCAGATCGTACCATTAAATTATTGGATGGTAAAGTGATATCTGAAAATCAAACTGTTGCTCTCCATGCTTAGAAACTATTTTAAAACTGCCATTCGGGTACTCTTTAGAAATCCATTCTATTCCTTCGTGAATATTATTGGATTGTCTTTGGGGATTGCCTGTGCGCTGATTGTTTGGATGTATGTAGTCATAGAGTCTACCTACGATAAACATTACGAAGGCCACGAAAATATATACCGGGTTACTTCTTATTTCACCATTGAAGATAAGTTGGACGATTTTGCATTGACCTCATTTGGTATTGGTCGATTGATGCAAAAAGAATACGCAGATATTGAAAGAGTTACTCTCCTACAGGAATACCCTAGAACGCTTTTCAAAAATGAGGAGAAGAGTTTTTATGAAGAGGGCTTCCTGCTAGCGGACTCTAATTATTTTGAGGTCTTTAGCCATGAATTTATTGAAGGGAGCCCAGAAACATCTTTAAATAGGCCTTTAACTATAGTTCTAACGGAAAGCATTGCTCAAAAATTCTTTGGAGATGCATTGGCATTGGGAAAGAATATTCAAACAACCCATAGAACCTATGAGGTGACAGGAGTGATCAAGGATCTACCTCAAAATACTCATTTTCTTTTTGATGCTTTAATCACTCCCTCTACGATCGCAAATCCTACAGAGGATCAATTGATAAGATCTTTGTGGAATGTTGGGAGTTTTACCTATGTGAAGATGAGGGAAGGTTCTAGTACTGCTCCCATATTGGATAATTTCGCTGCTTTTTACGATAAGTATATGGCAGAGATGGGTAAGCGTTTCAATGCCAATTTTGAAATTGGGATGCAGCCTTTGGCAGATATCCATTTGAAATCAAATTTGAAGTACGATAGGCAGCAAGGGAATATAAACTATGTCTATGCTTTTGCATTGATTGGGATTTTTATTCTTGTTTTGGCAGCCATAAATTATGTGAATTTATCTACTGCTCGTTCTGCGCTAAGAAGTAAGGAAGTAGGGATGCGTAAGGTTTTTGGCGCAGGAAGAACACAATTGATCATTCAGTATTTAGGAGAATCTATCATTCTCACCTTCATAGCTTTTATCTTATCCTTGGTAATGATGGAGGTTTTGTTTGAGTTAACAGATTTCAATACCATCATTGGAAAGGACCTTCATATAGCCCAATTGGTATCCTCAGAATTGATTATTGGGATGATTGGTATTCTACTTTTCATCAGTTTGGGATCTGGATTATATCCAGCCTTCTATTTATCCAAAATTGATCCTATTCAAGCATTTCAAGCGCAAAGGATGAATGGTAAGGCCGGATTTTGGATTAGAAAGGTATTGGTAAGTGCTCAATTCATTATCTCTATTTCAGTCGTTATTTTGACCTTCCTGGCAAAGAGTCAAGTTGATTATTTACAGAATACGGATCTTGGGTTCACGCGTGATAATATCATGAATATCCAAGTTCGAGATACTATTGTATATAATAGATTACCTGTTCTAATGAAGGAGTTGGAGAATCACCCAGGAATTGCAAAAGCAACAACTACTTATATGATTCCTGGTGTTGGTGTTGGTAAGAATTTATTCAGAATTGAAGGTGCCAGCGGTATGGAAAATCAAACCTTTTCTTTTTTGAGAATTGGTGAGGAATTTATAGAAACCATTGGAATGCATATCGTAGAAGGTCGTGATTTTGATTTAACGAATCATCCATCAGATTCTTCAGAAGCGTTTATTATAAATGAGACTGCTGTACGTGAAATGGGCTATGACAATCCTATTGGCAAAAAAGTTGAATGGGGATTCAATGACGACGGAACAGTTAGTGTACATGGAAAGATCGTTGGAGTGGTTAAAGATTTTAATGGAAGGAGTTTGCATCAAAATATTGAACCAACCTTGATGACACTACAAAATAGACCTGGTGGATCATTAATATTGAGGTTGACAGGAACCAATATTCAGGAAACTTTAGCATTTCTGGAAGAGAAATGGGGGGAGATGTTACCAGGCCAGATCTTTGATTATTCTTTCTTAGATGAACAATTATCGGAATCTTACGCCTCAGATGTTCAACAAAGTAAATTGATAAATATATTTTCTATTGTATGTGTGATTATCAGTTGTTTAGGCTTGTTGGGATTATCATCCTTTACTATTCAACAGCGTACAAAAGAAATAGCTGTTCGTAAAATATTGGGTGCTGAAGTAAATCAAATTATGTATCTGCTTTTCAAAGAGATCTTAATGTTGATTTTAATTTCGTCTTTAATTGCCTTTCCTATTGCACACTTGGCAGGAGAAGAGTGGTTGAAGAGCTTCGCTTACAGAATAGATATGCCTTATTTGATCTTTGGTCTTATTGCATTAGCTGCGGTGGCATTATCGTTTGTTACGATCTTTTACCATTCTATGCGTGTGGCAGTAACTAATCCAGCGGTTAGTTTAAAATACGAATAGGCTTTTATTTTGGAAAAAATAACAAAGTCTTCGTGAAAAGTTTATTTTTGGGAAGATTAAAAAGATCTAATCAATTGACTTTGATTAGTGTTTAGTAAAAACAAATGTTTCAGATGAAAAACACAAAAATTGCACTAGGAATGGCTGCTGTAGGTTTCGGAATGATGGCTTGCAATGAGCCTGTAAAGACGGAAGAAGTAGCAGCTACTACTGTAAAGGCCGAAAAGCCTTTTGATTTAGGGAGTATGAACACGGATGTGAATCCATGTAGCGACTTTTATGAGTATGCTATTGGTTCATGGTTGAAGAACAATCCTATTCCTGATACGGAAAGTAGATGGGGGAGTTTTGAATATTTACGTGAGCAAAATAGTGCTAAGTTAAAAGCCTTATTGGCAGATTTGAAAACTAACACTAGTGCTGGTAAAGGTTCTGATGCCCAATTGGTGCGGGATTTTTATGCTTCAGCCTTGGATTCTGCGAAAGTAGAGGAGTTGGGTAAAACACCAATTTTGGCTGAATTGGCCAAAATTGAGAAGATTTCATCAAAGGGGGATCTTTTTGCCTATTTGGTATATGCTAGAACGCATTCTATAGGTTCACCATTTTCATTTTATATCACGGCTGATTCAAAAAATTCAACGGAGAATATAGCAACTTTAGCGCAAGGTGGTTTAGGTCTTCCTGATAAGGATTTCTATAGAAATGAAGATCCAAAAATGCAGAATATTCGTACAGAGTATTTAGTTCACTTGGAGAAAATGTTTCTATTGATTGGTACTGAAGCTGGAGAAGCTAAGGCTGCTGCTAAAACAATTATGGATATTGAAACCAAGTTGGCAGATTTGTCAATGGATAGAGTAACGCGTAGAGATCCTCATAAGACGTATAATAAGATGTCTGTGCCTAAATTGGCTGGAAAGGCTAAAGGATTTGATTGGGCCATGTACTTTAAAGGAATTGGTGCCGGTTCATTGAATACGTTGAATGTTTCTCAACCAGAATTTATTGCAGGATTTGCAAATTTGTTTAATACCATTTCTGTAGAAGATTGGAAATTGTACCAAACTTGGAATTTAGTAAATGGTGCTAGTGGTTACTTAAGTGCTGACTTTGTAAAACAAGATTTCTATTTCTATAGTACGGTTTTGAATGGTGTTGATAAGATGAAGCCACGTTGGAAAACAGCCTTAGGGAAATTGAATGGTAGCTTTGGTGAGACTTTCGGGAAATTATATGTTGAAAAATACTTCGCTGAGCAATCAAAACAAGATGTTGCTCAATTGATTGAGAACTTGCGTAAATCATTTAGAGCTAGAATCGGACAATTGGAGTGGATGTCTGCTGATACGAAAGAAAAGGCTTTGGAGAAACTAAATTCATTTACCTATAAAATTGGGTATCCTGATAAATGGAAAGATTATTCTAGTCTAGATATCAAGCCCGATGCATTGTTTGCAAATAGTATGCAAGTGCGTGCTAAGCATTATCAAGAGATGATGGATAAAATTGGTAAGCCTGTAGATAAGACGGAATGGCACATGAGCCCACAGACTATCAACGCTTATTACAATCCATTATACAATGAAGTAGTGTTCCCAGCGGCAATTTTACAACCGCCATTTTACAACCCTGAAGCAGATGATGCACTAAACTATGGTGGTATTGGAGCGGTTATTGGACATGAGTTCACACATGGTTTTGATGATAAAGGATGTTTGTACAATTCTGTAGGTAACCTTGAAAACTGGTGGACTGAACAAGATTTGGATAAATTCAATGGAAGAGCCCAAATGATCATTGACCAGTACAGTGGATATGAAGCATTGGCTGGATTGAATGTAAATGGTGCTTTAACAATTGGTGAAAATATTGCTGATTTAGGTGGTTTGACCTTGGCATACCATGCTTTGGAAATGGCCTATGAAGGAAAAGATAAGCCGGCAGATATAGATGGATTCAACTATAAACAAAGAGTATTCTTAGGTTGGGCAAATGTTTGGAAAAACAACATTAAGGACGAAGCTTTATTGACAAGAATAAAGTCTGATTCTCACTCTCCAGGAAGGTTCCGTGTAAACGGTACTTTGGCAAATATGATTGAATTCCAAGAAGCATTTTCTTGTAAGGATGAAGATCCTATGATTAACTCAGGGGAGAAAAGAGCCGTTATTTGGTAGAACTACCTCTTATATAATTATTCAAGAGCCCTGAGGAATTTTCTCAGGGCTTTTTTGTTTTAATAGTATCTCTTAATTATTTTAATTGTATTCACTGTATTGTTTTTTTTCATAAATTGAATGGAATTAAATGATTTACAATAGAATATAATTTGAAATATGAGAAGAATATATACCTCCTTTGCCCTTTTCTTGGGTATTGCTATTGCTTCCGCACAACCCGATAGTCTTGCTCCTGTATCTACAGCTTTAGATACTAATAATATCAATTTCACCTCCATGGCCAATGGGGATATGGGATGGGATTATATTGAGAGGACTACATTAGCACCTAAAACTGGAGATGCTGGTTTTCTTTTTGCTTCTAGTTTATGGCTAGGGGCTCCAGATAATACTGGAAACCTACATCTAGCTGCAAATACCTATAAGCAGAATGGCTTAGATTATTGGCCAGGTCCCATTGGGGATGATTATGATACAGATTATGATGATACTTATAACCGTTCATGGTTGGTAAGTAGCGACCAAATCATGTTTCATAGGGAGCAATTCAATTTAGCAGGTTATGTGATGCCAGAAGTAATAGAGAATTGGCCAGGAAATGGAAATACTACAAATGGTGAAAGTGCACAGTTGGCTCCTTATTATGATATCAATTCCAATGAAATCTATGAACCTCATTTTGGCGATTTCCCGTTAATTAGAGGAAACAAGGCCATCTTTATAATGTATAACGATGATAGGGAGATTCATGCTAGTTCTGGAGGTGCAAAGATAGGGGCTGAAGTCCATATGATGATTTATGCTTATGATTCTGTTGAACCAGAATTGGATAATAGTGTCTTTGTTCATTATGAGGTATTTAATAGAGGGAGTGTTGATTTTCTAGAGTTTTATGCTGGTGTTTTTAATGATTGGGAATTAGGTGGGTATGCTGACGATTATATTGCATGCGATATCGATAGAAATCTTTCAATGGTGTTCAATACAGATAATTTTGATGAAGATATTTATTCGGTAGATTCATTGGATATCATTAATGGTTATGGAATTAATCCACCGGCTGCAGGAATGGTTAGTTTAAATGAAGATATTTATGTTCACTGGTCATGGAATAATAATTTTAATCCAAAAACAGGTAATCCTGAGGAAGCTGAGCATTATTTTAATTATTTGAATGCTATGTGGAAAGATGGATCAATTAATAGCTGGGGGAACAATCCAAATTATATGATGAGTATCGAATTAGAGGATACAACAGACTTGGATTTTGTTACAAATATACCCGATGATAGAAGGTCCTTACATGGTGTTTTCCTTCCAAGTTTTCTTCCAGGAGAATCTTTCTGTTTAGATTTTGCTTATGTATATGCAAGGAATACCACATATACTGCAAAACAAAATGCTGTTTTGCTCATGGATTACGTAGATGATATACAGGTTTTTTATGATGATCATTTCGCAAATTGTACAGATCATACTGCAGATTTTGACAATTTATCTACCACTGAATTTTCCAAGGATTTGGGAATTGAGTTGTTAAAAGGAACTGGGCTTGGTGAGTTGATTCTAAGTGATAATTCTACTTTGCCTAAACACTATTCTATCCAGGTAATTAATATCTTAGGGCAGCCCATATTTAGTGTAGAATGGGACTCAGAGACGGAATTACTTATGAATCTCTCTAAGTATTCCCAAGGCATGTATTATATACAAATAAAAAATAAAGGAAAGTCTATAAAGACTCTTCCTATTACAAATGAATAATAAAAAAAGGTGGATAAATATTTCCACCTTTTTTATTTTAATCCTTTAAGACTGTTTGATTTTTGAGCATCATTTTATATTCTTTAAGGGAATCGTATAGCTGTTCGAAGGACTCAATAACAAAATAGCATTCTTGTAATTTATCCGTTTCAAAATCTGTTTCAATAATTTCTTTTAAATCAAATGGCTTTATAATGGCCTTTGTTTGAAAAATACTATTGGTCTCTGAGAAGGAAGAAATAATTCCTGCTCCATAAATTTTTAATTCCTCCTCCTGTCGGATTAGTCCAAATTCTATGGTAAACCAATATAATCGCTGCAATTGTTTTACAATTTCCTCGTTTTCTGCATGGGCAAAACCAATTTTCCCAAATTCCGCTACAAAATCAGCATAGGGCTTATGCGCCAATAATGGAATATGACCAAAGATATCATGGAACATATCCGGTTCTTCTAGATAGTCCAATTGATCCATTTTCCTTAACCAGGTAGAAGAACAGAATTTCTTGTTGGCTAATAAGCTGAAGAAATCATCAACAGGAATTAACCCAGGAACGACCTCAATAATCCAGCCTTCAAATTTACTTAAACCAACATCCAGTTTATTAAAGTTTGGGATATAGGTCTTGTTCAAGTTTGGTTGTAGGTTTTCTAGACAATCTAGATACTCCTTTGCTACTTTGTTTGGTAGGTTGTTGACTTGTCTTTCAAATAGACATTCCCAAACAAGATGGTCTTGTTTCGTGTACTTGTTGTACAGTTGTTTCATAAAATTGAGCATAAAAAAAGCCCGGTTCTTACGAACCGGGCTTAGTGTTACTATATAAATTATATGCATACGACTACTCTCAGTTCCAGTTGGGATCTGTATAATAATAGTAATATGTACAGTTGTTGTTCATTGAGTAAGGCAATAATTAATTCAAAACTACCAAATTTTATTGGAAGTATTATAGTTAGATATAAAGTATTCTTTAGATACTAGTCGCAAACTGATCAATTTTGGTCGCCAGTTTAATATCTAAGTCCGTTATTCCATTGGCATCATGTGTAGAAAGACGAATGGTAAGTTTATTATATACATTGAACCATTCAGGGTGATGATTCATTTTCTCTGCTTCAAATGCTATTTTTGTCATAAAGGTAAAACAGGTAATGAAATTACTGAATACCAATTTTCTTTGGAGCATTCCGTCTATCAATTCCCAACCTTCCAATTCGTTTAAAGCTTGTTGAATTGCTTCTGAATCTAGTTTTTTCAAAATAGTATATTTATTGGTTCTTCACCCATTTGATCAATACATCCATGAATTCTGGAGCAATCGGTACAGATGGATCTTTATAGCTTTTTAAATTTTCTTCCTCATTTTCAACCAGTTTAAGTACATGGTTCATGTGGCTTATCACTGCGAATTGAACGTTAGGAGATAACATCGCATTTGCTCTAAGCTGTTCTGCGTTTTCAATACTTACTTGCAAGTCTGAACTTCCTTGAATAATTAGTATTGGTACTTTCACTGCTTGAATCTCATCCGATGGATTGAAAATGATCCATGAGGCTAAGAAATTATTGGTTTTTTCATTGAAAAGGGAAGCAAGCATAGGGTGGATATCCGTTACTTTTTCTCCATTCTTCATTTGATTAAAATATCTTACTGCAATGTTTCTTAATTTTGGTGCATTTAATTCCAGTTGTCGAAGAATAAGTTCGTCTGCACTCTTACCAGATCCTGCTACAGAAATAATACCTTTTACATCTTTAGAAGCTTTTGCTGCTATAAGAGATACTAATGAACCTTGGCTATGACCTAACAGTAAAATGTTTTTATATCCTTTTTCTTTTTTTAGATAGTTCACCCAGTTGATGGCATCCATAATAAATACCTCAAAAGTCATTTTATTTGCAATCTCTGGGCTTTGATCTGATATGTTTACACCTCGTTTATCAATACGAAGGCTGGAGATTCCTTGTTTAGCTAAATCTTCAGCAAGGTATTTTAAAGAGTTGTTTTCACCTGCAATTGTGCTGTTTCCATTTCTATCTGTTGGTCCCGATCCAGGTATTATTAGTACAACTGTATTTTTGTCAGCTGTCTTTATATGAGTACCATAGGTTTTTCCAAGATCAGCTTCATGACTTAGTTGGAACTCTTCCCAAGATTGCGCGAAGGCTGAAATTTGAATAATAAAGGCAGTTAGTAAGAGGAATTTTTTCAACATGAAATTTGGTTATTGGGTTTGCTAATTTTTTTCTGACCATTGTCAGACAGTTTTAATTGGGCACATGAAATTACACTATTTTATTCAATTGCAGTAACGTCGGTGGTTTTAATCTGTTAAATGTTGTGAGGGGGACGTTTTTTAAATGTGCAAAAAGAATAAAATCTCTGTAGATGAAACAGTATTGCATTTAAAATAAAATGTATTTTTGATAAAAATTTATCAAATGGCAGATTGGTTCTCAAGTTGGTTCAATACCCACTACTATCATATATTGTATAAAAACAGAGATGAAAAGGAAGCAGAGTTTTTTATGGAAAACTTATTGTCCTATTTAAGTTTGGCTGAGGGATCTTTATTGGTAGATATGGCTTGTGGAAAGGGTAGGCATGCCCATTTTTTACACAATCAAGGCTATAAGGTGATTGGGATGGATCTTTCATCAGAAAGTATAGCTTTCGCGAATAAGGATGTATCTGAAGGGTTGTCCTTTAAAGTTCACGATATGCGAGATAGCTTAGATTGGACTTTTTCAGTAGATGCTGTATTGAATTTATTCACCAGTTTCGGTTATTTTGATTCTATTACTGAACATGAAAAGGTGATTGAAAATTTCAGCAGTAAAATAAAGCCAGGCGGTTATTTTGTATTTGATTTTATGAATGCACACCGCGTTGTAAAAGAATTGGTGGCTGAGGAAGTAAAGACGGTTGATTCGATAGAATTTCATATTCGAAGATTTGTGGAGAATAGAATTATATACAAGCAAATTCAATTTGATGATAACGGGGAGAAATACCAATTCCAGGAATCGGTAATGGGTATTTTACTTACGGATTTTAAACAAATGTTGGAAAAACACTCAATGGAAATAATAGATACATTTGGTAATTTTTCTTTAGAAGCCTTTGATCCTGAAACCTCAGATCGATTAATCTTAGTGGCTAAAAAGAAATAGTTATGCAGCAAGCTTTGTTATTATTTTCAGCAGCCTTTTCAGGTTTTTTCTTCTATCAATTTGGGATGGATTGGATCAAAAAATCCTGGTTGAAATTCATTACTATTTTTAGTGGAGCCTTTCTATTTGGATTGGCTTTTTTACATATTCTTCCTGAAATATTTTCAGAAAGTACCCAACCCTACCAAATAGGATTTTGGATACTGGGAGGTTTCTTTATTCAGTTATTACTGGAATTTATGAGTAAAGGGATAGAACATGGACATGCTCATTTACACAGTGCTAAAATGCCTTTTGCCTTGTTGTTTGCATTAGCAGTTCATGCTATTTTAGAAACTACTCCTTTGCATGTTGGGGACCATGGGCATAGTCATGATCATGGCCACAATAATCTCTTTTGGGGGATTATGTTACATAAGGTTCCGGTAAGCTTAGTATTAGCGGGATTGTTGTCTGAACTTAAATCGTCTAAAAATATAGGATTATTATTATTTATAGGTTTCGGATTGTGTGGACCAATTGGTTATTATGCTGGACAATATATCCCCTTGTTACAAGAATTCCATGTGGAATTGTTGGCTTTGGTTCTTGGTTTATTATTGCATATTTCAACCACCATACTTTACGAAAGCACAAGTAGTCATAAATTCAATGGTTTTAAATTACTGGCTGTTTGCGTTGGATTTTATATCGCCTATTTGGCTTCTTAAAATTCAACATATATAGAGATTTATGTTTATTATCACGCTTTGGTTTAAATGAAAATCACTACTTTGCATTTCACTTTTTGAAAAAAGATAAGAAATGCATATAAAGTATATCCGTGGTAAGCTATCAAAGGATAAATTAAAAGAATTATATACCGCTATTGTTAAACCCCGTATTATAGAAGAAAAAATGTTAATTCTTCTTCGCCAAGGTCGCATTAGTAAGTGGTTTGGAGGTATTGGTCAAGAAGCTATTGCCGTGGGGGCTACAGCGGCATTGTCAAAGGATGAATACATCCTACCAATGCATAGAAATTTAGGGGTTTTTACTACACGTGGAGTACCACTTAAAAGATTGTTTTCTCAATTTCAAGGTAAAGCCAACGGATTTACTAAGGGGAGAGATCGATCCTTTCATTTCGGTACCCAAGACTATAATATTGTTGGAATGATTTCTCATTTGGGACCTCAGTTGGCGGTTGCTGATGGGCTTGCTCTTGCGAATAAACTAAAAAATAATGGTAAAACAACGGTTGTTTTTACCGGTGATGGAGGAACCAGTGAGGGTGATTTTCATGAAGCCTTGAACGTAGCTTCAGTTTGGGATCTTCCTGTTATTTTTATCATAGAAAATAATGGTTATGGATTATCTACTCCGTCTAATGAACAATACCGCTGTGAACACTTGTCGGATAGAGCGAAAGGGTATGGAATGGAGTCTTATCGTATTGATGGGAACAATATCTTGGAAGTCTATGAAACCATTTCAAAAATCGCAGAAGAACTAAAGGAAAATCCAAAGCCAGTTCTGGTGGAGTGTCAAACATTTAGAATGCGCGGTCATGAAGAGGCGTCAGGAACTAAATATGTTCCTCAAGAATTGATGGAACATTGGGCAGAGAAGGATCCCGTAGAAAACTTTGAGTCTTATCTGCTAGCTGAAAAAGTTTTGACACAAGCTGATATGGATACTTTAAAGGAGTCCATAAAAGAAGAGGTCCAAGCAGCTTGGGATGATGCCTATGCTGAAGATGCTATTCAATCCAGTCGAGCAGCGGAGTTGTCGGATGTCTATGCGCCACATGATTTCAAACCTGTAACACCCAAGACAGACAAGGTGGAGAATATTCGAATGGTAGATGCTATTTCGAATGGTTTAAGGCAAGCAATGGAGCAAAATGATGACATGGTCATCATGGGGCAAGATATTGCAGATTATGGTGGGGTATTTAAAATTACGGATGGCTTTATGGAGCAATTTGGGAAAGAACGTGTTCGGAACACACCCATTTGTGAATCAGCCATCTTAAGCGCTGCTTTAGGGCTTTCTATTCAAGGGGTAAAGTCAGTGGTTGAAATGCAATTTGCGGACTTTGTAAGTAGTGGTTTTAATCCAATCGTCAACAACTTAGCTAAGTCTTATTATAGATGGAATCAAAATGCTGATGTTGTTGTTAGGATGCCTTGTGGTGCTGGTGTTGGAGCCGGTCCATTTCATTCGCAAACTAATGAAGCTTGGTTTACAAAAACCCCTGGTTTAAAAGTTGTTTATCCGTCTACGCCTAGCCAGGCTAAGGGCTTACTTATGGCAGCTATTGAAGATCCTAACCCTGTAATGTTTTTTGAGCACAAAGCTTTGTATAGGTCCATGTATGAAGAGGTAGCTGTGGACTCATTTAATATAGAAATTGGAAAAGCACGTACTGTAAAGGAAGGGTCAGATTTTTCTGTAATCACCTATGGAATGGGCGTGCATTGGGCTTTGCAATACCAAGAAAAAAATCCGAATGTACAAATTGATATTATTGATTTACAATCTTTAGCACCTTTGGATAAGGAAGCTATTTTTACTTCTGTGCGTAAAACAGGTAGAGCACTTGTTTTACATGAAGATAGTATGTTTACAGGTATAGGTGCTGAAATTTCAGCCTTGATAACAGAGCACTGCTTTGAGTATTTGGATGCACCGATTCTAAGGTGTGCTAGTTTGGATACACCTATTCCTTTTGCAGGAAATTTAGAGAAAGATTATTTGGCAGATGCGAGATTAGAAGAAACGGTTGAAAAGCTAATGAGTTACTAATATTGCTAGTTATTTATATAAAAAAAAGTCATTCCAATTATTGGAATGACTTTTTTTTAGTCTTTTATAAAACGTCCTAGCCCCATTCTTTTCAACATTTTTTTCTCCATATTCCAAAAGAATTTATGTTGGCCCAAAAGGGTACCGATAATAATCAGAAGTATTTGATAAATAGGAAATACTATAAGGATACGTAAAGGCCAAAAAATATAGCCTGACGTTATTTCTCTATCCAATCCTACTTGCTCCATAATTGGATTGGCCACCCACAATGCTGACGATCCAGTAAGAGAAAATACCAAAAAGATGATGATAATTTGAAAATTGGACTCTATGCCCCAACGCTCTTTAAGTTTCTGCATCATGATTTATTTAGTCTGGCAAAGGTACTATTATTTTATAGAGTCTAAGAGTTTTTAGTTAATTGAAATAGGGGTGAACCTTTATCTGTAATGATTTAATTTAACAGGAATAAGAAAAATTCAACCATATTTATAGCATTGCATTTCTATAGATTGTAAATTTAGTTTTTCAAAAAAATAAAATGATCCAATGGCTGCACCCTTAAAAGATATGTACTCTCCAACGTTTTATAACCGCTTTTCTCAAGTTCTTAAAACGTGTATTGCTGATTTAGATACAGCTGAATTTCAAAAAAGAATTTTTGTAGCGGATTGGGAGCAAAAGGAATTAAAAGATAGAATGCGCCATACTTCTTTAGTGTTGCACGAATTCATGCCTGCAGATTTTATGGAAGCCATAGAGTGTATTCAAGCTTGTATTGTGAAGTTGAAAGAACATAAAATTTCTGAATTTGGTTTTGAGTTTATGTTTTTTCCAGATTATATAGAATTGTATGGACAAAACCATTTTGAGGAAGCCATGTCGGCTATGAAAGAAGTAACGAAGTTTGCAAGTTGTGAATTCGCGGTAAGGCCATTTATAATAGCCAATCAAGATAGAAGCTTGGATCTACTAACAACTTGGTCTCTGGATGAAAATGAACACGTCCGTAGATTGGCTTCGGAAGGATCTAGACCGAGATTACCTTGGGCAATGGCATTACCGGCCTTGAAGAAAAATCCAGCGCCTATACAACCCATTTTAGAAAATTTGAAAAATGATCCTTCAGAATATGTACGAAGGAGTGTTGCCAATAATTTGAATGATATATCAAAGGATCATCCGGATTTTGTACTTGAAATTTTTAAGGATTGGATTGGGAAGGATATAAATAGGAATAAATTGGTAAAACACGGAGCAAGAACCTTACTGAAAAAAGGGGATGTTCATGCACTATCTATTTTTGGCTTAGGTCCCAATCCTGCAATTCAGGTGGAGAATTTGAAAATATTATCTCCAGTAGTGAAAATTGGAGATTATTTGAGTTTTGAATTCAAGTTAGAAAATACCTCTTTAGAAGCTGCTTTGGTGCGATTGGAATATGCTATTTATTATAAAGGGAGTACTGGTGATCAGCGTAAGAAAGTATTTAAGATAAGTGAGAAAACCTATCCTTCAAAGTCTAAAAAATCCATTCAAAGAAGGCAGTCCTTTAAGCTGATTAGTACGCGTAGATTTTATGAAGGAGTGCAAGGATTGTCTATTATCATAAATGGCGTAGAGCAGGAGAAGAAAGCCTTTGAATTAATTAATGGTTAGGAATAGGATAAAGGTAATGGGGTTAAAACAAAAAAAGCCGTCTCGATTTAATCGAGACGGCTTTTATATTTAAAGGCGACTTAATTAATAGCAGCTCTTTGTTCTTTTACTTTAGGATCTGAAATGTACTCATCGTAAGACATTAGCTTATCCAAGAATCCATTTGGTCCAATCTCAATAACTCTATTTGCGATAGTTTGTGTAAACTCATGATCATGAGATGTAAACATCATAGTCCCTTTGAAATCCTTCAAGGAGTTGTTTAGAGATGTAATAGATTCAAGATCTAAGTGATTGGTTGGTTCATCCATCAATAGTAGATTACCTTCCTTTAGCATCATTCTAGATAGCATACAACGTACTTTCTCCCCTCCAGATAGTACATTAGACATTTTAAATGTTTCTTCACCAGAGAAAAGCATTTTACCTAGGAATCCACGGATATATACTTCGTCCTTTTCTTCTGAGTATTGTCTCAACCAATCGATCAAGTTGTCTGCACCATCGAAATATTTGGCATTTTCGTTTGGTAAATAGGCCTTTGTGATGGTTTGTCCATAATGGAATTCACCTGAGTCTGCTTTCATCTCATCATTTAAGATAGAGAATAGTGAAGTTAAGGCAAGGCTATTCTTTGCTAAGAAAGCAATTTTGTCTCCTCTCTTTACATTTAGATGGAAGTCTTTAAATAAGAGTTTTCCATTTACCTGCTTACTTAAATTTTCTATGTGTAGAATTTGGTCTCCAGCATCTCTAGCTTGATTGAAAATAATGGCAGGGTATCTTCTAGAAGACGGTTGGATATCATCAATATTGATTTTTTCCAACAATTTCTTTCTACTTGTAGCTTGTTTAGATTTAGAGGCATTGGCACTAAATCTAGAAATAAACTCTTGTAGTTCCTTTTTACGGTCTTCTGCTTTTTTGTTTGCTGAAGCTCTTTGTCTTGTAGCCAACTGGCTAGACTCGTACCAGAATGTATAGTTACCTGTAAACAATTTAATTTTACCGTAATCGATATCGGCTATAGAAGTACATACCGTATCTAGGAAGTGACGGTCATGCGATACTACAATTACTGTATTTCTGAAGTTTAAAAGGAAATCCTCCAACCAAGTGATCGTTTGAAGATCCAAGTCATTGGTAGGCTCATCCAGAATAAGGATGTCAGGATTACCAAATAAGGCTTGTGCTAAAAGAATCCTTACTTTTTGATTATTGTTCAGGTCTTTCAATAATTTGTAATGAGACTCTTCTGGAATTCCAGCTCCACTCAAAAGAGAGGCAGCATCAGATTCTGCATTCCATCCATCCATTTCTGCAAATTCACCTTCTAGTTCAGAAGCTTTGATTCCATCTGCTTCAGAAAAATCAGGTTTTGCATAAATAGCGTCTTTCTTCTGCATAATGTCCCACAATGTCTTGTGACCCATAATAACAGTATCCAAAACAGTGCAATCATCAAATTGAAAGTGATCCTGACTTAAAACAGCCATTCGCTTCCCTGGTTCAATATGAACCCTTCCAATATTAGGATCAATTTCTCCCGCTAATATTTTTAGAAAAGTCGATTTTCCCGCTCCATTGGCTCCGATAATCCCAAAGCAGTTATCACCTGAAAATGAGATATTAACATCGTCAAATAAAACTCTTTTTCCGTATTGTAAGGTTACGTCTTGTGCTGTAATCATTCTAATTAAAATTTAAGACTGCAAATTTAAGCTAAAATTGTGGTTTATCGCAGTATCTGAGTCAAAATAAAGAGAATTGTTGGAGGCCGATTTCTTATTAATTTTTGGGCTTATTTTCGGATGTGTTTTTGACTTAAATTTATCCTTAAGATTTGTTAAAAAAATAATAAAAGATCTAGTTATCCGAATATGGTTATTTGATCTGTTTTTTGGGAATTCCATAAATCAAAAACAAGGGGACTGTAGAAAAGAAGAACTGATTTTTATCTTATGGTTTCTTTAATCCGTTGTGATTATTGGCAATGGGAGATTATTATAGGTTGTAATGTATTTATCTTTTGTTATAATAAAATTCAATTTAATAGAGAAAACCCCCTGAAATTATTCTTAAAATATGTTAAAAAACATAGGTAAACATGACTAATGTCAGAGATTTACGCTTTTAGTGGGCATAAATTGTAACAACAAAATTAAGAGGGTGGATTAGAAGGGTTCATCGATCGAAAATTTATTAAAACTGCATTATATGTTATCTAAAAAACAGGCCAAATTATTCTTTTTAGGAGGGACTGTAGTATTCTTCCTGATTTTTATTGGGCTTAGTTGGCACTCCCTGTCGGTGGAGGTACCAAAACAGACCCATGAAGAAAATCTTACAGAAGCTGTAATCCGAGGAAAAGAGATCTTCGACAGCAACAACTGTATGGGATGTCACACCATTTTAGGAGAGGGTGCCTATTATGCTCCAGAACTTACCAAGGTAATGGAAAGAAGAGGGGTTGGCTATGTAAAGGCTGCTCTTATGAGTAAAGTGCCATGGGCTCCTAAAGGTAGAAAGATGGTTGCGTACGGTTTTTCTGACGATGAAGCGAATGATTTAGTAGAGTTCTTTACCTGGATAGGTAATATGGATTTGAACGGATTCCCAGCAGAACCAGATTTAAAAAATAAATAGTAGAACACGTTCTGGGATTCGTATAACACATCCAATCAGAATAAAATTTTAGAAAGATGAAGTATAGATCACAAAAAGTAGCGTATTTATTTTTCGCTCTGAGTATGGCTCTCCTAGTCTTACAGATCATATATGGTTTTATAATGGGCTTTGCTCATATGGGCTATGATGTATTGCATGAAATAATTCCATTTAATGCTGCAACAGCTACACATAAAAACTTGTTGGTTGTATGGTTGCTAAGTGGATTCATGGGAGCTGCTTATTATATAATTCCTGAAGAGGCAGAAATTGAATTATTTTCTGTTAAACTAGCTAAATTACAATTTTGGAGTCTTGCGCTTGTTGGGGTAGCCTCTGTAATCGGGTTCCACTTCAATTGGTGGGAAGGACGTAAATTTTTAGAGATTCCTCGTCCATTGGATTATTTAGTTGTAATCAATGTATTATTATTCCTCGGAATCATCCTAAAAACCTTATATTCAGGAAAGAAGAGAACAACTACCGCAATGGTAATGGTAATGGGATTGGTATTTGCCGCACTTTTATATTTACCTGGGATGATATGGTTTGACAACCAAACTATCGACTCATTCTTTAGATGGTGGGTAGTTCATTTATGGGTTGAAGGTGTATGGGAATTGATTATGGGAGGTATTCTTTCATTCCTATTGATCAAATTGACTGGAGTAGATAGAGAGGTTATTGAAAAATGGTTATATGTAATCGTTGGTCTTACCTTCTTGTCTGGTATCCTTGGAACAGGACACCACTTCTACTTTATCGGTACGCCAAAATATTGGTTGATGATTGGTGGTATATTCTCTGCTCTAGAGCCATTGGCATTTCTTGGAATGGCCTTATTCGCAATCTCCATGTATAAAAAAGGAGAGAAGAGGCATCCAAATAAAATTGCTATTACTTGGACCTTAGGTACTGCAATCGTTTCTTTTGTAGGAGCTGGATTACTAGGTTTAGCACATACACTTCCTAGTGTGAATATATGGACGCATGGAACATTTGTTACTGCCATGCACGGACATCTTGCATTTTGGGGTGCTTATGGTATGTTGATCTTTGCGTTTATTTCTTATGTAATGCCTCAACTTACGGGAAGAAAACTTTATAATACAAATTTATCTACTTATGCATTCTGGTTATCAAATATTGGGATGGTAGGTATGACAACAGCTTTGGGAGCTGCGGGTATCACTCAAGTTTATTTAGAGAGAAAAGTTGGAATGGACTTTATGGATGCTCAAATTGCCATGGAACCTCACTTTATGATTCTTATAGCTTGTGCGACATTATTCTTTACAGGTGTAATCATGTTTATTGTGAATTTCTTGAAATATGGTACGCCAACCGATCAAGCGCTTGTTAAAAACTAAATACTGTAGAACACTATTACCTTTTAATTATGAAAACAAAATCAATCACAAAACTATTATTTGCTATTCCGATGCTGGCATTGATCAGCTGTGGAGGAGGTGAAAAGAAAAGTCTTAAGGCTAAAAAGCATAAGGTAAATCCCGTAACTATTGAGGTAAAAGGTGAAATGGATGCTGAGCTAACTGCTCCTCCATTTGTTCCTGCCTCTGTAGGGAATAGGCCTGCTAAAAAGCTGAATGTCAATATGGAAATCCTCGAAGAGGTTGGAGAAATGACAGACGGTGTAAAATATGTGTATTGGACTTTTGGTG
This sequence comes from uncultured Flavobacteriales bacterium, assembly GCA_913063375.1. Lineage (GTDB taxonomy): Bacteria > Bacteroidota > Bacteroidia > Flavobacteriales > CAJXXR01 > CAJXXR01. The sequence goes on along the minus strand of CAJXXR010000007.1, from coordinate 7,878 downwards.
GATCTGTACCGGGAAGTTTTATCCGTACCCGTGTAGGGGATGAGGTAGAATTTCATTTAAAGAATCACCCAGACAATAAGTTACCGCACAATATTGACTTGCACGCGGTTACTGGACCAGGTGGTGGAGCTACTTCTTCTTTTGTAGCACCAGGACATGAAACGGTATTCTCGTTTAAAGTTTTGAACCCAGGTCTTTATGTATACCACTGTGCTACTGCACCCGTTGGGATGCACATTGCCAACGGTATGTATGGACTTATCTTGGTTGAACCAGAAGGAGGTTTGCCAAAAGTGGATAAAGAATACTATGTTATGCAAGGTGACTTCTACACGAAAGGAGAACATGGGAAGCCAGGTTTACAACCTTTCGATATGCAGAAGGCAGTTGATGAAGATGCAGATTATGTAGTATTTAATGGTAAGGTAGGAGCTCTGACAGGTGATAATGCACTTACCGCTAATGTTGGTGAAACGGTTAGACTATTCATTGGTAACGGTGGACCAAACTTAGTGTCTTCATTCCACGTAATTGGAGAGATCTTTGACCGTGTAAATGTAGAAGGTGGTAGTTTAGTCAACGAAGATGTTCAAACTACTTTGGTTCCTGCCGGTGGTGCAGCAATCGTTGAGTTTAAGGTCGATGTTCCTGGAACGTTTATTTTAGTAGATCACTCTATTTTTAGAGCCTTTAATAAAGGAGCTTTGGGTATGTTGAAAGTAAAAGGTGATGATCAGAAAGCCTTATACTCTGGAACTATTCAGGAAGGTATTTACAACCCTGAAGGTGGAACTATTCAAGAGATTCCTGTAGCGGAAAAGGCAGTTGTTAAAAAGGGTAAATTGTCTAAGAAAGAGCAAATTGCAAACGGTAAACAATTGTATACACAAACTTGTTTCGCTTGTCACCAAGCAACAGGTGATGGTATTCCAAATGCATTCCCTCCATTGGCGAAATCAGATTATCTAAATGCAGATGTAAATAGAGCAATTGATATCGTTATCCATGGGAAAACAGGAGAAATTACTGTAAACGGTAAGAAATACAACTCTATCATGACTAAACAAAGTTTGAACGATGCAGAGATTGCTGACGTACTTACGTATGTTTATAATGTGTGGGGTAATAATAAAACAGTGGTTACTGAGAAGATGGTTAAGGCCAGAAGATCAGGTGGAGGTCACTAATAATGCCATATTTGGTAGCTTAATTTTTGTGTTATGATCAAGTGTATTTTTAGATTGGCTATAGTTTTATTGAGTGGTCTGTTTGTTCAGACTGGCTATGGCCAATCTGGAAATGCCGTAGACATAATAGGAGGTACCTATATACCCTTATATGGAAGAGATTCCAGTCAAGTAACAGTTTCAGATTTCGCCATGGATGTCTATCCAGTAACCCATGGTGAATTTCTGGAATTTGTAATAAAGTATAAAAAATGGCAACGCTCAGAAGTTATTGAACTTTTTGCCGATGGTAATTATCTCTTAGATTGGAAAGGGGATACCATTTTGGGTGATAAAATATCAGAGAATGCCCCTGTGACAAATATTTCATGGTTTTCTGCAAAGGAATATTGTAGCTGTCAAGGGAAAAGATTACCAACCATTGATGAATGGGAATATGTTGCTATGGCAAGTGAGACTAAATTGGATGCCAGGCAAGAATCAACCTTCAACCAATATATTTTGGACTGGTACGAACGACCAAAACAAAAAAACCAGGAGGTAGGATCTACCTTTAAAAATTATTGGGGGTTATATGATATTCATGGATTGGTTTGGGAATGGACCTATGATTTCAATTCAGTGCTGATTTCCGGAGAGTCTAGAAAAGACGTTGATAACGATAGTGATTTATTTTGTGGAAGTGCCGCTGTAGGTGCTTCAGATTTAATGAACTATGCTGCATTTATGCGCTATGCTATTCGAGGAAGTGTAAAAGCAAATTATGCGATGAGAAACTTAGGTTTTAGGTGTGTGAAGGATTAAAAAAAAACCGAAATAATGAAAAAGCTTCTACTAAGTATCGCCACTTTAGTATTATTTGCATGTTCAACAAGTGAATTAGGCGATTCCGCCATTGATTCAGAAAAGGGTATTTCTAGCCCAGAGGAAATATCAGAACTTTCCATATATAACTTGCCCTCAACTTGGACTTCGCAAGACAACGATCAAATTGTATTAAAAGAATTAAATGGGAAAGTACTTGTCATGGTGATGATTTACACCTCCTGCAAGGCTGCCTGTCCACGTCTAGTGGCTGATATGAGACGAATTAAAGATCAGATTCCTCCAGAATTATTATCAGACATACAAATGATCTTGGTAAGTATAGATCCAGAAACGGATACTCCAGAAAGATTAAAAAGTTTTGCCATCGAAAATCATATGAATGAAGAACCTTGGTTGTTCCTTAGAGGATCCATGGAAAGTGTTCGAGATTTTGCGAATGTATTGGCTGTAAAGTATAAAAAGATTTCTCCCCTTGATTTTTCACATTCAAATATCATCAGTGTATTTAATGAAAAAGGGGAACTGGCACATCAACAAGAAGGATTAGGAGTTGATAATAAAGAAACAATAGCTAAAATAATTGAATTAGCAACCACACTTCAATAAGCATAAACAACATGGAAAAGCAAAAACCCTATTATAAAGCAGTTGGCTCTGAAGAGCTTGTATTCAACCATAGTTACAAAAATAGATTACCACTTTTGATTAAAGGGCCTACAGGTACTGGGAAATCGAGATTTGTGGAATATATGGCTGCTAAGTTAGAAAAGGAACTAATAACCATAAGCTGTCACGAAGAGACTTCTTCAACAGATCTTATTGGGCGGTATATCATCAAAGGTGCAGAGACTATTTGGATAGATGGACCATTGACAAGAGCTGTAAAAGAAGGTGCCATTATCTATTTGGATGAGGTTGCAGAGGCAAGACCAGATATTATTGTAGCTATTCACTCATTAACAGATCATAGAAGGGAGTTATATATTGATAAGATTGGTGCAACTATTAAAGCGCATGCAGACTTTATGTTAGTTGCCTCTTATAACCCTGGTTATCAGAAAGGATTTAAGGAGTTAAAACCTTCTACTCGTCAGCGATTTGTAGCTTTAACTTTTGATTATCCATCTGAAAAATTAGAAAGAGAAATCCTTGAGAATGAAACAGGGATTCCTTCTGCGGACGCAAAGAAGATTGTTGCGATAGCTGGAAAAATTAGAAATCTTACCGAATTAGGATTGGCAGAAACGGTTTCTACAAGATTATTGGTAGATGCTGCAAAGTTGATAAATTCTGGTTTAGACAAAAGGCTGGCAATGGAAACTGCTGTTGTAGAGCCTCTGTCTGATGATCAGGATATTTTAGTGGCGCTAAAAGATCTTTCAGATTTAATGATATAACAGAAAGGTTATGGAGTTAGATCAATTAATATTTCAACGTGTTCTTCGTTATTTTAAAAAGCGAAGAGAAGATGATCCGGCGCTGAATGCTAGGAGGGTATCCTTGGAGGAATTAAAACCACGGCTTACCATTCTTTCTAGGGCACTTACGGGTGTTTCTATAGATTTGGTGACTGCAGAAGAAGAGGGAGGCTGGAAGATGGAGCAATTTTATCTTCCTGAAAGCTTTACTTTATTACCGACTTGGGAACTGAACTTGCAATTTTATTTATACCGAATATTTTATTTGAAAGTTCAAATGGATCTAGGTATGAATTGGAAGGATGAACAAGAGAACGACCTTACTTTATCCAGACAAAAGGCAAAAGAAAGTTCCGAAGAGGTACTGAAAGAATTGACCCTTCAGTTTCCTGCAGTTATAGCTTTACATGCTGAAATTGTGCGAAATTTTGCTGCAATGAACTTGGAGTTCGATGCGGACCACCAAGTTGATTACAGTGCATGGTTGTATGGGAAATGGATGATTCATTCTAGTCAAGAACTGGCAAAAAGCAAGAAAGCAACCTCTGAGGAGGTGTTTAGTAAAAATAGCCTCGATATCACCACAGAAATAAAAGCGAAAGCTGTTGAGGAAATTCAACATTTGGATGTGGATCAAAAGGCGCAGGAGGATTATACCTTAACGCATAATTTTGAAAAGATAGAAACGGCGGAAGAATTCACTGGTACTTGGAGGGATTTTGACGGAGACGATTCTTTGGAGGATGATGAGGAGGCGCTGGATGAAGTCAATATGAATGCCGTTGTGCGGGTTGATGATATGGTGCATTCTGTGTATCAGGCAGAATTTGTAGACAATGTTACCATAGCTGAAAGTAGTGATGCGGAAGCAAAAGGGCATTTTGTAAGTTACGACGAGTGGAATTATCTGGATAAACAATACAAGAAGAATTATTGTAAGGTGTTTCCAAAGAAGATTGCACCAAGTTATTCATCTTACTATAAAGATACCCTGGATAAAAATAGGAGTCTTTTATCCGGACTTAGAAAGTTGCTGGTAAGCATGAATAATAAACTGGAGCAACAAAAAAGGCAAACTCAGGGAGAAGATTTTGATCTGGATGCTGTAATTGATATGTTTTCAGATATCCATTCTGGCCATAGTCCTTCTGAAAAAATATATTTATCTAAGCGGAAAAAACAAAAGGACATTGCCATTACCTTACTCATGGATATTAGCTTATCTAGTGATGGATACACCGATGGGAACAAGGTATTGGATGTGGAAAAGGAAACTATTATACTTTTTGGAGAAATCCTGAATGAGTTTAATATTGATTTTGAAGTAGCTGGTTTCTATTCGAAGACAAGAAACTTTTGTACCTATATTAGTTTAAAGGAGTTTGGAGAGTCTTGGGAAAAGGGTAAGCATAAAATTGGCGCAGTAAAAGCTTCAGGTTACACCAGAATGGGACCTGCATTGAGGCATGCTGGTGCTCGATTGGCTGAGCAGGATAGTACGAATAAGTGGTTACTTATTTTATCCGATGGTAAGCCAAACGACTATGATAAATATGAGGGTAAGTATGGTGTTGCGGATGTAAAGCAAGCATTAAGAGAGTTGAATAAAATGCATATCCATACGCATGCTTTTGCTATAGAGAAACAGGCGAAGTATTATCTGCCACAGATGTTTGGGGTAAATAATTATCAAGTACTGCCAACACCAAATAGCTTATTGAGGGCACTGGTGTTATTGTTTGAAAAGATTAGACAAGTGGCTTAGATTTATTCTAAGCCATACTTGAATTCTATAGCACTACTGTGATCTAGATTTGACCGCATGATATGTGTCTGGTCATTCCCAAATTCATCAAAAATTCTGATGGCGGTAGTGTTAGGAGGATAGTATCCTAAATTCTCAGCATGGAAAATGAGTATGTTTTCCTTTTCTGGTTCCAGCGTAAAGGTGAAGTTTTTCTTTTCTGCTGAAAGTTCACAGTTTCTAGTAATCCAAACCCCATTGCAGTATAAGGAGATTTTGTCCCCATCAATTTCTTCGTGATCCCAAACTTCAATGGTGAGTTTTGAGCTATACACTGTAATCGTTTTCTCAGGAATAATTTCACGCTTCTGAAGGGCTAAATCTTTTATACTGTTATTTCCTTTAATTACCATTAACCTGTGTCTCCCATCATAATCAGCACTAATCATATATTGCTGTGTGATATTGGTGATATGGGTATTGGTAATATGTATATCTTCATGTAATTCGAAATCCAAGTCATAATGAGATAGGTTAAATAGTAGTGGCCTATCGTCATAATAACCGGTTAGTAAAATATTAGAAAACTTATTCATCGCAAGGATATTAAAGTCCGTTTTGGCTTTCAAATCCTTTATCAACTTTTCTTTCGGTGAATCCCAAAAGCTTATGATTCCATTTTTCGACCAAGAAATAATGGTATCAGAAGTGTTTTTATAATATTCTAGTCTAGCAAAGTGAGAATTGTAAGGGTTTCGGATTTCATTCTTCAACCTTTTTTTCTTCAAGTCAATAATTTTGATACTTGATTTATCCGTGATGATCATTTCAGATTCATCCTTGGATAGTATGGCATCGAAGACAGGGTGTTTATTGATGAAAAATATAGAATCGGTATACTGTACTTCATCCATATTTTGAAGGAACATTTTACCATCTTCACATCCAATTAGTAATTCTGTATTAGATTTGAATATAGCAAAGCTAATTGGAGTAGGGATTTTATAGGATCTAATCTGACGCATTGCTGGATAACTCCAGATAATTACTTTTGCATCTCTCCCATAAGTTATGAATCCATTACCAAAATCATTGAATTCAATATTTTGAATTTTGGAAGTATGGGCCTCATATTCATGCAAAAGTTCCTGTTTCTCCGTGTCCCAAAGTTGTAATGCACCCTCATTATTCCCTGAAAGTAACTTAGTAGGATCTGGGGTAAAAGAGATGATTTCTGATGCATTGTGATGTCCTACGAAGGATCGAATCAGTTCAAAATTTTGGGAAACAGCTAATTGACTGATGAAACCCAGGAATAATAGAATTATTGACTTATGCATTGATAGCTAATTATAGATGGCAAAAATATGCATTCACAATTATAAATAATACCATATCACAAATAAATTCTGTTGATATGACAATAGATATTAATAAGATTATAAGAATAATAATAAAGGCAATATAGTAAAAACCAATTTGAATACGGTGAACATATTGTAGATAAATATCTCAAGGCATTGGAATTTAATTCTTTAGGCTTGTTTTTCAGCGATTAAGGCTAAACCATGATTTCTACTAGCGTTTATAGGGGAAATATCAACTTGAATTGAAATATAATTTGAAAATAAATTGGATAAACTATACGAATTGGAAATGGATTCTTTAGATTTGCACGATTTTTAAGCTCAATTATGAAGTCTATCAGAAATATTGCAATCATTGCTCACGTCGATCACGGGAAGACAACTTTGGTTGATAAGATCCTATATTATGCAGCCAACTTGAAGGGAACTTCAGGTGATTTGATCCTGGATAATAATGATCTAGAGAGAGAAAGAGGAATTACTATTCTTTCTAAAAACGTATCTATTGATTATAAAGGTACAAAGATCAACATTATTGATACTCCTGGTCACGCCGATTTCGGTGGTGAGGTAGAACGTGTATTGAATATGTGTGATGGTGTTTTATTGTTGGTGGATGCCTTTGAAGGTCCTATGCCGCAAACTCGTTTTGTTTTGCAAAAAGCATTGGAGCTTAACCTTAAACCTATCGTTGTTGTAAATAAGGTAGATAAGCCAAACTGTAGACCAGAAGAGGTATACGAAATGGTATTTGACCTTATGTTCAGTTTAGGTGCTACTGAAGACCAATTGGACTTCACGTGTGTTTACGGTTCTGCAAAAGAGAATTGGATGGGTCTAGATCACAAAGAGAAGACAGCGGATGTAAGTCCATTGTTGGATGTTGTAATTTCGGATATTCCTGCTCCTGAGGTAGCTGAAGGTACGGTTCAAATGTTGGTAACTTCATTAGATTTCTCTTCATATACTGGTCGTATTGCTATCGGTAGATTGAAAAGAGGTACTTTGAAAGAAGGAATGAATTTGGTATTGATAAAACGTGATGGTTCTATTACGAAATCAAAACTTAAGGAATTGTTTGTTTTTGAAGACTTAGGACGTAAGCGTGTAACTGAAGTTAAAGCTGGTGACATTTGTGCACTAGTTGGTTTGGAAGGTTTTGAGATTGGTGATACTGTTGCTGATCCTGAAAATCCAGAGCAATTGGCTACAATCACGATTGATGAGCCTACAATGAGTATGCTTTTCACTATCAACGATTCTCCATTCTTCGGTAAAGAAGGTAAATTCTTGACTTCTCGTCATATCAATGACCGTTTAGAGAAAGAATTGGA
>CAJXXR010000006.1 GCA_913063375.1 uncultured Flavobacteriales bacterium | reverse complement strand
ATAACACCTAAAGCTAGAACTTTTTTCATTTGTTTTTGGTATTTAGTCATGTCTATCGACAAATATTTCGGTTATTACTTATACTAATAATTCCACTTTCGATTCTTACAAGAATCTAATATTACGATATCTCGTATCCCCTTTAGTAGGAACGGAAACATCAAACGAGTATCTCACAAATAATTCATGAGAACCAGATTGTTCTGTTCTTAAATCAGAAACTGTAATATCATAAGCATACCCTACACGGATATTTTCTTTCAATTGGTAACCTAAAAGAACGGCAACTGCGTCATAGGTTCTATACGATGTCCCTAAAAATAGAGTTTCATTGTACACGAAGTTAACATTAAAATCCCATTGCGCTTCTACATCATCGCTTTTCATGAAAATGGATGGTTGTATTATCCAATCTCTGTTAAGCTCATATTTTGCACCAGCTACAAGGTAAACATGTCTAGAAGAATTGAATCTTGCATTCTTTCCTCCATCCAACTCCGCTTCAAAATCAAATACATGTGTAGAAGAGACTCCTAGATAGTATTTATCTTTTGTAACATGAAATCCTAATCCGACATCGGGAATCATTGCGCTAGCATCCTCAGTAGGAATACTTGCATCATTTTCACCATTGCCTCCATCAGGAGCTTTCCAAATATCGTAGTTAAAATCTACACTTTGAATTCCAACACTCAAACCAAGTCCAAAAGAGGCATCTCTACCTAATTTACCATGATAGGCGTATGAAGCATTCGCTTGCCTATATGTAAATCCGTTTCCTATTCGGTCATTCACTATATTCACTCCAGCGCCGCCGCCTAGGGCATAAACGGGCATGTCGAAACTAAAAATCTGAGTTTCTGGAGCTCCTTCAAAACCGACCCACTGAGAACGATGTAAAAGCGAAAAGTTTCCAACTCCTTGCCATCCGGCAAATGATGGATTAACCGAAAACCTATTAAACATGTTTTGTGTTATTTGTACATCCTGTTGCGCCATTAAATTGGCTCCACACATCATACAAACAAGCAACACTATTTTCTTCATAAAACGATCGGGTTTTCAAAGACTAACTGACTTCGAGTGGCTAAAGATATAAAAAAAATAGTTTCAGACAACTCTATTAGACATTTGTTGTATCAATTTGAATAAAATTTCTTTGTTAGTTTTAGCTTTCTAAAACACCTCCATTCGGTTCTGCTAAATCGCTAGGTCAATTGATCTTACTTACATAACGAAACCAAGAATCTGGTATTTCCCCCACCAGAGAAGAATTGTAATCATCAAGCGTACAAGGGATAAGGATTTTTATTTTATTCTCACAATTGTTATTCACTTCTACCCACCACCTATCAGTTCTTTTACTCTTATAGAAGATCCATTCCATTTGATCCTTCAAAACAGTGAATTTTAAAAAGTTTTTAGTTTCATTAAAATTTTCTTTCACTGAATCTTGGTATCCATCTAAAAAGTGCCAAACTAACTGAGCTAGGTTCGCCGTTTCCATTTTTCCATCATGCTGAAAAGAAACATCTGATATGTGTGCCACTTTTAACCTATCTGAGAAGGCGGCGTACCAAATCAATTGACATAATTCAAAAGTGAACATTCCATTCGGCCTTATTGCCGCTGACGCAACCAATTCTGGACTTCTTAATACATCCATCCTGAAATTGGCATAATGTGCGTTCCTAAATTTTGGCTCCATTGCCTGGAGGTCTAACTTCACTGTTCCCAACCTCAACGTTTCAAAATGCAACTCCCCTAAACTGCGGATGGCGTTCGCGTTGTTTAAATATTGCTGATACCCCAATTGGGTATACTGAAACAAAGAGGTATTCTTGGCTAATATAATTTCAGATAAAAAATGGTTGGCCAAAGACAAATGAGGCACCTGAGAAGACACCTCCACAACAGAAAGCGCTTTATGATACTTGGATAATTCCGTAAATAGAATATTATCTACAGTATCACTACCACCAAGAATCAGTGGTATTACCCCATATTCTCCATATAATCGAGAAACAACCTCCTTCAACAGCGCCTGGCTATCTCCTGGATTATTTCCTTGCTTTAGATTCCCGAGGTCATAAATAGGCTTCTGCCAATCATTCCCAGGGAACAATGCATTCAATTGCATTCTAAAATTAGCTGTAAAGCACTCAAAGGTCTTGGTAGACTGCCCTTCATTTACAAAGAAAAACACTAAATCTCCTTTATTAAACTTATCGCAGTCGCTTTCCTCAATTAAGGCACGCTTATAAAAAGCAATAGCGCCCTTAGAAGAATCTAATTCTTCTAGAGCGCTATGCATATTTGTAGTATCGAAATACTCTCTTAGATCTTCAAATATCAAAATCTATTATTTCTTTGTAGTTGTCTTTTTTGCGGCAGCCTTTTTGGTTGTAGTTTTCTTTGCTGCAGCTTTTTTAGCTGGAGCTTTCTTTCCAGTTTTCTTTCCTGCACCACCCTCTTTTATCAACTTCTCGCAATCTTCTCTACTAAGCTCCTTTGGATCTACATCTTTTGGAATCTTAAAGTTCTTCTTTTGGAATCTGATATAAGGTCCCCAACGCCCGTTCAGTACCTCAATTACCGGTTCTTCTTCAAATGCTTGAATAAACTTCTCTGCATCCGCTTTTCTTTTGGCCTCAATCAACTCAATGCAATGAGCTAAATCAACATCCATAGGATCATCTTCCTTCCCTAAAGAAACGAACTTACTATCATGACGTACATAAGGTCCAAAGCGACCAATTGCAACAGTTACTACCTTTTCTTCAAATTCTCCAACTTGCCTAGGTAATTTAAATAACTCTAAAGCTTCCTCTAGAGAAATAGTATCAATACTTTGGCCATTTCGTAGACTAGCGAACTTAGGCTTTTCAGCCTCTTCGTCTTCACTTGTCGCCCCAAGCTGAGCCATAGGCCCATATCTACCAATTCTTACAATTACTGGCTTTCCTGTTTTTGGATCGTCTCCAAGTTCTCGTGTTCCACTTACTCGTTCTGAATGTTCACTAACATCTAGTACTTTTGGATGGAATTCATTGTAGAATTCTGCAATCATTTTATTCCATACCATCTTACCTTGCGCAATCTCATCGAATAAATCTTCAATTTCTGCAGTAAAATGATAATCTAGGATATGCTCAAAGTTTGCCGATAGGAAATCATTCACAACCATTCCGATATCCGTTGGGAATAGCTTCTGTTTTTCCTGCCCCCAATTCTCAGTCTTTTCTTCTAAAGCTATAGCTCCATTTTTAAGACCCAGCTCCAGAAACAACCTACTATTTCCTGGTCGATCTTCCTTAACTACGTATTTCCTTCTTTGGATGGTTGAAATGGTTGGCGCATAAGTAGACGGTCTACCTATTCCCAATTCTTCCATTTTACGTACCAAAGAAGCTTCATTATATCTTGGTGGGTGTTTAGAGAATCGTTCGGTAGCTAATACCTCATCCATTCCTAATACCTCATCCTGACTCATTTTTGGCAAGCGGCCAGTATCTTCTTCTTCCTCATCATCTGTGGATACCTGATATACCTTAAGGAAACCATCAAATAGTAACACCTCTCCTTTGGCTACAAATTTTTTGTCAAAATTTGAAAACTGAATCTTAGCAGTTGTCTTTTCAAACTTTGCTTCACTCATTTGAGAAGCCAATGTCCGTTTCCAGATCAATTCATATAATCTGCGCTCATTACGATCCAAGTCTTCGCCCTCATAATTCATATAAGTAGGTCGAATCGCCTCGTGAGCCTCCTGTGCTCCTTTCTGCTTGGTAGTATATTGCCTTGGCTCAGAATACTCATCACCCCATCTACTTTTAATCTCGGCCTCTGCAGCATCAATAGCATCTTGAGATAAACTCACACTATCAGTACGCATATAGGTTATCTTCCCTGATTCGTACAATTTCTGCGCTACAGACATCGTTTGCGCAACAGAAAAGCTCAATTTCCTAGAAGCCTCCTGTTGTAGGGTAGAAGTGGTAAATGGTTTTGTCGGTGATTTTTTGGATGGCTTAGTAATGATTTCCTCAACTGAGAAGATTGAATCCTTACATAATTCCAATATTTTTTCAGCCTCTTCCTTACCTTTCGGTTTGGTATTCAACTCAGCTTTAAAAGCAACATTATCTGCAGTTTGAAATTGGCCAACAACTTTGAAAGAACTAGAAAATGTAAATTTTCTAATTTCTTTTTCACGTTCAGCGATCAACTTTACAGCTACGGATTGAACACGACCAGCAGATAATCCTTGCTGTACCTTTCTCCATAGGACGGGTGAAAGTTCGAAACCTACCAATCGATCTAGAATTCTACGAGCCTGTTGGGCATCAACTAAATCGATATTGATTTCTCTTGGTGTTTCAACAGCTTTAAGAATAGCCTTCTTGGTAATCTCGTGAAAAACGATTCTTTTCACTTCTTTGTTCGATAATCCAAGTGCTTCAAATAAGTGCCACGCTATCGCTTCTCCCTCGCGATCCTCATCCGTTGCTAGCCAAACAGTCTCTGCTTTATTCACATCTGCCTGTAACTTTTTCACCAAATCCTTTTTGTCTTTGGATATCTCGTAAACAGGTTTAAAATTATTATCAATCTCAATCCCCATTTTCTTAGGGCTCAAATCTCGGATATGTCCAAAACTAGACTTTACCGTAAATTCCTTTCCTAGAAAACCTTCTATTGTTTTCGCCTTTGCCGGCGACTCAACTATTACTAAATTCTTTGCCATGATCGAAACCTTATGTGTACAGGTGAATTGAATCTTGCTATATCCCACTACTATATGTAGGGACCTGTGCTTCGTTATGCATTATATTGAAATGGACTCTTTGTCCAGAATTGACCTTACTATCAATAAATATAAAAGCCAAATTTACCCACAAAAATAATAGGTTTTTTTTCAATTAGACAAATAAAATTGAGAACCTCTTAAGTTTAACCCCCTTAAAAGCAGTCTAAAACCCACTATTTAAGTTGCCAAAATAACACAAATTTGAATTCGAAATTTCATCAGAATTTCTTTCATTTTCACGAGACGGTGTTTATTCGAAATTCTTGAAATTCAATAGACTCAAAGAATTTATACACGAATTTTCTACTATATTATATAGCACACATTTTTTCAATATTCAGGCCGCCAAAATCCCTGCTTATTTTTTTTTAAAAATATTTCTCAAAAAAAATCCTTCAGCACTAAAATGACCATTCATTAGATTTCCCTCCGATTTTAAGATTTTTTAAAGAAAAAAGAAGATAGCTGACACTTTGTCACCAATATAATTACTTACCTTTGTGGCCTAAAATTTATTGCCTTTATGAAGAGTTTAGATCAAGGAAACAAGGTTATAGACGAGAGTAAGCAAGGAGAAGCTACCGTACTGAATACTAATGTAGGAGATAAAAAAGTTTATATTGAAAGCTACGGCTGTCAAATGAACTTTTCAGATAGTGAGATTGTAGCATCTATTCTGCAAGAAGATGGCTATGCAACGACTCGAAATATTGAAGAAGCGGATTTAGTATTCCTAAATACGTGTTCTATCCGTGAAAAAGCTGAAGATACCGTTCGTAAACGATTAAAATCTTTTACGAAACTAAAACGCAACAATAAAAAACTTAAAGTTGGTGTTCTAGGATGTATGGCGGAAAGGCTGAAAAGTAAATTACTAGAAGAAGAAAAATTAGTTGATCTAATAGTAGGGCCTGACGCCTACAGAGATCTTCCAACCCTTCTAGAGGAAATTGACGGTGGAGAAAAAGCAGTAAATGTTCTCCTTAGCATGGAAGAGACCTATGCAGACATATCACCTGTAAGATATGGAAGCAACGGTGTTACCGCCTTTGTAACTATTATGCGTGGATGCGACAATATGTGTACTTTCTGTGTCGTACCTTTTACTAGAGGTAGAGAACGAAGTAGAGATGCTGAAAGCATCCTTGAGGAAGTACGTCAATTGTCTGAACAAGGTTATAAGGAAGTTACCGTACTCGGACAAAATGTAGACTCTTACCTTTGGTATGGTGGTGGTCCCAAAAAGCATTTCAAAAACTTATCTGAGATAGAAAAAGCAAGCAGCATAAACTTTGCCCAGCTTTTGAAAAAAGTAGCTCAAGTAAATCCTGAAGTTCGTGTTAGATTCTTTACCTCTAACCCTCAAGATATGACAGATGAGGTGCTAGAAGTAATGGCTTCTGAAGAAAATATTTGTAACTTCATTCACCTTCCTTTCCAATCTGGAAGTGATCGGATTCTCGATTTAATGAATAGAGGATATACTGTAGAGAAATACAAAGAGAGAATAGATAAGATCAAGGAAATCCTTCCTGATTGTGCTATTTCTCATGATATTATTTCTGGTTTCTGTTCAGAGACAGAAGAAGATCATCAAGCAACGCTAGATTTGATGGACTATGTAACCTTTGATTATGGGTATATGTTCAACTATTCTGAACGTCCAAATACCTATGCTGCAAAAAAATTGACGGATGATGTTCCTGAAGATGTTAAGAAAAGACGCCTTGCAGAAATTATCCAGAGACAAAGAGAGCACTCATTTATTCGAAATAAGACCTATGTAGGCAATACCTATAAAGTCCTAATCGAAACAATATCCAAAAAATCGGATGAAGAGTACTTAGGCAGGAATAGTCAAAATGCGGCCATTATCTTCCCTAAAGAAGATGCTAAATTGGGTGACTATGTAAACGTATTGGTTGAGGATTGTAATTCAGCGACACTACGTGGGAAAATCGTTTCATAAGCATAATTAAATATAATAGATTATGAATGTACAAGAGGCAAAACAAAGATTTGGAATAATTGGAAACTCTCCTATGCTGGATAGAGCCCTAAATAATGCTATCCAAGTCTCTCCTACTGATATTTCTGTTCTTATTTCAGGTGAAAGTGGGACAGGGAAGGAAATTATACCTCGAATCATTCATCAATTATCGCATAGAAAACATAAGTCTTATATCGCTGTCAACTGTGGTGCCATACCTGAAGGCACCATAGACAGTGAACTTTTTGGACATGAGAAAGGATCCTTTACGGGAGCTACAGCTGCCAGAAAAGGATATTTTGAAGAAGCCGATGGAGGAACCATCTTTTTAGATGAGGTTGCAGAACTTCCACTTTCCACACAGGTAAGACTACTCCGAGTATTGGAAACTGGTGAATTCATGAAAGTTGGATCTTCTAAGGTTCAAAAAACAGATGTTAGAATTGTCGCTGCTTCCAATATCAATCTTATTCAGTCTATAGGGGATGGAAAGTTCCGTGAAGACCTATTCTATCGTCTTAACACTGTATTAGTAGACCTACCACCGCTTAGAAAAAGAGAGGCTGACATACATCTACTGTTTAGAAAATTTGCAGCAGACTTTGGGCAAAAATACCATATGCCAACTGTTCGTCTTGAAGACGATGCTATTCCTGTACTATTAAACTACCAATGGCCAGGTAATATTCGTCAACTTAGAAATGTAGTGGAGCAACTTTCAGTAGTTGGAAAAAGCAGATTGCTAGATGCTATAACACTGAGAGAATACCTTCCAGATTATCAAACAATGCAAAGAAGTCCTGCACTTCGAGGTTCAGAAGATCAAAGTTATTCAGAACGGGAAATACTATATAAGGTACTTTTCGATATGAGAAAGGATATTTCCGAATTGAAAAAATTAACACTTGACATGATACAGCATGGTATTCAGGATCATCATGCCCCTACTATTCAAAAAATGTATCAAGAAGTGAAAGAAGAGGAAGGTAACAGCATTCTTCAATTGGAAAGTCCTATCCGGAAAAATGAAGAAGTTCCTGAGCCTGCCTATATCCCAGAGAGCAACTATCAGATGGTAGATGTCCAAGAAAAAGAGCCTATAGAAAGCCTTTCTCTCCAAGAAATGGAAATCCAATTGATCAAAAGAGCACTTGAGAAGCACCAGGGTAAGAGAAAGGAAGCAGCCAAAGAACTGGATATATCTGAGCGTACTTTGTACCGTAAAATCAAACAATACGATCTATAATTATAAAAATATCCCTAATTTTAGATTCGTTATGACTAAACACCTGCGCTATTTATTCTCAACACTTTGTTTGATTCTGGTTTATTCCTGTAAATATTATACCTTTTCAGGAATTGACATTAATCCAAAGATCAAAACATTTTCGGTCTCCCAGTTTGAGAACCTAGCCACTTTGGTGAACCCCGATCTTGCCATTGATTTGAAACAAAACTTAATTGACAAGTTAAACAGGAAAACACAATTACTGGAACAAGAAGAAGAAGGTGATTTACATTTTCATGGCGCAATCCAGCGATATGATATTATCCCAATTGGAATTACATCAGAAGCTCAAGCCAATCAATCTCGTTTCACTATTCAAATTAAAGTTAGTTTCTTTAATAAAGTAGAACCCGCAAAAAACTTCACTACTTCATTCCCTGCATTCAAGGATTTCGACAATACGATTCCTTTTGAATCTGTAGAAGAGGAGCTAACGGAAGAGATAATTGAAGAAATTTCTGAAAACATATTTAACAAAGCACTTGTAAATTGGTAAGGTGGATTTAAAAAAAGCACTACATATAATAGATAACCCGGCAACCTTAGAAGAAATCCCTATGCAAGAGATTTCTCAACTGGTGGCCGATTTCCCCTATTGTCAGACTTTCCACCTCCTATTACAAAAGCGACTACAATTTGAAGAAAATGCTGAAACATATCACAATCAGCTAGCAAAAACAGCTTGTTATGCCAGTGATTCCAGTAAATTATTCTATTGGCTTACCGAGATTGATAATGCAAAAGAAATCTTGCAGAAATTCAGTACGCTATTAACTTCATCCACAGAGGAGGAAAATGAAGTAGAGCAGGTCAGTCACCCAATGTCTGATGATCATACCTTTGGTTATTGGTTAAAATTGGCACTGAGTCGAGAAGCTGTAGCCCCGCTAGACATACGTTCTGTAAAAGGATCAAAACAATCAGATTTGATTGATGAATTCCTTCAAAAGAATCCAAGCATAAATCCTCAAAAGGATAAACTTAAGACCAAAAATGTCAACTTAGCCAAGCAAAGTAGCCTGGAAAGCGACAACCTAATGACGGAAACATTAGCTCAAATATACCTCGATCAAGGGCTTTATAATAAAGCAATTAAGGCTTACGAAATATTAAGCTTGAAAAATCCGCAAAAAAGTAGTTTCTTTGCACAGCGAATTGCGCAAATAGCAGAACTTAAAAAATAAATCAAGAATCATGTTTATACTTATTGGAGCATTGTTGCTAATAGTTTGTGTTTTATTAATCCTTATTGTAATGGTGCAAAATCCAAAAGGAGGAGGTCTCTCTTCATCATTTGGAGGTAGTAACCAAATCATGGGTGTACAAAAGACAACAGACTTTCTAGAGAAAGCAACTTGGGCCCTAGCGATTGCTTTGGTTGTTTTAAGTTTAGGATCTCAGTACTCTGGAGGAAGCGAGTCAAATGTACCTACTATTACTAAGGAACTTCTAGACGATGCTGCCGATACTCCCGAAACAGAAACTGGAATTGATGCTAGCTTATTAGATAATACTGATAGCCCTGTAGAAACCAAAACGGAGACCACTCCTGAGGAACAAAAATAATTAGTTTTAAAAGCTGACCGATGGTCAGCTTTTTTTTTGCACTTATCTTTTCGAACTGTCATTTGTTTCTCAATTCTGACAGCCTGACAGCAAAACTGAATTGGCATATATCTTGACTTCAGAAAAGCATTCTAAAAAATATAACAAAACATCATACAATGTCAAATATCAATTTGAAACCACTAGCAGACAGAGTTCTTGTTGAACCAGCTCCCGCTGAAACAAAAACTATCTCTGGGATCATCATTCCAGACTCAGCACAGGAAAAACCTCAAAAAGGAACTGTGGTGGCTGTAGGACCTGGTAAAAAAGACGAACCAATGACAGTACAAATAGGCGACACCGTTCTTTACGGTAAGTTTGCAGGTACTGAATTGAAATTGGAAGGAAAAGACTTTATGATTATGCGTGAATCTGATATTTACGCAATCGTTTAACAAAAAATTGGACGCTCAAGATGGCTAAAAATATAGTATTCAATACAGAGGCAAGGGAACAACTGAAGAAAGGTGTAGATGCACTTGCAAATGCAGTAAAAGTAACGCTTGGACCAAAAGGTAGAAATGTAATCATCGATAAAAAATTCGGTGCTCCACATATCACAAAAGATGGTGTAACTGTTGCCAAAGAAATTGACCTAGAAGATCCTGTTGAAAACATGGGTGCATCTATGGTAAAGGAAGTTGCTTCAAAAACAGCTGATGTAGCTGGAGATGGAACAACCACTGCTACTGTATTGGCTCAGGCAATCATTACTACTGGTCTTAAAAATGTAACAGCAGGCGCTAACCCAATGGACCTTAAAAGAGGTATCGATAAAGGGGTAAGAGCAATTGTTGCAAACCTTAAGTCTCAATCACAAGAAGTAGGTGATAGCTTTGAAAAAATCAAGCAAGTAGCTTCGATCTCTGCAAATAATGACAACACCATTGGAGAATTGATCTCACAAGCAATGGAAAAAGTTGGTAAAGAAGGTGTAATCACTGTTGAAGAAGCAAAAGGTACAGAAACAACTGTAGAAGTTGTAGAAGGTATGCAATTTGACAGAGGATACCTATCTCCTTACTTTGTTACAAATGCAGAGAAGATGGAAGCTGACTTAGAAAGTCCATACATTTTGATGTATGATAAGAAAATCTCTTCTATGAAGGATCTTCTTCCAATTCTTGAACCAGTTGCTCAATCAGGGAAACCTCTTTTGATTATTGCTGAAGATGTAGATTCTGAAGCATTAGCAACATTGGTAGTAAATAGAATCCGTGGATCACTAAAAGTTGCTGCAGTAAAAGCTCCTGGATTTGGAGATCGTAGAAAAGCAATGTTGGAAGATTTAGCAACCCTAACGGGTGGTGCTGTAATCTCTGAAGAAAGAGGTCTTACACTGGAGAACACAACTATTGACATGTTGGGTACTGCAGAAAAAATCACTATTGATAAAGACGTTACTACTATCGTTAACGGTGCTGGTATAGAAGAAAATATCAAATCTAGAATCGGGCAAATCAAAGCTCAAATAGAAATAACTACTTCAGATTACGATAGAGAGAAATTGCAAGAAAGACTAGCTAAATTGGCTGGTGGTGTTGCTGTTCTTTATGTTGGTGCTGCTACAGAAGTTGAGATGAAAGAGAAGAAAGATCGTATCGATGATGCCCTTCACTCTACTCGTGCTGCTGTTGAAGAAGGAATTGTTGCTGGTGGTGGTGTTGCATTTGTACGCTCTATTGAATCCCTTAATGGGATTGAATGTGAGAATGAAGATGAAAAAATCGGTTTGGAAATTATCCGTACTGCAATTGAATCTCCATTGCGTCAAATTATCACCAATGCTGGTGGAGAAGGTTCTGTTGTAATCAACAAAATCAAAGAAGAATCTGGAGACTTTGGATACAATGCAAAAACAGAGGCTTATGTAAATATGTTTGCTGCAGGTATCATTGATCCAACAAAAGTAACTCGTGTTGCACTTGAAAATGCAGCATCAATTGCTGGGATGTTCTTAACTACAGAATGTGTAATTGCTGATATCCCTGAAGAAGGTGCTCCAGCAATGCCAGGTGGAATGCCAGGTGGAATGCCAGGAATGATGTAATTCTAAAATAGAACTATAAATTTGAAGTCCATGTAGTTTACATGGACTTCTTTTTTACCCACCAATAGTATGTCTCCAAAATTATACAAGTACTTCGTCCTATTTTTATCTATGCTACTTTTGGCTATCGCTTTTGGGCTAATTGGAAACTGGATGAATATTGATTGGTTCCATTATGTAGGAATCGTTGTTGGTAATTTAATGGGGCAATATTTCCTCTATAAGAATCCACACAAGGATCAAAAAAAATAATAGTACTATACGTCAATCTATTTTGGCGTTTTTTTAGCTCAAATAATATACCGATCGGTATATTTCGTATATTTGCATCAAAATCAACCTTTAGATGCGTAAATCAGAAGAAACAAAAGCACGAATCATTGCAGAAGTAGCCCCCATTTTCAACAAGAAAGGCTACGCAGCAACTAGCATGTCTGATATTTGTTCTGCAACAAAATTGACAAAGGGGGCCATTTACGGGAACTTCAACAATAAAGAAGAATTATCTCTTTTAGCCTTCACCCACAATGTCAAAAAAGTGGTTGGGAAAATAAGTGAAGAACTGGCTGCTTTTGAAAGAGCAGATGAAAAGCTATTTGCATTGAGCAATTTCTACCGAAAATATTACGACTATACAATTTCCTTTGGTGGCTGTCCAATACTAAATATAGGTGTAGATGCCAATCATCAAAACCCCGAATTACTTAGTGAGGTAAAAAGGATCATCGTAAAATTAGAAAATAACATTTCGAACCTTTTACTACAGGGGATTTCTGAAAAAATATTCCCAGAAAATATGGAGGTCAATAGTTTCGCTAAACGGATTTTCTCTATGATAGAAGGCAGTGTATTTATGTCTATTACTACTCAAAAGAAAGAATATATCACGGATATGATGGACCTACTAGATCAAATCATACGCGCTGAAATCATTCAACCCAAAAATTAAAAAGAATATGTCTCTTCAACTCAAACTATTTAGATCCTACTATAAAGCCTTCAGTCTACTTTCACCAGCTAAAGCGGGTAAATCTGCCTTTGATAAATTCCAAACCACGCAACATAAAAACATTAGAGAAAGAGAACTACCCTTTTTCGAAAGAGCAACCGAATTTAGAGTTCCCTTTGAGGAGGAAGATCTATTCTGCTACAGATTAGGGCAAGCCAATCATCCTCCTATCCTATTGGTACATGGTTGGAATTCCAATATTGCAAGTATGCATGCCATTGCAGAATCATTGGTCCAAAAGAACTACCAAGTAATTGGATTAAACTTACCTGCACACGGGCCTTCTAAACTAAAGAAAACGAATATGGAAGTCTGTCATAGAGCTTTTCTGAGCCTACACGACTTCTTAGCACTATCAGAGCCTTTATCTATCATCAGTCATTCCTTTGGATCTGCCGTAGTCAGTTATGCGCTTACCAAAAAGAATATCCCTATTGATCAACTGATCTACTTGACATGCCCCAATAGTATAGAACAAGTTTTTATTGAGTACAGTCAATTTATCGGTTTAACCAGCTCTGCACACAATAATATGGTTCACCTTGCCGAGAACATATTGAATGAGAAGGTGTCCAATATGAATGTTGCTAAATTTATTGATTCAATAAACTTCAATCAATTGACCCTTATTCATGATGAATATGACAAAGTAATACCCCTATCGGATGCTAGACACATTTATAAGTCGTCTAAAAAAGCTAATCTCATCACTATGCAGAATATTGGTCACTACAGGATGCTTTGGAATCCAGAGGTAATAGACCAAGTGCTGGCCATTTTATCAACCGACAAACAAGGATCCTTTAAAAAGGAAATGGAGTTAGCAGCTTTTAACTAAATCTATAGAATCATTTCATACAAGATTTTGTACATTCAATATTGAACTACAGAACTGCATATACATGGCTAACGCATCTTTCAATGCCTTAATTTTCATTCCGGATATCAGCGGATTTACCAAATTCGTAAACAAAACCTCTATTGAACATAGCAGTGCAATAATCAAAGAATTGCTAGAGGTTATCATGGATAAAAATTCTTTAGGCCTTCAATTAGTAGAAATTGAAGGAGATGCACTCTTGTATTATAAAAAGGAAAAGAATCCTACAAGTACAGATAAAATAATGGAACAATGTAAATCCATGTTTTTAGCCTTTCACCAACACTTAAAACTATACGAAAGAGATCGTATTTGCAATTGCGAAGCTTGCAGTGGCACCCATAAATTAGGATTAAAATTCATAGTACACACAGGAGAAATAGTACTCCAACAAATATTTGACAGAGAGAAAATCATGGGAAAGGAGGTTATCTTAGCCCATCGATTGATGAAAAATGAGGTACAATCTGATAACTACATCCTACTTTCTGATACTGTTGGGGACAATGAAAGCACAGGCTTTGAATTTCAAGCTGGAACAGAGGAGTACCCAGAATTAGGCACCATCCCATTTAACTTTCTTCACGTTGATAAATGGATTCAAGAAACACCGGAATTACCGGAACATGGCCCTATAAAATATGTGTCCAACCCGGTAAAAATTAGTATCCAAATTGAAAAGGATATAGATTTTGTACACCGCTTTTTAGTGAGCCTCAAACATCGTAAAGAATGGTCTCCACAATTAGTAGACTTTATCTACGACGAGCAAAAAATAGATCGAATCGGTTCAGCCCACGACTGCGTACTTCCTGACAACATTATACACATTACTTCAGTCACCAATGAACAGGGGAAGGAGCATATCACCTATGCAGAGAAAGCAGACAAATTGGGTATTATACCTGAAAGCTTCCAACTATTTAAGCTAAAGAGACTAGACGACAATAGCTGTGAGGTAAATGTAGAACACCATATCAAGCTATTTTTCCCATTGAACCTTTTAATTAAACCAAAGTTAAAAAAGGGACTTCAAACTGGATTGAATGAGTTCAAAAGATTGTGTGAAAGTACATGGAGCGAGGAAGATGCCGTTATCATTTAGGCATTCTTAATTGATTTTTGCCGGTACTTTCTTTTTACCTGCAATAAAATCTTTTAGATAGAAAGGCTCGAAATAAGCAGTATCCTCAAAATCATCTTTTAAAAACTTATGGTAAGCAAGGTTGGCAATGTGCTTTCCGGAAAAAGCATCCTCAGGAACAAATTGCACCTTCGAATTTGGGAATTTTACTAAAGCTTGAACTTTCTCCACTCCGTTCCCTACAAAAACGACCGATTTGTCAATAATGAATTCTTGAAAAGAATCCTCTATTAACACGTGGAAATCTACAGGACTTTCTTGTTGAAACAATGCATTGTATACCCCATAAAACACCTCAGACCTTCTAGCGTCCATCACAGGAATAAATACATCAGGTTTATCCCCTGAATATTCAAGACAAATAGCCTGCAAGGTATCAACACCTATTAAAGGAATGTCTAAAGCAAAGGCAATCCCTTTTGCAGCCGAGACTCCAATTCTTAGTCCCGTATATGATCCTGGACCTTTACTCACTGCAACAGCATCCAAATCTCCTAAAACAAACTCTGTTCCTTGGAATAATTCAGAAATATACAAATGTAAACGCTCCGCATGTGAATAACTCTCATCCTTCTTACGAATACAATTTACCAACTCTCCAGCTTTGCTTAAAGCAACTGAACAAGTTTTGGTACTGGTTTCAATGCTAAGTATTAAAGGCATTAATCTTTTTTATAAAGTTCATCCAAGTTAACCGTATCCACTTTCATCCCAGTTTTCAATTTTTTAGTAATTGATTTATAGGGAGCAGAAACTACCCATTCACCTTCAGAAGGTCCGGATAATAGCTCTATATGGCGATCGTCTTGTATTCCAGTTTTCACCGCTGTCTTGGTTACTTTCCCATCCTTGTACAAAAATACGCATTCCATTTCCTTTTCAAAACTAGGCTTTTTTCCAGTAGGATTCATTGAACTACTATCCACTCGTAAGGTTACGGACTGAATAGGCACTAAAATCCCAGTACTAGACTCTGTCAAAACATCTACAGTAGCCGTCATTCCAGGACGGAATGGGTTCTTATACTTATTCAATAGCTCACTATAAGAATCCTTTAAAATTCTAACTTTTACTTCAAAATTACTCACCTGATCCAAACCTCCTGCTGAAGTTTTAGCGGAGTTAGCAACTTCAGTAACTACCCCGTCAAACTTCTCCTTGAAATAGGCATCTACCTCGATGCTACAAGAATCTCCAACTGAAACACGGATAATATCGGTTTCACTGACTTCTACCAACACCTCCATTTCAGTAAGGTTTGCTAATCTCAAAATTTCAGTACCGGTCATTTGGGCAGTCCCAACTACACGCTCTCCTTCTTCAACATTCAATTTGGAAACTGTCCCAGATACAGGTGCATAAATAGAGGTAAAACCTAAATTATTTTTTGACTCCTTTACACCAGCCTCAGCACTTTTAACTTGAAACTGTAAGGATTCAACATTCGCCTTATTTTGTTTGAAGTTAGATTCTGAACGGTCCAAATCTGCTTTAGACAATGCTTCCTGCTCAAACAATTTTGAATTTCTATCATAGTCCAAAGAAGCCTCCGTTAATCTAGCCCTAGCTGATGCTAAATTCGATTTAGTACTTTTCAAGGTAGCTTCTGACCGCTCCAAATAAGATTGGTATAAATCTGGTTTTATTTTAATCAATAAATCTCCTTTCTGTACAAGCTCACCTTCCTTTACCAAAAGCGCAATTATCTCTCCAGAAACATCGGGTGAAATCTTGATTTCCATTTCAGGTTGGATCCGGCCACTGGCACTTACAGACTCGGTAATTTCGCCCATAGTGATCATCTCTACATGGACTTTCATCCCTTGGCTTTTTCGCTTATTCACGGCTAGCATGATTAAAGCACCAACAGCAATTATTCCACCGATTATTAAAACCTTTTTCATAGTTGGAGTGAGTTATACGCTATTGCGTATTACAATTTTATAGGCTGCCCTTGATAAAATGCCAAGATCATCCTTTTAAATATATAATCGTATTTAGATTGAGTCATCTGAGAAATCGCCAAGTTCAACTTTGTTTTGGCATCGTTGTTCTCTACAGCATTTACAATTCCCAAATCATGCTTTTTCTTTACATAATTAAAAGCTTCCTGAAAAGACTGAACAGATTTCTTTGCAGCTATAAAACCTTTATAAGCTGCCAAAACATCCGCTTGAGCCTTTTGAATATCTTTTAATAATTGATTCTCCGTGTTTTCCTTAGTCAATAAGGCTTGTGCCTTTTGGACTTCGGAACGTTGAATATTCAATCTAGCACTTCTCCCATTAAAAATAGGAATGTTTAAATTCAATCCAACAGATTGACCAAAATAATCTTCTATTTGTTCATCAAATGCATAGGGAACAAAATCATAAACTGGCTGTCCAGAGATTGAATCTATATGACCAATAGCTCTTTCAGCATCATCATTTGCTCGCGTACTTAAAGAAGCCGAAACAGATAACCTTGGATAAAGACTTGCTCTAGCAATATCTATCCCTTGGTCTGCAGCCTTCACATCCAATTCTGCCTGCTTAATCTGAGGCATTGACTTCAGCGCCTCTTGATAAACATATTGTGTTGTTAGCCCCTCTGTATCTAAAATAGGATCCCCAAATTTAGGTGCCTCAACGAGAAAATTTTGATAATTGGTAATATCTAGTAATTGTGTCAAATTCAATCTTGAAATCTCATAACTAGACTCCGCTTGAATTACTCGTTGTTCCTCACTAGCCATCTGAGATTCCATCTCAAATAAACTCCCTTTAGGCAATGATCCAACATCTACCAATTTTTGAATCCTAGCAACTTGCTGTCTAGCAATTTCTAGTTGCGCCTTGTTATTGGTAATTGACTCTTGGTTAAAGAGTACCTCCAGATAGAATAGTGCAATATTCATGGATATATCATTTCTGATCTTATCCACATAATGGGTCTTTGCTGCTAATCTTGTTTCGTTTTGTTTTTCCCTATTGCGTAGAAGGAATCCATTGAATAATGTCGCAGAACTACTCATTGAAAAGTAATTTGAAACATTTTTTTGAATTCCAGTAGTATTTGTCAGCGGGTCAATACTTCTCCCAAAATTATAATTTCTACTTGCAGATGCATTCAAGCCAGGATATTTAGCCCATTCACTTTCTTCAAGAGCGATCTCATCCATTTCTAGACTAAGCTCAGCTTGCTTAATGCTTAGGTTATGGTCATAGGCATATTGCACACACTCTTTAAGTGTCCAAACCTTTTCTTGAGCAACAGTGGAACCAGTAATTCCTGTCGCAAATAATATGAAAAATAACTTTCTCATTATCTAATTCTAATTTATTACAAGGGAGTAATTAAAGAACCAAAGATAATGTTTTCCCTTAGGAATAGGGATATAGGGATATAGGGGAATGTTAATTATGCCTAATTTAAATCCTTAATGGATTTTTGGTGCTTTCTCCACATAAAACTAATAACCATTATTATTAGATAAGGGAATACCATTAGGTAAAGGATTCCGAAATTTAAACCACTGGCTTCAGTTCCTCCTCCAGAAATATTGGACTCAACAACTGCCTTACACATAGAACAACCTTGAGCAAATAAATCAGCATTCGTACAAAATACCAATCCCAAGAATAACCAAACGAATATTTTCTTTCTAGAATTCATAATAGGGAGCCATAAATAGATAAACCATCACACCTGTAAAGGTAACATACAACCAAACTGGATACACTTTCTTAACCATTTTTCTATGCCCTTCAACATCTCCACTTAAGCCTTTTGCATAGGCTAGTAAAATGAAGGGTAGGGAAACTGCAGCTAATAAAATATGTGTCAGTAAAATGAATAAGTAAATCCCTTTAAAATCTCCACCATAGCTTGAGCTTCCATGGAAATAATGAAAGGTAACATAAACGCCCAAAAAGAACACTGATAGTAGCATTGCAAAGGTATTCAGACGTTGGTGTAATTCGATATTTTTTCTTTTCACTGCCATTAAAGAAGAAATAAGCAGTAAAAAGCAAGCACCATTTAAGCAGGCATTAACCATAGGGAAACTATTGGTAAATGCAGGTACCGAACTTGCTGCAGGCAGATAATGCAAGGCTAAAACCAATGCAAAAACCACGAGCGAAAAAGCCCAGATATAAATTCTTAATTTTGGATAATTCACAGTCATCAGATCTTCTATTTCGGACTAATTAATCTTCCTTTACCAATCGCTTGATATCCTGAATAAGCTTTTTAACTTCCTCAGGACTCGTACCATCGTAGGCTGCTATAGGATTACCGTAATCATCTTTTCGAGAACGAATAAATCCATTTTTATCCACCAATACAAACAATTCAGAATGCAAGAAACCTCCAGGGGCAATCTCACTCTTTTCGGCTTCAACAAAGTATCCTTCCAATCCTTGCTTATAGATAGCCTCCTTCTCTCCTGTGACGAAATTCCAATTTCTGGTATCCGCTCCAAGATCTTCAGCATATTTCTTCAATACGTCTGGCGTATCAAATTCTGGATTTACGGTATGGGAAAGTATATGTACTTCTGGGAAGATGGAAACAATTTTTTGCAACTCCAATAAATTCCCAGACATGTCTTTACAAATAGTTGGACAGGTAGTGAAGAAAAAGTCAGCTACATAAATCTTTCCTTTATAGTCTTCAGAACTTACCATAAGGCTATCCTGATTCATAAAGCTAAATGCCGGTATAGAATGCCCAAGAGTATCCAGGGTACCTGCTTCATTCAACTCAATGCGTTCACCAACAAAAGCCAGTTTGGCATCCTCTGTACTACCACATGCTACCAATAATGAAACTATGGACAGACAAAAAGCTGAAATCCAGATACTATTTTTTTGCATTTTTCTTTACCTCTTTTAAGTATTCGGCCATCAATACCTTGACGTCTCCTACCAATAACCTCAATCGATCTTCTCTACTTCCATCGTAGGTATAGATCAATTTACCATTCTTATCCAATCCACATCTCAAGGACAATTCCTTATCCAAGATCATGATATACCTAAACGATTGCTCTGGCTTGGCATTCATTATGGATGTTGAACCACCCACAAATAATTGATTGCGCAAAGCTACGAAGCTTTCCTGATCTACGGTTGACATTTTCAACCAGGATGGAGAAGATATATCCAATCCACCAAATAGATCCCGATTTACCTGATAGTTGGAATCAACAGGAGGCAAAATAGTCAATAGTTGAAAGGAAGGAAATTTATCCAATTCCTTGATCATCTGCTGATTCATTTTGAAAAATATGGCTTCTTGATCTTGGTTATCTTCCTTTGGATCCAACAGTTGAATAAGGGAGATCTTTTCTGGAAAAGATCCCAAAATAGTCGATTCACCTGATTCCAAATTCGTCAGACCTAGACTTGTTGGCAAATGGTAATGTAAGGAATCTTCAATTCTATGATCGATACGATCTACCTCAAAATTCACCCTTTCATCACCATAGGTTGGCAAATAAATAAAATCGTGCTTACCCGTGGTCATAAGTATATATAGCACAGAGGGTAGTACCAATATTGAAATCAGTACTACCCCCTTTTTTAATCTAGATGTTTTTTCCATCTTATTCTAGTGCAACGTTCCGTGAACGTAAATTGCTTCGTTCAGTATGATAAATAATAGATAAGGTATCAAAATTATCATAGGTAACGCAAGTGTCAATTTAAGACTTTTCTCTTCAGAGCCAACATGCATAAAATCAACTACAATGAAGTATGCTTTCCATATCGTCATGATGATAAAGGCCCATTTTAAAATAGTCCAATTCATGTCTCCAGGGTTAGCTGAATTATACATCCCTAATCCAACTTCAACAGTTGTAATGATTAGAAGGATGAAAAATGTTTTCCAAATATGTTTGGTAGAAGTGCTATGAGCTGCCATTTCTATAGTTTTATAATGTGAGTGTAATTCAAATTAGATAAGATAGAAGAAGGTAAATACGAATACCCAAACTAAATCGACAAAGTGCCAATAAAGACCTACTTTTTCTACCATTTCATAGTGACCTCTCTTTTCGTACGTTCCAAGTAGAATGTTAACGAAAATAATCAAGTTAATAACAACCCCTAAAAATACGTGGAAACCGTGGAATCCAGTAATAAAGAAGAAGAAATTAGCAAACTGAGGAGCTCCATATTCATTCACAACCATGTTGGCTCCATAAATAGGTTCTGCACCATTCAATAATTCTGAAACCTTCGCACCTTCAGTAATGAAATAGTTTTCACCTAGCTTCAAGATTTCATGTGCATACGTCTGCCCATTAATCAATTCACCCGCCTGAAGGACATGCGCAACACTACCATCTGCAAGAAGCATTGCTCCCTCAGCTGTACCGTTGATAAAATGCATCCATTCCCAAGCCTGAGATCCCAAGAAGATAATACCTCCTAATAGGGTAAGTCCCATCCAAAGTGTAACTTTTTTCTTATTCATCTCATGACCGTAATGCACAGCCAAAACCATGGTTACCGAACTCATAATTAGAATAAAGGTCATCAATGCTACGTATAATAGCGGTTGATGTCCCTCGATACCGGGGAAATGTGTAAATACATTTTCTGCTAGTGGCCAGATTTCTTCGTATTTGTGACGAGCAAATCCATAGGCTACAAGGAACCCAGAGAATGTTAAGGCATCTGTTAACAAGAAAAACCACATCATTAGTTTTCCATAACTCGCTTTCATGGGTCTATTACCTCCTCCCCATACGCTAGTTGTTGTTTCTGTAGACATAAAGTACAATTTGACTTTTAACTGTTTTTAACCCTTATTAAAAAATAAGGACAAATATAATCTCTTTAGTCATATTTTTAAAGATCCAAAGATAATTATTCTGAAAAAAAATATATTCTAATTTCAACATTCCTTTCGAAAAGACTGCTTATTTAGAATTATTTTAAAGATCGTTTGAAAAACTTAAGAAGATATAAAGGTATATCCAAAGCACATCTAAGAAGTGCCAAAAGACAGCCGTCAACTCCAGTCCTAGGTGATTTTCAGCACTATACTTGCCAGATCGTGCTTTGAAAAAAGTAACCATCAAGGAAATTAGACCTGCAACCATGTGTGCAAAGTGCATTCCTATAATTGCGAAGATATATGAACTTGCAGGGGTAGATTTGGTACCTGCAAAATACTTATTCATCTCATTTAATTCATCAAAACCTATAAATTGATAGATTGCAAAGCCCAAACCGAGCGCTAAAGTCGCTCCTAAATAGGTTTTCATCTTCGATGAATCGCCAACTTTGATTGCTTTCGAAGCCAAATACATCGTGATACTACTCAATACGATCAATATGGTACTGATTAAAAATGGAGTTGGTAGTACTATCACATCCCAGGTTAGGCCCGCTCCATTCTTACTTACAATATACGCGCTAGTAAATGCAGCAAACAACATCACCATACTAGCCATACTGATAAACAACAGTGGCTTTCTGGTTTTTCTTTTTACAATCAAATTTTCGTCCATCCCTAAATAAATTTATCGATAACATATATTAATTGAACCAAAGGAAGATAAATCAAACTCGAGAACATCAATTTTCTCGCAGCCTCCATACTACATTCCTTCACCAATTGATTTGCTTTTTGAAATAGAAAAATCCCACATCCCAAAACTAGAACCCCACCTACTATAGACAACTTTAAATCCAAGTCTATTCCCATATAAGGAAATATTGCAGGCAATAACGAAAGTGGAATCAGCCATAGTGTATAAGCCATAGCTTGAATTGCAGATCTTTTATCCCTTAACCCTGTTGGCAACAATCTTATTCCAGCCTTTTTGTATTCATCATCCTGCAACCATGCAATGGCCCAGAAATGTGGGAATTGCCATAAAAACTGAATTCCAAATAAAATACCTGGCTCCATACCAAACTGATCTGTTGCTGCAACCCATCCCAACATGGCTGGTATAGCTCCAGGGAATGCGCCAACTAATACAGCTACTGGACTCACCCTCTTTAAAGGAGTATATACAGCTGCATATAATACCAAAGCAATAGCGCCAAAAACGGCACACTTCATATTGATATAACTCAATATTAAAAGCCCTATTACCCCAGCAACAGTAGAAAAGATCATCCCTTCAGTAGGAGAAAGTACTCCAGTGGGCAATGGTCGCTCTGCGGTACGTTTCATTAATCGGTCCGTATCCTTTTCATATACCTGATTGAAACCGTTGGATGAAGCGACCACTAGGAAGCCACCCAAAACCAATAATAAAAAGGTAATCCAAGAAAAGGCAGTCCCCTCAACACTACCTGCACCTAAAAGGTAACCGGCAATTGAAGAAACTAGGACACTGGTAGTTAACCGTAACTTGGCCAATACCGTATATGCTTTGATTTTTTTCAACACTCTAAGCTTGAAGAATTCGACTGCAAATCTAGGGATATTTAGGTAAAAGGGAAAAGGTATAGGATAAAAGATATTGACTGAAAGGAAATTGATCCTTTTTAATGAATGAAAAAGAAGGAGACTGGTCGCTGAGCATAATAAAGGAGTTGTTGTAGCTAGTGATTACACTAAATCATTTGTACGTGCGTAGGGAGAGGCTTGTTTGTTCTTTTGCCTTGATGCAAAATGAACCAATCCCGAACGACCGGGACAAGACTTATTATAAATCGATAAGAAAATACTAGGTATTCTTCCAGGCTGCTAAAAATAACTCGCTGCGCTCTCCCGAAGCTTCGGGATTAGACAAAAGGCCTTACAGAATTCTTGATTTTCAATCTATTTCTAATAGGTCAATATAGTTTTACTAGTTTCGACATCTCTTAATAATAAAAAGTCAAAATTAAGATCAAGTGAAGGCAGCTACGAAATGGCGTTTATTGACCGAAGGGAAATAAAAATAGCCTGTAGTAGCGGACTGAACGTCCCAGAGGGTGATCCTTATTTTGACGAGATTTTTTGTTTCTTTTTTATCAATTGAAAAAAGAAAGAGCCCAGCGGCGGAGAGCGAAACATCAACGCAGATAATTTATAAAATAATTAGAATCTTCATTTTCTCTTTTAATCTAAACCTAGCGTAGCTTGACATACTCATAGATTTAAACGAGCTTTGTACTACTCATAAATATTTATATGTCAAAAAAGAAGATTCTTATTACTGGAGGTGCTGGATTCATAGGATCCCATACTGCAGTGGCTTTGATCAATGCCGGTTATCAACCAGTGATTGTAGATAATTTCAGTAACGCTGAACCGAGTGTTCTTGAAGCCATTGAAAAAATCACGGGGACTAGCGTAAAATGCTATAATCTGGATTGCTGTGATGCTAAGAATCTAAACCTACTTCTACAGAAGGAAGGAAGCTTTGATGGCGTGATTCATTTCGCAGCTTTTAAAGCCGTTGGGGAATCCGTTCAAGAACCCATCAAATATTATAAGAATAACTTGAGTAGCCTATGGGAGATCCTCGAATTGATGGACAAGAGCAATACCACTAAAATTGTTTTCTCCTCCTCATGCACCGTTTACGGACAACCAGATAGCTTACCTGTAACGGAAGCCTCCCCTATTAAGGAAGCGGAATCTCCTTATGCCTACACCAAACAAGTTGGCGAGCAAATTCTAACCGATCGTGTAAAAAACGGAGGTATGCAAGGCATTTTATTGCGCTACTTCAATCCTATAGGGGCACATCCTTCCAGCTTGATTGGCGAATTACCACAAGGAATCCCAAATAATCTAATGCCCTTCATTACGCAAACAGCCAAAGGCATCCGTAAGGAGTTGAGTATTTTTGGTGATGATTATGATACACCAGACGGGACCTGCATCAGAGATTATATTCATGTAATGGATCTTGCAGAAGCACATGTAAAGGCATTGCAGTATATGGAGGACAATCCAGAAACAGCCATAGACCACTTTAACATTGGTACTGGAAATGGATATTCTGTTTTAGAATGCCTCAATGCATTTGAAAGAGCAAATAATGTAAAAGTTCCCTACCAAATAGCACCCAAAAGAGCCGGTGACATCACACAAATATGGGCCGATACGGAGAAAGCAAATAGGCTGCTAGATTGGAAAGCCAGCAGAACTTTGGAAGAAGCCATGCGGGATGCCTGGAATTGGGAACAAAAACTCTCCCAATAAACACAAATTGACGCAAAACATCTATGAACACCGAAGAAAGACATTGGTTTGCTTTATACACCCGCTCTCGAGCAGAAAAGAAGACTTGCCAAGCCCTTCTGGATGCGGGTATTGAAGCCTTCTTACCTTTATCTACCAAGATAAAGCAATGGAGCGACCGTAAAAAAAAGGTTCAAGAACCCTTGATCCCTTCCTATGTCTTTGTTCATTCAAGTGAAGTTCTTTTAGTCGATAGTCTTAAAGTACAAGGCGTGGTTGGGGTATTAAAACACCTTGGCAAACCTGCCATCGTTAAGGATCATGAAATTGAATCCCTACAGATCCTAACCGACGCTCAACAGGAAATCAAAACTATTTCCGATTATAGCTTTAAAAAAGGAGACCCAATAACGGTTGTATTAGGACCTTTTACTGGCTTAAAGGCAGAATACATTCGTTATCAAGGGGACTATAGAGTTTTAGTAAATATCGCCTCGATGAATAGTTTTTTCAGTGTGAACATACCTTTAGACTTTATAGAGACGATCCAAAAACAAAGCTAACAAGCCTCCACCCAGCCAACAATACATTATCGTTGAGCACATTCTATTTGCCTTATCCTCTAAGCCATCCAAAGCCACACAGGCCTTAAATAGCATGCAATAATAGTATGCCACTAGCATTGTTGAACCATCAGTTAAATTTAATCTTGAAATAATCACAAAGCCCAGAGAATAATTGTAGATTTGCGGCTTAATTGACTTGGAAATCAAGGTATAACCTTGGGACTGAGAAGAGCGAAGCTATGCTTAAATCGAATATTTTTCTATAAATATTCTCCTCTTTTAATATCAACATAGATTTGATTCACAAAGGGATAAGCACAATTCACAAGTGTATTATAACATAGCCAAGAAATAACAAACTGAAGATGTTTTTCGCAAAAAGCATAACAATAACTTTTCACAATATAGAACTTTCAACATCCTTCAGTAATTAAATCACATTAAAATGAAAATAGGAATTACATTCAGTGCATTTGACCTATTGCATGCCGGGCATATTAAGATGCTTGAAGAGGCCAAAAGACAATGCGATTTTTTAATATGCGCTTTACAAACGGATCCTACCTTAGATCGACCTGAAAAAAACAAACCCGTTCAATCTGTTGTAGAGCGTTATATACAGTTGAAGGGATGTAAATATGTAGATGAGATTGTCCCTTATGCTACGGAACAAGATCTGGAAGATATCCTAAGATCCTTTAAAATAGATGTACGAATTATTGGTGATGAATATGCCAATAAATCCTTTACTGGTAGAGCTTTTTGCGAAGAAAAAGGAATTGACCTTTACTTCAACAAAAGAGAACACCGCTTTTCGAGTAGTGGATTGAGAAGAGAGGTGCATGAGAAAGAAGGATTGAACAACAAATAAATGAAACCTATCCAACTGGGAAAAATTCTATGAAAAATCTAATCGTATTTGGAACACGACCAGAGGCCATAAAAATGGCTCCATTGGTAAAGGAATTTCAAAAGAATTCAGATATTTTCGAAACCAAGGTTTGTATTACTGCTCAACACCGAGAAATGTTGGATCAGGTGTTATCCTTTTTTGAAATCACACCTGATTTCGATTTAGACTTGATGAAACCGAATCAAAATTTACATTCACTAACCGCGGATATCATTACAGGATTAAAACCTATACTGGAAGAATTTCGACCGGATTATGTCTATGTACATGGTGACACCACTACTACAATGGCCAGTAGTATTGCTGCATTCTATTCTGGTGCAAAAGTATGTCATGTAGAGGCAGGTTTAAGAACCTTCAATAAAAGATCTCCATTCCCTGAAGAAATCAATCGATCTATTGCAGGTTCAATTTCGGATTATCATTTCTCTCCTACCGATGTGTCTAAGCAAAATTTATTGAATGAAAACATCAAGGAAGACAGTATTCTAATTACTGGAAATACAGTGATTGACGCCTTGAACCTAAGTGTAGAAAAAGTACAATCTCTGGATTTCAAGGATGCCGAAATTGAAACACTTAAGCATATCGTAGATTCTTCCAAACGATTAATCCTAGTTACAGGACATAGAAGAGAAAACCACGGACAAGGGTTGATCAATATTTGCACGGCTCTAAAACAAATTGCACTAGAGCATCCAGATACACAAATCATTTACCCTGTACATCTGAACCCCAATGTACAGAAACCAGTATACGAGTTATTGGCGAATATCCCGAATATAGAACTCATTACCCCGTTAAGCTACCCCGCCTTCGTTTGGTTGATGGATCAATCACATTTGATCATCACCGATAGCGGCGGAGTGCAGGAAGAAGCACCTAGCTTAGGAAAGCCAGTATTGGTCATGCGTGACACCACAGAAAGACCCGAAGCCGTTGAAGTAGGAACCGTTTTATTAGTAGGCACAGATACTCAAAAAATAGTTTCTGAAGCAAAAAACCTATTAGAGGACACCACCAATTACAAGGAAATGAGTCGCTTACATAATCCGTATGGAGATGGGACAGCTTGTAAGCAAATTGTGGCGTTCATTTCAAAATTAAATGACTTATAACCAATAAAATCTCAGCGAAGATTAAATGAAATTAACGAATAAAGCTATTCAATATCCAATCAAATTTACACCAAGACTATTTGAAAAGGTATGGGGTGGAGATAAATTAAAAAAAGTACTCAACAAGCACACCTCATCCCAATTCACAGGAGAAAGCTGGGAGATATCCGCTGTGGAAAATGAAGTTTCGGTAGTAGCTAATGGCCCTTTAAAAGGGAAATTACTAACAGAAATAATTCAAGAAAATCCTATTCAATTATTAGGTAAAAAAGTTTTTGATCAATTTGGAGTCTCCTTTCCATTGCTATTTAAATTTATAGATGCCAAAAAAGATCTTTCCATTCAATTGCATCCAAATGATGAATTGGCAAAAGAAAGACACAATAGTTTTGGCAAAACGGAGATGTGGTATATAATAGAAGCAGAAAAGGATGCGAAAATTCATTTAGGCTTTAATAATTCCTATTATCCAGAAGAATATTTGAAAAATATTCAAATGGATAAAATCACCGATATGGTGGAGAACCATTGTGCTAAAAAGGGGCAGGCTTATCTTGTAGAAGCTGGTACAATTCATGCCATCGGAAAAAATATTTTATTAGCCGAAATTCAACAAACATCTGATATCACATATAGAGTGTATGATTGGAATCGAAAGGATTTGAATGGTGAACTTAGAGAATTACACTTAGAATTAGCCTTTGATGCTCTAGACTTTAATCAGTTTAAATCCAAGCCCATTCGATTTGATAATTATAGAAACATCGCAAACAAAGTAGTATCGGATAAATATTTTACTACAAACAAAATTAACATTGAACATGTATATCAAAAAGATCTGA
The DNA here is from genome assembly GCA_913063375.1 of uncultured Flavobacteriales bacterium. Lineage (GTDB taxonomy): Bacteria > Bacteroidota > Bacteroidia > Flavobacteriales > CAJXXR01 > CAJXXR01. The sequence goes on along the minus strand of CAJXXR010000006.1, from coordinate 91,198 downwards.
CTACTATAGATTCTTTCATTGTATATATGTGTGTAGAAGGTGCTGGAACAGTTAAAATCGACAGTAGCACTGAAAATATTAAAAAAGGGGATACCATTTTTATTCCTGCCTCAGTGTTACAAATAGAAATTCAGTCTACTTCAGTAGAATTACTGGAAGTATACCTTTAGAAAAAACAAACGACTTAGAATCAGATTTCTTTAAGCCTTTAGTAAAAGCAAAAAGAAATTAAAAGTAAATAGAATTACCAGATATGAAAATTGCATTAATTACAGGAGTTACCGGACAAGATGGGGCTTATTTAAGTGAATTCCTTTTAAAAAAAGGTTATATAGTCCATGGTCTAAAAAGGAGATCTTCTTTATTCAATACAGATAGAATAGATCACTTATATCAGGATCCACATGTTGAGAATCAAAACTTCATCCTCCATTATGGAGACATGACCGATAGCTCTAATTTAATCCGATTGATTCAAGAGATTCAACCAGATGAAATTTATAATCTAGCTGCAATGAGCCATGTGCATGTATCTTTTGAAACTCCAGAATATACCGCCAATGCGGATGGAATAGGAACTCTTAGAGTTTTGGATGCCGTACGTCTACTGGGATTAGAAAAGAAAACAAGAATATACCAAGCCTCTACTTCTGAATTATATGGTAAGGTGCAAGAGGTTCCTCAATCTGAGACTACCCCATTTTATCCAAGATCACCATACGCAGTTGCAAAGATGTATGCCTACTGGATAACAGTAAACTATAGGGAAGCGTACGGTATTTACGCATGTAACGGTATTTTGTTTAATCATGAATCTCCAATTCGAGGAGAAACTTTTGTTACGAGAAAAATCACACGTGCTACCTCAAGAATTGCATTAGGACTTCAAGGTAAATTCTATTTAGGAAACCTAGATGCACAAAGGGACTGGGGACATGCTAAGGATTATATACGCATGATGTGGATGATTCTCCAAGCAGATGAAGCTGAAGACTGGGTAATCGCGACAGGGAAAACTACCACTGTAAGAGATTTCGTTCGAATGGCCTTTTCTGAAGTAGGAATTGAATTGGAATTCAGAGGCAATGGAGTTAATGAAAAAGCTTTTGTAAAAGCTTGTAATAACCCAAAATTCCAATTAGAAATTGGGAAAGAAGTACTCTCGGTTGATCCAAAATATTTTAGACCAACCGAAGTTGAACTTCTTATAGGTGACCCTACTAAAGCTAATGAAAAATTGGGTTGGACCCCGGAATATGATCTTCCTGCCTTGGTTAAAGATATGATGCAAAGTGATCTCAAATTGATGCAAAAAGATCAATATTTGAAGAAAGGTGGTTATACCACATTAAACTATTTTGAATAATATTGATTTCAACTATTTTTCAATAATTCTGTTACCATTACATAGGATGAATAAAGATTCAAAAATATATATCGCAGGCCATAGAGGCCTAGTCGGTTCAGCAATTCTTAATAACCTTAAATCTAAAGGGTATAAGAATATAATTTACAGAACTCATTCAGAACTGGACTTAACAAATACTTCTGCTGTTGCCCATTTTATGGAACAGGAAAAGCCAGAATACGTTTTCCTGGCAGCTGCAAAAGTAGGAGGAATTGTCGCGAACAACATATATAGAGCTGACTTTATATACGACAACCTGATGATCCAAAACAACATAATTCATCAATCCTATTCTCATGGTGTAAAAAAGCTTCTATTCCTGGGTAGCACATGTATTTATCCCAAAAATGCACAACAACCTATGAAAGAGGAGTATTTATTAACAGATACTTTAGAATATACCAACGAACCATATGCTATCGCCAAAATAGCGGGGATAAAAATGTGTGAAAGTTATAACATTCAACATGGAACAAATTTCATATCAGTAATGCCTACGAATTTATATGGCCCCAATGATAATTATGACCTAAAAAAATCTCATGTTCTGCCTGCTTTGATGCGTAAAATCTATTTGGGGAAAGCCCTAGAAAATGATGATTGGGCAACAATTATAAAGGATTTAAATCAGTTGCCTATTGAGGGCATTGACGGTAAAGCCACAAAAGAAAGTATATTATCCATCCTTTCAAACTATGGAATTAAAAGTACAAAGGAAAATCATCAAACCAATGTACAGGTAGAAGTTTGGGGATCCGGTAAACCAATGCGTGAATTTCTTTGGTCGGAAGATATGGCAGATGCCTGTGTGTTTATTATGGAAAATAGAGACTTCAGCAATACATATGACAAAGGAACTAAAGAGATAAAAAACACGCATATAAATATTGGTACAGGGATTGAAATTTCAATTAAATCATTGGCTGAAATGATAAAGGATATTATTGGTTTTAAAGGTCAAATCTACTTTAACACTAGCAAACCTGATGGCACATTACGCAAACTTACTGATGTATCGAAGCTACATCAATTGGGATGGAAGCATAAGGTAGACTTAAAAGAAGGCTTAATCAAGTGTACAAATGATATCAGTAAATAATAACATACCCAGACTAACCCTAATTCCTTAGCTTACTCATGATTAAAAAAATAATAGACAAATTACTTTCATTATCCATGCTAGAGCAACTAAGCCTAAATGGAGGGAATTTTTTATTTTTTATTATTTCAGCGAAAATTATAGGTCCGTTAGAATTTGGTAAATTCTCCATTCTTTGGGTTGGAGCTCAAATAATCATATCTATTTCCGCTCCCTGGATTATTTTACCTATCACTTCCAAAAGTTTAAGCTTCGGGAACAAATCGATCATTAAAAGTGCATTAAAAAAGATCCTTTTTCTTTCATTACTAACGCCATTTCTCTTACTTATATATTCGTATTTCTTCAAGGAAGATATAGGTTTAATAGAAATTTTGATGATGTATATTCTCGGGTTATTCATTGTATTATATGATGCAATGAGGTTTTTCCTTGTAAGACAAAGAGCAGTTCTACAATCATTAGCAAGCAATATTACAAAATGGGGAATTGCATTTGTATTACTGTTTACACTAAGGTATTATATCGAAGAACTTCATGAGGTAATATTCATTTCACTATTAATTGCTACTGCATTTAGCTTAATTACGCAAGTGATTTATACCCAAAAGCATTACAAAAAATTAGAGGACACTAAACAGGAAGTTAAAAACGAAATGGACTTTTCTCTTTTTCATTTAGGAATATCAAACTTAACTAATTCCATTTTGATAACCTTATTATTCAGTAAAGTTGACCTAATAACTTTCGGAGCCCTACAGGCATTTCGTTCACTAATTAATGTCTTTCCTTTTGTACTACAATTTGTCGAATCCCATTATTCAGCTATTTTAGTAAATGAAAAAAGAACTTCCTTTATTACCTGGAAATGGATCGTTTTATATTTTGTCGTTTGCGGAGCTTTAATCGCACTATTCTATTTCAAAGGTCAATTTTTGATTAACCTAACTTATGGAGCAGCATACACTCAGCATTTACCAATATTTATATTTTTATTTATGCTGGTATCCATCCAAAGTTTATCAAGATTACTCAATATACAGAACAGATTACAGGACAAACATACGGTTTTCCACTTTTCAGCTGGAGCATTATGGATCTCAACAATAATTTTTGCTGTATTAATCAATAACACAGCAAAAGTAAGTTCTGAAACAATATTATCTATAATGGTAATAACAGCTGTCGTACAGTTTATACTATACCTCAATTCTATTAGATATAAAGCTAAATTGGAACCGGTATACGATTTAACTGTGAGTGACCCAACAATTGCTAATAAGTAGGCAAATTACAATTGCTGATTGCATACAGAAGCTAAATTTATTCTGAATTAATAAAGTAAAAAATCAAATTATGAAAGTAGTACTTTTAGCCGGTGGTTTCGGTACACGTCTTAGTGAAGAGACAGAGTTAAGACCTAAACCAATGGTAGAAATAGGAGGTAAACCAATATTGTGGCATATAATGAAAACATATTCACAACATGGCTTTAATGAATTTGTAATTCTCCTTGGTTATAAGGGCTATTACATCAAAGAATATTTTGCCAATTACTTTTTGCATCAAAGTGATATCACTATTGATATTAAAAACAATGGTATAGAAATACACAACAACAGTAGTGAACCATGGAAAGTAACACTACTTGATACTGGCTTGCACAGCATGACAGGAGGAAGAATTAAGAGGGCTCAAGATTTCATAAATAATGAACCTTTCATGCTTACCTATGGCGATGGTGTCGCCAATATTGACATAAACGAGCTTGTCAAGTTTCATAAATCTCATGGGAAACTTATGACAATGACATCTGCTCAACCAGATGGACGATTTGGAGCCCTAAATATTTCAGAAGGAAATAAAGTCCTAGAATTTAAGGAAAAGCCGAAAGGAGATGGTAGTTGGATCAATGCAGGTTACTTCGTATGTCAGCCAGAAGTCTTTGATTATATCACTGAAGGTGACAGTACCGTTTTTGAGCAGGCACCATTAAAAAACATAGCGAAAGACGGCCAACTACTAACCTATAAGCATGATAATTTTTGGATGCCTATGGATACGCTTAGAGATAAAATGAAGTTAAATAAAATGTGGGCTGACAATAGTGCACCGTGGAAAACTTGGAAATAATTTATGTTTAAGAATATTTACGAAAATAAAAAGGTCCTGGTTACTGGTCACACCGGATTTAAAGGATCTTGGCTAACTACGTGGTTACTTAAGTTAGGAGCAAATGTTGTTGGAATTTCAAAAGAAATACCAACTCAGCCATCGATGTTTGAAGAACTTGAATTGGAAAACAAGATTAAACATTATAAAGAGGATATCCGAAATTTAGAAAATCTAACCACAATTATTTCAGAAGAAAAACCAGATATACTCTTTCATCTAGCAGCACAACCAATTGTTTCAACCTCCTATAAGGATCCAATTGAAACAATTTCCTCCAATGTAATGGGTACAGCAAATGTTCTTGAAGCTTTAAAAGTTTCAAATCATAAGTGCACTGCAATTATTATCACAAGCGATAAAGCCTATGACAATGTGGAACAAGTTTGGGGATATAAAGAAGATGATAAAATGGGTGGTAAAGACATCTATAGCGGAAGTAAAGGTGCTGCCGAACTGATAATAAAATCCTATTATCATTCATTTTTCAAATCAAACGATTCCAACATCAAACTTGCTATTGGAAGAGCTGGTAATGTAATTGGAGGTGGAGACTGGGCCAAAGATAGAATTGTGGTTGACTGCATGGAAGCATGGAGCGAAAATAAAACGGTTGAAATTAGAAGCCCTAAAGCTACTAGACCCTGGCAACATGTTCTTGAACCTTTGAGTGGGTATCTAGACCTTGGCGCTAACTTATTTAATGAAGATGTCCTCCATGGGGAATCCTTCAATTTTGGCCCACGAGCGGAACAAAATCACACCGTGAAACAATTGCTTGAAGATTTAAGTAAATATTGGCATTTCAAAACTGTAAATGACGCGTTCACAATTACTGCAAACATCCCATTTCACGAAGCAGGATTATTAAAATTAAACTGCGATAAAGCGCTTTTTCATTTAAAATGGCAAGCAAATCTGGATTATAATGATACTATTCGGTATACCAGTGAATGGTATTACGATTTTTATAAAAGTGAGTCCAATATTTATGATAAAACCATTGAACAAATTACAGAATATGAAGATATGGCGAAAAATAAATTGTTAAAATGGACGGAGTAACTTTATCAGATTTAAAACAGATACATCATCCACAGGGTGATATTTATCACGCAGTAAAAAAAAGTTCTGTAGGATTTGAAAATTTTGGAGAAGCCTATTTTACAACTATAAACAACTCGGAGACCAAAGGATGGAAAAAACATTCTAAGATGGTTTTAAACCTAATAGTACCAACCGGAAAAGTTGAATTTGTAATATACAATGGTGAAAAATTCTTTACTGTTGTTCTATCTCAGGAAAACTATAAAAGGCTTACCATCTCTCCCAATTTATGGGTTGCATTTAGAGGGTTAGGAGATAAATTAAATCTGGTTCTAAATGTTGCAAGTATTGAACACGACCCAAATGAAGCCATTAATATAGACTTGGAGGAGATTAATTATGAATGGTAGTAAGAAAATCTTGATTACCGGAGCCAGTGGATATATTGGGTCTAGGCTATGCTATTTTTTTGCTAAACAAGGTCACCAGATTATAGCGTTATTTTCTTCAACGATTCCTCAAAAGACAGGTTGGACAGATTTAATAGATCAAACAATTGTTGGAGATATCCGAGAAATTAAAACTATTAAAAAGATCTCTGAAGTTAAAGCTGATGTAATTATTCACCTAATTTCATTAGATCACCATGATTCAGAAAAGTCACCAGATTTCGTTTCTAAAGTAAATATACAATCTACCTGGAACCTACTTAATGAATGTACTCTTTCCAATGGGGTTAGTAAATTTATTTACTTTTCAACCATTCATGTATATGGTAAAAACCAAAAGGGTTTAGTACAAGAGGATCAAAAAGGAACACCATCGAATATATATGGAATGACTCACTTATTAAGTGAGGAAATATGTAATTATTACAATCGTACAACGGATACGGATTGCATTAATGTTAGGCTTTCTAACAGCTATGGAGAACCCATTTTCCCTGATGCTAAATGCTGGACTCTAATCGTAAATAACTTAGCAAGATCGGCATATAGAGACAATAAAATTATTTTAAATTCTGATGGCAGAGCTGTGCGCGATTTTATTCATTTTTCCGACATCTGTAACGGATTAAATCAGTTAATTGATGGGCCATCTGTAGGTGATAAAAACACACTACATTTTAGTTCTTCAACTTCTATTAGCATGCTAGAAGTTGCATTAAAAGTGAAGGAAGTTTACCACAAAAAATATGGTGTTAAAATCCCCATTTATATTAATAAAGATCAATTGTTCACCGATAACTATAACAATCTCAATAACTCAAATAGCATAATATCAAATAGCTTAGCGACATCTCAATCCATTGAATTTCGTAAGAAATTAAGTGAAGGAATTGATGATTTATTTAAGTACTTTGAAAATGAGACGGCTCAGTAACATCTTTTGAAAAAGACAAATACTTTACCACCTTTTTTTTTTAAAAGACCTTAGTTGAAAACCTATATTTATGACTGTAACAGTAGTAATGTCAGCTTATAATGCTGAAAAATTCATATCACAAACAATTGAAAGTGTTTTAATCCAATCTTTCAGTGATTTTCAGTATATCATAATAAACAACGGCTCAACCGATAACACCTTAAATATTATCAACAAATACGCCGAGGAGGATAATCGAATTATTGTCGATAATCATCACAATATGGGAAAAAGTGAGGCAATTAATCGAGCGGTAAAAGTATTGGCCACAGGAGATTATATTTTTCACATTGATGCTGATGACATCATGCTTAAAAATAGAATCGAAAGACAACGGCATTTTTTGCAAACTAATAATTTGGAAGCAACAAGCTGTTTGGCCCACTATATAACCGCAGAAAATATTCGAATCGGTAAAACCCTAAATACCGTCCCATCACTTTCCGTATTCAATGATTACATTTCCAAAAATGAACCCATTGGATTACTTAATCCCGGATTTGTCGTTAGTAAAAAGAAATTTTTAGAGGTTGGTGGTTATCGCAGTCAATATTGGCCAGCTGATGACATTGATTTATATAACAGACTTACTGAAATTGATGTAACCATATTAGTTCAACCTGAAATATTAATGTCTTTCAGGGTACATGGTGATTCTACAATAGCTTCCAAGTTCATTGAAAGTCGTAAAAAGTATGAATGGGTTAGAGAATCCATGTGGGCAAGAAGAAAAGGTTTAATAGAACCTACATGGGAAAACTATTTAACAAAATTAAACAGCAAATCTTTCCTACAAAAACTGAATTGGAAAAGAAAAGCTTATGCAAAACAATATATGCACCTTGCCAAATTCGACCTTGGAAAAAAGAAATACGGGGATCTTATGTTTCACATTTTAAAAGCGATACTTATGCAACCAGTTTATGTATCAAAAAAAATCACCTCCCATATTATTAAGAATTAAATCAAAATATACGTGTACAGTCATATAGGAAATACAGTAATATCACTTTTGGAAGGATTTGATAAAGAGGATATTGAATACGCCGTATTACGAAATTATGAGGACCTCCCTGAAATAGGCCATGACTTAGACATGGTTTGTAATAACGATCAACTCACAAAAATAAAATTTGTTATTGATGATTGTGCAAAAAAATTAAACTGGGAAGTTGTAGAGATAAAACTATGGAAAAGTCATATCAATGACTTCTCAATACATGTTTTTAAATTAATTGATTTTGAACGGCAACAATGTCTTCAGTTGGATTTCTTTGAAGGACATTCTATTTGGTCAGCTCCAGCAATTAGTGCCAAAGAATTTATTAGTAGAAGGATAAAAGAAAGGTTCTATTTCAAAATCTCAGTAGAAGATGAAATATTAATTCGATCCATGCAGTTAGCTTGTGCGATTCGGGATAATGAACAAAAACGGGTTATAAAATTAAAAAACTTAATCGTTAAATTAGGAGGGGAAGATATTGTTAGAGCTTCGTTTAAACAATTACCGGTACAGGTTTCTACTCATTTTATAGGTGAAAATGATAAGGAATATGAAGGGGAATTTAAGCGGTTCAAACACCAATATTTTTTAAAATCTCTTTCACAAAAACCATTACTTATCATAGTAAGGTGGTTGGAACGCATCCGATTTAGACTAAATCTATTAACATTTTCTATTCCTGGAGTTCTAGTCTTTTTAGATAATAAAGTATTAAAAGAAAAGAAAACAGAATTTCAAAAAGAACTAGGTAGATGGGAAAAAGGAAATATTATTACAACATCCACTATTTTACTAAAGTGGAATTCCAAATCAATATTTAGTGCCTACAACATATTGCAGAAAGGAGGAATTGTGATAATAGGACTCCCCATATTAGGAGTAAAAAAAACAAATGGATTACTTAAGCATAGATTACTTAAAAGATTAAGAATGTAATAATCTTCAAAAGATAAGTTAGTATAAGAACTTGTGTCAACTCACCAAAAATGGAATTTACTTTCTAGTTAATTAGTTGATAACTTACAAACCATCAATGCTACAGCCAAAAAATAATAAGAGCACGAATGCGTAATATTATTATAATTCTTTTTATTCTTCTACCAGTGCCGTTTTTATTTATCAACTATGCACCGTTTGAAGATATAAATAGTCAACTATACATTACTAAACATGCAATAGTTCTTCTTGGTATGCTTCTTTGTATTATATATAAGTCTCCTTTTAAAAAGGTGTTTAAATATGAAAAGCCTCTTATATTCAACTTTTTCTTATTTATTTCTTATTGCATTACAAATTGGATATTACTTTCTAATTTTAATTTCAAATACCTTTCCTACATTTTTTCAATAATAATCATTGTATTATTATCAATTTCAATTGGGAAAATGCATAAGGGTTTTACTTTATTCAAATACATATACTATTCCTTATCAATATTATTGATTTCATCCATTGCATATTCTCTACTATTTGATATAAATTTAAATTCAAATTGGACTGTGCTTGATGGAAATGTAAAAACAAGATGGACATTTGGCTTTTTACATCCAGGTTTTTTGGGATCATATGCCATGCTTACAGGAATCTTATCAGCATACTTAATTCAGAGCAAGCAACTGAAAAAACGTCATGCCATTATCACCATTTTCTCATTTATACTAATTATTTTAACAAACACAAGAAACAGCTTTGTTGCTCTATCGATATTTTTATTAGTCTCATATTCATCCGTTACATTCAAATTATTTAAAATTGGCCTTATTTCTTCATTAGTTTCTATTTTAATCATATTAAATGTAAACCCGTATCTATTAAATGTAATAAGCTCTGGGAGGTACCAATTATGGATTAAACATTTTGAGTACAATTACGAATCATTTAACTACTTTTTCGGAACGGGGTTAGGTAATGCAAGAAGAATTGAATACCTACTGAATAATGGAGAGTATTACGACCAAAATACGATCTTCCACCTAGATAATTATTACTTTGAAGTGTTTTTACAGTTTGGAGTTTTGGGTATAATATTTCTATTTCTAATTATTCGAAGTATTTTTAATATGATCAAAAAAATGAAAAACATTAGGATGAAGAGGGATGCGTTTGCCATACTATTCGTCATACTATTTTTTAGTTTTTTCGATAGTTCATTTTTGACAACGGGGAATTTAATATCGGTAATTCTATGGCCTCTTCTAATATTTCAACTCTATCAGAGTAGGCCAAATTTCCAATTAGGGAAAATAAAATCAGGAAATTAACTTATTCCAAAACTTATGATCATTGTAATTTTAGGCCCAGATGGATGCGGGAAAACAACTATAGCTAACGAATTAGTCCATATTCTAAGCTTAAAAAAGGTAAAGGCAAAGCATTCGGCAATGCATTTTGAAATTTTACCAAAACTAAAAGACTTAGTTAATCCCTTCCTAAAAAACAAAATCGATTCTAGTCATGAGGAAGGGGAATATCATGCAGGAATGAAAGCCAAACCAAATTCTACTTTAAAGGGAATAGTTTATGTCGTTTGGTATGCTTTGGATTATTTCTTGGGCCATATTAGATTATGGAAATCAAATAGAAAAAAAGAAATAACTATTTTCGCCCGATATTATTATGACTACTATTTCCAGAGAGGACATATAAATACGCCACATTCAGTAATTAGGTTATTTGAATTTTTCATACCCCAACCCACATTTATTTTTACTATATCAAGGCCTGCAAAAGATATTTTCGACCTAAAGCCAGAACTATCAATAGACGAAATAGAAAGACAGCAGAAGGCAATAGAAAGCTTATTTAAAAAAAGAAAAAATGCTTTTATAATTGATGGGACTTCAGGAATAGATGCCACAGTAAAAAATATCCAAAATTTAATAAAAGAAAAAATTTGAATTACAAGATATTCTTTAAAGGCGACCAACCTTTGATCGCAATACCCACAGGTATCTCGTTTAAGCATTCTATCCGGGCTATCAACTGTTTACCCAGTTTCACCTTCAAAAGAAAGGTGTACAAAGTATATTTATATATCCTATCATTTCTAGGACATTTTATAAATATAAATATTTTAAACAATCACAAATATTCTAGTCTGAAACCGTTATTGGAATGGTTCGATAAATTTAAGGAATCTAATCCCAATCAAGAACTCTATCCGATTTTTATCTGGTCACTTGTCCCAAATAGAAAAAGATACTATATCCATCTATTGAATAAATCAGGGGAAAAAATATTTTTTGCGAAATTGACCAATAGCACAGAAGACCATAAGCTACTAAAAACAGAATTTGATCAACTGATCAACTGGCAAAATTCAAACAATATAGATTCCTCATTCTCAACCCCTCAAGTAATTGGCTTTGAAAAGGATGAGAATTACTCCTCATTGATTGTGGAATCGCTGAAGGATACAGACAAACTATTTCACCCCTCTAATAACAAGATCCCTGAAATCCTTATAAAGGAAATTCAAGGAACTAGTAAAAAGATTCAATTAAACGACATCTTTGAAATGGACTGGTGGAAACGCTTCGATCATGATCATAAAAAGATGCCAAATCTTCATCAATATATTAAAAACGTTAATCCAGAAAACAGTATAAAGGTTTCCTTTGTTCATGGCGATTTTGGAAGTGAGAATATTTTGACCGACAAATCCGGGAAATTCAAAATTATTGACTGGGAAAGAGCCACCGAAAATGGTCCATATCATTTAGATACAGTGGCCTATTGGCTAGGTAAACACCATAAAGAAATTAAAAATAATTCCAATGACACAATACAACAATTTTATTCAGATTTTGAGCATCTTACAAAGATAGATCTTGCATTATGTTTAAGTTTTTTAATAGGCGCCAATTTTAACTTGGCATTTATAATTTCAACAAAATTTCAAGATTACAGATGAAAATTTTGCTAGATAATTTCATTTTTGAATTGCAATATGCCGGAGGCATTAGCAAAGTATGGTTCAATTTGATTAAAAGGTTGAAAGAAAAAAATAATTCAAATATCTCTTTTATCGAAGGAAACCAATTAAACAACCTTTTCCGGAGAGAACTTAACCTGAAAGCTGATAATATAATTTCAGATAAGACAGGTTCAAAACTACTTAGACGATTTTTGAGTGTAGATAATAATGACTGTGATATTTACCACTCTAGCTATTTCCGGCCACTAAAAAACAAAGGCAACTCAAAGGTCATTGTAACTGTTCATGATTTTATTTATGAAAAATATAGTGGTCATATCCCTAAGACCATACACATTTTCCTAAAGAAAAGAGCCTTAAAACAAGCTGATGCGATCATTTGTGTTTCAGAACATACAAGACAGGACTTTTACAAATATTATCCTGAAATAGATAGAAACTCTGTTCACGTTGTTCATAATGGAGTTGATGAGCTATACCAACCTATTAAAACAAAAGACACTTTAAAAATAAAAGGATTAACACTGAAGAAGGGGAATTTCTTATTATATGTAGGAAATCGAGGATATTGTAAAAATTTCCCTTTCATTATAAAACTAATGAATTCCAAGTCTGTTAAGGATCGAAAATTACACTTGATATGTGTTGGTGGCGGACATCCATCAGAAAAAGAGAACAAGCAGTTGGAGGGTGAAGCAATACAAGGTCAAATAACTTTTCTTTCGGACATATCTTCATTAGAATTAAATGAATTGTATAATTACGCACACACTTTATTATTTCCTTCTATTTATGAAGGCTTTGGTATTCCTGCTATTGAAGCAATGAAGACAGGATGCCCAATTTGGTCAACGAATAGCTCATCAGTTAAGGAAATTTTAGGTTCTGATTATCCAATATCATTTGACCCAACCAATTGGGACCAAGCTTTAAGTACATTTGAACTACTTTGCACAGCTAATACTCGTGAAAGGGCAAGAGTTATTGGATTAGAACAATCAAAAAAATTTAGTTGGAATAAATGCTCTGAGGAAACTTACACCATTTACAATAATTTGTTAAACAATGAATAGTCAATCTATTATAGGTCTTATTCTCACCTTCAATGAAGAAATTAACATCAATGCATGTATTGACTCTCTTCATTTTTGTGATAATATTATTGTATTTGATTCCTTTAGCACAGACCGAACTGTTGATATAGCTAAAGCAGCAGGAGCAACCGTTTTACAAAGAAAATTTGATAATTATGCTGCACAAAGAAATGCAGCATTACAATATGTACCAGAGAATGTTAAATGGATTTTAATGATCGATGCTGATGAGAGAATTACTCCAGAACTTCAGCATGAAATTATATCCAATATCTCACAAAAGGACAATTCAAATACTCTTTATAGAGTTAGAAGAAAAGACCAGTTCATGGGAAGATGGATCAAAAGGAGTAGTGGTTATCCGACTTGGTTTCCCAGGCTATTTCGAAATGGACAAGTTACCGTTGATCGTGAAATCAATGAAGAGTATAATACCCAAGGGAATATTGCAAACCTGAACAACCACCTAATGCATTATCCTTTCAGTAAAGGTTTGGCTTGGTGGATTGAACGGCATAATAAATATTCGAGTATGGAAGTAAAAACACTCTCATCGGAGTTTAAACAAAGTATTCCTTGGTCTTTGGCCTTATCTCAAGATGCAGTAGAAAGGAGAAAGTTTCAAAAACAATTAATATACAGACTACCTGGAAGGCCACAAATTATGTTCCTGGCATTATATATATTAAGAAGAGGGTTTTTGGACGGTAAGGCTGGCTATCAATATTGTAAATTACGAATGATGTATGAAACAATGATAGACCTAAAAATCCAAGAAAGAAATTTAATCAACAAACAAATAGATTAATGAGAATATCCATTATCACAAGTACCTTCAACAGCGCATCAACCTTACCTGATACAATTGATTCTATACAGAATCAAAATTATGCCAATTTAGAATACATAATTATTGACGGTGGATCTAAAGATGGAACACTCGATCTTGTTAATGAGAGGTCAATTGTTAGTAAATGTATCTCTGAACCTGATAAAGGTATCTATGATGCTCTAAATAAAGGAGTTCAATTAGCTTCAGGTGACATAATTGGCTTTGTTCATTCTGACGACCTATTAGCTTCCAAGGACATTTTGGAAAAAATTGCCGCTATTTTTGTAAACGAAGGAGTCGATGGTGTTTATGGTGATTTAATATATTCGAATAAGACAGATATTAATAAAACCATACGAACCTGGAAAAGCCAAGCCTTTCATCCAAATTTATTAAGAAAAGGATGGATGCCAGCACATCCAACATTCTTCCTAAAAAAGGAAGTTTATAATCACATTGGCGCTTTTAACCTAGACTATTCTATCGCAGCAGATTATGATTTTATGGTCCGGGTATTACAAAATAAAGAGTATAAATTCGCCTACTTACCTGAAATTATAACTAATATGAGAGTAGGAGGAGCGAGCAATAGGAGTTTGAAAAATATCCTCCAAAAGTCGAAAGAAGATTTTCGGATAATGCAAACCCATAAAATTGGAGGACTTTCCACATTAATCGGAAAAAATGTCTCTAAACTTAAACAATTCATATAATTATGAGATTATAATTTATTTAATCTTAAATATCATATTGGATATTACGAAAAAATCTAATTTTGCTACTTCACTAAATGAATCACTGTTTAGTGTGAAAGAATTAATTACAATAACTACTATATCATTTTGACAGCTTTAGGACTATTCATAGGAGCGTTTCTTCTCACATACATTACCATACCGAAAATAATAGGCGTGGTTCGATATAAGAAGTTACTAGATGAGCCAAATAAAAGAAGCTCACATATTAGTGTGACTCCAACCTTAGGGGGAGTTGCATTTTATTTTAGCTTGATGTTTTCTTTTTTCTTTTTAAAAGACTTTGATCAATCCAAAATTATCTATCATATATTTCCTGGATTAACGATTCTATTTATTTTCGGACTAAAGGATGATTTGGTCGTATTATCACCATTAGCTAAATTAGGTGCTCAATTTACAGCTGTTTATTTTATCTTGGCGCATCCTGAATTTCAGATAAATTCACTCAACGGTTTTTTAGGCTACAATGATATTCCAACCTATATCGCAATTTTAATAAGTGCATTTTTAATGATTGTGGTTATCAATGCCTACAACCTAGTAGACGGAATTGATGGCTTAGCTGCTGGTATTGGAATTGCTATATCAGCCGTATATGCAAGTCTATTTTATTTCTTAGAAATTGATTTATTTTTCTATTTATCCTTAATATTGATTGCTACTTTAGCAGCCTTTTTGAGATATAATTTATCTCCCAATAAAAAGATCTTTATGGGTGATACAGGTTCCCTAATTATAGGGTTTGTATTGAGTATTTTCACTATTAAACTATTGACGGTAAACGATCAAATAATTGCTTCCGATTTACCTTTCGTTATAGAAAACTTACCGTTGGTGGCTTTGGTAATTTTAATTGTACCATTATTTGATACTGCAAGAGTATTCACTATCAGAATATTCAATAAAAGGAGTCCATTCTCGGCAGATCGTAATCATTTACACCATATTTTGATTGACCTTGGCTTAAGCCATGTACAAGCAAGTATCTTATTGGTTTTATTTAACCTTCTATTTGTGGTACTTTTCATATATATGGCAGGGACTTCCAAACAAGATTTTCTAATACTTTTTCTCGGTATAATGGCTCTCGCAATGATCTACCTTTTTTATCGTTTAGATTTTAGCATGTCCAACCTCAGGAAAAAAGTGTTTTTCAGAAATAAGAAAAAAGCAATCAAGAACAAAATTACAGCTGTTCGAAAAAACAGTAGAGAAAAAGGATTCTTTTAAAAGGGATTATAGACCTATTTCTTTTTGATATACGTAATTCTTCTTTTACAAAATATTACATTTTTTTCGCATCAATTATTTTACCTAAACAAATGATTCAAATACAAAGGATTAAGTCAGCTCTAATCATTCTATTAAGTGTAGGAATATTAGCCGCTTGTGTTTCAAAAAAGGAAATAGTCTATTTCCAAAAAGACGAAAGCCCAAAGCAAGAGACCAAACAAACTTTTGAAGTACGCTTTAAAAAGGATGACTTGTTAACTATTGACGTCTCTGCTGAAGATATCGCCTCCGTAAAACCTTTTAACTTATCATCAGTATCCTATGGTTCGGCAACCGATGCGGTAACAGGAGTACCCAAGCAGCAAACCTATCTTATTGACAACCTTGGAGAAATCAATTTTCCCGTATTAGGAAAAATCAAATTAGAAGGCCTAAGCCGAGTAGAGGCTGTTGATCTTTTAATAAATAAATTAGATCCTGATTATGTCAAATCACCCTCCATCAATATTCATATATTGAACTTTACTGTAAATGTATTGGGGGATGTAAAAGTACCAGGAACCTATACCATACCAAACGAAAGGGTAACTGTCTTAGACGCTATAGCACTTGCAGGTGACTTGAATATTTCTGGTAATAGAATCATCATTATTAAAAGGGAAAGTATCAACGGGATTTTAACAGGGCATATTGACCTTCGTTCAAATGAACTTTTTGCTTCACCTTTTTACTATTTACAGCAAAATGATGTGGTTTATGTGCAACCAAATAAATCAAAATCTCAATCTGCTGCCTATAATCAAAATACAGGAGTAATTGTATCAATGGCATCTGTTATCATTTCATTAATCTCAATTCTTACACGCTAATATGGACTGGAATACACAACAAAACGGACATCAGCCACAAGAGGAAGAAGGTTTAAATATACGTTCCGAATTAGAAAAGTACATGATACATTGGAAATGGTTCTTACTAGGGGGCATTTTGGCAATAGCTGGGGGTCTAGCCTACCTACGCTATTCAACTCCCCAATACAGTGTATCTAGTACAATCCTAATAAAGGATGAGAAAAAAGGTGGTGGAATGGCTGAATTAGCCATGCTAGAAGAAATTGGAATGTTACAAGGTGGAGCTAATAATATTGACAATGAAATTGAGATTCTAAAATCTAGGAAACTCATAGGCGATGTTATTAAAGCATTGAATCTTTATCAAAGTTTCTTTACCGTAGGACGTGTAAAAAAAAGAGAAATATATTCAGACCTTCCTTTCGTATTAAATTTTGAATTTAAAGATACTCAATTCTTTACCCAGGACACTATATTCACTTTAGTACTAAAAAATACTACAGAATTTGAATTACTGGATAAAAATGAACAAACCACTGGAACATTTTCCTTTAATTCTCCCGTAAAAAGTTCTTTAGGGAATTTTATAATTATTCCCACAGACCTAATCGGAATTCAAGCATTGGTGAATATACCTGTTGAAGTTAGAATACAATCCTTAAATCAAACCATTGATGGTTATATTCGCAACTTAGCCATTGTTCCAGTAAATAAAAATGCCAGCGTTATCAAGTTGAGCATGAAAGGTCCAATAAAGACGAAAATAGAGAACTTTTTAAACTTATTGGTTACTGAATACAATGAGCAAGCTATCCTAGACAAAAACCTAGTATCCAAAAAAACGAAAGACTTCATAGAAGAGCGTTTGGCTATTATTGGAAAAGAATTAGGAACGGTTGATAATCAAGTAGAAGATTATAAAAAGGAGCAAGAATTCGTTAATCTGAGTGCAGAAGCAGGTTTATTCCTAGAAAGAGGTTCTGAAAATAATTCTAAAATAATTGGGATTGAGACAGAATTACAATTAGCTCAATGGATAAATCAAAGTTTGGTAAAAGAAACAGAGGAACCAGAAATATTGGCTTCAAATTTATCTAAAGATCCTACTATCGCAGGGGCTATTATAGGCTATAATGAATTGATCCTACAACGAAATAAATTAAAAATTAGTTCAGGTAGCAGAAATCCGATCCTTTTGGATTTAGAATCACAGATTAGTAATATCAAATCTGGCCTTAAGCAAAGTTTGGCCAATTACGAATCCTCTTTACAGTTGACATTAATCCAATTGAAGAAGGAAGAGGAAAAAATTAGTACTAAAATATTAGCTCTACCTGGAAAGGAACGTATTTTTCTTAATATCCAAAGGCAACAGTTGATTATGTCAGAACTGTATTCTTTCCTATTAACGAAAAAGGAAGAGACGGCAATTTCATTGGCGTCTAGTGTAGCAAATGCCAAAATAATTGACAGAGCCTATGGCTCAAATATTCCTGTATCTCCTAAAAAACCAATTATTTTATTGGCCGGATTGATATTGGGCCTAATTATTCCATTTATCATTCTTTACATTCGTGACTTATTGGACAATAAAGTGCACAATAAAAAGCAATTGGAAGAAATATTGCCAATCCCCATTTTAGGTGATATTCCATTAAACGCATCGGGGAGTAAAATTTTCAATACTGCAACAGACCGTTCAGGAACAGCAGAAGCTTTCCGTTTAGCACGTACCAATATTGACTTTATGCTATCTGGAAATAACGAAAAAGGGAAAACCATTTTTGTTACCTCTACCATTGGTGGAGAAGGAAAAACTTTTATCTCCATGAATATGGCGATGGCCTTAGCAATATCAGGAAAGAAAGTATTATTATTAGGCGCTGATTTACGTAACCCTAAACTAAGTGAATATTTGGATATTCCTGCTAGACCAGGTCTAGCGAATTACCTGTCCAATCCCGCCTTAAAATCAGAGGATTTGATTTTCAATGTCACGGAATATGAATATCTAGACATGATGCTATCCGGTGTAATTCCACCAAATCCAGCGGAATTATTATTGAACCATCGTTTTGAACAACTTTTTGAATCCGTGAAAGAAAAATACGATTATATCATAGTTGATACTGCTCCTGTAAGCCTTGTAACGGATACCTTATTGATTGCGAAATATGCAGATATGTTTCTCTATGTTACAAGAGCAAATTATCTTGATAAACGTATGTTGGAGATTCCTAAAAATCTGTATAGTGAGAAACGTCTACCTAACATGGCCATTCTATTGAACGGTGTTGATAATGCGTTTGGTTACGGTTATGGATACGGTTATGGCTATGGGCAGGAAGAAGAGAAGAAGGCTTGGTGGAAAGTTTTTAGTAAGAATTAAATTTTAGTCTATTATATCCCCTTTAGGGTGAAAAAGTCAAGCAGTTATCTGCTTGACTTTTTTTTTTGCATGGTGCGGAGATGGTTGTTTTGTTCTTTTGCCTTGACGCAAAACGAACCAATCCCGGACGTCCGGTACAAGACTTATTATAAATTGATAAGAAAATACTACGTCTTCTTTCAGGCTGCTAAAAATAACTCTCCCGTACGTACGGGATCAGACAGATTTTTAGACAAAAGGCCTTACAGAATTCTTGATTTTCAATCCATTTCTAATAGGTCAATATAGTTTTACTGGTTATGATACCAATATGAAAAAGTCAAAATTAAGATCAAGTGAATGAAGGAACGAAATGGCGTTTATGTATGACTGAAAGGAATGCATAAAAGTAGCCTGTAGTGACAAAATGAATGCCCCGAAGGGTGATCCTCATTTTGGTCCCGGACGTCCGGGATTGGTTCTTTTTTATCGAATGAAAAAAGAAGGAGCCCAGCGGCGGGGAGCGAAATAAAGAGGCATTACAACCTCCGAGTCCTCTTCGAGTGACTCACAGGGGAACAAACCACATACACACCACTACCCCTCTCAAGAGGGGATTTGTATAATCTATCAGTTGATTAGCGACTAGAAATCATAATAACGCTGGAAAAGGTCCGTTTTAAGGCCAAAACTAATCAACAAGTCCTTCCGCTCTTCAATACCGGCATCTAAGATGCTAGGCGTTTGATTTCGCATGGCAATACCCAATTCAGCAACAAAGTTGGTGTGGGGGTTTATTAGATAACTAGCTTTCCCTTCAATATATATAATAGTAGTCTCATTCCCTTGAAGCAATTCATTGTCGAAATCAGAGATTCGGTCACCATAATCTCTATAAATATCTCCACCATACCCTTTATCCCCAGGGATATCAAATCCTTTTTTCGCCCACATAAATTCTGCTATAAAGGACATTCTATTGTGGGTATATTTCCCCCTTGTAACAAATTCAATAAAATTGGCTCCTAAAGGATGGGCTAATGCTTGGTTCGCATGTCCATAATTGGTTAATCCTCCCTCTTCATCTTGACCAGCTGATTCTGTAGCATTAAAATGAGAATACATAAAGGGCCTTGCCATATTGAATTCTGCTAGTACATTTAAGTTGCGAACACCAAATACGTCAAATGCCTTGGTCCCTAGTTGTAATCCGTATTTATTACCCCACCAACCAGAACTGGAGAATAATTCGGCCTGTTTGAATTCATCCAGGATAAACTGTCCATATAACTTCCAGTCATCAGTCATTTTATATTTAACATTGACGCCTAATAATTCGTTCCCTCCAAAAGAGCCCATGGTTCTTTCTACCGTACGCATAAAAATAACGGGGTTCAAAAAACCCAATTCCACACCTCTATCATCTGTCTCACCATCCCAGGTTACCGTCTCAAAGATCCCTACATTCCATTTCTTACCTAAGTTCACGGACAAATAATGACTCACATTGTATTTTCTATAATGTAGCGCATCCGTTTCATATGGATGAAGATCCCTCATTTCTGAATAGATATTCACATATTGCACCTTACCCAGGTCCGTTCTAATTTTCAAATATGGATAATTGAAAGCCACATCAGATAGTAACATGGAGCGATATCCCTCTCCAATGAAGTTTTTACCATTTCCCAATTCAAATGTGAAATATTTACTTGCCTTGTATTGCACCCAAGCCGTTGAGAACCCATAATCGTAATCATTCATATGATCAACAGAGGAGGCTTGTCCAAGACCTGGAAGGACTCTATCCCTTGAATCCGCCCAATTGTGGATATACTGAGGCACCCTAGTCTGTGTCTCTGTTAAGTCAGAATAAAACCAAACATTATCTCCTATCTGTCCTTGTACCTGCAAACCTCTCGTATTGGTAAAGGTTCCCTCATCCCCTAGATCATCAGATCCAAAAGAGAAATCGATTAAGGGATTTATTATTAATTGAAAATTCTTATGCCTCGGCTGATAAATAAAGAACGGATCTAGTAATAACTTACGCTTAAAATATTTCAAATCATTAATATCGGCATAATGCGCATTGACAGAATCCGGATTGATATAGTTTATCAATTCATTTGAACGATACGGCCGTATACCTGTATGGAAAGTATCTGCCTTTTGTAGATTCCTTTCATAAAACCTAAGAAGATATTCCGAATTATAATTCGCAAAATTTGTAGTCGATTCTTGGGCTATAAGGCTTCCAAAGATCAAAAAACTGGTAACCCTAACGATCCATTTAACACTAAGATGTTTCATATTTCAGGCATTATTAATCAATTAAAATTGGCTTCAGGCCTTTTTATTTTCAATAACATTGTCCAACTCCTCGAAGGGAGAATTCTCACTATGGTATTCTGGTATATAACTTTTCAAGAGGGCTACATTTTCATAAATATCCCCACCATTAAAGACAATTCGCAGTCTACTTATTTTGGACTCTATATCTTCCAAACCATATTCCCTAACTTTCCCAATCATAATCCTAGGATGGTAGGTGGCTATAGCGTCTTCTTCAGCAGCCAACAACTCCTCATAGAGTTTTTCTCCTGGCCTTAATCCTGTAATTTTGATATCTATTTCATCCAATTCATAGCCACTCAAACGGATCATTCTTTGCGCTAGATTGTAAATTTTTACAGATTCGCCCATATCAAAGACATATACCTCTCCTCCATTCCCCATAGCGCCAGCTTCCAATACCAACTGACAGGCTTCTGGAATAGTCATAAAATATCGCGTAATATCTCTGTGGGTAACCGTTAATGGACCACCTTGTTCAATCTGTTTCTTAAAAAGTGGTATTACACTACCATTGGATCCTAATACATTACCGAATCGCGTAGTGATAAACTTCGTTCTATTCAGGCTATTGTTCGTCTGCGTATATATCTCAGCCATCCGCTTTGAGGCCCCCATAATGTTGGTAGGGTTTACCGCCTTATCCGTCGACACCATTACAAACTTTTCAACACCATTTTTCAATGACAATTGGGTCAAGTTAACCGTTCCAAAGACATTGACACGGAGAGCTTCCAATGGATTAGCTTCCATCAACGGGACATGTTTATAGGCCGCTGCATGGTAGACAATATCCGGTTTGAATTCTTCAAAAGCCCTTTCTAAAACTTGAAAATTACTGATATCAATGAGGCGACTTTTCACTTCTACCTCATCCCTATTCAGAGGTTTTAAATCGTTCAACAAGTCATATAGTCCAGTTTCCGATTGATCTACCAACAGGACTTCCTTAGGGTGAAATTGCAATACTTGCTTAACGATTTCACTACCTATAGAACCCGCAGCACCCGTAACTAAAATCCGTTTATGACGAATATCTTTTTTGACATTCACGTCGTCTAGTTGAATCGTATTCCGATTCAATAAATCCTCAATATTTATTTTCTTGATTTGGCGAAGATCTAGCTCTCCATTCAACCATTTATCCAATGGGGGAACGCGCTTTACAATCACGCCATGACTCAAAAAGAAATCCGTTAATTCCTGTAGTTTCTTATGGCTAATCTCATTGGAGGCAACGATGATCTCTTCCAATTTATTCTTTAAAATAAATTCTTTATCAATATCCTCCAATTCGAAAACATTGACCCCAGCAATGGTCTTCCCTACTTTGGCATGGTGTACATCTACAAATCCCATAATATGGAAATTCACATTGGGATTGTTTTTTAGGCTTACCATTGTCAACTGCCCAGTCTCCCCTGCTCCATAGATTAAAACATTTTCATGTTTTTGTTTGTCATAGCGGACAGATTCGTAGATAATTTTGACAAAAATTCTTCCGAAGGATAATACAAAAAAGTTCAATAGAAAATGAATGGCTATTACCCCCAATGGGATTCTTCCCATCCTGGCAATATCAATCTGGTATCGAGTACCCAATACAACCAGTAGAAAAAGCACAAAGGAGACGATAAAACAACTCCAAAAAACCTTTACAAGATCATGAACAGAGGTCCTTCTTATAATTCCTACATAAGACTTATTAAGGTAAAAGATAAGCAGGGCTAAAACCCCCACATTCAATGTATATTTTAATAAAGGATACTCCCATATTCCAAGTGAAGAGAAATTATGACGAATAATAAAAGCACAGACAAACATGAACATGGTATTGATCACATCAAAGATCAACACCGTCCATTTTGACAAATGTCTTTTCGAATATTTCGTATAAATATATCTTAACATGAAACTCTTATTAACTCTAATATACTGTTTTTAATACGATTCTTCTCTGTATCTGTCAAGTTAGAACCAGAAGGCAAGCAAAGTCCATGACTAAAAAGGGACTCACTGCAACCGTTTTCATAGGCTAGTTCCTGTTCAAATATTGGCTGTAAATGCATCGGTTTCCAGAGCGGCCTAGCTTCTATATTCGCTTTTAATAAATGAAGTCTTAATTCCTCCCTGTCAAATCCAGCTTGTTCCTTATCAATCAAAATGGTGCTTAGCCAATAGTTGGAATACGTATCCTCCATTTCATTCAAAAATTCGATACCGGGGACAGCCTTAAAGATTTCTCTATAAAACTGATTCATGGCTCTTCTTGCTTCAACCCGCTGTTTCAATACCGTCATTTGCCCCCTTCCTATTCCTGCAGACACATTACTCATTCTATAATTATAACCTATATGACTATGTTCATAATGGACCGCTTCATCACGTGCTTGTGTAGCCAAAAAAGTAGCCTTTTCTATTAAATCCTTCTCCTTTGAAACTAAGGCACCTCCACCTGAGGTTGTAATAATTTTATTTCCATTGAAGGAATACACCCCCATTTTACCGAAGGTCCCCATTGCCTTGCCTTTATAACTAGAACCTATGGCTTCTGCCGCATCTTCAATAATAGGAATATTGAATTGGTCACAAATGGCCATAATCTCGTCCATTTTCGCAGGCATTCCATACAAATGAACCAATATCAAAGCTTTGGGTAGAATTCCTTTCTCCTTAAGATCTATCAAGGCCTCCTCCAATAATTTCGGACATATATTCCAAGTCTCTTTTTCTGAGTCAATAAATATGGGATTTGCTCCCTGATATTTAATGGGATTTGCAGTCGCAGAAAATGTAAAGCT
Source organism: uncultured Flavobacteriales bacterium (assembly GCA_913063375.1). GTDB lineage: Bacteria > Bacteroidota > Bacteroidia > Flavobacteriales > CAJXXR01 > CAJXXR01. The sequence goes on along the minus strand of CAJXXR010000006.1, from coordinate 66,815 downwards.
AGAACACAATACAAAGTCTCCGGCCTGTACACCTAAAAGGATTAATGCAAGGTGTATAGCGGCTGTTCCCGAACTTAATACAGAAACGTACCCACAATTCGTAAACTTGGCTAAATCAGCCTCAAATCCATTTACATGAGGACCTAATGGCGCAATCCAATTGGTAGCGAAAGCTTCCTTTACAAATTCTTCTTCCGTTCCACTCATATGGGGTGATGACAACCAAATTCTTTCCATATCAACCAAATATTGTTTTTAATATACATCGAATATCTTCCCAGAAACTATATTCCTTCAGGTACGCTCTATTGATCCTAACCTTTTCGGGCCAAATAACTTCTCGGTTATACCGTTCAGGATCTGTTTCTGCTGCCAATAATTCTTCTTCATTTCTAAATTTCAAAGAGGCTGGTCCTGTAATTCCAGGTTTCAGCATTTGAATTACTTTATCTTCGCCTTTTAATTCATCTAGATAACCCTCTACATCTGGCCTAGGGCCCACAAAACTCATTTTTCCAATAAAGACATTCCATAACTGGGGTAATTCATCCAATTTAAACCGCCTAATAAGGGCTCCAAAAGGTGAAATCCTTGGATCTCCACTTGCCGTAACCGTTGTTGTTATTCCTTCTATTTTACGCATAGAACGTATTTTATAAATCTTAAAAGGTTTGGCATGCTTTCCAATTCTAATTTGACTGAATACGCCCCACTCTCGGGTATCTATACTTGCCATCAATACTAGAATGAGGATCAACCAAAACGTCCCCAACAAGCCTAAAAAGCTAATGCTAAGGTCAAATATTCGCTTTATTATTTTATCCGATTTCGTCATTTATCAACAATAAATCCTACTTTTCAACAATTCAATTTTTCGCTTTTTGGTTGGGACTATTCTTCACCAGCATACAATTCCAAATGTTTCAAAATCACCCCTTCTAGCGAAAATTCTTCTTCCGCCATTTTCCTTGATGCTAGCCCCATTTCTACTCTTGTTTCTCTACTTATCAACAATTGCTCAATCGCATTTGCCAAAGCCTTCCCGTCCATTATTGGAACCAATAAACCATTGTAATTTGGCTGCACTACTTCACGACAACCAATGGTATCTGTAGTGATGATTGGCCTACCTATAGCCATGGCTTCTATTAAACTTTTGGGCAATCCTTCCCTATAAGAAGGTAAGACAACCAATTCTGCTGTTTTATATAAACTTCGCATATCTGAAACGAAGCCTAACCATTCAATATAACCTGGTACTTCCCAAGCCCTTAATTCTTCCTCTTGTATATTGGTAGGGTTTTCTTTATCTACCATCCCTGCTAATTGGAAAAGTATTTTTCCCGACCATTTTTTGGCCAAAATTTGAGCAGCCTCTATGAATTCCACCAATCCTTTATCATGGAGCATTCTTGCCGGGAAAACAATCTTCAATGGGTTGTTCGCAGGTAAATCAGAAAACTGAAATAAGTTCAAATCTACCCCAGAGCCCTTAATTAGTACAGGTTTTATTTTTGTATTCAATAGCCCTAATTCTCTGCATTGTGCTAAATCATCTTCATTTTGAAATATGAGGTGCATCTTTTGATTCCAACCCCATTTCATCATCTGTTTCATCAGTGCCTGAACAAGACTTATACGGCCTTTAGTAAAAATATACCCCATCCCACTAATTGCATTTATGGTCCGTATACCAAATAGCCTGGTGACAATAGATCCATAAATAACTGGTTTCATACTCACCTGATGGATTATTTCAGGTTTCAACCTTTTATATAAACTATAAATAGCCTTAAGGCTTTTCAGCTCGGATAGAGGGGATGTGCCAGAACGACTGATAGGCAATGCATGAAAAATCAATCCATGGTCTTCTATTTCTTTCCCCTTACCTGTATCTGCGGCAGCAATATGTACCTCATAGCCTTGCTCCTTGGCTGCTAGCGCCAAAGGCAATCTATGAGAAAGGAAAAACCAATCTACATTTACGCAAATGAGTAATTTTATGTTTGCTCCACTATTGTGCATCCCACCAAGTTTCTAAACAATATAATTGATACAGTATTTTCGCCCTTCTTTCTTCTGGAAGTTTAGTTTTACGTTGGTAAAGTGCTTCCAAAAATGAAGGGTTAATCCATTCTTTATACAATCTATTGGAACTGAATAACCGATCCTTTATTTGTGTATCCAATTTTCCATTCACCCAATCATTAAGCGGTATTTCAAAACCTCTTTTGGGTTGGTGAACAATGTTTTCAGGTAAATACTTTTCTGACAATTTCCGCAGTAAATATTTCGTAGTACCTCCCTTTATTTTAAATGAATCGGGTAGGGTTGGTACATAATCCAAGAGTTCTTTACACAAAAAAGGACTCCTACCCTCTAGGGAATTGGCCATGGTTGCGATGTCCATTTTCACCAATAAGTCGCCAAATAGTAATCCTTCAAAATCCAACAACATCATTTTTGATAAACCAGATAATTTTCCAGCATTCAACTGATTGAAGTACTTACTGAATTCTGTTAAGTTTGGCAGCTTGTGAAAGGCCTGATCTTCATGTCCGGTGTACAGATCATAGGTACTGCTCAGATAACTGTCTATTCCTTTTTTCCTCGCTAGGTCTGCTAATCGATAGATATAATTATAGCCATTCATCTTTGTATGACTAGTAGGCATACAGAAATGAGCAAGTTGAGCCGAAAGACGGACCCATTCAGCACTTTTAAAGAAATCGTATTTAGCAAAGGGCACATAACGTCTATAGCCTCCAAATAATTCATCTGCACCATCCCCATTCAAAACGACTGTAACATGTTCCTTGGCGGCCTTCCCAACATAATAACTAGGAATCGCTGAAGCATCCATAAAGGGTTCCCCATGTTGCAATAAAATGCGGTCTATATCCTGCTCCAATTGATCAAAGGATATCGCTATTTCATGATGGTCTGTATTGTATTTCTGAGCCACTTCCTTTGCCAAAGGAGCCTCATTATAAACGCCATCAAATGATATGGTAAAGGTTTTTAAATTTGAAACACAACTGGCTGCCATTGCTGTGGTCAATCCACTATCGATACCTCCACTTAAAAAACAACCAACTTCCAGATCAGACGAAAGCATCCTTCTCTTTACACCCTCCATTAACATCGTATCGACTTGTGATAAAGCCTCAGAAAATAAGGGACTCCCCTGATTGGCATAGCCATTTTCAATGGACCACCATCTTTTTTCGATACGCTTATTACCTTCCTTATTAATCAGTATATAGGTGCCTGCCTTCATCTCCGCTACATCTTGGTAGGGTGTTCCTGAAGAATAGAAATAACCTAAACGTAAGAAATCTCCAATACGGTCGTAATTTGGGCTAAGGGTAAAGGCTGTTTTTAATGCATTTAATTCCGAAGAGAACGCCCAGGTCTTTCCCTTTCTATAATAGAACAAGGGTTTTTTTCCTGCCCTATCTCTTGCCAAAAATACTTCACCACTCTCCTTATCTAAGATGGCCATGGCAAACATCCCATCCATTTCTTCTAGCATCTTAGGGCCCAATCGTTCATATAAATGAAGTAGGGTTTCCGTATCGGAATGACTTGAACACGAAAGTTGATATTTTTGTCGAAGGGCTAAGTGATTATATATTTCCCCATTCCATATAACAACCCATTGCTTATGATGCATAGGTTGAACCCCTCCTTCAATATCTACTATTGATAGGCGAAAATGATACATAAAAACATGCTCAAAGGCATAACTATTTTGTGCATCAGGACCACGGTGAAACATGGCCTGTTTGATAGGTGCTGTTTCAATGGTTTTACTATTTATGGTTCCAAATATTCCACACATTTAACGCATAGATTTTAATATTTTTCGACGAAAAAATTTACTTAAGGAGAAAATAAAAAGCCCTAAATATCTTATTAGACTTATATAACCCAGACGATACATTTCTAGGAAATTGGATAACTCTCCCTTCTCCATTGCCCACATATTACTGGACAGTCCTATATCACTAAGACTTCCTTTCCCTCCTCCATAGTGTACCAATTGTTGATTCACTACCATTACAGGGTATAACTTACAGATCTTTAACCAAAGGTTATAATCTTCAGAATATTTCATATCCTCCCTAAATCCACCAATTTCTATTAGCACCTTTTTTGCCACTATCACGGTAGAGGTAAACACTCCATTTCTAATTAATAAATTAGAAAATTCTATTCGATCGTATTTTCTATTAGACTTAATTTTACTGTATTCAACTAAGCTTCCTGCCAATACATATTCTGGATGCTCTTCTAGCAATTTCATCTGCTGTTCAACCTTCTCTCTCTCCCAAACATCGTCTGCATCTAAGAAAGCAATCCATTCCCCTTTTGCTTCTTGAACACCTCTATTCCTAGCCTTTGATGGTCCCGCATTCTCTTGATCTATTATCCTGATATTTAAGGCCAGTTTTACCTTGAGAGCACTAATTACTTTCACTGTATTATCTGAAGATCCATCATTCACAATGATAACTTCATCAATTGGCCTAGTCTGGAAAGCAATGGATTGTAAAGTCTCCGTAATACTCCCCTCGGCATTATAAACAGGAATAATTACAGAAATCATATTTCAACCATTTTTTCATCATTTTCAAAAGCAAATACTGAACTGTAAGAAAACATCAAGAAAAGCACCACCATCAACCGCATATTGATTAAGGAATTTAACAATACATCCCCTTTATAGTGCACTAGAAGATTGTATCCAATACATATGAGAATGATAATACTGTATTTACTATTACCTCGTATAATTCCTATAAAGGCCATTCTGAGATAGCTAAAAACCAAAATCACACTCCCTAGAAGTCCAAAAAACAAGATATGCCGCATATAACCAGCATCTGTATCCATATAATACTCCTCACCATCCCTATATCGACCATCCCCAAAAAGTAGGGTCTGCTCATATACATCAAAATAGAAATTCTCAAATAAGTAATCTGAAGACTCCGTAGAGATTTGCCCACTTTCCACATAGTTATAGTATGCTTCAAAAGCCCATGGAAGTAATTTAGCACTTAAACTATTATAAACCTTCGGGGACACAATACTCAGAGATTCAAACGCCATATAGGGCACGAAGATCAAAATAACGATATAGCGCAAAACCTTTTTCCGTACATATAAAAAACTCCAAAGGAAAAGCGCAAAAGATAAAACCACCCCAATCATCCCTGTTCTTCCAGAGGTAATTACAGAGAAGATGATAAGTACATATTTTAGAATATCGAATTTTGTTAACTTATGGGAATAGCGATATTTCAATGCGATAATAATGGCTCCAATGGATTGAAAAGAAGAGAAATCATAATACTTATGCCATGATATAGCCAAGCCTCTATGTCCTGTAGTTATGAACTGATTCAAACCATGATTTCCAGTAGCCCCAAAAATAAAATCTCGAAAGCTTCCAGATATAAGCATAAGCAGCATTAAACCACCTTGAAGAGCGAATACTGCAGTCAATAAATCCATAAATTTAGAGGCCGTAAACCCCCTATATTTCAAAATATTAGCCAATAAAGAACCAATGAAATAACATTCTAGTAAAAGGGTTGTTCCCAATTCTATTACCTGCATGTCACCATCCCCTCGCACATTGGAAATATAATAGGAATAGAACACCACCATCCCCACTAAAAACATCTGAACAATGACGTCCTTTCTAATGTATACCTGCCGTATTAAAAAGGCTTCGATCGAGATTAAAACCAGACAGTATTTTGAAGTACTAAAGGCCATTCCTGTAAACTGAATTCCATAAAAAAACATAAACAGCAACAGTAAATAGTACAGGTATCTTATATTATCTTTTCTTAATTCTAAATTCATGATATATCCTTAATAGTACTTTTAATAGGTAGGGAAAATCCCAAAATAATCTATAATATAGTCTTTTTGCCAAAGATCTTTGCATCCAAAGGGATTTTCCAGCCCTTTTGGTTTCCTTTATTCTTCTCCAATTAATGCCATAGTTCTTCAAACTTTTATAAAGTTCTTTAAAGGCCAATTCCCTTTCTTTTGAATTTGAGATATGACTACAATATATACTCAAATTATAAAAAACATGGTAGAGATAAAACTCATATACAATGCCTTTATACTTCTCAAAGAGTGCTTCCTTTTTCAAAAAATCCTCTACAATGTTGACGACTTTTAAATATTGTAGTCCCTTACTAGAATATACCTGAGTTATAGCTCCAGGTCGAATTATATAATGATAAAACTGTTTCGGAATGCGAACCAACCTTCGAGACTTGAAAAACAAACGAGGAAAGGTGGCCACATCTTCATATAACAGCCCTTCTGGAAATCGGATATCATTTTCTATAAACAAGGACCTTAAAAAGAATTTGTTACAGGAGAAACACTCTACTTCTAGGAACAAACGTGGATAATATTTCACCTCAATGATTTCAGGAAAGTGGGTAGCCTGTTGGTAAATAGTCTTCACTGTCCCATCTTCATACTCGCCACGTACATCACAAAAAATAATATCAGCTTGCGCCTTTATTCCTTTTTGAAGCATACAGGAAAACATTTCCTTATCAATCCAATCATCTGAATCAATAAATGCTAGATACTTACCAACAGCAGCTTCAATTCCAGCATTTCTAGCCGAACTCAAACCACCATTCTCTTTTGTTATTAATTTTATCCTTGAATCTGTATTCTGATATTCCGCTATAATTTTATCGGAATTATCTGGACTACCATCATTCACAATGATTAACTCAAAATCACGGAAGGTCTGCCCAAGGATGCTATCTAAACATTTCCGTAGGTATTCCTCCACATTGTACACCGGTACAATGACAGATAATAATATTTCATTAGTTGACCTTTCTTCCATGCTTCGCTATACAAGCTATATAATATTCTATATTTTCTCTCCCTTTTGTTTCCCAAGTGAATTCATTTTCGATAGTCTCTCTCGCATTTTTAGCCAAATTTTGCAATTGTGATTTATTTTTAAATAACGCTTCTATATCATCAACTGCCTGCTCCACATCTGCTACAATTAAGCCATTCTCTTTATGCTTTATAACCTCCCTGAAAGCAGAGATATCCCAACATACCACCCCTCTCGCACAAGCCATAGATTCCAATAAAGCAAGGCTAAAATTCTCTATTCTTGAAGGGAAATAAACCAAAGTACTTTCCTCAATTTCACGTCTAATTTGATCCTTACTGAGATAACCCAAAAAGTGAACATTCTTTTTTGCCTGCTCGGTAAATCTTGGCCACATCACTTTTTCAAAATAGGCCTTTACCTTGCCGGCTATAAATAGGTCTAAATTTGGATTTCTTGCAATCAATTGATTGAAGGTGTTTACCAATCGGTCCATACCCTTTGCTTCTGATAATGTACCGAAATAAAAAATTCTGTTATGATTTTTGATCTCCGTAGCCCTATAACTATCATAATCCAAACCATTGTATATCGTAACAACATCTGACAGGTTGAAATATTTAGCCAACATGCTAGAAGAAAAATTGGACACCCCAATTCCCATTTCAACTTTTTGAGCTTGTAATTTCTCGAAATACTCAAAAGCAGTATTAGGACGAAATCCAGCCTCATTATGCAACATGGTATATGATCCGTGGGAACGAACTATAGATGGGATATCCGTACTCAAATAAGCTCCGTCACCTAAATAATCATTTAGTTCTATAATATCTACTTCCTCATTGGTTGTAAATTCTTTGACTTCCTTTGCCAACCTTTTGCGATCCATCTTTAAAAGTGGAATTAACAGGCTTGTCAGTCCCACCAAATGAAGAAGTTGCTCCAACCTATCATAAACACCTTGGAAATAGGATATATAGCTTTTGAAAAAACGCAAATCTACCCCTTTGGTATTTTTAATCAATTTCTTCGACGAATAGCCCATCACAGTAACGGTATGCCCCTTTTTAACCAATAGTTTTGACAAGGTTTCTAAGAAATGACCAATACCTCCCGCATCCGGTAATTCGTCATCGAAATATTCATGACTTACAAAAAGTATATGCAACCGGTCTTTTCCCACCAATGGATTATTTTAATTCAATTGTAATTCTATATCATTTGTTAAATACTAAAAATACAGATAATTACCTTCAATCACAAAACTCTCCGAGTTAGCCCACTAAAAGGGGTGAAATTATTCAGGTTTCGATTATATAGCATCTTAAAAAGAATGGTAAATGTAAAGTAAATAATAGGTATCAGTGTCTAACAATCGGATAGTTAGAGGTATTACGACGTTAATAAGTTCATATTTAACGCTAAATTAACTATCTTAATTCATGCTTAATCTTTCAGATAAGGCTTATTAAATATTGAAGTCTAAAATTGAAATAGCACTTTATGAAAAAACGAATTATAACTTTTGGTACTTTCGACCTCTTACATATTGGGCATCTAAATATTCTAAAAAGGGCGAAACAGATGGGAGGCCACCTTATAGTAGGCATCTCTACAGACCAATTAAATTTCAATAAAAAGGCCAAGAAACCAATATACTCCCAAGAAGAACGCCTGCAACTAATCGAGGCTTTAGGGGTTGTTGATGAAGTTTTTTATGAAGAATCATTAGCACTAAAACGGACCTATATTATAGAACATCGAGCAGACATCTTGGTGATGGGAAATGATTGGGCAGGTAAGTTTGATGAATTCTCAGACATTTGTGAGGTAACATACTTCCCAAGAACACCCTCTATCTCTAGTTCCGAAATAATTGAAATTGTAAGACAGACTAAATAAACAAACCATTTATATTATTGAAATAAACATTACCCCTTTATGTGTGGAATATTAGCTTCATTCAATACCGAACATAACATAAAGCAACTTAACAATGCTTTATACTTAATGACTCATAGAGGGCCTGACCACCAAGAAGGCCTCATCATTGACAACCATTATTTAGGGCATACCAGATTATCCATTATAGATTTAAATAACCGATCAAATCAACCGTTTATTTCAGAAGGTTTTCATCTAATATACAATGGAGAAGTCTATAATTATAAAGAATTAATACGAGAACATCAATTAACAGTGCAAACAAGTTCTGACACAGAAGTTGTACTCGAGATGTATAAAAAATACGGTGAAAAGTGTCTTCAATATTTCAATGGGATGTTTGCCTTTGCCATTTACAATACAAAAAATAAAGAAATCTTTATAGCAAGGGATCGTCTAGGCATTAAACCGCTTTACATACGAGAAAAGAAAAATACGATAGATCTTGCAAGTGAAATAGCTCCCCTTCTAGAACTAGAGGACAGCGCTATTGATGACTTTGGTATACGTCAATACAGAAAACTAAGAATGACTGTTAAGGGCTATACCTGTTATCAAAACATCAAAACCTTTCCTCCAGGACATTATTATAAAAACGGAAGGTTTGTTCGTTACTGGGAATTAAAAATGGACGACCAACAGGCTCCAAAAGATGAAGATCTTGAAGCTTTAATCATAGATGCCGTCCGTCTTCGGAAGCGTTCAGATGTACCTATCGGAAGCTACTTAAGTGGCGGCTTAGATAGTACTATATTAACCTACTTACTCCAACCTACTCATACTTGGACTGTTGGATTTCAAGATCTCAATGAATTTGAGTGGAGCAAATTGGCCAATGCTAATCTTCAGTCTATCCACCACCAGGTTCTGGTTAATAAAGAAAAATTTATTGAAACAGGGAAATACATGATTCAGAAAAAAAGAGAACCACTCTCTGTTCCAAATGAAATTTTGATTCATTTAATGACCCAAGCCGTTAAAAAAGAAAATACTGTTGTTCTTTCAGGAGAGGGAGCCGATGAGTTATTTTGGGGTTATGATCGAATATTCAAATGGGCGAATGAAGCCGACAACCTTACATTGGAAGAGTTTGACCAGCGTTATTGCTATGGAACCAATTCTGACGATGAAGTATTGGATTTCGCCTTAGAAAATATCCCAGGGAAAAGACCCATTGATAAAATCGCCTACTATTTTCAAATACACCATTTACAAGGATTACTGCGAAGACTTGATAATTCCACAATGCTCAATAGTGTTGAAGCAAGAGTTCCATTTGTAGATCATAGATTAATAGAAATGATGGTAGGAACTCCTTTTGAATGGAGGATGGGTGATTCCTTTAAAGAGCCTCTAAAAAGAATATTCAAACCCCTGATTCCAGAAGAAATTATCAACCGAAAAAAAATAGGATTCCCTGTACCTCTCAGTGCAATTTTTCAAGATAAAAAAGAGGACACTCCAATGGATGCATGGTTATTGTTTAATATAAAAAACTTTAGAAAATGGTAGTAGGATATACTTCAGGTGTATTTGATTTATTTCATATCGGGCACCTAAATTTATTGAAAAATGCAAAAGGACTTTGTGATAAACTAATCGTTGGCGTAACCACTGATGAGTTACTACTAAATTATAAAGGCAAGAGTTCCGTTATTCCCTTTGAAGAGCGAATGGAAATTGTTCGAAATATCAAATTTGTAGATGCAGTAGTCCCTCAAAATTCTATGAACAAAATTGAGATGTGGGACAAGTTGAAATTTGATGTTATGTTCGTTGGAGATGACTGGTACAATACCGACAAATGGAGAGCCTTTGAAAAACAATTTAATGCGGTAAAAGTTCAAATAATGTATTTCCCTTATACCAAAGGAACCTCCTCTACCTTGATAAATGAAATATTAAGAAACGAAAGAAACAAACTCAAATGATCTAATCCATTACCATTAATTACTTATACAGAACTCATAAAGTGCTCTACTATAGCTTTTACTCAACTCAAAAGCATTTACTGACGCATTTACTTCTTCTCTTAGCTGTTTGTATTCATCCTGCTCTAAGCAGCCTTGAATAGCCTTGAAAGCCTCTGCCCAATTAGCCGTTTCTGGTCCGGCTACTATTTCTTTATAGTCAAAATTAAAAGCCCGTATTTCCTTATATAAATCCAAATCAAAAACGGTGTGAATAATAGGTCTATCTAAAACCAAAAAATCAAAAAGTATACTTGAATAATCTGACAATAACACTGCCGTATCTTTCATCAAATAATAGACATCATCTATCTCATCCCCTTCAATCAACTTTATCCTATTATGAATAGGTTTTATATCCAATTTATCACTAGCCATAGGATGCATCTTCACCAAAAAGACGGCATTAAGGGAATCCATCAAAGCTTGTAATTCATCCGGGTTAAAATCATATTCTTTAAAGATATCTATCTTTCCAAAGGAGGAATATGCTTCAAATTCGTTCTGCTCTCTATAGGTAGGACAGAACAAAACAAAACGAACATCTTGTCCGAATTCCGCCCTATACTCACTAATAATAATTTCTTCTCCATCCCCGTAAAACCTATCGTATTTAGGCATACCCAACACTTCCAATTTCTCTACAGGCTTATAACTATTGATAATATAGTTTTCCATAATTGGCTTGAACTTATCAGACGTTACGAAGAAATAATCCCACTTTTGAGGGTACCATACCCTATAAAAACATCTTTTCAACCAACTCTTTGGAGGAATGTGTCCTATTTTTTTCAATGGCATACCATGCCATAAATTATAGAGTACAATTCCATTGGTAAATTCATTGCATAGGTCGTTCTTTCCATGCGTTGTAAAGCCCTTTCCAGCTCTAAGGCAAATCCATTTCGCTCGCCAACTATCTTTTAATACTACCCGATGACCTTGGGTTTGTAACGTATCGTAAATTGACTTTGAACTTGTAATCCAAACTGCTGTAATAGTGGATTGATTTTCTACTATATAAGTGAAAAAATAACCCGTACTATCTCCAAAACTATTCCCAGTATTTGAACCAAACACCCACAGGTTCTTTCTTCTTGGCAGAAGAGCCAACAAGTACCAAAATGGCAATAATAGCAATTTTAATAAACTCATCTTCTTTTGAAATAATTATAGGTTGCAATAGATCTATAACTAAGCACAAACACCTGAAACAGTAATAACAGATACAATATTGTTTCTATTTCTATTTGCTCATACAAAAAGACCAAAGCAGTTACATACATTACTGTGGCATATATAACACTTTTATTCGCTTCCTTAGCCTTTCCTACCGCACCTAACAATGGGTATCCCAACATCATAGACGGCACCTGAAATAGTAAAATAAAACCAAAGAAAGACAAGTATTTAGCAGCAGGAATAAAGGAGTCGTCCAATAATAAAGCTATAGCCTCTTCAGAGAAATAATAAAGTATAATTGATCCCAGGATAGTCACTAAAGTCACTCCTAAGAATAATTTTTTATACAATGGCACATCCCTATTTTTTGCCATATATGGATACAATACATCTTTAACCGGTGAAATTAGCGTTAATGCAGCATTATAAAATTTCTCTGCAGTGGTATAAAGACCTAAACTATAATCCCCTTTTATATTTCCAATTACCAATACATTCAATTGGGTAAATATAGAAATGGACAAAGTAGAATAGAAAAAGGTTCTACTTTCTTTCAATAGGTATAACAATTTAATGCGCTTTGGCACGAATAACCGAATATCAAAGCGTTTGACCCCTAAGTATAAAGACACACAGGCCACCGACATTTCGGCAATTGAAAGTGCTAAAGGATAGAGATAGAAATCAGATTTTTCGCGAATAAAAATAAAAACAGCAGCCGTAAATATTACTTTAGAAATAAATACAAATAGGGTTAGATACTGCATTTTCTCAACCCCCTGGAAAAACCACTTTGGGATTAAGCCATTGGCCAATACGTAGCCAATAAAATAAATATATAGGAGGTAATCTTTGTGTAACTTATCAAAGTAAAAAACAAAAGGGATAAAAGCAATCAAAACTATAACACTCAATCCCCCTTTCAATATCAATACACCATTGAAGATCTCATCCCTTCTTTGTTTGTGATTTCGGAAGACAGATATATTTTTTGGACTAGTTAGGTTGAAGCCAAAATCACTTAAAACCATCAATATATTAATGATTGCGAATGCATACCCAATCCGACCAATCAGTTCTACTCCCAAAACATAAGTAAGATAAGCAAAGGTAATCCATGGGAAAATATAATTCATCCCCTGTATAAATACCAGCGATGAAAAATTCCGCATTAATGGGTGCCCTAATATTTCTCTTACCTTCCCCATAATTGGTTAATGCTTCCAGATAAAAAGGAACTTGAACATAAATTTCAATATGAATTGAGGTTGCACTTTCTTCACCGCCTTTAAGAAATAGCCAAAAGCCAGTTTTTTATAACCGCTTATTCCACTTAAATAACTAGCAGCATCCCGATACATTTTGAACTTTGCTTCTTCATACAACCTGTTATGTTTAAATTTTTCCAGCGTTTTTTCCATTTCACTATACATCCGCATATAGTTGGCATGTGAATTACCAGAATGGATCCTATATAATGCAAATACCTGATCCATATACGCCAAGGGATATTTCTCAGCAATCCTCAACCACATATCCCAATCTTCAATGGCTAAACTTTCATCCCATCCATCCAATTCTTCTACAATAGATCTTCGGACCATTACGGTGGGAGCAAGAATAAAAATATCCTTTCTTAATAATTTTTTAAAAATACCTTCGGCTGTAAAAGGGTAGCTCACCTTAGTCCCTAATACTCCCTTTTCATCCAACTCTACGACATCACCACAAACCAGTGCGAATTTTTGATTTTGATCCAGGAATTGGGCTTGTAATTTTAATCTATCTGGTGCTAAGACATCATCTGAAGCTATTATCACCAAATAATCCCCTGTAGCTCTTTTTAATAATTTATTTAAGGTAGGCGTAAAACCTTTATTCGATTGAGCTTCAAAAGAAAAATCATATTGCTTGGATAAAAGTGCCAATTTATCAGCGCTACTATCCTTTGATCCATCATCAATTACAAGAAATTCAAAATCTACCCCTTGTTGACCATATACACTCCGTACCAACTCTTCCACAAAATTTTCATGGTTATAACAGGATGTCAATATGGAAACTTTGGGTCTATGATCCATTCTCTATGTTATTTATATTCATTGATGGCTTTTATCACTTGGCTAACTTCGTTAGGTTCCATGATTGGACTTATCGGAATACTCAAAACTTCATTTGCCAATTTTTCTGTAATTGGTAATTCACAATTACCGAATTCAATATAGGCTTTTTGTTTATGAGGAGGGATTGGATAGTGAATCAATGATTGAATTCCACACTTTGTTAGGTAAGATTGCAAAGCATCTCTTTCTGTACAACGAACTACAAACAAATGCCAAACATGCCCCATTTTATCGATACAATTTGGCAGTTTTATAAGGGGATTTTTGATTTCAGCCCTATACCTTAAAGCGATCTCTCTCCTTTTGTCATTCGAAGCATCAAGGTCCTTTAACTTCACCGACAATACTGCTGCTTGAATTTCATCCATTCTAGCATTAAGCCCTTGACATTCGTGAATATATTTTTGCTCAGATCCATAATTAGCCAAGGAGCGAATCGTTTTTGCTAAAACTGCATCATCAGTACATACCGCACCAGCATCTCCAAGAGCACCTAAATTTTTTCCAGGATAAAAACTAAATCCTGAAGCATCTCCAATGGCACCACTTTTCACCCCCTTCCAACTTGCTCCAATTGCTTGGGCATTGTCCTCAATATGCAAAAGGTTGTTTGCATCAATCAGCTGTTTTAATTCCTGAGAATAACTGATTTGTCCATAAAGATGAACATTTAAGATGGCTTTTGTTTTTGAAGAAATCCTTTCTTGTAATTTCTTTGGATCAATATTAAAATGGGCATTTTCTGGCTCTATAAATACGGGAACCAATCCGACATCTGTAATTGCTAGGATGGAAGCGATAAAGGTATTTGCAGGCACTAAAACTTCTTCTCCAGCCTTCAGCCTTCCGAGTGCTATATATGCTTTAAAAATTAGCCGTAGCGCATCCAAACCATTGGAACAAGCTATGGCATGCGATACACCAATATAATCGGACAATTCTTTTTCAAATGTTTCATTCTTAGCTCCTTTAATGTACCAGCCAATGTTTAAAACGGAATGTATTTCTTCTTCTAATTGTCCTCTATATTGTTCATTTATTTTATGTAAATCCAAAAATTGTATCATTCCTTTTCTATTTCGCCATTCCTCCAACAGTAGGTTTGGCCTTCTGAATCTTTCAATTGTTTTGACAAGAGGGTTCCCTCCTTGGTAATAAAACCGTGGAATTTTGCAGGGTTCCCTATCCAGACTTCGTTATTTGGGATATCTTTCGTTAATACAGATCCGGCACCTAGCATGGCATATTTCCCAATACTAATTCCGGGTAAAACGGTACTATTTGCACCCAGCGAAGCGCCTTCTCCTATAAAGGTCTTTGGAAAACTAGTTGGATATTGCTTTGATCTTGGAATTAGATCATTCGTGAAGGTCGCATTAGGACCTATAAAAACATGGTCTCCAATATACATTCCATCCCAGATTTGTACACCTGGTTTAATCGTGACATGATCCCCAATGACTACATCGTTTTCAATAAAAACTTGACAATTGATATTACAATTCTCCCCTATTCGCGCTTCCTTTAATACAACAACAAACTGCCAGATTTGAGTTCCAGCACCTATTCTATCCGATTGTACGTCTGCTAATGGGTGAATTTTAGGCATCTTTATAGGCAATAAATTCTTTTAAATCTCTTATATAATCGAGCTCATCATAGGCTGCTGAAGCAAGGACTAAACAAATAGAACCAGAGGAGAAATTTTTTAGCTCTCTCCAAATTCCAGGTTTCATTAGCAACGCATCATAAGGCCTATTTAAACTTACAATTTTCTTTTCTTTACCATCAAAGAGCTCTACATCAAAACTACCACTTGCAGCAACAATTAATTGATATAAACCTCTATGCGCGTGCCCCCCGCGTTCTTCCCCACCTGGGACATCGTATAGGTAATATACTCTTTTTATAGGAAATGGAATGGTTTCTTCTCCAGTAATGGCAGACAAGTTACCCATTGTATTTTCTACTTTTGGCAATTTAACCTTTATACAATCTCTTATATCTGTTAGTTTACTCATCCCTCTTTATGTTTAAGAAAAGTATCCCAATCTCTAATATAATCTTCTGGGGAATACAGGGTATCCGCTAAACAAATAGCCAATGAATTGGTGGAAAAATTCTCCATTCTTCTCCATATACCTTTTGGTACATACAAGCCATAATAAGATCTATTTAGCTGAATAGTTCTTTCATTATCACCATCAGTAATCACCACATCAAAGCTTCCTGATAAGGCTATTATAAATTCATTCTGTCTTTTAAAAGCATGCCCACCACGAACCTGACCTCCTGGTACATCATAAATCCAATAGGACCTCTTAATGTCAAAAGGTATGTGACCTCCACTCTCTACAAAGGATAAGTTCCCACGTACATCGTGAATTTTAGGTAAATCTATGATATGAGCATCTTCTATTGACATTATTGATTTAATAAATTTCTTAAGTAGATTCCGTATCCACTTTTCTTATATTTCTCGGCCAATACTAATAACTGATCAGCATTTATATAACCATGACGGTAAGCGATCTCTTCTAGACATCCAATTTTGAACCCTTGGCGATCTTCAATTACTTGGACAAATTGCCCTGCCTGCATTAAAGATATAAAAGTTCCTGTATCAAGCCAAGCAGTTCCTCTATCTAGAATACCAACTTCCAATTCTTCCATTTCCAAATAGGCACTATTCACATCCGTGATTTCGTATTCACCACGAGCAGAGGGTTTAATTGTCTTAGCAATTTCTACTACCCTATTGTCATAAAAATACAAGCCTGGAACAGCAAAGTTAGATTTAGGATTTTCCGGTTTCTCCTCAATGGATATTGCCTTGTTATTTTCATCAAATTCAACTACTCCATATCGCTCTGGATCGTTTACTTGATAAGCAAAAACACAAGCCCCTTCAACATTTACCTTAGATCTCAATAAAGCTCCCATACCAGAACCATAGAAAATATTGTCACCCAAAATTAGGGCTACCGAACTATCTCCAATAAATTCCTCACCAATAACGAAGGCCTGCGCCAACCCATTAGGAACTTCTTGAATAGCATATTCAAATCTACAGCCTACACTTGAACCATCTCCTAATAATCGTTGAAATGCTTCACTATCGTGTGGAGTGGTAATAATTAGTATCTCTCTAATTCCCGCTAACATTAAGACAGATAAGGGATAATATATCATCGGCTTATCGTACACCGGTAATAACTGCTTACTAGTTGCCAATGTTAATGGGTGCAATCTAGTACCTGAACCTCCTGCTAAAATAATTCCTTTCATCTTCAATTGCATTAATATGACTTCCAAACAGTGATTTGACTATTCAGATTTATACTGTTTTTTATAATATTCAACGTAACTACCTGAAGTTATATTCTCCAACCAGTCAGCATTTTCAAGATACCAATCAATCGTTTTCTCCAGACCTTCTTCAAACTGCAAAGAAGGAGACCAATTTAGTTCTTTATTAATCTTTGTAGCATCAATCGCATAGCGTTTATCATGCCCTGGTCTATCAATTACATAGGTAATTAATGCTGCAGAGCTACCTGGTTCCCTACCTAGCTTTTGATCCATTTTTTTACATAAAACATGAATCAAATCCAGATTGGTCCATTCATTGAATCCACCGATATTATAAGTCGCTCCCTTTTTACCATCATGAAATACCAAGTCAATAGCGCGAGCGTGGTCTACAACATATAGCCAATCTCTTGTATATTGTCCATCCCCATAAACGGGTAAAGATTTCCTTTCTTTGATATTATGTATGAATAGTGGAATCAATTTCTCTGGAAATTGATTCGGACCATAATTATTAGAACAATTAGAAATCACAACTTGAAGACCATAGGTTTCATTATAGGCCCTAACAAAATGATCTGAACTTGCTTTAGATGCTGAATAGGGAGAATTTGGATCGTAGGCTGTCGATTCTGTAAACAAGCCATCCCTTCCTAAACTTCCATATACTTCATCCGTAGAAATATGATAAAAAAGATGTTTGGATAAATCTTCCTTCCAATAGCTCTTTGCTACATTCAGTAGATTTACTGTACCAATAATATTTGTTTTCACAAATGCCAAAGGATCATGAATAGATCTATCTACGTGACTTTCTGCAGCCAAATGAATTACATCCGTAATATCATAGGTTCGGAAAATTTTTTCTAAAACTTCTTGATCGTTAATATCTGCTTTTACAAAACTGTAATTATCACTATCCTCTAAATCGGAAAGATTTTCCAAATTACCAGCATAGGTCAAAGCATCCAAATTAATAATTTTATATTTTGGATATTTATTTACGAACAATCGCACTACGTGAGAGCCAATAAATCCAGCTCCCCCAGTAATTAAAATATTTTTCTTCATATCTCCTTTCTACATGCACCGCATGATCACTTTCTATCTGTTTCTGAAATAAAGTCCTTACTCCCCATGAACCAGTCATAGGTAATTTGAAGTCCCTTATTCATTGAAAACTCTGGTTGATAGCCAATCAAAGATTTGGCTTTCGAAATATCAGCCAATGAATCTCTGATATCTCCTGCTCTATCAGGACCGTATATAGCCTTCAAATCACTTTTTGCTGCAGCATTCAAAGCTTGCCACAATTCATTTAAAGAAGTTCTTTCTCCAAATGCAATATTCACGACTTCATGATGCTCAATTGATTCACAACGAAGTAGTCCTTTTATATTTGCTTGCACAGCATTGTGTACAAATGTAAAATCTCTAGTTTGCCCTCCATCTCCATTAATAGTTGGAGACTGTTTGTCTACCAAGGCTTTGATAAACAATGGAATTACGGCTGCATAAGCACCATTTGGATCTTGCTTTGGCCCAAAGACATTAAAATACCTTAAGCCTATACTCTTCATTCCATACACTGTAGAATATGCATTGGCATACAGCTCATTTACATATTTAGTAACCGCATAAGGTGAAAGTGGGTTCCCTATTTTATCCTCTACCTTAGGCAGTGATTTTGAATCTCCATAAGTAGAAGAAGAGGCAGCATATACAAAACCTTTTACCCCTACTTCCTTAGCAGCATTCAACATATTTAAAAATCCACTAATATTAACCGCATTGGTTGCTAATGGATCTTTTATAGACCTAGGTACAGATCCCAAAGCAGCTTGATGAGATATATAATCTACACCTTCCACAGCCTTCAAGCAAGTTTCAAAATCACGGATATCTCCTTCCATAAATTCGAACGCAGGATGATCTATAAATGGTCTAATATTTTTATAATAGCCATTAGATAGATTATCTAAAACACGCACCTTAGAGGCTCCATATTCCAATAAATATTGAACAATATTTGAACCAATAAAACCTGCTCCTCCTGTTACAAGGAATGACTTCCCTGTCAATTCTCCTTCGTGATATTTACTAAAGTTTTCTCCCATTATAATCTTGCGTCCACCTGTTCTTTACTGAAAAATGATTTCACATCGTACACCACTCCATCCGATGTTAGCAGTTTACTCATATCAAGATCCTTAAATTCATCATGAGAAACCGTCAATACTACAGCAGAATACTTTTTATCCAATTTTGAGATCACATCAATACCATAGGTATTCTGAACTTCAACCCTAGAGGCCCAAGGATCGTAGACATCTACATTGAAATGATAAGACTGTAATTCATTAATAACATCAATAGCTTTTGTATTTCTAATATCTGGACAATTTTCTTTAAACGTAATCCCCAGTACCAATACATCAGCATTTTTAATTTGAAGATCCTTTGCAACCATTAATTTGACTACCTCCGAAGAAACAAAAGACCCCATAGAATCATTCATCCTTCTTCCGGCAAGAATTATTTCAGGATGATACCCCAACTCTTGTGCCTTTTGAGCCAAATAAAAAGGATCCACTCCTATACAATGACCACCAACTAAACCAGGCTTAAAGGGTAAAAAGTTCCACTTAGTACCTGCCGCAGCCAATACTTCTGTTGTATCGATCTTCATCAAAGAAAAGATCTTTGCCAGTTCGTTCACGAAGGCAATATTGATATCTCTTTGTGCATTTTCTATAACCTTAGCAGCCTCTGCCACTTTTATAGAGCTTGCTTTAAAAGTCCCTGCTGTAATAATTTCCCTATAAACAGAATCTATGATTTCAGCAGACTCAGGTGTAGAACCTGAAGTCACTTTCAATATTTTGGTTACTGTATGTTTTTTATCTCCCGGATTTATTCTTTCAGGGGAATAGCCCACACAAAAGTCTTCATTGAATTTCAGACCAGATGTTTGCTCCAATACAGGAATACATTCCTCTTCTGTCAATCCTGGATATACTGTAGATTCATAGACCACAATATCTCCTTTCTTAAGTACCTTTGCTATCGACTCACTTGCTTTTATCAAAGGTGTTAAGACTGGTCGGTTGTATTTGTCAACCGGGGTAGGGACCGTTACAATATAAAAATTGGAATCGTCGAGACATATAGGATCTGATCCCAAATATAACCCGTTCATTGCATTGTTATCTGCCTTTAGAACAGCCTTTAAATCGGCATCACCTACTTCTAAGGTATCATCAGTTCCTTTGCTTAATCCAGCTATACGTTCTCTGTTTATATCCAGTCCACAAACTGGAAATTTTTTAGAAAATTCAACGGCCAATGGCAAACCAACATACCCCAATCCAATCACACTAATCTTGATATCCTGCATCAAAAAAAATCTACGTTATTTACCTATTCTGTAGTATTCAAAACCAAGACTTTTCATTGCTTGATCTTTAAATTGATTTCTTCCATCGAAGAAGATACTAGCTTTCATCCTTTTGGTCATCTCATCAAAATCTGGTGACCTAAATTCTTTCCACTCTGTATGTAAAATCAGGGCATCTACCCCATCCAATACATCGTATTTATTCGTACAATAAGTTACTGAAGACGCATAAGGTTTCAAATAATGCATCTTTGCTTCATCCATAGCCTTTGGATCGTATACCTTAAATTTCGCACCAAGCGCTGATAATAGTTTCACCGTATAAATGGCTGTCGCCTCACGCATATCATCTGTTTCAGGCTTAAAAGACAATCCCCAAATTCCAAATGTCATTCCGGATAAATCTGAACCAAAACGTTTTTGCACCTTTTCAGCGAGGATTGTTTTTTGAACATCATTGACCTTTTCTACACTGTTGATCAGTACAGATTCGTAACCACTATCTAAGGCAATTTTAGAAAGTGCCTTTACATCTTTTGGGAAACAAGACCCTCCATATCCACAACCTGGGAATATAAAACTATAGCCTATTCGGCTATCAGAACCTATCCCTTCTCTTACCATATTGACATCTGCCCCAATACGCTCACAAATGTTCGCCATTTCATTCATAAATGAAATTTTGGTAGCCAACATTGCATTTGCAGCATATTTCGTCATTTCCGCCGAACGAACATCCATCATTACCAAACGATCCCTCGTCTTGAAAAAAGGATTGTACAATTGCTTCATCACCTCCATAGAGGATTCCTTGTCCGCACCAACAACAACTCTGTCGGGCTTCATGAAATCATTTACAGCTGCACCTTCTTTTAAAAATTCGGGGTTTGATATTACATCAAAATCAATGGTAACTCCTCTCTTGCTTAATTCTTGTTGAATCGATGCACGAACTTTGTCTGCAGTTCCTACAGGTACTGTAGATTTATCCACAACAACCAATTCAGCCTTCATGTGCTTACCAATAGAGGACGCCACACTTAAAACATATTGCAAATCAGCAGAACCATCATCCCCCATAGGTGTTCCTACAGCGATAAATGCAATTTCTGCCCTTTCTAATCCTTCTGATAAGGACGTTGTAAATTGCAAACTCCCTTTACTAAAGTTCTTTTGGACCAGTTCTTTCAAACCGGGCTCATAAATAGGGATTTCTCCCTCTTTCAATTGGGCTATTTTATCTTCGTTTGTATCTACACAAATAACACTGTTACCCATCTCAGCAAAACAGGTTCCTGTCACCAATCCGACATAACCTGTTCCTATCACTGTTATCCTCATAAATCTATATAACTCTTTTATCCATTATTCTTTCCGAATAATCGACTTAAAAAACTTCTCTTTTCATCTTCTACATAATAGCCATATCCATAGCCGTAGCCATATCCATAACCGTAACCATAGCCGTAACCATAGCCGTAACCGTACCCGTATGTGTCTTCAATTCTAAACCCATTCAAGGCAATAGATACGTTCTTTAGCTTACCTGTATCATATTGCATATCGATAGATTTAATCATCGATTTATACGTGACTCCTTGCCTTGTAACGTATACCATCCTATCCGTTAATGGATAAATTAAATAGGCATCTGCTACAATACCCATTGGTGCAGTATCAATTACAATACGCTCATAGGTACCTTTCAAGGTTTCAATTAAGTCTTTGAACTCCTGTGAGTCCAATAACTCAGCTGGATTTGGAGGCACAGGACCTGATAAAATCACGTCAACATTCTCCACTTCCGTTTCATTGATTATTTGCTCCAAGCTTGCTTGGTTTACCAAATAATTACTCAATCCCAATTCATTTTGAAGATTAAACTCTCTAAATATTTTGGGTTTTCTCAAATCCGCTCCTATCAACAAGGTCTTCTTTCCGGAAATACCGTACATACAAGCCAAGTTGATTGAGATAAAGGTTTTCCCCTCCCCAGACAAACTAGAGGTAAACATCACTGTTTGTTGCTCTTTGTTTTTGGTTAGGTAATTTAAATTGGTTCGAATTCCCCTAATGGATTCGGACAATTTAGATTTTGGTTGAGCAATTACCGGTAGATCCTTATTAGAAGCATCCATCGCTACAGTCCCAATAATTGGGACGTTTGTAAGGCTCTCAATATCCTCAGGTATCAATATTGTATTCCTGAAATATTCTCTTATAAACACATATCCTAAAGGTATAGCCAAAGCAATCAAGAAGGCCAAAATATAATTTAACTTACGTTTTGGACCAATGGGCTGGTACCCCATATCAACTGCAGGATCTATCACCTTATGTTGAGAACCAATCGCCGCCCTTAACATCCCAGCTTGGTATTTTTTCTCTAAAAGGAAGCTGTACATTTTATTATCGATCTTAAAATCTTGCTCCTTAGAAAGCATACCTTTTTGGGTTGTAGGCAACACCTCTTTTCTTTTGGCTAAGTTATTAATCTTTGTTTGAATGATCCAGACATTTCTTTGCGTATTTCCAATCAAATTGGTAACATTTTCTAATAAGGCATCTCTAGTATTACTTATCTGAGCCTGAATAGCTATCACCTCTGGATGACCCTGACTTTTTGTACTCGTTAATTCTTCCTTTTCAAGGCCTAAACTATGGAGTTTCACACTTAAATTCACCAATAAAGGATCCTCAATTCCTGCAACGGAAGGAGTCACTAAATTAGTGTAATCATCATTTTTTTTCAGATAACTTGAGATACTTGTAAAATATCCTAATTCATTATTCAATTCCAAGAGTTGATCCTCGTACTTTTCCTTTCTTCGAAGTAACTCTTTAGACTCAAAACCATAATCAACTACTCCACTACTTTCTTGAAAGTCGGATAAATCGTCTCCCGATTTTTTTAAGTTGAGGCTCATTCTAGTCAATTCTCCGTCGATAAAATCCATGGTCCTTTTGGATTCTGCCCGCTCCCCATTTGTACTTTCATCTATATAGATGGAAGTTAATGTATTTAGATAATTGGATAATTTTCGCTTATTGGGTCCAACCATAAAAATATTTAGTACGGAAGCATCTTTTACTGCTTTGGTAGATAAAGCACTATTGTATTGCAACACCAAGGACTGGTAATCATTAAATCTAAATATAAAGTTCCCTTTATAAAAGTCCACATTCGGCTGGAATTCTAGTTTAAAATTGAAAAGATCAGGATCTACAATATCTCCAAACCTATACACCCCACTCTCTATAACACGATCGGACGCTTTTACGTATTCTAAATCTCTTGTAGTATAATTAAAATTTCTTACCACCTCCGGCAGAATGATTGATAACCTATACTCTTCTTCATTCAGGATAGAAACATTAAAATCGACCCCCAATAACTGATAGGCATCCATATCAAAATCAACAAAGAATGGGCTTTCATCGTAAATTTCAGTAAGCTTATATTGGCCTTTTCTATAATAGGAAACCTCAAAGTCCAACTGTTCAATAACCTTTTTTGTCATTTCCTTTGAGGTCAAAACCTCTACCTCGTTCAGGAAAAACTCCCTCGGACGCGTCATGATTAATTTTTGCGAAAGGTCCTGCGCTGCATTATCAACCACCTTATCAGGAGAGATCAGAAGACTGGTCTCCAATTGATAAATATCCGTTGCATATCGATTTTTAAACTCCGCCAATCCGAGGAACAACAATAGAGAAATTGAAAATAATTTCCAATTACCCAACATCTTGGCATAAATAGATCTTAAATCTACTTTATCAACAAGTGAATTATCCTTATTTCCAGCTTTATTATCTATATGCATAGGCATTATTTTAATTATTCAAATAATTAACCAAAAGAAGAGTCGATGTTAGCATTGAGAAGACTATTTGAACGGTACTAGCACCATTTACTCCTATCCCCCAACTCTTCATTGGTAGCGGCTGTATATATACAACATCTCCCGGTTGAATGAAGTAAAAATCCGATGTAAAGATATCTTGGGTCGTTAAATCAACATAATACACCTTTACCTCATCATCTGTTCTACGGACAATTTTCATCCTACGACGATCCCCATAAGAAGTAATGTCTCCCCCCTTAGAAATAACGTCAAAAATGGTTACGTTATTTTCATAAAAGGTATACTTACCGGGATGATGCACCTCTCCTAAAACGGTCGCTTGAACCCCACTCGGTTTTACGGTAACAACCGCATTTTTATAGGATATTTTGGCTTTTTCAGAAATATCGTCTGTGATCTCTTTTATTGATTTTCCCAAGACGTAGACTTCTCCAATTAATGGAACATCAATATACCCGTTTGAATCTACTGTATACCCCGTTAAATAAAAAAGTCCTTCGTTTGCATATCCAGCATTCAATGCTGGATTGGTTAAAGCCTCACTGTCGACGGTCTTAACTGTTACATAAAGTATATCATTGTATCCTACAATATACTTTTCACGTTTTAATATATAGGATTGATTTTCCTGTTTACGATCCGTTTGAAGGTACACAGTTTCACTTAAAGGAATACAACTTTGAAATAAAAGTACTATCAACAAAAAACTAAAACATTTCTTAATTATTCTTCTCATATCTTATTCTATTATCCTCGTAACTAACGAATATACCTGTTTTAAAAGATAATTACAAGTTTATATTTTTAACAAAAAAAATGCCCCAACCAAAAATTGGTTGGGGCATTTATATTATTTTAATGAGTTAATTTAAAAGAAATTGGCACAGTGTACTTGGTACGTACTGGCTTTCCTCTTTGCTTTGCCGGCTTTAAGCCTGGCAACAAATTAACCAATCTCAAGGCTTCCTTCTTTAGGTCAGGATCAGATCCTTTCACTACTCTGGCATCCGTGATTTTTCCATCTTTTCCGATAACGAACTCAACATAGATTTTCTCTTGAATATTCATCTCCTTAGCCATAGGAGGGTATTCAAAGTTCTTACTGATTCGTTTCATCATTTTTTGCTGAAAACACTGAACCCTTTGATCCTTTGGTACGTCTTCACAACCAGGGAAAATTGGTTTGTCTTCTACAGCTGCAAAATTGATGATTTCATCGACATCTTCGTCAATATCTTCAATGATCTCGACAATTTCTTCTTCATCAGCTTCAACATCTTGGACTATCAGCTCCTCTTCAATTTCCACATCATCCTCAACAACTGTAATCACCGGTGGCGGTGGTGGTGGTGGTGGCGGTGGTGGTTTTCTTTCTTGCTGAGTAAGGGTAATCTCCTCGTCTTCAACATCCTCAACTTGAAGGTCACCAAACTCTGTAAGAGATCTTGGTTCATAGAACTTCATGTTTATTGTGATTAAAGAAAAACCTAAGGCTACCGCTAACCCAATCAACAAGAATGTTGAGCGCTTTCTTTCCAAATCTTTTTTAGGATTCTTTTTCTCCAGCATGGTCTTTGGAATTATTAATTTATTGCACGAATTTATTAAAAAAAAACACAAGACAAAGACTTCCTATCGATAAATTTCGATTATTTTTCCATCCTTAAGCCCTTTACTCCTCTTACATATAGGCTAAATCATATCTCTCAATAGCACTAATCAATACGGATTTCAGACTTGTCTTTATGCCGTTCAATGAAAAGAAAGGCAATCTTGCTTTCCATTAAACTTAGCTTCTTAAGTGAAAATCATAAACCATACCAAAAAAGGTAATCTTAAACATTTCCCTACTTTAAACCTTAACTTAACAAAGGCCTATCTCAATTTAAAATCGATTGGCAAGGTATAACGAACAGATACTGGCTTTCCCAATTGGGAGGCAGGCTTCATTTTTGGGATGGAGCGGATCAACCGCAGCGCTTCTGCTTTCAAATCAGGATCACTACCAATTGCAACTTTTGCATTTTGTATTTCTCCATCTTTATTGATATCGAAAGTTACCAAGATCTTCTCTTCCACGTTCATTTCTTTTGGCATGGTAGGATACTTAAATTTCTTATTAAGATCTAGCATTACCTTTTCATGAAAACAGGCCAATTGTTCCTCCTTGGCAACATCTTCACAACCTGGGAAAATTGGCAAATTCTCAACAGCAATAAACGGGATAATCTCATCCACTAAATCGAAATCATCATCCTCAACAATTTCCACAGGCTCATCCTCATCAATATCAACGGGACTCAAAATCAAGTCTATTTCAATCTCAGTATCGTCTGGCACTATCTCAATCTCTACTATTTTAGGAAGTGGTGGTGGCAAAGGTTTTGGCTCTGGAAAAGTCACAGAAATCACCGTTTCATCATCATCAAAAATAGGATAACTACAATCTATAATTGTTATTCCATGTTCAGCACTACTCCAATTAATTGCAGCTAAAGAGATACCTAAGGAGCAAGTGAGACCTATTAGTAGAAAGGTCCATCTTTTCTTTTCTAAATTCTTTCGAGGGTTCTTTTTTTCTAACATATATTTATTAATATTAATGAGGGATTAAAATAACTACCTTACTATCAGTAGTGTTCTTAAAATCAAAACGCATTAATATCCAAAATAGTATGTCGAAAATAACAATATGGTATACTTAAACAATAAAGGGGAAGGGGGGGGTTAATCTATACACCTGTACGTATACAGGAGTATTAATGGGACTGCTAGCGAAGCTCCTATTGCATCTGCTGCAAAATCTAACACATCGCCAAACCTACCTGGAATAAATCCCTGTAAGAACTCCATACAAGCTCCTAGAAGGATACTATATACTACTGCTACAATAATGATCGGGACATATTGTCCTCTACCATGATTAGCCTTCATTAAACCAATAGCAGTCAGCAGTGCAACCACAAAATGTAAGAAGAAGTGAATACCTTTGTCAGAAAGCTGCTCCAATCCTTCTGGAATAGCGTCTGAAGGAGTAAGACTTCCTATAACGACAAAAATGCTCCACAGCCAGGCTGGGAGCATTTTTTTATCTATAATGATTAGATTAAGCACCTACAAGATCCTTGTAAGACGCTGCATCCATCAACTCATCTAACTGAGAAGCATCGCTCATTTTTATTTTAATCATCCATCCATCTTCGTATGGAGATTGATTTACCATCTCAGGAGCATCTTCCAACGCTTCGTTGAATTCAGTAATTTCTCCTGAAAGCGGCATAAACAAATCTGAAACTGTTTTTACAGCTTCAACAGATCCAAATACCTCTTCTGAGTCTAATGTATCTCCCTCTGTTTCTACCTCTACGTAAACGATATCACCTAATTCGCTTTGAGCGAAATCTGTAATCCCTATAACTACTGTATCACCTTCTACACGAATCCATTCGTGATCTTTAGTGTACTTAAGATTTTCTGGTATGTTCATCGAAATTCAATTTTTGTCAAATTTACGGTTTCCAATGGATTTATCTTAAAAATACTTTAAAATTATTGTGTTAGTGAATAACGCAATTTGAATCCGAAATTAGTATCGGTTAATGGATAACTTGTAGAGACAAAACTTTCAGAAGCATTTCTATTGAAATACACATTTGCGCTAATCTTCTCATTGATGATATAATTCACTGAACAATTGACTCCAAACTGTTCTTTCCCACTACTTATCTGTGGTTCTTCATCAATCTCAAATATATTTCTAATTAATGATTTTGAATACGAAAAATCAAAATCCAAATTGAAATCCAATGTTCTAGGCACCGTACTTTTTGACTTTGCTTTTTTGAAGATTTTTATATCATTGATTTTATATCCAAATCCTAAGACAAACGACCTAGCACTCTCTTCTAACATTTGACTACTATTCACATTTAGCGTCATTGTTTTACTAGTCTTATACTCCATCCTTGAAGTGAAGTTATTTTTCAATGTAACATCCACCTTAATCAATGGATTGAATTGCTCTTGAATAGAAACTTGAGCAATTTGATACCTCCCAACAAAATTTCCACTGGCATCAAAACTAGCTCCCGAAATATCTGTTTGATCTTCATTATACGTATAAGCCCCTCCTTGATTCTCCAATGGATCAAACAGTAAGTTTCTAGAGAATGACCCTACCGTATACTCTGAACTATATCCAGAAGTCAGGCTAATGGTCCTCACCTTCTTTTTCCAGATTTTCCAATCCTTCAAGCCATCATACCGAACAGTCCAATTTGGCATAGGGATCATATCCTTAAGATCACTTACGCTCGTTAAGGCTTCTGTGGTAGACTTTCCTCCATAGGTATTTAAAAAAGCAGGAATAAGTACTTCTTGAGAAGTTCCATTAAACCCAATTGGAAAGCCGTCTTCATCTTCTGGAAGTGCTCCCTCTGCAATACCTGTTTTATCAGATGCCACTTGGAAAGCAATATCTTTTCGCAAGCCCAAGAAGTCTTCATATAAAACATCCATATCCTTAAATGAAGTACTGATTGAGTTAATTGAAATTCTAAAATTCCCCGTCTCATTGGTATTTTGAATTTCAAATTCCCCTGTCTCAGTAGACTCCCTATAATATTCGGACCTATTTAAACTATAAGACCTATCTGCTATTAAATTAATTTTAAAACGTTTGATGGGCTCAACAGTACTTTTTAAAGTTAGCGTTGTTCCAAACAATTTTGAATACTGACTATTGAAAGTAGAATCATCCCTTACCAACCAATCATTTCCTGCAGCTGTCTCCCTAATGTCCTTTTGATCCCCTAATGCAAATCTCCAACCAGGGGCTATACCGGATAGCGCATCATCAGACTGACCAAAAAATGTTGGATTTTCTTTAAATCCAGGTAATGAAATCCCTTCCGATTGTTTATAAGAAATATCAAACTTCTTAACAGATGTTAATAATCCAGCAATAAAATCAAGGGTACTATTCGGTTTAGATTTTTTATCTTTTTTCGATTTCTTATCCTTTTTCTTATCCTCTCCTTCTTTTTCATCCTCCTTCTTTTTCACACTGCTACGGCTAGACCTTGACTTTCTCCTATAAGGTCTTTTTAAGAATGGAATCTTCTTATACAACTTATCCATTGTAAAGCCCGCTCTAATTTCCTTATCGGCTGTATTCTGAATCGTATTTCCGTAGCGAGGTGATAATGGATCATCATCCGCAAAAAGAGAACCTTTAATCCAGTCGTAAGACGAATTGTACTTCAAGTTCACCTTCATCCAATCTGTCCATGGGAAATACTTCAAAGGCAATTCATAGGTTCCATTGAAACTTTGGTGATAGGTTCTAGTATTTCCCTGGTTCAATTTCCAGATTTCTTGCCAGATATCACTATTCGCGGTTCTTCCTGAATCGGACTCGTTATCAAATCTAGACTTAGAATTAGATGTGAAATTGAACTTTAGTGATCTTGAAAAATCATATTTCAGGTTGAAATTTTTAGTAAAATTCAAATTCTGAGTATAGATTGGATCAAACTCAAAAACATCCTCACCCTCCGTTGACTGACCAATAAAACTTACTGGACGAATCTTTTTCACTTTAAAATCCCTCACTACCGTGTTAGCAAATGAGATACTCTTAGGCATCAAGTAGAAATTGAATTCCTTTATAGGTCTCAAAAACTTAGACCTCAAGAATTTCATTTTTTTAAATGGCTCAATCTTTTTAGCTCCAAAATTATAGGCATACCCAAGGGTTCCTTGGTAGTTCTGCTCCAAATTTTGTTTGACATCTTGGTTTTTGGCCTCCATTTCAGTGAAGGCATAAGAGGCTCTAACATTTTTCAAATCAAAAAAATGCTTCTTTTTACCCTTCTTCTTTTTAGGATCTATTTTAATATTTGAGATATTAAAACTCCTATGGGTAACTCTATCTTCAACCTTGTCTGCTAATTCTGTCCTTTCCTTTCCACTGACTGCATCTAATGCATCTTCATATTTTACGTCTGGATCATATGGATTGTATTTTGGCGTTTTCAATACATCATTTATACCATAGTATATTGGCAATTGAACACCGAAAGACTCTGGGAATAAATCCCCTGCCTGAACGGTTGTATTAAATCCAAAGTCTCGAATATTTTCTAGACTCCTTTCACTCATACTTTGCTCTAACGATCCAAAGCCATCTGTTCTATACCCACCATTTAGGTTAACATTCGCAAAGTCGGCTAATTTGGTTTTCATTTCAGCCTTCATGGCCCATCCTGAGCTTTGATCAAATTCAGTAAGACGTAATTCATTTACCCAAATCTCTGCACATTTTTCTCCTGTTGACCCCGTATTTCTAACCCCAATCATGATGGAACGGACATCTCCTAAGTTAGGATTTCCCTTTACAAATATTCGTTTCCCATTCGCTAGTATCTGATCGTACTTAGTGGTGTAATCCACAGGATCCGATGAATCTATAGTAGCTCTAATGGCATCATTTCTATTCAGCTTTAATTTGATTAAATCATCAAATGAAATATCTACAATATTTCCATCCGGCCAAACGCCTAGAGGACTATTATCTCCCCAACTGGTCATTTCCAGTGGCAGTTCATATTCGTAATAATTCTGCTTATAATCTGTCCCTAAACGCACAAATAAACTTAGGTCTCCAGACTGGGTCATCTCATCTTCTAGAGACTCTCCATGCACATACATTTTTAGACGTTTGTAATTCCTTAAATCAACGCCAATATTCTTAAAAATAGATTTTGAGGCACCTTCATCTAAATCACAAATTCTCAAAGAAAGAGATTGCTCATTCTGCGCAGAGGCATAAGAAGCACCTTGTAAAATTTCCCTTTCGATACCGGGAGGTAATACATAATTGATCGGCTCTCTTTTCCCGTTTTCTTCAATATTCACTGAAGAGACCACCAAGGTAGCATCGGGATCTTCAATTTCACCTTCTTCAATTTCCTGCGTATACCTTCTCCAGTTTCCACGCACCATATCCAAGGTTCCAAATCGCAAGGTTGCCTGCTCTTTAAATCCGTGCATAAACAAACGAATAAAACGAATAGATTTAAAATCTGAGATAGGTCCAAATTTCGTTTGAT
Source organism: uncultured Flavobacteriales bacterium (assembly GCA_913063375.1). Lineage (GTDB taxonomy): Bacteria > Bacteroidota > Bacteroidia > Flavobacteriales > CAJXXR01 > CAJXXR01. The sequence goes on along the minus strand of CAJXXR010000006.1, from coordinate 35,008 downwards.
ATTCAGAAACGGGAACTCTAAACAAATACCAATTGGTCTCCCCTTTTGGTCCAACATCATTTATTTCCTGAACGATATACGGATTATCCTCTGCGCTCAACATATCCTTGTGCAGATCCACCTCGTATTGGTAATAATTTTGATTACTATTTAAAGTATTATCATCATTGATATCCTCAGAGTTTGGTACTCGAGATCCGTTTCCTGAAAATGAATTGAAGGTATTGTTCTCTGAACCGTTGTAGCGCTTATATCTATCTGTGATATTGGCATCCGCTGCATCTAAATCATCTGTAAGATAAAATCCATAATTATCTCCTGAAGGATCTTGTATTGCATTTGTATAAGCAGGAGAATTCACTCCGTGAAGTGTAACCAACCGCTGCAGATAGGTCTCAGTAATCCCTTCAGATGGAGAAATAAATTCAGCCTCCTGGTCGTCATTCAAACCATCATACCCGTAATCTTGACTTGCTCCATTCGCGTTATCAAAACTTCTGATTATAGATTGTGAATTAGAGACTACCCCCCATGCCGTGGTTTCCAAAGAGGTTAAATTATCCCCTGTTGGTAAACCATTCTCAAATGATTTTCTTGAATCCTGCAAAACATCCTCAGAGATACTTCCAATATTAATATACAAATTACCCCCTTCTTGATCTGGATTGTTTAAATATGGATCCATCATCCAGAATTCAATAAATTCAATATTGGCCTCTTCCCAGTCTGTGGTTCTAACCTTTTGCATGATCCCACCCCAACGTGATTCTGGAGCATTCAATTTTCCATCTGAAGAAATCCCAGCAGAAATCCCAGGCTCAGCATCAACATCAAAGTTGTATTCTCCCCTTTCTTCTGGGTCAAAAGTCAAGTTCAAAGGTCTCAACCTATTTAATTCGAAGGTCGCTAAATCTTTATTCGTGAAAATCTCTGTTATTCGAACATCTCTTTGATATGGATCTTCTAAAATAACATCGTTATCTTCTATATTACTCGGTGCAGTTAAGCCATAAAATATATCATCAATTTGATACCATTTCAAACTTGCACGATTATATCCGGATCTTATATCATTCGCAAATTCTGCCTCACTAAACTTTCCGTCTGTTGAATCCACCCCTAATGGCACACTCGCTAATTTCCATGATCTAGGGAATAGTAAGGAGATCTTAGTTTGTCCATTTTCAAAGTCATCAATATACGCTGTCCCCCCTTTATCGATATCAATAATACTAGGGTGACCAGGTATGAATTGAGCAAATTCTGCATTAACAAAAAAGTCCGACTTTTCTTTCGTATCCAACAAGGGTATTTTATCTACCAGCCTAGTTAAGAAGGTAGACTCCTTTTGATAAGAACCGTTCAATCCCCAAATGGTATTGTTTATTGGTTCTTCACCATAATTGATCTTATTGGTCAATGGAGATTCCCTTAGGTTCAGTATGGTCCCTCCGAAAACTACATCATCAGAGATCTTATGATCCACGTGCAACCCCATGTATCTTTTCGTCTGGAAGCTGAATAGTGATCTACTCTCTACCGATACGCTTATTGGAGTTCCTGCATTTAACTTGCTCTCATTGGTAATCGTTACCCTACCTAAAGAATAATCGACAATGAAATCTGCCCCTTCTGTAAGTGTCTCACTACCTTGAGTAACTTTTACGGATCCTTGCGGTAGATTGAAGGCATTTAAATAGATGTCTGATCCAGATTCCGATTTATAAGAACCCTTTAATAAGAATCTATTTTTTTCAGGATGCTGTTCTGCATCAGATTTAGTAAGGTTGTATAATTCCTGATACAGGTAGGTCTCTATTTTTTCATCTGTTAGACTAGAATGCTCTTTCATCCATCTTTTCAAACCCCTTTCTCCAAAAGGCTCAACGGAAGGAAGGAAGACTTTCCCTTTTGATGCATCTATTGTTAAGGGTGGATTAGAGATAAAGTCAAAGAAACCATCCATTCCATTATCCCCATTTTGATTCAAATTATCCAGATTCATCACCTCAATAATTTGCTTATCCTTCAAGCCTGGTTCTGGAATAAACCTTATTGGATTTCCAGTTTCAGGCTGCTTATACATTATATTCAGATCAAAATCTTCCTTATTGACCTGAAATGCATTTAAAGAATAAACATTCTTCATCATTAAATCCCAAGTAGGATGACTGACATCTATATTTGAGCCTTTCAATAATTTCAGCAATAATACCCCTGGAGCATTTACATCATTGGAGAATTCCCCTACTTGATAAACCTGACCATTGGCAGTATATTGAAAGGCTACAGCTAGAATTTCTCCATCCCTAAGTCTTTGGTTCAAAGAAATGAACCCCAACTTAGCATTGTAAGAATATTCATTTGCCTTAAGCATTCTTGCTTGTTCTACCCTTTCAAAGTCGGTAATAGGCTTAAGATTGTGAGGTTCAGAAGTCGCTGCCACTTCAATCTGATAGATATCTCTAAAATTAGGATCTCCTGTCAATTGCGCAGGATCTAATTCATTCTTCCCATTATCTGGAAGCCCAGTAGAGCCACCAATATTTGTTAATGCAAAGATATTCCTTGCATTGTTATAATCGGCTTTCGTATTTGTAATCCAAACCTGGATTTTAGTAATATCCACCTGAGAGGAAATGAAAGGCATATCCTTTAAGGCATCATCGTATTTATCATAGAAATATTGATCTAGGAAGAAATGGCGATCTTCATCGTAGTCATCCGCATAGACTTCGAATAAATTCTTTTGTCCTCCACCTTCTAGTTGAATCGTGTTGGTTTCAGATTTTTGTTCTGAGAATACAGCCGTAACAGTTGTCCTACCAAATTGTAATTGAGTCTTGGCTCCAAATAAACTTTGAGTACCCGTAATCAAGGTTCCAGTAAGCGGCAAGCTAACATTCCCTAACTCTATAGTTTTAAGGATTTCATCCTCATCACCAGTATACCCCAACTTCATTTCATTATCAAATGAGAAAAGGGCATCCGTATCATACTTCATGGTTAATTGAAGTTTGTCTCCAATTTTCCCAACAACGTTAACCTGGATATCTTGATCTAGCCTAAAAGAGGTATTCCCCCTTAAAGCAGATGGAATGGATCTATCATCTCTAAAAAGGTGATTTATTTTGAAGTCTATCTCAGCAGAACCTTGAGCTTTGATATCAATTATATCAGAACCAAAGATTTTACCTAAAAGCGGTTTATTTAATTTTACGCTTGGTATTAAATTATCTTCTTCATCTACTGAAGTAGTTCTATTTTGATTTCTCCAGTATTGCTCCAAAAATTGTTTTAGACGATAGTCTTGAAATTCTTCAAAATCATAGACAGTCCCGGTACCAACTTCCACTTCATCACCTACCGTAGTTTGGATTTCATAGGTCCCCTCTTCATCGTCATAAATAATCTCTTCAGAAAAATTATCTGGATTATCTATAGCGGATTTACTCAAGGTTGAATCCTGACCATAACTGGTAGAAATGAAACTGATACAAACCAGAATATATATATAAAATACACTGTACTTCATTGAACTGATAAAATAGAATGATTCAATTTTTATTTTATTGAATCGTTACAATCTTTTAAGCGCCTCTTTAATAAGTAATTCAACTGATAATTCTGGATCCTTCTTTAGAATTACATCCAATGCTTTACCAGCAATTTTGGTATTGAAACCTAATACCTCCAAAGCTGATAACGCCTCAATTTTATTTCTATTGTTTACAGTAGATAAATTAGTATCGTCAAGGTCCAATTTCAATACTTTATCTCTTAAGTCAACAATAATTCGCTGAGCAGTCTTTGCGCCAATACCTTTTACCTTACTAAAAACAGTCACCGCATCACTTAATACAGCCTCTTTCACATCCGAAGGGGTTAGCGTAGATAAAATCATCCTTGCTGTATTTACACCAACTCCAGATACTGAAGTCAATAGGTGAAAACAAGTACGTTCATCAGCATTATGAAAACCAAACAACAAATGAGCATCCTCCCTTATAATTTGACTTGTCAATAATTTTATATCCTTTTTGCCTTGTAAAGCTTCTGATGTAAGCACAGATATATTAGCAAAATACCCTAACCCAGCACATTCTACAATGACTGAGGTTGGGGTTAATTCTGTAATTGCTCCATTTAAATAATGAATCATATATTATTTATTTATCTCTTTTTGAGTGAGCATCTGCCACTGAAAGAGCAACCATATTTACAATTTCTTGTACTTCACTAGCCATCTGAAGGACGTGCACAGACTTTTTCAATCCTAATACCACAGGACCAATTGCCTCTACCTCTCCTAGATTTTGTAATAATTTATAGGCGATATTCCCAGCTTCTAGATTTGGAAAAATAAGAACATTCACCTTTCTATCTACTAAATGTGAAAAAGGGAAATTTTCCTTAAGACTATCTCTATCTAGTGCAAAATTGGCTTGAACCTCTCCATCCACAGTCAGGTCCGGGCGATCTCTATGTAAGATTTCAACGGCCTTTTGGACTTTTTTTGTATTTGGATCTTTGGTGGAACCAAAATTAGAGTAAGACAACATTGCCAATTTAGGATCAATCCCTAATCGTTTCACTGAATCTGCAACCAATGATGCAATTCCAGCTAATTCTTCTGCATTAGGATTTACATTTATGGTAGTATCCGCAAAGAACATAGGTCCTCTTTTGGTGATCATAACATATAATCCCGCTAGCCTATTTACATTCTCTTCAAGACCTATAATCTCAATAGCTGGACGAATTGTTTCAGGATAACTTCTTGTAATACCAGAAATCATTGCATCTGCTTCCCCAATATTTACCATCATAGCACCGAAATAATTCCGCTCTCTCATTTTACGTTGGGCTTCATATTCCGTATATCCTTTACGTTGGCGATTCATCCATAATATTTTCCCAAATCGTTCACGTCTAGTATCCTCTTCTGCATTTTTTGGATCAATAATAATAGGTGAATCAAAGGCAAATCCATTTTCGGCTATCATAGCAAGAATTTTTTCTTTTCTCCCTAATAATATTGGTTCGGCAATCCCTTCCTCCTTAGAAATTAAGGCTGCTTTTAATACATTATAATTATCTGCTTCAGCAAAAACGACTCTTTTTGGGTGGCGTTGTGCAATTGACATTACATTTCGCATCAACTTATTATCCCTACCCATTCTTTTATTAAGGGTATGCCTATATTGCTCCCAATCTTCTATTTCCAATGTAGCAACTCCAGAATCAATTGCAGCCTTTGCTACTGCTGGAGCAACCTCCGAAATCAATCTTGGGTCATTTGGTTTTGGGATAATATAATTCTTACCAAATACTAAACTTCTTTCACCGTATGTTATCAATACCTCTTCAGGTACCATTTCCTTGGTCATTCTAGCAATAGCTCTTACAGCTGCTAGTTTCATTTCCTCATTAATTTTAGTAGCACGTACATCCAATGCACCTCTAAAAATAAATGGGAATCCAAGTACATTATTTACCTGATTAGGATGATCTGATCTACCCGTTGCCATTATCACGTCTTCACGTGTTTGGATAGCTAGATTATAATCAATTTCTGGAACTGGATTAGCCATTGCAAAGACAATAGGATCTACTCCCATGCTTTTTAACATATCCACTGAAAGTACATTCCCTTTGGAGAGTCCAATAAAAACATCAGCCCCAACCATAGCTTCTTCCAAAGTTCTAAGAGAAGTAGTATTCGCAAATTCCTCTTTATACACCGTAAGGTCATCCCGATCTGTGTGAATAACTCCTTTACTGTCGCACATCAAAATATTCTCCAATGTAGCGCCTAGAGAAACATATAACTTGGTACATGAAATCGCAGCAGCACCTGCTCCATTCACAACAATTTTGACATCCTCAATCTTTTTATCAACGCATTCCAATGCATTCAACAAAGCTGCTGCTGAGATAATAGCAGTCCCGTGTTGATCATCATGCATTACAGGGATATCCAATTCTTCCTTGAGTCTTCTTTCAATTTCAAAACACTCTGGTGCTTTTATATCTTCTAGATTTATCCCACCAAAGGTTGGTGAAATAGCTTTTACAGTTTCAATAAAACTATCAACATTTTTTTGATCTACTTCTATATCAAAAACATCAATGTCTGCATATATTTTAAACAAAAGACCTTTCCCTTCCATTACTGGTTTGGAAGCTAATGGTCCTATATCTCCTAATCCTAAAACGGCAGTCCCGTTTGTAATAACAGCAACCAGATTACTCTTTGCAGTATATTTATAGGCATCATTTGGATTTTTCTCAATTTCCAAACATGGCTCAGCCACTCCTGGAGAATAAGCCAAGGCCAAATCTCTCTGCGTATTGTGACTTTTTGTAGGAACAACTTCTATTTTCCCTGGACGTCCTTTAGCGTGAAAATCTAATGCTTCTTTCTTTTTGAACTTATCCATATGATCGCTTTATATTAACTAACAAAGGTAATGAATTTGCACTCCTATAAAAGTACTCTATCTTATAATTACAAACACAAACACAAGGATTTGGCTATTAGTTAATTAACACATAAACTCGATGAATAATACAAATCCCATGAATCCATTAATGTTTTTTAACACAACAGCCATCAAAACAACCCTAAATTACCCTCGTTACATTCTGCTTTGAAATTTTATTGTTACCTTTATAGCCACGTTTTAGAAGAACTGCTATGCAGTTCAATAAATTACCCTTTAATTCACTATAAGATGAAAAAAATTTTACTACCTGTCTTAGGGCTTAGTTTGATGACTAGCACTGCCTTTGCGCAAGTATTTTCTGAGGACTTCGGTTCTGGAATACCCTCTACTTGGACTGTAATTGACAATGATGGATTTACTCCAGACGCAAGTCAAACTGGAATTTTAGCAGGATGGAATGGAACCTCTGACACCAACGGGGAATATGCTGAAAACACATCCTTCTACAACCCAATAAACACTGCAGATGACTGGTTAATCACACCAGCTATTGCAATCCCTACAAGTACTACAAACGGTCACGTATTAAAATTTAATGCGGTCTCTTTGGATGCTGATTATCTTTCTTCAATCAAGGTAAATGTGTCTACTTCTGGATCTGCAATATCAGACTTTACATCTATTTCTACTAAGATTATAGCTTCTGGGCTGAATACATACTCTGTAGATTTAACTGCTTATCAAGGGCAAACTATCTACATTGCTTTACAAGATGTTTCTGTTGACAAATTCCGTGTTCGTATGGATGATGTTGAAATAGTTGAAACAGAAGACAATGATGCAGAACTTTCAACGGTTACTGTTGATGGAGCATTGGTTGGAAATAGAACACTAACTTTCACAGTAAAAAACGTTGGAGCTAATGATATCACTTCTTACGATATCAACTGGAGTTACGATGGAAACGACTACACGGAAGCTGTAACAGGAATTAACATTGGAATAGGAGAATCAAACGCAACAGATATTTCTCTTTCTGTTCCTACACCAGTTGAAAATGGAGCATTTTCTGCAGAAGTTGTAAATGTTAATGGCGGTGTTGATCCAGACATTACAAATAATGCTGTTTCAGGAACATTGTCTTTCTTAGAGCCAGTTCCAAACTTTACTTTGACTGATTCTCATGGAAACAGTTATGATCTTCACGAAGAATTGGCTGCTGGGAAATCAGTAGTTTTAGATTTCTTCGCTTCATGGTGTACTCCTTGTGCAAATTCAACGCCTGCATTGAACCAATTCTATGTAGACAATGGAGCAGGAGCAAATGACTTGCAAGTATTTGGAATGACAGTTTATGCGCCAGATAACACAGACGCTATCATGAATGGACTTGGATGGGGTGGTACTTATCCAAAATTCAAATACAATGACATCAATAATACTTTGTATTCTCATTTCGCTAACGGTTATGGACTTAATCCTGATGGAAGTATTCCTTTCTTTGTTATGATTTGCCCTAACGAATTGAACCCTGGATTCTCAGAAATTATTACTTCAACTGTTGGATTTGACCCTAATGCTAATCCAAACATCTTCGATTTAGAATTCGAACCAGCAATCGCTGCTTGTGCGCTTGACATTGAAGAAACTGTTGTTGCTAATGAAGTTTCTGCTTACCCTAACCCAGCATCAAACCTTACAAACATTCGTTTCGCGCTTAACACAAACGCAAACGTTTCAATGACTATGGTTGATATGCTAGGTAAAGTAGTATACACTACTGAAAATACTTCTTATGATGCAGGTAACCATACAATCAGTGTTGACGTATCTAACCTTGAAAAAGGTATGTACATGTCAACGCTTACTATTGATGGTGCAGCACATTCTGTGAAAATTACTGTAGAGTAATCCTACTCTTAATAGTACTACTTAAGCCTGTTCCGGTATTCCGGAACAGGCTTTTTTTGTTTACACCAAAAACACGGCATCAATCAAACGATAACAAAATCGATATGAATTTTTCTGTTAATTTATGTTAACGCATTGTTTCGACAAGGATACAGCCGATTTCAGCTCTACTTAAAATTGCCGAATTACCTTGAATTCCTTCACAAATTGGAATCAAAATTTTGCTAAGCAATGGATTTTCAATAATTTCAGGATCGCAAAAAGAATACCTAAACTAGTAATACCCCCTATAACCTACGATTTATGAGAAAAATTTTACCTCTATTAGCTGCAGTAGCCACAAGCGCTACAGCCTTTGCTCAACTTCCAGTTAGCACTGTTGCTGAAAACAAGAATGTAATTTTAGAAGAATTCACTGGAATTTACTGTGGATATTGCCCTGATGGACACGTTAAAGCTAAGGCTGTAAAGGATGCTAATCCAAACGATGTATTTATCATGAATGTTCATGCTGGAGGTTACGCAACTCCAAATGGGAACGACCCAGATTTTAGAACTTCATTTGGTGATGCTCTAGCTAATCAATCAGGTCTTACTGGATATCCAGCAGGAACAGTAAATAGACACGTATTCTCTGGATCTGCTACAGCAATGGGAAGATCTGCTTGGGAAGCATCTGCAAATACCATTTTAGGAGAATCTTCGTATGTAAACGTTGCCTTAGAAAGTACTATCGACTATATAACTAGAGAAGTAGTTGTAGACGTTGAATTATATTTCACTGCCAATGGCGCTTCTTCAATAAATTTGAATGTAGCCTTAACACAGAATAGTGTTGAAGGACCTCAATCTGGTGCAAGTGGATTCAACCCTTCTCAAATTTTAGAGAATGGTAACTATAATCATGGTCACATGCTAAGACATCTATTAACCGGTCAATGGGGAGATGTTATTACTACTACTACATCTGGTACTACAGTCACTAGACAGTATACCTATACTTTACCTGCTAACCTTAATGGTGTAGATCTTGAATTAGGTAATTTCGAAATTATTGCTTTCGTTGCAGAAGGGAATAATGAAATTATTTCTGGAAATGATGGCCCAATTGAATACACAAATCTACCTACACTGAATGCATCACTTACAAAAGCATCTGCATTGGATGCTGCTTGTGGAGAAGCTCCAATCACAATTGATTTGAGAAACTTAGGTGCAGATGATATGACTAGTGCAACTATTACTTATGGATTTGATGGAGAAACACCAATGACATACAATTGGACTGGTTCTCTTGAGTCATTTGAAAAAGAAACAGGTATTGAACTTCCTGCATTGGATGCTCAATATGGTGCTGGAATGGTTGCAATTTCAGTTTCTGACGTAAACGGTTCTACTGATGTTGACCCAACTGATAACGATCAAGAGCTAGAAATGGATTTCCATAACTTTGATGGTACAAGCTTTGAATTGACACTTGTTCAAGATAGATATGGTGATGAAATTACATGGGAAGTTATTGATGAAACAACTGGATTAACGGTTGCAGAAGGTGGTCCATATGCACAACTTGCTGCTACTGGTACAGAAACACATACACATCAATTTACATTATCAAATGTAGGTTGCCATACCTTGAATGTATATGATTCATATGGTGATGGGTTTAATTCTGGATTTGGTGTAGGAAGTTATTCTGTAAAAAATAGTGAGGGTTCTGAAGTTTATAACTCTGATGCAATTTTTGGAAGTGATCAACTTACCCCATTCAACCTAATTTCTATGTGGGTTGGTCTAGAGGAAGAAGCTGCAAATTCATTCGCACTTTATCCAAACCCTTCTAACGGGTTTATCTTTATAGACAACCAAGAATTAGCTGGAACATCTGTACAAATAGTAAATACATTAGGACAAGTTGTAAAAACTGACCTGATTGCTAATGATCTAAAGATGGATGTATCTGAATTGCCAAATGGTGCCTACTTCTTGAACATTACAACTGACAACGGTGTAATCACAAAATCATTTAGCATCGCTAAATAATACTGTATTATCAGTAAATAATTAAGACCTGTACGATTCATTCGTTACAGGTCTTTTTTGTTAAAAGCTGGTCTATAATTAACTATTTGAAATTAAACAATTATAATTACCTTTGAGAAAAGTAAAAAGCACATCATGAAGAAGACATTTTATATTTTTCTTATCTCCCTGTTTCACCTTTTTAGTGCACAGGTATATGCACAACCCGCTACACCTTATTCACCTAATTTTCAGATAACGGACATGGATGGGGTTCCCCATGACTTGTACACCTTTCTAGATGCTGGAAGAACTGTAGTAATCGAATTCTTTACTGTCAATAGTCCTGTATCAGAAAACTCTAGAGAAGGTATGAACATTCTACAATCCACCTATGGTACGGAGGGAGATTTTAGCATGATGTTTTTTGGGGTAGAAATGGACACTTCAAATAGTGCTGAGAACCAGTACGTAGCTGATCACACTATAACATTCCCTATCATTAACGACTTTACCGCATTAGAAGCACTGTATGGCGCTAAGGAAAGCACTCCAATGTTTATCATCATTTGTCCAGACAGACTGTGGAAGGTAAGATACGGTAGCATTTTTGACGATACCAGTCTTATTCTGAACCTGTCTAATCAATGCAACGAACTTTCAGATAGAGTCCGAGATGGTAAGATTTTACATTATTTTGGAGAAGATCAATTCTGCGAAGGAGAGCTTACAGCTGAACTCTATCTTCAAAACTACAGTGAAACGAACAATCTTACATCTGCTAAAATTAGTGCATGGGAAGGAACTGAACTGAGAGGGACTACCACTTGGAATGGCTTTTTAGAACCCTACGAGTTGGATACCGTTTCATTTGATCTTTTCGATTTGGATACACTCTCTGATATAGTATTTAGATTGGACTCTATCAACCTTATGCCAGATACTTTTATTGATAACAATAGTATTGAAAGAACACTTGAAGAAGGACCACAAGTTGGGCCGCAATCGACCTTAGAAATATATACAGATTTCAACCCAGAGCAGACTACTTGGTATATAGAAGACGTAAATGGAGATATCTTTTACGAAAGCAGCCTATTATGGCCGAATTCGTTCAACTCATTAGGATTATACATGTATGAAGAAGGCTGCTTTAGATTTGTCATCGAAGATAGTTTTGGAGATGGAATTATTAATGGAACGACTCCTGAAGGTGAAGCTTCTGGGTCTGTTAAAATATATAATCATCTAGGAGATACTATCTTCAATGAAAATGATTTTGAAAATGGTACAAGTCTACGATTCTATGTTAATCCAAACCTGGATCTAAATGAGTTGAATCCAACAAACTTCGCAGTATATCCAAATCCAAGTACTGGGGATGTGCATATAGTATTGGATGAAGATCAAATAGGAAGTGAAGTTTCTGTTTATAATCTATTGGGGACTATCGTTTATCAAAACATAAAAACTGACTACAATTACCACCTACTTTCAACTAACAAATGGGCTAAAGGCATCTACATTATAGAAGTAAAAAATGGTAGTAAGTTAAGCAGTCAAAAATTGATCTTGAGGTAAATTCTACAACATACTTAATACACAAGGGTTCTTTCATTTTTGATAGAACCCTTTTTTTATCTTAAATTTACCTTACAAAAGCCCTTTGGGGGATTTTGAGCCTAGGATGTTTTTAACATATTTTAACATTACTTGTGTTATTTCAAATATGGCATAACCTTTGTCTTATACAGTCTGAGCGAAAATTTTGGCTATTTTGCAAGAGCAAATTTCTTAATGGAATTTTATAGCCCTTAAAAACAAAAAGATGAAAAAGTGGATTAGTCTAGTTGCAATAATGTTCATATCTATGACCGTATTTGCACAAAAAAAACTTCCTAAAGTAGAATTGAAAAACCTAGAAGGTCAAGTTATTGACGTTTCTAGTTTGCAGAATGATGGAAAACCTATTGTAGTTAGTTTTTGGGCTACATGGTGTAAGCCTTGTGCTAAAGAACTAGATGCCATCATGGAAGTTTATGAAGAATGGCAAGAGGAAACTGGAGTTGAAATATACGCAGTATCTATTGATGACAGTCGTGCAGTAAGACGTGTTGGACCATATGCGAACGGAAAAGGCTGGGAGTATAACATCTTATTAGATACTAACGGTGACCTTAAAAGAGCGCTTAATGTTGGTTCTATTCCTCATACTTTCTTAATTGATGGAGAAGGAAATATTGTTTGGGATCACACTTCATACCAAGACGGTGATGAAGAAGAACTTTTCGAAGAAATAGAGAATCTGGTTAAATAAGTCAGAAATGGTTAAAAAAATAGCCCTAGCAAGCCTCATGGCTTGCTTTTTTGGTATTGAAGTTTTCGCTCAATCCAATGAAGGAAGTGTATCAGGGAATGTTCAAATAGATGTTCAATCTTCCAAAGACAACCCTAGTATTGGTGCAGCAGAAGCACCAGAAATCCTACTTATGAATGGGTTTGGAAATATCCAATATGATTGGAAAAATTTCAGAGCTGGAATTAGGTATGAGTACTATTATCCTCCAATGTTAGGATTCAATCCAAACTTTGAAGGTGGTGGACTAACCTATAGATTCGTTCAATTTAAGAATGAAGATATAGATGTAACCTTTGGTAACTTCTACGACCAGTTTGGTAGTGGAATGATATTCAGAACCTATGAAGAACGAAATTTAGGTTATGACAATGCCATGGAAGGTATTCGGGTAAAATACAAAATCCAAGATGGTGTTTACTTAAAAGGTTTGATAGGGAAGCAAAGACTATTCTATGACTTAGGACCTGGAATTGTGAGAGGTTTAGATGGAGAATTCAACATGAATGAGGTGTTGAAACCGCTTAAAGATAGTAAGCTAAGAATTGACCTTGGCTTGAGTGTGGTAAGTAAGTATCAGAAAGATGATGGAACTTCACTTATTGGTTCTGGAATTACTGGTGATACTTTAGCCATTCTTCCTGAAAATGTAGCTGCCATCTCTGCAAGAATGGCACTTAAATATGGAAAGTTTGCTTTTGACGCCGAGTATGTAGAAAAATCACAGGATCCTTCTACAGCCAATGGTTTAATTTACAAAAGAGGAACAGGGATACTAATGAATGCTTCCTATTCTCAAAAAGGATTTGGAGCAGTCGTAAGCGCCAAACATATTGACAATATGGATTTCCGCTCAGACAGAACAGAAGCTATTCAAAACTTAAATATTAACTATCTACCGGCTTTAACTAGGCAACATGCTTGGGCATTAGCAACCTTATATCCAGCAGCAACTATTCCTACTGGAGAAATGGGGATGCAAGTAGATATTAACTATAAAGTACCGAAAAACTCTGGCTTTTTAGGGGGAGCATTTGCTGGAGCCTATATCAATTTAGGCTATTCGAATGTATACAATATTCATAGAGACCCTATCGATGGAACCGATGTGATAGGTGGTGCAGGAACTGAAAGTTATAAAACTGATTATTTCAAAGTTGGGACAGATTCGTTAGGGAATAAAGACAAATTCTTCGAGGAGTTTGTTTTTGAAATCTCTAAGAAGATGAACAAGAAACTTAAGATGACCGGGTCGTATATCTACACTTTCTACAACAACGATATTCAACAAGGTACTAAGTCTGAACAGAGTCATATCTTTTCTAATGTAGCAATTCTTGAGGCCAAGTATAAACTACAGAAAAGAAAAAGTGTTCGTGTTGAAGCACAACATTTATGGACTAAACAAGACCACCAAAATTGGGTGATGGGATTGGTAGAATACACCATTCCTCATTATTTCGTTGCTGTTCAATCTTTATACAATTACGGTAGTGAGAAAGAATTAAACTACCCATCTATTTCTGGAGGGTACACTAAAGGATCTACTAAGATTCAAGGTACATACGGAAAACAAAGAGCAGGATTATTCTGTGTAGGTGGTGTATGTAGAGAAGTTCCAGCAATGGATGGATTTACAGTTACAATAACAACTAGCTTCTAAGAAAATGAAAAAGATACTATTTACCTTATCGCTGGCGGCTTCAGCTATTGTATTCAATAGCTGTGAAGAACTTGATGATGATTTCTATCGTGTTATTGCAATAGATTCTCGTTGTGAAGAATTTTCATTCGAACCAACTCCAGCAAATCCAAAAAGGAATATTCTAATAGAGGATTTTACGGGACACCTTTGCCCCAATTGTCCAACTGCAGCTGAAACTGCCAAGGATTTGGAAGAGGCGAACAATGGTCAAGTAATTGTTATGGCTATACACCCTGGAGGCTCAGGATTTACGTCTACTACAGCATTAGCCGGCTTTACCTATGACTTTTCTACCGAAGGAGGAACAGAAATAGATGATGTCTTTGGAGCATCAGGAGACGGACTGCCGATAGGTATGATCAATAGAAGAACCTTTAATGGAGACTTATTATTAGGTAACTCAAAATGGGTTGGTGCTGTAGAGGCATTGAAACCACTTCCTGCGATGTCCTATTTGGAGGTTCAGGCTAGATTCCAAGAAGATGATGATTCGATCATTTGTATTGATACAAAAATTGATTTATTAGCTGATTATGACGCTGATTTAATCATGTTCACATCAGTAGTTGAGGATAGTATAGTTAAGTTCCAAAAGAACGGCGCTGCCACTATTGAAGACTATATTCACATGCATGTACTAAGAGATACTCCTCTTGGAGCTTTTGGAATCCCTGTAGGGAGCGCTCCATATACAGCAAATGATGAATTTATCCAAAGAGTTAGTCTTGTTAAAGGTAATGACTGGGTTCCTAAAAACTTAAAAGTTATCTCCTATATCTACGACAAGAATACAAATGAAATCCTTCAAGTAGCAGAAAATCATGTTGAGATCGAATAAGAAACACTTTTTTTATTTCTTTCTGATCAACGTTATAATTTTGAGCTTTAGCCCTATGGCTAAGGCTCAATTTTTTGATGGAGGTCCTATAATCGGATTGGTTGCCAGTCAAATTGATGGAGACAGAATTGCAGGTTATGATAAGGCCAATCTTAAGTTAGGCGTATTCATTGAACGTAAGATGAAAAGAGGAAGAAGGAGAAGGGGCATTTCTAAAAAATGGAATTACGGTACTGAACTCTATTATATTGGAAAAGGAAGTAGCACCAAAGCCAAGACCGCTGTAAGCAATGCCTTAGTTATTCAACTTCACTATATGGAGTTGAGTCCATATACTGTTTATGCTTTGAATAAAAATGTATTTATACAAGGTGGTATCTCCATAGGGTCATTGCTTAGTAATACATTTACAGAGGGATTAAACGAAGATTCCAGCGATGAATTCAACAGTATTGATTTAGGGTATTTTATTGGTATTAAATACTATTTAACCAAACACATAGCCATAGATACACGAGTTCAGCGATCAATAATTCCCTTCGCTACAGTAAACACTGACAGCCTTTCCTATACAGACTCAGGATTAAGAAACATACTAATATCCTTTAACGCATACTATAAACTCTAACAAAAGATTTGCATTAAAAAATAATAATAGCTATCTTTAAAATCGGCTGGGAACTCGATTTAACATTTCTTAAGATAAGAAAATAATAGGATTCCCGTTCTTAAAGAGAAGAACAAAGACTAGGACTATGTTAGAGATGTGTAAAGTTGTGCTTACCAAAGTAAGTTTTGATCCATTTTTATTTCAGAAAGAACTTAAGAAGTCTACTGAATGGATCCAGAATTCGGAATTGATAAAATTTAAACAGTGGGTTATAGAAGAATTTGGGAAAGAATATTCTTCTGTAATTGCTGAAGTCTTTACCAACTTGTAGGTATAAAAAAAGGATAACATTAACATGTTATCCTTTTTTTATACTCAAATTTTTAAACATCAAATAATTTCATGTCAGCTTGGCTAGCTCTACTTATACCGAGGTGTTGATATGCCAAATCAGTGGCTACTCTACCTCTTTGCGTTCTCATCATATAACCTTGTTGGATAAGGTAGGGCTCATATACTTCTTCTATAGTTTCATTTTTCTCACTTACTGCTGTTGCAATAGTCCCAACCCCTACAGGCCCTCCTTTAAATTTCTCTATAATAGTTCGAAGTATAAGGATATCCATTTCATCTAGACCATTGTCATGTATTTGCAACGCTTTAAGAGAACTTCTAGATATTTTAAGATCTATACTTCCATCTCCTTTAACTTGTGCAAAATCTCGTACTCTACGCAGTAATGCATTTGCGATCCTTGGAGTCCCCCTACTTCTACCTGCAATTTCTAATGCAGCATCTTTGTCAATAGGCACATCCAGTAAGTGAGATGATCTATGGACGATAGTAGAAAGTAATTTAGTATCGTAATATTCCAACCTAGCATTAATACCAAACCTTGCTCTTAGTGGAGCTGTTAATAACCCTGAACGAGTTGTTGCACCAATGAGTGTGAATTTATTCAAACTAATTTGTACCGATCTCGCACTTGGTCCAGATTCGATCATAATATCGATCTTATAATCCTCCATTGCACTATACAAATATTCTTCAATGACTGGACTCAATCGATGTATTTCATCAATAAATAATACATCACCTTCTTCAAGGTTGGTCAATAAGCCCGCAAGGTCTCCTGGTTTATCCAATACTGGACCAGAAGTTAGCTTAATGCCAGCATTTAACTCATTTGCTATGATATAAGCCAAAGTTGTCTTACCTAATCCGGGAGGTCCATGTAGCAATACATGATCCATTGCTTCATCTCTAAGACTTGCAGCCTTCGTAAAGATTCGAAGGTTATCAATTATCTTATCCTGTCCGGTAAAGTCATCGAAACTTTTGGGACGGAGTGCAAATTCAATATTCTCCTCTTCGTTGTAAAACTCAGAATCCGATTGCAGGATTTCATTCATAGCTATTCAATAAAAGATATAAGTACTCTACTACTTATAATTTAGTACTAAAATACAGAAAAGGTCTGTATACCTTACAGACCTTTTCTAATAAACTTATAAACACTTTGGATAAAATTACTATCCTGTTGTAATCCAATTAAGATACTCCCCTCATCAATATCGCGCACAACCATGCTCCATAGGTCCCAAGTGCATAACCCAATACTGCTAAGAGTACACCTACTGGTGCTAAACTTGGGTGGAAGGCAGAGGCTACAATTGGTGCAGAAGCTGCACCACCGATATTCGCTTTACTACCTACTGCGATAAAGAAATATGGCGCTTTGATTATTTTCGCTACAATAAACATGAGCACTATATGAATAATCATCCAAATTGCACCTAATAAGAATAATCCTGGATTTTCGAAAATCGCCAAAGCATCCATTTTCATTCCAATACTTGCCACCAAAACATAGATAAAAACAGAACCAATCTTTGATGCCCCTGCCCCTTCATATGTTTTCAACTTAGTAAATGACAATATTAAACCTCCAGTAGTAGCCAATACAATTAACCAAAAGAACTTACTTGTTAAACTAAACTTCTTAAGCTCTGGTGCATTTTGCTCTATAAAGGGAGCAATATGATCCGCTCCAAAGTGAGATATACCTGTTATACCTAATCCTATAGCTAGAATTATCATCAAATCTGTCAGGTTTGGTATACGCATGGTTTTCTTTTCAAAGTCGATCATTTTCTCCTTTAACTCTTCAATAGAACTATCATCAGCTTTAAAAAATGCATTTATCTTATCCCGCATTCCAACACCATACAGAAGTACCGCCATCCAAGCCTGCGCGACTAATACATCTACAGTAATCATGGCACTAAACAACTTATCGCTGGATTCAAACATCTCCTTCATTGCGGTCTGATTAGCTCCACCACCGATCCAACTACCGGCAATGGTAGCCATTCCTCTCCATACTTCGTCTGGACCTTGACCACCCACCAAATCAGGTGAAAAATAAGAAACCATTAGAATCGTTAAAGGACCACCTATCACAACACCAGCAGTACCTGTAAGGAACATAATGATGGCCTTAGGGCCTAAATTGATGATCCCTTTTATATCAATACTCAATGTAAGTAGCACCAATGCTGCCGGTAATAAATATCTTGAAGAAACAAAATACAGTTTTGAAGTCTCCCCTGAGATGATTCCCGCTGAGTTAAATAAGGATGGCAAAAAGTAGCATAATAATAAGGCTGGAACGTATTTGTAAAATTTTACCCACCCTTTATGCTTGCTAGAAGAGGTATAAAAAATAAAAGCCAAAATAATAAACAACAAGCCCAGTACACTGGCATCATTTGTAAGTAACGGCATTTCTATCAGTTTGAAAATTACACGAATTAAAAAATCAAAGGTAAAATAAAATAGCATTACTAAAACTAGTAATGCTATTTCAATTCTTGATAAATATATTCTGGTTTCCTTATAGGAAAATACTAGCTCCAAATCTTAAACCAGCCATGGATAATTGCTCACCCTCCTGGCCTCCACTTGGTTGTGTACTTGGTCCTCCATTAATCCCAACGGAAACATTATTTGCAGGATTTGAATCGTAAATTAGGAAATCATATTCAATAAACACCCTTACACCCGTTGCAGGCATAACTTGAAAGCCTAATCCTAGAGGAGAACTTCCAAAAACACTATCTTCTGTATCTTCATATGGATTTTCCTCTAAATTATTGGTAATAAAGGCTAATCCAGCCCCAGCAAAACCATATAAAGAAAATGTACTATAGTTATTCCCCAAAATATGTCTGTTTGCAACAAATGAAACATTCCATTCGTTTCCAGACAACTTAGCAACAATTGGTGAAGAATCTGAATAGCCTAAAATTACATTTCTCTCTTCAAAATTCTTGTGCATTACCTGAACATGCCACCATGCTTTTCTCCCACTAGTCCTTCCGACAAAACCATAAATTCCATTTTCGGAAGCTGTACTAAAATCTAAGAATGGACCGTAATCATCTGTAGCTTTAAAAAAACCAACACCTAATATCCATTGGTTCTCGGTATGTTGACCTAAACCACCCGAAGCCGCACTATTTCGACCTCCATATCCGTAGGACTTAATCTGCGCTTCAGCGATATATGAACTAGCTAAAAGGACCGTAAATAAAATTAAAATTTTGTTTTTCAACATAGCAACATTATAAGATTTCAATACAAGAGATAAAACTATGAAATTCAATGGGAATATCATAATAATTATAAGTTATACCGAACTCCTATATGCAACATCGCTGCGTACCAGTTTGGCTTATATTCATCTTTAAAGCTAGGCAAGTATCCAATACTAGGATCTAGGTAGTGAAATACCGCCCCATTTGATAAGGAAGAAAAGAATTCCCCTTCCATAAAGAGGTAAAATTTTTCAAATTTAAAATGAATCGAACTTTCTGAACTAATTCCAAAATTGATTCCTACTATATTCCCATCTTCTACAGAGGGCTTGCTAAAGTCATAATTATAATTGTAACTCATTATACCTAATCCAAATGCAATGGGCGCAAAAGCAAACTTCGACTTATCATTTCCAATCATATAAAAACTAATTCCAGCATTTATATTAACGAAACTAAAGGTTTCTTTCAAACGTTCATGCCCGGCAATATCCAAGCTCACTTCTTTAGGTTCAGTTGAAAATAAGCTAACATTAATATAAGTATATGTTTCCCGATTTATCAATTGCTTTGAGCGCATTCCAAATCCATAAGCTGGCTTTGCCTTAGCAGAAATGGAGGCCTTATCTATTACATTTGCGAAAACCATGCTAGGCCCAATCTCCAACCACATTAAAGACCCTCCCCGGTAACTTTTAGGCAAATAGTTTGTCCGCTTACCTTTATAGGCTTTCTGCGCAATGCAGGCCCCAAAAATCATAAACAGCAGTATGGACAATAAGCTTTTCATCTATTTTCTAATTCTAATTTTAACATTCAATCGGTATCCAATATTTAGGGTGATGGCCTTTTTCTTATTAAAATCATAGAGATACCTAGCCTCAAAAAAGAATGCCTTATGGAAATGGGCTCCTACCCCTAATGCATAATAGGGAATTACGTTTTCGGTATTTAATAAGGATGCATTTTTCCCAGATCCAAAATCCAATTTTTGAAATTGCAATACAAAGCCTTGAGACAGGTAGAACAGGTCCTTTTTCACTTTAAAGAAATAATTTTCGATAATATGAAAGCCATAATTAGTTTCTAATCCTTTCCGAATATCAACATTGGACAAATTTCTTCTATAGGGTACTGGAATATAATAATTGAAACCCAATTCTGTATGCACTTTGTACTTTGACAATATGTGTAATCTCGCACTAACTCCCTGGCTGAAAAAATTAGCATCAATTTCATCATTCAAATTATAGAACTGAGTCATTGCACCATCCAGAAAAAACTGAATATATTTCTTTTTCTTTTTAGCTGCTTCCGTTCTTTTTCCTGCAATATTTTTGGAAAAAGGCACTGCTAAATATTCATGAGGCACACCAACGAATGGCTCAACAATTTGAGCAGAGACACTCGTCAAGAAACAAATTAGAAAAAAAAACAAAAGTAAAGACCTCATTATCTTATAATTATTATATCAAATATAAAAAAAGCCACTCAATATGAGTGGCTTTTAATGTTACAAATTTGTTCTTATTAGCTTTTAAATGCGCTAATACCCGTAATATCGAATCCGGTAATCAATAAATGTATATCATGCGTTCCTTCATAAGTAACTACTGATTCTAGGTTCATCATATGTCGCATTATTGAGTACTCCCCTGTAATCCCCATACCACCTAACATCTGTCTTGCATCTCTTACAATTGTAAGCGCCATGTCTACATTATTTCTTTTCGCCATAGAAATTTGAGCTGTGGTTGCTCTTCCTTCGTCCCTTAATACACCTAAACGCCAAGTCAATAATTGCGCCTTAGTAATCTCGGTAATCATCTCGGCTAATTTTTTCTGCTGTAATTGGAAGCCTCCAATAGGTTTTCCAAATTGTATTCTCTCCTTTGAATATCTCAAAGCAGTATCGTACGCATCCATTGCAGCTCCAATCGCTCCCCAAGCGATTCCAAATCTTGCAGAATCTAAGCACATCAATGGAGCACCAAGCCCACTTTTACCTGTTAATAAATTTTCTTTTGGAACTTTTACGTTATCAAAAACAAGCTCTCCAGTTGCTGAAGCTCTTAAGGACCATTTATTGTGTGTCTCAGGAGTTGTAAAACCTTCCATTCCACGTTCCACTAAAAGGCCATGAATTCTTCCTTCTTCGTTTTTCGCCCATACCACCGCTACATCTGCATAAGGGGCATTGGAAATCCACATTTTAGCACCGTTTAATAGGTAGTGGTCTCCCATATCTTTAAAATGGGTTTCCATACCTCCTGGATTGGACCCATGATTGGGTTCAGTCAATCCAAAGCAACCTAAGAATTCTCCTGTAGCTAACTTTGGTAAGAATTTCTTACGTTGGTCTTCCGTTCCGAATTTCCAAATTGGATACATCACTAAGGATGATTGAACAGAAGCTGTGGAACGGATTCCAGAATCACCCCTTTCCAATTCTTGCATGATAAGACCATAAGAAATTTGATCTAAACCGGCTCCACCGTACTCTTCTGGGATATATGGACCAAAGGCTCCAATTTCACCCAAACCACTTTTTACTTGTTGGGGGAATTCAGCCTTTTGGCAATATTCTTCAATAATGGGAGAGATTTCTTTTTTGACCCACTCACGAGCCGCATCTCTTACCATTTTTTGTTCTTCAGTTAACAGTTCATCCAGTTGGTAATAATCCGGAGCCTGAAACAAATCTGTAGCCATTATATTTTATATTTAGGTTAATTAGTAGGCAGCTTAACAAAAATAACAAAAAAACCGATCTGATCTATTAATTTAACAAGCAGTACTTTCATAATCTATTTTTACATATATTTGTTTGCACAAGCTTTCTAATTCGTTTCAATTTTACAATCCCAAATCACCATTCATGAATACACATCGATTTTTACTTCGCTCAACTTTTTTAATTGGGCTAGGACTAATAGTTAGTTCATCTGCTTTATTTTTCGGAAATGGAGCTCCAATAGGAAAAACTGGATCTACAGGAGACAATGGTAATACTTGTACTGGATGTCATCAAAATGGTCCAGCAGCTACTGACCAGAGTATCACCATTGAAATAGTTGACATGGATTCAACTGTAATTGGTGGCCAAACCTATGAAATTAAAGTTTCGGCAAATGGGCCAGGGCACCAAAAAATCGGATTTGAATCTACTGTAGAGTCGAATGCTGACCATTCTAAGATCGGAACATTTGGGACGATGGGTTCCAATATGCAAATTAAAAATAATTTTTATGCCACTCATATTGGTACTGGAACTACCACTATGAATGGTGAAACATCATGGAGTTACCAATGGACTGCCCCAACGAGTTTTAGTGGGGATGCTACTATTTATGTAGCTAGTTTATTCAGTAACAACGATGGTGAAAATACGAATGACGTTACGGTTACAGCTTCTGAGTCATTTACTATTACAGAAAATCTTAATCTAAATGAGCTTGCCCAAGAATTGGATTTAACCATCTTCCCTAATCCAACTTCTGAAAATGTTCAAGTGAATTTTGAATTGGCTGAGAATGCCGATATAAAAATCCAAATTGTAGACATGAATGGTAGACATGCACAAGTTTTAGCCAACCAACACATGGAAGCTGGAGCACATAGCATTTCTTCAGACCTAGATCTACCTACTGGAACTTATCTTATTACCCTTCAAAAAGGTAATGAGCAATTGGTGAATAAATTGATTATTCAATAAAGTCATCCCTAACACCTAAACTTAAACTTTAAAAACGCCCATTGCAGATCTGCAATGGGCGTTTTTAATTTCCGACGGTTCAAAATCATCAATTGCTATTCGGTTAATAATTTTATATCTTTGATTTACAGTTATTTATAATATTTCAATAATCATTTTAATACCACAGATATGAAAAAAAATATACCCTATACCCTTATTCTATTTTCCTTTATCTTGTTAAGTATCTTTGGTTTCACATTCTTTGTAGAATCTGATGGAGCCCCTGCTGGATCTACTGGATCTCCAGGCGATATATCTAGTTGTAATGATGCTGCTTGCCATGGAAACACTGGAGTGATTTCTAACCAAACCATTTCTATAGAAGTATTACCAGAAGGAGATATTGTACAAGGATTACTTTATGATATTAAGGTAACCCTTACCGGTGCACATTCTAGGATGGGATTTCAAGCCACTGTTGAAAAGGATAGTGATAATAGCAAATTAGGGACCTATGCTACAAGTACTACTGGCGCGCAAATCGTGGATCAATTTTTCGCAACACATACCTCATCAGGGACTTTTACAAATACAGATACTATAAGTTGGACTTTCCAATGGACCCCACCTATAGATTTTATTGGTGAAGCTACTGTATATGTGGCAGCTAACTTCAGTAATAATAACACTACTAGTTCTGGAGATATTATCGGCTTCTCCAATTTACCAATTACGGTACTTGAAAATATTGGATTGGCAGAATTGAATGAAACCTTACAATTATCTATTCTACCCAACCCCAGTTCGGAAATGCTAAACATTCGCTTTTTCTTAACTGAAGAGTCTGATGTGAAAATTCAGGTAGTAGATATCAATGGAAGGCAAAATATAGATCTTTTAAATAAACGACTAGAAACAGGCTTTCATGAATTCACTAATCAAATAGACCTACCAACAGGGAACTATTTACTTTTCCTGACTAAGGGGAATGAAAAGTATGTAGAAAAGCTAATTATTAAATAAAAAAAGGGATGCATATAGTATATGCATCCCTTTTCAATTTTATTCAAGTTCTAACTATAGTTCAAACTTGATTCCTTGTGCCAACGGCAATACCGTAGAATAATTGATTGTGTTGGTTTGGCGTCTCATATATGCTTTCCAAGCATCAGAACCAGACTCACGCCCACCTCCAGTTTCTTTTTCACCACCAAAAGCACCCCCAATCTCAGCACCAGAAGTACCGATATTTACATTGGCAATACCACAATCACTTCCCTGGTGAGAAAGGAATCTTTCCGCTTCTCTAAGGTTAGTAGTCATAATTGCAGATGACAGCCCCTGAGGTACATCATTTTGCATAGCGATAGCCTCTTCAAGCTCACTGTATTTCATCAAATACAAGATTGGCGCGAAGGTCTCATGTTGAACTATTTCGAAATGATTCTTAGCCTCAATGATACATGGTTTTACATAACAACCACTTTCAAATCCTTCTCCTTGAAGCACTCCACCTTCAACAATAATATTTCCACCTTCTTTTTGAGCCATAGCAATTGAGTTCTCATACATTGCTACTGCATCTTTATCAATAAGAGGACCTACATGATTCTCTTCATTCAAAGGATTACCTATTTGCAATTGCGTATAGGCACTCGCTAATTTTTGCTTTACATCTTCATAAAGGCTATCGTGGATAATCAATCTACGCGTAGATGTACATCTTTGCCCTGCAGTTCCCACAGCTCCAAATACACTCCCTACAACGGTCATATCAATATCTGCGTCTGGCGTTACGATAATAGCATTGTTTCCACCTAATTCAAGAATAGATTTCCCGAATCTTCCAGCAACAGTTGCTCCTACAATCCTTCCCATTCTAGTAGAACCTGTAGCAGAGATCAATGGTACTCTTGTATCTTGAGTCATCCATTCACCTACTTTGTAATCACCGTTGATTAAACTACAAATCCCTTCTGGTAAGTTGTTATCTTTTAAAACTTCTACCATAATATTCTGACAGGCAACCCCACACATAGGTGCTTTTTCAGATGGCTTCCACACACAAACATCACCACAAATCCAAGCCAAGGCAGTATTCCATGCCCAAACAGCTACTGGAAAATTAAATGCACTTATAATTCCAACAACTCCTAGTGGGTGGTATTGGTCATACATTCTATGTAATGGACGTTCAGAATGAAGAGTTATACCATTCAATTGTCTTGATAACCCAACTGCAAAGTCACAGATATCGATCATTTCTTGAACCTCACCAAAACCTTCTTGAAGAGATTTACCCATTTCATAAGAAACCAATCTCCCTAAGGCATCTTTATATAAACGTAACTTTTCTCCAAACTGACGAACGATTTCTCCACGTTGTGGAGCAGGCATCATTCTCCAATCCTTAAATGCAGTTGTAGCATTACTTAGAACTTCTTCATATTCCTCTTTTGTTGTTACCGCTACTTTACCAATTAAAGTACCGTCAACAGGTGAAAAAGAAGAAACAAATTCATTACCAGAAGACAACCAATTTTGACCGGTTGATGTTCCCGCATTCTCATTCTGAAGCTTTAGCGTCTTTAACGCCTCTTGAATTCCAAACTGATCCATATGGAGAGTATTTTTTGTGTTCGTTAAATTTTCAACAAAAATAGGCATTTTTATTAAAAAAATAAGCCTCCTGGGTCACAGGAGGCTTATTTTATTTTATGACCTATTTATTTTAATTAAACAAGCCTACAATATCATTTCCATTTGCCAATAACATCAGACCTAAAAGGAAAATAATTCCTGCCATCTGTGCATATTCCATAATCTTCTCATGTGGTTTTCTACCAGTAACAACTTCGTACAATAGGAACATCACATGCCCACCATCTAATGCCGGGATAGGTAGGATATTCATAAAGGCTAATACAATTGAAAGGAATGCAGTAAAATTCCAAAAACGATACCAGTCCCAAGTAGGTGACATCTGTTTCCCCATAGTGATGAATCCACCTAAATGTTTGTAAGCTTCATTTTCTGGGTTAACAATTAGTTTAATCTGATCTACATAGGCTCCTAATTTCTCAACTGTCATATCATAACCAGCAGGAATGGATTCAAAAAATCCGTATTCCTGAATCTTAACATTGAAATATTTACCCAATTTATTATCACTAACAATCCCTAGTTTTGCTTCTTCCCCAAGTACAATGTTTTTCACCAATCGAGTTCCATCTCTTTCAATTGTTAATGCAATCGCTTGACCTCCATAATTGGTCATTTGCTTTTGAAAAGATGTATGTGACAGGGTCAACAAATCATTAATAGCAACCATACGGTCACCTTTTTTCAGGTCATTCTTATCTGCCAATCCACCTTCAATAATTTCACCAATAAAAAATGGAACCGCTATTGAAACCAATCTACCCATCGTTTTATCGTTGAGTACTACTTGAGTTAGATCCGTAGGTGCATCAATTGACAATCTTTCACCATTACGCTCAATTTCCAAATTTTTTGCACCCAGTACCAAATCGAGGTTGATTCCTTGAATACTCTTGTTGTATTCACCATCAACTTTCAAAATATGATCCCCATCTTTCAATCCGAAAGATTCAGCATATTCCGAGGCGTCAATTCCATATTTTGCATCCTTAGTTTCTACGGTCTCAGTTCCCCAAGTGAATAGAATCATCGCATAAATAAGAATTGCTAGGATTACATTTACAGTTACCCCACCGACCATGATGATTAATCTTTGCCAAGCTGGCTTACTTCTAAACTCCCATGGTTCAGGATCCTTTTTCATTTGCTCGGTATCCATAGACTCATCTATCATACCTGAAATTTTCACATAACCACCTAAAGGAAGCCAACCAATACCATATTCCGTTCCTCCTATTGTCTTTTTGACCAAAGAAAAATATGGGTCAAAAAATAGATAGAATTTCTCTACTCTTGTTTTAAACAGTTTGGCTGGAATAAAATGCCCCAATTCATGTAAGATGACCAAGAATGATAAACTTAAAATAAACTGAGCCCCTTTAATCAATATCTCCATGTTGTATTTTCTTTATTAAATAAGTTCTGTGGCTATTCTTCGGGCCTCCTTATCGGCTTCGAATAAATCCTCCAAACTTGGTTGAGCCATAAAGGCTGTATTTGCAATTGTTTTTTCTATCAAATCTGACATAGCAAGAAAACCTACCTTATCTTTCAAAAAGGCATCCACCACTACTTCATTTGCGGCATTCAATATACAAGGAGCACTCCCTCCTTTATCCATCGCTTCAAAGGCCAATCCTAAATTTCTAAAGGTTTCTATATCTGGCTTTTCGAAAGTCAAATTTGGATAATCCATGAAATTAAATCTAGGGAATGAAGCTTTCAAACGTTGTGGAAAAGCCATGGCATACTGTATCGGCAATTTCATGTCTGGTAACCCCATCTGAGCTTTCATTGATCCATCTTCAAACTGGACAATGGAATGAATGATAGATTGTGGATGCACTATTACATCAATTTGATCTGCCTTAAGATCAAATAACCACTTAGCCTCTATTACTTCCAATCCTTTATTCATCAGGGTAGCGGAATCAATGGTGATTTTTGCTCCCATCTCCCAGTTAGGATGTTTTAACGCCTGTGCCTTTGTAATATTTACGAGCTCTTCTTTCTTTTTACCCCTGAAAGGTCCGCCGCTTGCTGTAAGGTATATTTTTTCAATTTCGTTGAATTGCTCCCCAACTAAACATTGAAAAATAGCAGAATGTTCAGAATCGACGGGGTATATATTTACTTGATACTCGAGTGCTAATTTGGTAATTAACTCTCCAGCTACAACGAGTGTTTCCTTATTGGCAAGGGCTATATGCTTTTTAGCTTTTATGGCAGCAATCGTAGGTCTCAATCCGGCAGAACCAACCATAGCGGTTAGCACCATATGAACACCTTCCATTTGCACCACATCACACAGTGCAGAATCTCCAGTGTATACTTTAATACCTTCTGAGAAAAGTGCATCAGAAACCTTTTCGTAAAAACGCTCTTCTGTAATAACTACAGCGTTTGGCTTAAACTCTAAAGCTTGTTGAATTAATAAATCAGCATTTCTTCTTGCTGTAAGAACTTCCACCTGAAACTGATCAGCGTGTTCTCTTATTACATCTAAAGCTTGGGTTCCAATAGATCCTGTAGACCCTAAAATAGCTAGGTGTTTTTTTGCCATAAGCGCAAAGTTAACAAAACGAGCCATATTCCGACTCCTTTTCTCTTAAATGCAGTTAAAAAATTGGGCAAAAAAAAGCCTTTAATCCAAGAATGGATAAAAGGCTTATTATCTATAGCAAGAATCTTAGAATTTCATCTCTAGGATTTCTCCTTCAACGATCAAGTTCCCTTCAGTTTTACCTTGTATTTCTTCAACCGATACACCCGGCGCTCTTTCAATCAATTTAAAGCCTTCAGCAACTACCTCTAGTACCGCCAAATCTGTCACGACCTTAGTAACACATTGGATTCCGGTAAGCGGTAAGGTACACGCCTTCAATAATTTTGATTCCCCTTTTCTATTGGTATGCATCATTGCAACAATGATATTTTTTGCTGAAGCAACTAAATCCATCGCTCCTCCCATACCTTTCACCATTTTTCCTGGGATTTTCCAGTTGGCAATATCTCCATTTTGAGCTACCTCCATAGCGCCAAGTACCGTTAAATCGATATGTTGCCCACGGATCATAGCAAAACTCTCCGCAGAATTAAAAATAGCTGAACCATCTAATGTAGTAATGGTTTGTTTACCTGCATTGATCATATCAGCATCTACATCTTCTTTGGTAGGAAATGGCCCCATTCCCAACAATCCATTTTCCGACTGTAAAACGATATCTATATTTTCAGGCACATAATTAGCAACCAAAGTAGGAATACCAATACCAAGGTTCACGTAATATCTATCTTGTAATTCTTGTGCTATTCTTTGAGCTATCTGATTTTTCGATAATGCCATAATTTCAATTTTGTTTACGCTGCTGCAATATACCAAAAAGAAGGTCTATTATTTCTTATAAAAATTCATTTCATCCAAATATTTCCATGTATTGTATGGCAGCAAAGCTCTAATATTCTTTCCATCTCTGATAGCCTTTCGGATGAAGCTAGATGAAATTTGCATAATTGGAGCTGCCACATAATGAATCTTTGGATGATTGTCCATATCTCCTGGTACGGATGCTAAACGCGGATATACATAAATATGATGATGCGCTAAAATGTCTTCATAATTTTTCCACTTATGGAATGAATTCAAATTATCGCCTCCCATTATTAATGAAAATTCATGCTGAGGATACTTTTCCCTCAAAGCTGCTAAAGTATGCGTAGTATATGAAGGCTGAGATAGACTAAATTCAATATTGGAAACTTTTATTTTATCGAATTCATCCACAGCCCGACTAACCAATTCTAAACGGTGATGATCGTCTAAAAGAGATGCCTTCTTTTTCATTGGATTATGTGGTGTTACAACCAGCCACAACTCATCTAGATCTGTAAATTGCGTCATATGATTAGCAATCACCAAATGCCCTATATGAATAGGGTTAAATGTTCCGAAATACAATGCAATTTTCATTTTCAAAGACTTAATCGTTCAAAAAATCCTGTACTACCTTAAGAGAAGCCGCTTTAGCAAGCTCTAAATTATCGTTTACAATGACACTATCAAATTCATCTGCATATGCAATTTCTCGTTCAGCCTTTGCCAACCTATGTTTCAAAGTATCTTCTGTCTCAGTATTTCTACCTATTAATCTTTTTTCAAGCTCTTCAACAGAAGGAGGCATTACAAAAACAGTAAGTGCGATATCCCCAAATTGGTTTTTCAAATTTAGCGCACCCTCTACATCCACATCAAAAACTGCAGTATTTCCCTTTTTCCAAATCCGATCAATTTCGGATTTCAAGGTTCCATAGAAATTATCTTTATAGACTTCTTCCCATTCGATAAATGCATTTTCTTCAATTTTGGCTTTAAAACCATCTGTACCTAAAAAATGGTAATCCTTTCCATTTATCTCTCCAGCTCTTGCATTTCTACTGCAAGCTGAAATAGAAAATTCCAATCTTTTTTCAGTCTCCAAGAGGTATTTAACAAGAGTAGTTTTCCCAGCTCCAGAAGGCGCTGCAAAAATTATTAGCTTCCCAGACATCTTATAAAACGTTTAAGGTTTGCTCTTTTATTTTTTCCAATTCATCCTTCATTTGAACAACAATTTTTTGGATGCTTGGATCATTAGCCTTAGAACCTAAGGTATTAACTTCTCGTCCTATTTCTTGAGAAATAAAACCAAGTTTTTTCCCTTTTAGGTCTTGGTCTGCCTCTTCCAAAATTTCTAGATAGTATTGGCAATTAGCTTTCAATCTGACTTTTTCTTCTGTAATATCCAGTTTCTCAACATAGAATATCAACTCTTGTTCCAGTCGATCATTTAGGATATTTTCCTTGTCAACTAATTCCTCAAGGTGCTTTGTGATTCGCTCTTTAATCTTGTTAATCCTTGCCACTTCAAACTCGGTAACCTGTTCCAATAAATTTTCAATATTATGAACATAACCTATTAATTCATTGGCAAGAACTGCACCTTCTTTCTTTCTATAATTTTTGAGTTCAGCTACTGCGTCAATCACTAAATTAAATACTGCAGCTGCCTCTTCTTTATCAAGATCTTCCTTTCTGGTTACCATTACTTCTGGTAGACGCATTGCAATAGCCAACAAATCCTCATCATTGTTTGTCCCAAATTCCCTCAGTTGTTTCAGGTATGCATTTACTACCCCCACATTGATGGTTGAAGATGATTCCTCGGAAAGGCTTTCATAATTTATAAAACACTCAATCTTCCCCCGCTTCAATTCACTACCGATGGCACTTCTAATGTCTAAATCTCTTTCTTTGTAGCGATGAGGCAAACGGGTATTAATATCCGCTTGCTTGCTATTCAAAGAACGAATCTCTACATTTATCTTTTTATTTTCGACAATACCTTGAGCTTTACCGAAGCCCGTCATAGAAAACAACATATGTTTTATTTTGTAATTGAATAGCAAAAGTAACTATTCCATAGCGGAATGACCAATTATCCATAAATCGATTTAGTAATTCTACTATGCAGTTACCAATAGGCACATTTTTCAATATTATTCTAATCCTAATAGGTGGCGCTATAGGCCTACTTTTCAAGAATAGTCTTTCGCAAAAAATAAATGATATTATTTTTCAGGTAATTGCACTGTTTGCCATTGTTTTAGGCATCAAAATGGTTGTACCCGCAGAGGGCGAAATTATCATTCTAATCGCTACCCTTCTTGGGACAATAATTGGGTATAAACTAAACTTACAGCAAAGATTTGATGGCTTAGCTAATCAGATTAAAAATTTATTTGGGTTAAAAAAGAAAGGCTTCAGCGAAGGACTCATTTTTGCGTTTATTCTATTTTGCGTGGGCCCAGTAACTATATTGGGAGCTTTAAATGAAGGATTAGAATCCGATAGAACACTTATCTATACCAAAAGCATTATGGATGGAGTTACGAGTATCTTCCTATGCTCTGCAATGGGTTATGGTGTAATCTTCTCTACCATCCCAATGTTGATTTTTCAGGGTGGCATTACAGTTTTGGCTATTTATATTGCTCCATTTCTTGATGACTTTGCACGAAATGCGATTTCTGGACTAGGTGGTTTGATGCTGTTTGCACTCGCACTGAACATGCTTAAACTAAAAAAAATATCCTTAGAAAATATGTTACCCGCCATACCACTGGTCATTATATTCTCCTATATTTATAACAACTTCCTTATTTAACACTGATTATCAGCACTATAATTTTTACTTTAATTATTTTATCACTACTTTTAGTATTCGTTTTATATTTAAATATAGTAATTAATTGAATTTTTAGTGCCCTTAGTTTTAAACCAAATAAATATGGAAAATCGAAATCTAATTTCACTTCACGGATGTGCAAAAGTTTTACTTTTTATTTTCGCCATTCAATACACGTATGCCCAATGTCCTAATGACAATAATTTCTCCTTTACTGATACTTTATCATCAACAGAGGACTTCGATGAGGATTACCATTACAACATTTATCCTGGGCAATACGCAGTAGCACATGTTGTAGAAGGAGAAAGCTACCTTATTGGTACTTGCCTATCCTATTTCGGAGATAACGATATAAATATGAGTTTATATAGTGAGGAAGATGGAAGTTTACAAGGGTATAACGACGATGCTTGCGGTGAACTACCAGAGCTTATTTACAAAGCAACTTTCACTGGTACACTAAGAATTTTATTGGACGAGGCGGGATGTATCGACCCAATAGAAATAACTGCCGCACCAGGTGATGACATTATTCAACCTAACGAGATCAATGGTTACCACCTTGAACTAGTATTACTCCCATCAGACTACAAACTGTACGATGGACAAGCTATTGAAGATTATGTCCTTAAATTCCTTTCCGATCAGGATTCTATCTTTATGGTTCTTTCAGATACGTATGAAGAAATAGAACGAGACACTGTTCTGAACAGTACGGAATTCATATATACCATTGAAGAAATGGAGGATAGATTTTATCTTTTAGATATTATCTGCAATAACTCCACTTGGAAAGTCTTATTTAAGAATCCCGATTACGAAGGCGACGAAGGATAAATCTTAGTTATTGATTTACTAAAATTCTCAATGACACATCCATTATTTGCGAATTTTGAGTAATTTCGCGGCATGATAATTCATGATAAAACTTTGATCTCGGAAGAAATTTTTGAAGAAAAATTTGTTTGCGATTTAAAGGCATGCAAAGGCGCATGTTGTGTAGAAGGAGATGGAGGAGCCCCTCTTACCAAGAAGGAAGCTAAAGCTATAGAAGCCAATTGGGACAAGATCAAAAAGCATCTTGACCCCAAACCTATCGCTATTGTTGAGAAAGTAGGATTCTCAACAATAGGAGTTGACGGTAGCTTGGAAACACCTCTAATGGAAAATGGCAAAGAATGTGTTTATACAATCTTTGAAGATGATGGCACTGCTAAATGCGGAATTGAGAAAGCTTATCGCGAAGGTGAAATAGATTTCTTAAAACCTATTTCCTGTCATTTGTACCCAATACGCACACACCAACTACCTACTTTCGAGGCTATTAACTACCATAAGTGGGGGATCTGTAAAGATGCTTGTAGCTTGGGTTGTGAATTGAAGGTGCCCATCTTTAAATTCTTAAAAGATCCTTTAATACGCAAATACGGAGAGGATTGGTACAAGGGGCTGGTGTTGATAGGTGAAGAATATCTAAAAAACAACAGCTAAAAGCAAAATACAATACACTGTATTACATACCATTAGGTGCGTAAATTAATATTTAGTCTCTAAGTATTTATTTACGCATTTTTATTGTCATTAACAAATCACTTTGACTTATCAACAGTGCAATCGAACGCTCAAACAGCCTATTTCAAGGCTTTAAGAGGGCTTGAAAAAGTTATTAACAATTTAGTTAATTATTCACATTTGCATCATTCATTTTTTTTGGAAATATTTGCTTGAGCAATGGAGTTATTGTGTCTTTTCCAACAAGGCTAAAGACTATTGATTAAAATCAAACATTGCTTAGTTTCAGATACAACTTTTGTTTAAAAAACATATACAGAACCTATGGAAGCCATCGAACCCATTCTTCAGGAAAACAAGGACCGCTTTGTAATTTTCCCAATCAAACACCATGATATATGGGAGTTTTACAAAAAAGAAGAAGCCAGCTTTTGGACCGCTGAGGAAATCGACTTGAGTCCAGATTTGGATGATTGGGAAAATAAGCTGAATGATGACGAGCGTTATTTCATTAAGCATATTTTAGCATTCTTTGCTGCTTCAGACGGGATTGTAAATGAAAACCTTGCCGAAAACTTCTTAGCAGAAGTTCAATATGCAGAAGCAAAATTCTTCTATGGTTTTCAAATCATGATGGAGAATATTCATTCTGAAACCTATTCTTTACTAATCGATACTTACATCAAGGATGATAAAGAAAAGGATAAACTTTTTACTGCTCTAGATCATTTTGATGCAATCAAAGAAAAGGCTGATTGGGCACTTAAATGGATTGAATCACCAAGTTTCCAAGAAAGACTAATTGCATTTGCTGCGGTAGAAGGGATTTTCTTTTCTGGAGCATTTTGTTCAATCTTCTGGATGAAGAAACGTGGTTTGCTTCCAGGATTAACATTCTCGAATGAGCTGATTTCTCGTGATGAAGGACTACACTGTGACTTTGCTGTATTATTACACAATGAGCACATTGTAAATAAAGTTCCTAAAGAACGTATCCTACAAATCTTTGAAGAAGCCTTAGAAATTGAACGTAGATTTATCACTGAAGCATTACCAGTAAAACTAATTGGTATGAATTCTGACTTGATGATTCAATACCTAGAATTTGTAACAGATAGATTACTTGTTGAGTTGAACTGTGAAAAGAAATACAACGTTAGTAATCCATTTGACTTCATGGAAATGATCTCCCTTCAAGGTAAAACTAACTTCTTTGAGAAGCGCGTTTCAGAATACCAAAAAGCGGGGGTTATGAACAATGATAAAGATGAAGATACTTTCAGTTTCGAAAGTGATTTTTAATCTTACCCCACACCAAGCCTAACCCTAATACAGCCACTAACCAACTATAACAGCCACTATGTTCGTAATAAAGAGAGACGGAAGGAAAGAACTTGTACGCTTCGATAAAATTACTGCCC
>CAJXXR010000005.1 GCA_913063375.1 uncultured Flavobacteriales bacterium | reverse complement strand
CCTCCAGGACGTGAAGCTTACCCTGGTGATGTATTCTTCTTGCACTCAAGATTGCTAGAGCGTGCTGCAAAAATCAACAACAATGATGATATCGCAGCAAGTATGAATGACCTTCCAGATTCTATAAAAGGAATCGTAAAAGGTGGTGGTTCATTAACAGCACTTCCAATTATTGAAACACAAGCAGGGGATGTATCTGCATATATTCCAACAAACGTAATTTCTATTACGGATGGTCAGATCTTCTTAGAGTCTGATTTGTTTAACGCTGGTGTTCGTCCTGCAATTAACGTAGGTATCTCTGTATCTCGTGTAGGAGGTAGTGCGCAGATTAAGTCAATGAAGAAAGTTGCCGGTACACTTAAGTTGGATCAAGCACAGTTCCGTGAGCTTGAAGCCTTCGCTAAGTTCGGTTCTGATCTTGATGAAGCTACACTATCTGTAATCAACAAAGGTAAACGTAACGTTGAGATCCTTAAGCAAGCACAAAATGCTCCAATGACGGTAGAACACCAAATTGCGATCATCTACTGTGGTACAAAAGGATTGTTGATGAATGTGCCTGTGAACCAGATAATTGAATTCCAAAACGAGTTCTTAGCATTTTTAGATGCTAAACACGCTGATGTATTGGCTCAGTTGAAAACTGGGAAATACACATCTGCTCAAACAGACGTATTGGAAGCTGTAGCGAAAGATCTTTCATCAAAATATTAATTTAAGTCGGGAATTATCTTTAGATAATTCCCTGCTTAATACCAATTAGGTATTTCCTAAACTATTACTAGTGATATGGCTAATCTAAAAGAATTAAGAACAAGAATTACCTCGGTAAAATCAACAATGCAGATTACAAGTGCTATGAAAATGGTATCTGCTGCAAAGTTGAAAAGAGCCCAAGATGCCATTGTTCAAATGCGTCCTTATGCCAACAAATTGAAAGACTTGTTGGAAAACTTAAGTGCTTCTTTAGAAAGTTCAGCAGAAGGGAAATATTCTGAGCAACGTGAAGTTGAAAAGGTACTAATAGTAGCTATTTCTTCGAATCGTGGATTGTGTGGTGGTTTTAATGCCAGCATCAATAAAAAAGTTATTCAATTAGTAGGAGGTGAGTTTTCTGGAAAGGATGTTACCTTGTATACAATTGGTAAAAGAGTAACTGATTTCTTTGGTTCTAGAAATTTCAAAATCATGAATAGCAACATTACTATTTTTGATAAATTGGATTTCGAACATTCTGCTGCTATTGCAGAAGAAGTGATGGAGGCTTTTGTAACTGGAGATTATGATCACGTTGTTTTGGTTTATAACCAATTCAAAAATGCTGCTGTACAAATTGTACAGACAGAACAATTCTTGCCAGTTAAGCCTATCGAATCAGATGGTGCCGTTCAACTTGATTATATATTTGAACCTGGTAAAAAAGAAATTGTATTGGAAATGATACCTAAGTCATTGAAGACGCAAGTTTATAAAGCACTTCTAGATTCTCATGCTTCAGAGCATGGTGCTAGAATGACAGCAATGCACAAAGCAACTGATAACGCAGGTGAACTTAGAGATGATCTATCTCTAATTTATAACCGTCAACGTCAGGCTTCAATTACCAATGAGATTTTGGAAATTGTATCTGGTGCTTCTGCTCAAGGTTAAGCAACAATAATACACTATATAAAAAGCCACTCTTTTTCAAGGGTGGCTTTTTGCGTTTATACCGAATTTATCTAACTTACCCTTTATCTCAGTTGTAAATTGCCATTTATGTTTAAAAAGCTCAGCTTACAATATCGAATTACGCTTTCCCTACTTACCTTATTGTTGTTCTCTTTCGTTCTAATAGGTCTCATCAGTTTCTATAACTTTAGAACACAGAATAGGCAATACCATGAAGAAAGGTTGGCGCGAAAAGAAAATACGGTTGTAAAGTCGATAGATCATGAAATTCGTTCCCGTCAAGATGGAATAATTGATTCAAATGTGGCCGTAGAGTTCGTAGACTATATTCATACACTTTCTGGTATCAATAACCTGGATATTAATTTCTATAGCCTCCAAGGGGAGTTACTCTTGAGTTCAAATAAAAAATTATTTCTTGGAAAAGGATTGCCGATTGAACTGAACCCTGTACGCCTGGATGGCATAATTGCTAATCAGGAAAGGTTATCTGAAGAGCTTTTAGTTGGGGATATTAAATACCTCTCTAGCTATCAAGTTATACAATTGCCAGATGGTAGCCCATTAATGATCCTTAATATTCCTTATAGAGATCTTAAGGAAAAGTATCAAAGAGATATTCAGGTTTATCTGATTGATTTGGCAAAGATCTATATAGTTCTTTTCGCCCTTGGAATAGGGTTAGCCATCATTCTGTCTAAATATATCACCGAGCCTTTAAAGCACCTTGCAGAGAAGTTAAAGGAGGTGCAAATTAATGGTCAAAATCAAAAAATTGATTGGCGTGTTAAAGATGAGATAGGATTGTTGATTGATGAATATAATTCACTAATTGAAGCGTTGGGAAAAAGTGCGGATCGTCTCGCTAAGAGTGAAAGGGAATATGCGTGGAGAGAAATGGCGAGGCAAGTAGCTCATGAAATAAAAAATCCTTTAACACCTATGAAACTTCATATTCAATTTATGGAGAAAACCTTCGATCCTAAGAATCCGAATTGGAAGGCAAAAATGAAGGATTTTGCAGACACCTTGGTGGATCAAATTGATACCCTTTCTTATATAGCCGAGGCCTTTTCTGATTTTGCTACGATGCCAAAACTTATGAAGGAGCATCTCGATCTAAAACAATTGGCAAAAAATACCGTTACATTTTATGAGAATGAAGGAGTCGTTCTACAATCTGATTTGACAGATGCTTCGCTTTTCGCGGATAAAAATCAGTTACAAAGAGTGCTAAATAATTTGATAAAAAATGCGGTCCAATCGATACCCGATGAAAGGGAACCTAGAATCATTTTGGTTGTAAGTAAAGAAGCCAATAGCTATAAATTAATTTTAGAGGACAACGGAATAGGGATCAAAAAGGATATCGCTAACCACATCTTTGAACCTAGGTTTACTACCAAAAATAGTGGAATGGGATTAGGGTTAGTTATGGTGAAGAATATAGTACAGGCCCATAATGGTAAAATATATTTTGAGAGCGAGGAAAATGTTGGGACTAAATTTATAGTCGAGATACCTATTTCATAGGAAGTCATAGTACCGTTTATTTATTAAATTGCAGAAAAAATAATTAGATGTCATACCATAATATTATTGTAAACATTCAAGCTGGTTTAGCGGAGCTAACTATCAATAGACCGAGTAAGCTGAATGCATTAAATAAAGAGACCATTGCGGAATTGGGAGTGGCCTTTAAAGATTTGGATCAAAAACAAGAGGTGAAATGTATCATTGTTACAGGATCTGGGGAAAAGGCCTTTGTAGCAGGTGCTGATATTTCTGAATTTGCAAACTTTAGCGTTGAACAAGGACAAGAATTAAGTCAAGATGGGCATGATAGTTTATTCAATTTAGTTGAAAATTTATCTACTCCAGTGATTGCCGCTGTAAATGGATTTGCGCTTGGGGGAGGATTAGAATTGGCTATGTCTTGCCATATAAGAGTATTTAGTGAAAAGGCAAGGGTTGGTTTGCCAGAGACTTCATTGGGTGTTATACCAGGGTATGGCGGTACGCAGAGATTAGCGCAGCTAATTGGAAGAGGTAGAGCCTTAGAGTTGGTAATGACAGCAGCTATGATTAAAGCAGATCGTGCAGAGGCTATCGGTTTAGCGAATTACGTAGTTGCACCAGAAGAACTGATGAATAAAGCTAGAGAAATAGCAGCTGCTATAATGAAAAATTCATCCAAAGCAATTGCTTCAGCAATCGTAGCGGTGAATGCAAATTATACCGATGGAGTAGATGGATTCCATTCAGAGGTAGTAGAATTTGGGAAATGTTTTGGTACCGATCACTTCAAGGAAGGAACTACAGCGTTTTTAGAGAAGCGAAAAGCGATTTTTAGCTAAAGGATTATGTCCTCAAGAAAACAATTTTTAGGTCACACTATGATATATGGAGCAAGCACGGTAATATCGCGCTTGCTCAACTATATTTTGACCCCTTTTTATCTTCAATTTCTAAAAGGGGCTTCAGATTATGGAGTTATGTCTTATTTTTTTTCCATTACAGCTTTTCTAATGGTTTTGCTGAGCTATGGAATGGAAACCACCTTCTTCCGTTTTATCCATAAGGATAAGGATAAACCAATTGCAGGGACTGCATTTATATCGCATTTGGTAACAAGTGTTTTATTCTTGGTTCTAGGGCTCATTTGGCATACTGAAATAGCCAATTTATTAGATAGGTCCGCCTACAGTAGTTACTTTATTCTAATTATCCTGATTCTAGGAATTGATGCGCTTTCAACAATACCATTTGCCATATTAAGGGCAGAAGAACGACCGCTTCGATATGGATTGATAAAAACGGTAAACGTAATATGTAATATAGGATTTAACTTGTTCTTTTTCCTAGGATGCCCTTGGATGATTAAAGAAGGTATAGCAGTTACTTTTATACAATCCATTTATAATCCTGATTGGTTGGTGGGTTATGCATTTTTGGCAAATGTATTTGCAAGTGCAATTAGTTTAATCATGCTGTCACCCCAAATTTTCAAAATTCAATTCAAATTTGATTTTGACTTATGGAAAAAGATGATGCTGTTTGCTTGGCCAATTGCAATTGGTGGATTGGCTTATGTCACAAATGAACTTTCCGATAGGCTATTTCTAACCTATTTATTACCCAAAGGTATTGCAGATTTCCAGTTGGGAGTTTATTCAGCGGTGTATAAATTGGCAATAGTTCTCAATATTATTATTCAAGGATACCGCTTTGGGGCGGAGCCATTTTTCTTTAAAATGGCTAGTCAGAAAGATGCAAAGGAACAGTACGCTTGGATGATGAAGGTCTTAGTTATTGTCTTATGTTTTGTATTCCTAGGGGTGACCCAATATTTAGAATTACTAAAATGGCCATTCCTTAGAAAGGAAGAATACTTTGTTGGAATTAAAGTGGTTCCAATCCTATTAGTAGCTATTCTATGTTCAGGGATTTATTACAATTTGTCCGTGTGGTATAAGGTGACTGATAAAACTAAATTCGGAGCCTATTTTTCTGGATTAGGGGCCTTAGTGACTATTGCAATTAACTGGTATTATGTTCCTATTTATGGTTATGTAGCATCTGCATGGGCAACCCTTGCGTGTTACTTTGTGATGCTTATGGTTTCGTACCTTTTTAGTAGGAAGTTTTACCGAATTCCTTACGACTATAAACGAATTTTAACGTATATTTTTGGAGCATTAGGCTTATATTTGTTCAGTTCCTATATTAAGGATCAATACTTTCTCGTCAATACGGGAATGATGTTGATATATATAGGACTTGTTTATTTTTTAGAGAAAGACACTTTTCACCAACTTATTTCGGTAGCATGCAAAAAATACAGATCGTAAATAAATCAAAATATCCATTACCAGAGTATAAAACAAAAGATTCAGCAGGAGTTGATCTACATGCCAATTTAGATGTTGATGGTTTTACATTAAAACCATTAGAAAGAAAGCTGGTACCTACTGGAATTTACATTGCATTAACGGAAGGCTTCGAAGCTCAAGTTAGACCAAGAAGTGGAATGGCCTTAAAGAAAGGAATTTCAGTTTTAAACGCTCCAGGAACAATTGATGCAGACTATAGAGGGGAAATCGGAGTTATCTTAGTAAACCTTTCTAATGAAGAAGTGTATATTGAAGATGGTGAAAGAGTAGCCCAATTAGTTATAGCAAAATATACCCAAGCCGATTGGGAAGTAGTAGAGTCACTTTCCGAAACTGTAAGAGGTGCAGGAGGGTTTGGAAGTACTGGATTTTAATATATTAAATTTAGTTTCGAAAGCATTATTAGCATTATAAAGAAAGAATACGATGAAGATAATAGTACCAATGGCAGGAAGAGGTTCTCGATTGAGGCCACATACATTAACAATTCCGAAACCACTCGTTCCAATTGCAGGTAAATCAATTGTTGAAAGACTAGTCTCAGACATTGCAAATGTATGTCAAGAGGAAATAGAGGAGGTTGCTTTTATTATTGGAGATTTTGGTGATGAAGTAAAAAGTGATCTAATAGCAATAGCTGAAAGCATTGGAGCTAAAGGTTTTGTTTATGAACAAGAGGAAGCACTAGGTACAGCGCATGCAATCTTATGTGCTAAAGAAAGAATGGAAGGCAAAGTGATTATTGCCTTTGCAGATACTTTATTTAGAGCTGATTTCACATTGGACGAGACTC
The DNA here is from genome assembly GCA_913063375.1 of uncultured Flavobacteriales bacterium. GTDB lineage: Bacteria > Bacteroidota > Bacteroidia > Flavobacteriales > CAJXXR01 > CAJXXR01. The sequence continues at coordinate 130,650 of CAJXXR010000005.1, read as the reverse complement.
AGGATGGCATAATTTGGGTGCAACATGTTGATAATCCAGAAGCCTATGGGGTTGTTAAATTAAATGAAGAAGGTCATATCACTGATTTTATTGAGAAGCCGAAAGAATTTGTTACTAATGAGGCAATCATAGGAATATACTATTTCAAAGAAGGAGCATCTTTAAAGGCTGAATTGCAGTACTTAATAGATAATGATGTTCGTGAAAATGGAGAATATCAAATTACGGATGCACTTGAAAACCTTAAAAATAAAGGTGCTAAACTGGTTACTGGAGCTGTTACGGAATGGTTAGACTGTGGGAATCCCAAGGCTGCAATTTATGCCAATCAGAGGATGTTAGCAATTGGCGCAGAATCTTTTAGTCAAAAGCCTGCTTCATTAATATTGAGAAATGCACATATCATTGAGCCTTGTTATCTAGGTGAAAATGTTGTTTTAGAGAATACAACTGTTGGACCTCACGTTTCGTTAGGCGAAAATAGCGTGGTGAAAAATTCAGTTATCAAGAATAGTTTGATTCAGAACAATACAGTTATAGAGAATGCCATCTTAGAAAATTCTATGATAGGTAATCATGTTTGTTATAAAGGAAATAGTACCGCTGTGAATATAGGTGACTATTGCACATTTGAATAATATTTTGAAGATTAAAACTCTCATATCCGCTTGCTTGATGTTACTATTAGTAGTGGCATGTAAGACTAAAAAGGAAACGTCAAAATCTGTTTCACTATCCAAGTATAAGGAGTGGACAGATTATGATCGCAAAACTTTTGATTTTGCTTTTTTCAATGGACAGATTGAAAAGCAAAAGGGAAATGTCGAAAAGGCAATTGGTTATTTTAGTCAATGTCTCACCATTGATACTAAAAATGCACCTGTAATGTTTGAACTGGCACAGTTGTATGCCAATTCAAATCAACTTTCACAGGCATTATTTTATGCTCAAACGGCAGTAGAATTAAATGAGGATAACATTTGGTACAAATACCTATTGGCCAATGTATATAAATCAAACGGTGAGTATAGTAAGGAGATAGAGGTTTTAAAAGATATTATAGATGAAAAGCCAAAGGCTATTGAGCTTAAGTTAAGCCTTGCGGAGTCTTATCTGAAAAACAAGAACTATCAAGGAGCTTTATCTCAATTAGATTTGGTTGAGAAGGCGGTGGGATTGAGTCCTGAACTTAGTGTCCAAAAACAAAAAGTACATATCCAAAAAGGCGACCTTGAAGGGGCTATTTCTGAAGTCAACAGATTAATTACGGAATTCCCAGAGAATAAAGAGAACTACTATATGCTAGGGAATCTTCTGGCGGTGAATAGCGAACTTGAAAGGGCTGAAAAAGTATATGTTAATTTGTTAAAGATTGATCCAACGGATGGGAAGGCTCATTTTTCGTTATTCGAAATATATAAAAAGCAAGGGGAAGAGCAAAAGTCTAAAACTCATCTTGAGGAGGCTTTTTCTGGGAAATTTCTATCAGTTGAGGAGAAAATGAAAATCGTTTTTGGATACTATCAATTGATAAATATAGACTCCTCAGTAATTGCCTTAACGGATGAATTAGTAAGGAAGTCGTTGGTTCAACATCCAGAAGAAAAAGGATTTCATGCTATTGCGGGTGATTTAAGGTTGAAGGAAGGAGATTCTTTGGCTGCAATAGATCATTATGAAAAAGCAAATCAATATGGTCTAGACGATTTCAATGTACTTATTCAGCTTATGAACCTGAATTTTGAGCTTGGTAATTACGAGGATGTTGATAAATATGCTAAACAAGGCGTTGAAAAATATCCTTTTCAAGCAGTTAGCTATTTGTACGGTGGTACTGTGATGAATATTTTGGAAGACTTTCAAGCTGCAATTCAGTATTTAGAGAAAGGATCAAGTTATGTTTTTAATAATTCAGAACTACAAGCTCAATTCTATAGCTCCTTAGGAGATGCTTATCATCGCTTGGAGAACCACTCTAAATCCGATGAATATTATGATATGGCACTGGTCCAAAAACCAAAAAATGCCCTTGTATTAAACAATTATGCCTACTATCTATCACTTAGAAATGTGCAGCTAGATAAGGCTGTAGGAATGATTCTTAAGGCCTTAGAGCTGGAGCCAGAAAGTAGTTCTTATATGGATACTTATGGTTGGATTCTATTCAAGCAAGGTGAGTATTCTGAGGCAGTGATTTGGATTAAAAAGTCCATCGAGATGGATGCCAGTCCTAGTGCAGAAGTGTATGAACATTGTGGTGATGCGCTGTACAAGGATGGAAAAATAAAAGAGGCTCTCTCTTTTTGGATAAAGGCGAAAGAGGCACCAGGGGATGGTTCAGAGTTTTTGAACAAAAAAATAAGTTCTAAACGATACTATGAATAAGCTAATAGTCGCTTTTTTTTCAGTTTTCTTATTATTCTCCTGTAAGGTCCAAAAGACTACATTAGGAGAGGATAGGATTCATCGTGTACCCAAAGTGAAGCAATTTCTACTTGGATTGGAGGAGGATAAAAGTGAATTTGACTTTCTGCAGGCTAATATTTCAGGTAAATTAATACTGGATAAATCGTTTTCAGTAAAAGGGACCGTAAGAATAAAAAAGGATAGTGTAATCTGGCTAAGTTTCAGATATTTTGGACAGGAAGTAGCAAGGGTTCAATTAGAGCCAAATAGATTTCAATTGATTAATAGGTTTAATAAGGAGTATGTAGATTCGGATTATAGTTCTATCAGTGCACACTTAGGGGTAATGGTCGATTATTCATTTTTTCAAAATCTACTACTGGGTAACCCATTATTAGAACCTAGCCTTGATTTCTATAGTTATAAGAATAAGAATAATTATATTTTGTCGAATAATAGAAGACATGTTGATGAGGAGAAAGTGAACTTGTTCTTCAATTATATAATCAATAAACAGTCATTTAGGCCAATTCGTCAAGTGTACGCTATTAAGAATGGTCAGACGAAATTATCTGCAGACTACATTGAATATTCTATTGAAGATAAAATTAGTCCAAAATTGAAATTGGAAATTTCTGGAGATAAATCAATGTCGGCAGATTGGAAATTTTCAAAAATTATAACCAATAAGACGTTATCTTTCCCTTTTAAGATTTCATCAAAGTATAAACGTATTGACATTTAAATAAGATTATTTTTATGCTGCATTCTATTCTGAAAAGCCAAGGTATTGAAGCCACATTAAAGATGTGGTTATTTTTAGTATGTATCATTGGATTTATTGGGATATCAAACGGGCAATCTAGAAAATCCTTGGAGCAACAGAGGGAAAATATTCTTTCAGAAATTTCTTCTGTAAATAAGAGATTAGCATCCTACAGTGCTGACAAGAAAAGTCAATCATCAGCCATCCGCTTATTAGATCAAAAAATTAAATTCAGAAAACAACTTGCTCAAAATTTTGAATCAGAATTAAATGTCTTACACGCTGAAATTGGTGAAAATTCAAAGGAGATAAAATCATTGGAAAAAGAGTTGTCTATTTTGAAAGAGGGCTATGCGCAAATGTTGTTGAGTACCCAAAAACAGATGAAGACTAGTAATAATTGGTGGTTTATTTTGTCTTCAGAAAATATGGGGCAGGCTTATAAACGATATTATTACCTTAAGCAATACAGTAACTATAGGCATCTTCAAAGTCAAGAGATCGCAGAGAAGAAAGATGCCTTGGAGAAGGTGAAGATGGGGCTTGTTACTAGGAAGAAGGAAAAGGAAAAGTTGAAATCTAAAAAACTTCGTGAGAAAAAAATTCTTGAGAAGGAGCAGAGTGACTTCAAAAATCGATTAAAAAAATTACAAGGAAAAGAGAGTGAACTAAGAAAGGAGCTTGCAGCAAAGGAGAAAAGAGCGCAATATTTAAAAAAGGCCATAAAAGAAGCTATAGCTAAAGAGCGTGCTGCAAGTGCTAAAAAGAAAGAAGACTCGGGTGGTTCCAAGGCATATGTGTTGACCCCGGAAGAAGCTATCCTTTCAAAAGAGTTTAAAGGAAATATGGGGAAATTACCATGGCCTGTAAAAAGTGGTAAAATAATTAATCATTTTGGAAAACATAGACATCCGTATCTTCCCAATATAACGATGGAAAATGACGGAATTGAAATTGAAACTTCCAAAGGGCAAAATGTAAGAGCGGTGTTTAAAGGAACCGTTTCGAGTGTAATTATCCTTCCTACAGGCTTAAAAGTTGTGATCCTTAAGCATGGTGATTACTCAAGTATTTATTCCAACTTGTCTGAAGTGAATGTCAAAATTGGAGAGGAAGTTGATATTAAGGATAAATTGGGAAAGGTTCATATTAGTTCTGGGGAAGTAGGAAAGTTGGAATTTCAGATCTGGAGAGGGAACAATGGCCAGAACCCTGAAGATTGGTTAAGCAAATAAAGCATTAGTCATGTATCGAAAAATTGTCAATTTAATATTTGAATCTTTTAGATATACCACAGCATCTTTGTTGGGGAATAAGTTGAGATCTGTACTATCTCTTGTTGGGATTTGTTTGGGTGTCTTTTCTATTGTGGTGGTGCTCTCATTAATAGATTCTTTAAAAAGAGACTTGTATAGCCAGATTGATAAATTGGGTAAGGATGTACTCTATGTACAAAAAATGCCTTGGGCTGGTGGAGATGGGAATAGCTGGAGAAAATATATGAGTAGACCTTCTGCTACCTTCAATGAATTAAAATATTTGCAAGCCGAAATCAATGGAGCTGAGGCAATCTCTTTCTTTTCGATTACGAATGGGAAATTAATTAAGTTTAGAAATCGTAGTGTAGAAAATGTTTCATTAATAGGAGCTAGTTTCGAATACGATAGAACAAATACGGTCAATATTGATCGAGGACGGTATTTCACGGAAGAGGAAGTTGAAAGAAATTCGGGAGTAATTATCCTCGGTGCAGCTGTTGCGGAATCACTTTTTGATATAATTGATCCTTTAGGACAGTCAGTGATCTTGAACGGGCAAAGGTTTAAGGTGATCGGTTTATTGGAGAAGACCGGGAAAAGTCTGTTCAGTGAAGAGGATGATACTGTTTTAATTCCCATTACTAAACTTAAATCCTTTGTCAATATTCGTTCAGACTTTACAAATCCTACTTTAGTAATTAAAGCAAAGGAAAGTGTTTCTTTGGAAGAATTAAGTGATGAATTAGTTGGAGTAATGCGAGGGTTAAGACGATTGAAGCCTATTTCTGAAAACAACTTCGCAATTAATGATTTGAATTTAATTAATAATTTCCTTGGACCAGTTTTTGTCCAAATAGATATTGTAGGAATTATAATAGGTTTATTTTCTCTACTAGTTGGAGCTTTTGGGATTTCCAATATTATGATTGTCTCCGTAAAAGAGCGGATTAGTGAAATAGGGATACAAAAAGCCTTAGGTGCTAAAAAGATATTTATCCTTTTTCAATTTCTTTTTGAGTCTATAGTATTATGTATAATTGGAGGTTCGGCATCGCTATTATTGATTTTTGCCATCTTTTATGGACTAAATAACTGGATGGACTTACCTATAGTGTTTGTTCTAGGGTGGAATAATATTATTTTTGGCCTTGGATTGTCAGTTACGGTGGGTGTGGCTTCAGGCTTTTTGCCAGCGCGATCTGCTGCAAGATTGAATCCAGTTGATGCTATAAGGAGAGCCTAATTGTTTTTTTGGGTAAAATGTAGGTGATAATTTCAAATATCAACCTTAATAGATTGTATTGAAGCAGATTATAAGGTAAAACGAATGATAAAATGATGAAATGGGAAAAAAACGATTTTTTTTCATGGAAAAAAAAATGAAAAAATAAATAAGAACCGAGGATGTCAAATATCTGCATTCATTTGATTGATTATCATGACACAAGATAACCAGAGGTGAGTAATATATTTTTGCACTTTATAGCTCGTTCATTTCATTGGTATAAAAATATCTTTATATTTGTCATTGCAAACGCTGTGTTTTGTCGTGATTTATAGGGGGGATACAGCGGTTAAAACATTAAAAACAAGAATAATAAATACTAACCAACTAACTAAACTATGAGAAATTATCGACACTCACTAAAAGGTGTGAGTGGTTTTCGAAAGCTCTTATTGCTGCTTTTAATTACAGTGAGCGCAAGAGCTGCCGACACACTCCAAATTTCCTATTCACAAAGTTTTGATAATGCTACGACTTACTGTCCTGGTACTACTCAATGGGATGAATGGACAGCCTTAAGAGATTCTATGGATGTAAATGCCATGGATTTCGTGAAAGTTGTTGTTTCCAGTGATTCGAATTCTACAGGTTATACCCTAGAAGGTTCGTCTTTTGTTAATGCTATTGTTGAAGCATTGAATACTGGAGTCGACACATTAATTAATGACGGAACCTATAAATGGGTTGTTAAGTCTGAATGTTTCGATTCAGGTACGTCTACATGTATCGGTGCTGATACAATGGGTATGTCTCTTGAGATTTATCCAGCTGCTGATGCTGCTGTAGGTTGTGACTGTTTCGCTAGCGCGGCTGTTCGTCCTGAGATCGGTAACCCTAACTGGGGTGGCGTATCTGCTGTGGGATCTGAATCTGTTTGTGCGTCTCCAAGTCAGACTATGACAGTTCAGTTTAGCTACTTTGACATCTTGGATCCTGTTGCCATTTGTAATGCTGACACGGTTTACCTTGATGAATTCGGAATGGCTCAGGTTGATCCTCTTGTTGTTGGTGCTGGTAGTTATGATCTTCATAGCGGTGTAGCGTCAATTACTTTGGATACTACTTCATTCGATTGTGATGAAGAAGGTATTCATAGTCTTACTTTGACTGTGACTGATTCAGCTGGTAATACTGATAACTGTATTGCTACTGTAACTGTTCTAGATACTATCAAACCTACAATGATTTGTAAGGATGCTACTGTTTATCTAGATGGATCTGGTTATGCGTATATCAATAATGATGCTGTATTGGCTCTAATTATTGATAACTGTACAGCTGCACCTTCTGTTGAACTTTCAACAGATACATTCACAATTGCTGAAATGGGTGCTAACGCTATTACAGTAACTGCAGAAGACCCATCTGGGAATACTGATTTTTGTATCGCTACTGTAACAGTATTGGATACAATTGCTCCTGTAGCTAACTGTCAATCATTCACAGTGTATCTTGATACTGCTGGATTGGCTACATTGGTTCCAGATAGCTTAAATAATGGTTCTACAGATAACGCTGGAGATTCAACAATTACTTTTACTTCTAGTGATACGTCATTCAATTGTGCTGACTTAGGTACAGATACTGTTTGGATGTATGCTACAGATATGGGTGGAAATGTTGATTCTTGTCAAGCGATTGTTTCTATTATGGATACTATTGCTCCTGTTGCAGTTTCTCAAGATATCACTGTATATCTAAATGCAAACGGAGAACTTAACATGAATGGTGACGACGCTAACGGTGGTTCTACGGATAACTGTGATAGCATTGGTTACACATTCATTAACGATCTTGTTAACTGTGATTCAGCTGCTGTTTCTCCAATTACTGCTTGGTTGATCGCTACTGATGCTTCAGGTAATGCTGATACTGTTTCATTAACAGTTACTGTTCTTGATACAATTGGTCCAGACTTGAATATTGTTGATTCACTTACAGTTTATTTAGATTCATTAGGTGTTTACACTGTTATGGATTCTGAATATGTTAGTGTAACAGATTCTTGTGGTGTAAACAGCATGTTCCCTAACTTAATCATGGTTGACTGTGATGACCTAGGATGGGATACTATCGTTGTAACTGCAGATGATATTTATGCAAACGTAACTGTTGATAGTTTTGCGCTTAATGTAGTTGATTCTATCAAACCTACTATTGCAACTATTCCTTCTGTTACTGTTTATCTAGATTCAATGGGTGTTAGCCCAATCGATACTACTGGAATCATTTCAGGTTCATGGGACAACTGTTCAGTTGATTCATTCATGTTCTCTATGGATTCAGTAAACTGTAACGATTATGATTCAGTTAACATGGTTGTTAACTCTGTTGATAATAGTGGAAATATTTCTGCTGATGCAAACGTTACTGTTTATGTAATGGATACAATTGTACCTATGGCTATTGCTCATGATACAATTACTGTATATGCTGATAGTATTGGAATGTTTACTTTTGGATTCTCTGATCTAGATAATGGAAGTTGGGATAACTGTAATTTCGATTCTATAATTAGTCCTTCTGTGATTGATTGTGATTCAATTGGTGTTTACACTACTGTTTCTATGATATTATTTGATGCAGCTGGAAATGCTGATACTTCTTATACTGTAGTAGAGATCGTTGATACTTTAGCACCATTTGTTGTTGCTAATGATAATACAATTGGTCTTGATGCTTCAGGAATGGCAGTTGTTGATTCTACATACATTGTTGACTATCTAGTTACAAGTATGGTTGATAACTGTGATCCTTTCCCAACTGTAATCAATATCGATCCTACATCATTTGATTGTGATGACCTAGGATTTAATACAGTTAGCTTCTCATTCATGGATATCTACGGAAACACTTCTTATGATACTGTAAACGTTGAAGTAATTGATACTTTAGTTCCTGTTGTTTTCGCTCAAAATTCAACTATCTATCTTGATGCTAGTGGTATCGCTGTAGTTGATGTTATGGCTGTTGATAACGGATCTTATGATAACTGTGATATTACTTATACTACAGATAGAGATACTTTCTACTGTGATGAAGAAGGTCTTAACCTAATTAGACTATATGTTACTGATATCGCTGGTAATGTAGATTCTGCTGACGCATTTATCTATGTTTACGATACAATCGCTCCAACATTGGATGTTCAAGATATTACTGTTGAACTTGATGCAAACGGTGTAGTTGTAATTACAGCTGATCAAATCGATGTTAATTCAACGGATAACTGTGATGACCAATTGAACTTAGTAATTGATATTGCTACTTTCGATTGTTCTAATCTTGGTGATAACGATGTAATGATTACTGCATTTGATGAAAATGGTCAGTCTTCTTCTACAACTGTTACTGTAACTGTTGAAGATAACGTTGTACCAGTTGTTGTTACTCAAAGTATTTCAATAGATCTTGATTCTCTAGGTAATGCATCAATTACTGCTGCTATGCTAGATAACGGTTCTACTGATAACTGTGGTATCGATACTCTATATCTTGACGTATATGACTTTACATGTGCTAACGTAGGTGATAATGCTATTTACTTAACTGCTGAAGATGCAGAAGGTAATGCACACTCTGCTGTTGCTATCGTAACTGTTGTTGATGTTGTTGCTCCTATCGTAATGACACAAGATATTACTGTTCAATTGGATGCTGCTGGTGAAGCTACTATTACTTCAGCTATGATTGATAACGGTTCTTCTGATGAGTGTAGTTTAACACTTTCATTAGATGTTACTGCATTCAACTGTGCTAATCTTGGTGATAACGTTGTAACACTTACAGGTGTTGATGGAAGTGGAAACATGACTTCTGCAACTGCAACTGTAACTGTTGAAGATAATGTTGCTCCAGTTGCATTGGCTCAAAACATCATTGTTGAATTAGACGCTAACGGTCAAGCAGTAGTTACTGCTGATATGATCGATAACGGATCTTACGATAACTGTTCTCTTGTTATTACTCAGTTTACAACTACATATACATGTGCAGACCTAGGAAACCACATCGTAATCTTAGTTGTAAATGACGCTGACAATAATGCATCTACTGCTACTGCTACAGTAACTGTAGTTGATAATGTTGCTCCAGTTGCTGTTGCTCAAACACTAACTATCCAATTGGATGCTAACGGTGATGCTTCTATCGCTGCTGCTTCTGACTTAGACGGTGGTTCTTCTGACAACTGTACGGATGCTTCAAACCTTACGTTTGCTGTTTCTCAAATGTTATTTGATGATTCAAACCTAGGTGTAAACAATGTAGACTTCACAGTAACTGATATTGAAGGAAACACTACAACTATCAATGCTATCGTTATCGTTGAAGATAATGTTGCTCCAGAATCTCTTGGAACTACAAACGATATCATCGCATACACGGATTCAGGTTCTTGTTCTTCTGTTGTAACATTCGACGAAGCAACATTTACTGATAATGCTGGTGATGCTGGTGTAGTTGTTACTTATTCTTTAGGAAATGGATCTGTATTTGGTCTTGGTGCTACTGTAGTTACTGCAACTGGTACTGATGGTTCTGGAAACAGTACATCTGAAACCTTTACTGTAACAGTAATGGACAACGTTGCTCCTTTTGTAGTATCTGTTCCAACTGTATTCAGTGAAGTATTCGATACTCCAAACTGTCAAGCTAACGTTTCATGGCAAGCGCCAGTAGCTGTTGATAACTGTTCAGGTGTTACTTATACGTCTGATTACAATTCAGGTGATATGTTCCCTGTAGGTTCAACAACTGTTACTTATACTGCTACTGATGATGCAGGTAATGTTGCTACTTTCACATTCGATGTTATAGTAGTAGACCCTGTTGCTCCAGTATTCTCTGCAGCTATGAATGATCTTGTAGTTAACGCTAATGCTAATTGTGAGGCAACTGCTAGTTGGTTCTCTCCACTACCATTGGTAAGTGATAACTGTGGTGCATTTACAGTATCTACTGATTATACTTCAGGTGATGTATTCCCATTAGGTGTGACAGTTGTTACTGCTACAGCTACTGATGATGCAGGTAACGTTGCTACAACTTCGTTTACAGTAACTGTAAATGATCAAACAGCTCCTACATTAGTTTCTACAACTCAAAACATGGTTGTTGAGTACACGGATTGTGATGTAAATGCTGCTGTTGAGTATGACGCGCCTACATTCAACGATAACTGTTCTTATACTGTAGTTCAAACTGCTGGTCTTCCAAGTGGAAGTGTATTCCCAGAAGGTTTAACTATCAATACATTTGAAGCAACTGATGCTGCTGGAAACACAACATCTAGTTCATTCACTGTAACAGTTAACTTTACTGAGTCTACTGCTCCTACATTAGCTGCAGTTCCTGTATTGTGTGTTGAAAGCGGAGTATATCCACTTCCTACTGAAGGTGGTGCAGTAACATATGATTACTGGTCTGTTTACAATGTAAATGAGTTCAACCCAACTGTTGCTGGTGTTGGTGTACATACACTTACGTATACGTATACTGATCTAGTTACTGGATGTGTAAGCATCGGTACTATTGATGTAACTGTTGAGGCTGGTCCTGCTAACGCTGAAATCGTACAAGTAGGTTCTGATTTACTAGAGGTTGTTGGATCTTATGATTCTTACCAATGGTACAGAAATAGTGTAATGATGGGTGGTGAAACATCAGCTCAATTGAACTTGACTTTAGGTGGTAAATACGAATGTGTTGTTACAAACGCATACGGATGTAATGGATTATCTAATACTATCCTTATCGGGGATGAGTATTCTAATGAGCCAACACTAGACGTTGAGGAACTTGAGTTAGGTGAAGTATCAATCCTTCCTAATCCAAATAACGGTCAATTCTCTATTAACCTTTCTAACCAGTTTACTGGAAATGTAAGTGTTGATGTATATGACCTACGTGGTGCTCGTATCAGAACAATCAACTTCGAGGATGTAGCTGCTTCTAAAGTAGACATGGACTTGACTGATCTTTCTGCTGCAATGTATCAATTGGTTATTAGACACGAAGAGTTTATCACAAGAGCTAAAATCGTAATCACTAAATAATTTATAAATCTGGGAAGGTTAATTCCTTCCCAGAATTTATTATTCGTTTAGTTGGATTTATAAAATATTGGATATGAAAAAAACAATAGGATTACTTAGTCTCTCTGCCTTGATGCTTTCCGGTCTTCAAGCCCAAGAGAAATTAAATACCTGGACGATCGGCGTACACGTCGGTCATCTATACGATCTTCCATTTGAGGCTGCTGATCAAGACGCTCTAGGAGCAGATGATATGAGTGGTTTGAATGGAGATTTCACAGAATTTGACCTTGGTTATGGTATCTATGTAGAAAAGCAGATTACTCCAATATGGGGTATTCAAGCTGGTTTTATGATGGGAGACATGACTGGAGCTAATTCTAATGAATATTATGAAGGAAGCATCGCTAATTTTGATTTAGGTGTTACTTATAATTTCACAAACCTTCTACTTGATAAAGATGAAACGGAATGGAGTTTCTTCGGTACAGTAGGTGGATCATGGAGTGAGCATGAAGCAACGAGACATCTGAAATTGGATGGTGCTCAAACTGGTTCGATTGACGAAAAAGCTTTCGTTATGAATGCTGGAGCTGGTGTTCGTTATAATGTATCTAGAAGAGTTCGTCTTGAATTGACATCTAAATTCAACTATATGTTTGAGGATGGTCTTGACGGATGGGAGTATGATGGAGCTCGTAGTGACATCTATCTATATACTTCATTCGGTGTTGGAATTACTTTAGGTAAGAACGACAAAGCGATGCATAACACGCCTAAATTCTCTAAAAATTACTTCTGGGCTGCAGAAAGTACTAAAGAGAACATGAAGCCTGATTCTGCATATATTGCTCAATCTGTAGAGGAAGCAATTGCTAACGTTAAGAAAATTAACGCTGATCAGGATGATAAGATTAAAGATTTGGAAGCTAGATTAAAAGCTCATAATTCTTTGATTGAAGATCTTAAGAAAAGAAAGAATGATGTCGCTGACATCAATATCGCTAAGACTGTTTACTTTAGAACAGCATCAACGGTACTTTCTCCTGAAGATCAAATCGTACTTGCAGAGGTTGCTGCATACTTAAAAGCTAACAAGAAGTTAAATGTAACTTTAACTGGTTATGCTGATAAGTTTGGTTCTGAGACTTTCAATAGTGAGCTTAGAGCAAACAGAGCTAACGCGGTAAGAGATTACTTAGTAAATTCATTTGGTGTCAAAGAAGACAGAATTTCTACTGATACAAATATGGATATGGTTCAAGGTAATGACAATCAACACTTGAATAGAAAAGTTGAGATCGTAGTAGCTCAATAATTTCACATAGTTTTTGGTTAAAGAAGGCTGTCCGAAAGGGCAGCCTTCTTTTTTTTTATTATTTTTTCAAGGTATAGGTTACCGACAAAATTTAGTAAATTGTTGGCTTAAATAACGTTTCAAAATATTACACCATGCAAACAGGATTTTTACATCTGCATAGTATGATGTCCTATCTAGTAGTTGGACTATTGGTACTATCATTTATCGCCGCTATCATTGGATTACAAAAAGGGGAACACAAGGCGCTCGATCACAAATTGGGATTATTCACCTTGATTTTTGCCCATATCCAATTGTTAGTAGGTTTTGGAATGTATTTTATGAGTGATAAAGTTGAGGCAGGACTTACAAGGTTCAAGTTTGAACACCCTGCTTTAATGATAATTAGTATTGCATTGATCACCGTTGCTTTTTCAAAAACAAAAAGAATGGAGGATCCTAAGCAAAAGCAAAAGTTAAAAACTATTCTTTACGGTATTGCCGTTGTTTTGGTGATGTCAAGAATCCCGTGGTTCTAAAGAAATAAATTGATCGTATGGGCTTTGAATTTGAGCAACACATAAAGGAAAAAGTTGTTTTGGTTGGGGTTGTTACCCAAATACAAACAGAACAAAAGGTTACGGAATATCTAGATGAGCTTGAATTCTTGGCTCTGACTGCAGGTGCCCAAACCTTAAAGCGGTTTACTCAAAAACTCGAAAAGCCAAATCCAAAAACCTTTATTGGAAAGGGAAAGTTGGAAGAGGTGCAGTTGTTTGCTAAAGCAAATGATGTAGATACGATTATTTTTGATGATGAACTGTCGCCTTCTCAATTGAGAAATATCGAAGGTCTACTGGATTGTAAAATCTTAGATCGGACAAATCTTATTCTTGATATTTTCGCGGGAAGAGCGAAAACTTCATACGCCGTAACACAGGTTGAACTAGCGCAATATCAATATTTATTGCCTAGACTTACCAGAATGTGGACCCACCTGCAGAAGCAGAAAGGAGGGATTGGTATGAAAGGGCCTGGTGAGACCGAAATTGAAACGGATAGGAGAATAATTAGAGAAAAGATATCGTTGCTTAAAGAGAAGCTTAAGACGATTGATAAGCAAATGGCTACTCAACGTAAAAACCGTGGTAAGATGGTGCGCGTTGCATTGGTAGGATATACTAATGTAGGTAAGTCAACCATTATGAATGCCCTAAGTAAATCTGATGTTTTAGCTGAAAATAAGCTCTTTGCGACATTAGATACAACGGTTCGTAAAGTAGTGGTGGAGAATTTACCATTTTTGCTATCTGATACAGTTGGTTTCATCAGAAAACTACCGACTCAATTGGTGGAATCATTCAAGTCTACTTTGGATGAGGTAAGAGAGGCTGATTTATTACTTCATATAGTGGATATTTCCCATGAAAGCTTTGAAGATCATATCGATTCAGTAAACAAGATCCTTGAAGAAATTGATGCTTCGGATAAACCTTGTGTAATGATCTTTAATAAGGTGGATAAGTATACGTACATACCAAAGGAGGAAGATGATTTGACCCCTGTGACGCGAGAAAACCTGTCTTTGGATCATTGGAAGCAAACTTGGATGAGTAAGGAGAATCAGAGGAGCATATTTATCTCTGCTACAGATAAAGAGGATATGCAATCTTTGAGGGCTGATTTATATACCATAATTGCTGATATCCACAAAATTAGATACCCCTTCAATCATTTCCTGTACTAAATTGATTAAATAGTAACTATCTCTATGGCTAAACTAAAGGTTAAAACAGCTTTCTATTGTCAAAGTTGTGGTAATGTATTTCAAAAATGGCAAGGTCAGTGTACGCATTGCCAGGAATGGAATACCATTGTTGAAGAGGTAGTTGAAAACAAAGGAACTGTTCCTCAATGGGTAAAAACTGACAAGGAAGGTTTAAAAGCTAAGCCGAAACCCATCTCAGAAATCGACATGGATAGTGAGCGGCGATGGATGTTACCCGATGTCGAGTTGAATAGAGTTCTTGGAGGTGGATTGGTGCCTGGAGCTTTAATATTACTTGGGGGAGAACCTGGGATCGGGAAATCTACCCTAATGCTTCAATTGGCTTTGCAAATTGAAAACTTGTCTTGCCTATATGTTTCTGGTGAGGAAAGCGAGAAGCAAATAAAAATGCGTGCTGAAAGAGTTGAAGGAATGCAGGATAGCTGTATGATCTATACGGATATAAATACGCAAAACATACTTAAGCATTGTCAGCGGTTAAAACCTCAAATTTTAGTCATAGATTCAATTCAAACCCTTCAAACACCCGTTATTGATGCTTCCCCAGGGAGTATAAGTCAGATTCGGGAAACTGCAGCTGAATTGTTGAGATATGCGAAGGAGACGGGAACGGCCATAATTCTTATTGGTCATCTTACCAAAGACGGTATGATAGCTGGGCCAAAAATTTTGGAACACATGGTTGATGTGGTTCTTTATTTTGAAGGCGACAACAAACATGTATATCGAATTTTAAGAGCACGTAAAAATCGATTTGGCCCAACATCAGAACTGGGACTGTATGAAATGCGAGAAACGGGATTAACAGTAGTTAATAACCCTGCAGATCTTCTTTTAGGGAAACGTAATGGTCTCCTAAGTGGAACAGCTATTTCTGCGACTATTGAAGGGATGAGACCAATGCTCATCGAAATTCAAGCTTTGGTTAGCACAGCTGTTTATGGTACTCCTCAACGGACAGCTACAGGATTTGACAGTAAAAGATTAAATATGCTACTTGCTGTTCTTGAAAAACGATGCGGGTTTAAATTGGGTGCAAAAGATGTATTCTTGAATATTACAGGAGGGTTAAAAGTAGGTGATCCTAGTATTGACTTAGCGGTATTAGTTTCTATTTTATCCTCTAATGAAGATCAAGTAGTTAGTTCTAAAGTCGCATTTAGTGGCGAAATTGGATTAACCGGAGAAATAAGGCCGTCATCACGGGTAGAACAAAGGATTTCTGAAGCTGAGAAAATGGGATTTGATCAAATATACATCTCATCATTCAATAAGGTGGATATCAAGAAGTATGGAATCAAAGTTCAAATGGTCTCTAGCGTGAACGAATTGTATGAAGCTCTATTTTAACAGAGTGGAATTACCTTGTTGAATTATTAATAATTTAACAAGGTGTGTAAAAATTTAACGATCTTTGTCAAAAAATAACTTAACAATGAAAATCGCTGTAGTAGGTGCAACTGGAATGGTTGGGAGGGAGATCCTGAAAGTTCTGGAAGAAAGACAAGTTGAAATTAGTGAATTGATTCCGGTAGCTTCGGAAAGGTCAGTTGGAAAAGCCATTGAATTTAATGGTAAACCGTTTAAGGTGGTGTCTATGGAGGACGCTATTGCAATGAAGCCAAATATTGCTTTATTTTCAGCAGGTGGTGATACATCTAAAAAGTGGGCTCCTGAGTTCGCAAAGGTGGGAACAGTTGTGATAGATAATTCTTCAGCTTGGAGAATGGATGAAAACATTCCTTTAGTAGTTCCAGAAATAAATGCTGATGTAATTACATTGGAGGATAAAATTATCGCTAATCCAAATTGTTCTACTATTCAATTGGTACTTGCACTTTCTCCACTTCATACCGCATACGGATTAAATAGGGTAGTAGTTTCTACTTACCAATCAATTAGCGGAACCGGAGTAAAAGCTGTACGCCAAATGGAAAATGAGCGTAACGGGAAAACAGGTGAGATGGCTTATCCATACGCGATTGATCAAAATTGTCTTCCACATTGTGATGCATTTCTAGAAAATGGATACACCAAGGAGGAAATGAAATTGGTTAATGAAACACGTAAAATTTTAAGGGATGGTACTATCGGTATTACAGCTACAGCGGTTCGTGTACCTGTGAAAGGAGGTCATTCCGAAAGTGTAAATGTTCGTTTTAATGAAGATTATACACTAACTGAAGTCCGTCAATTATTGCACAATACAGAAGGTTTGGTACTTCAGGATAATACAGATACCAATACCTACCCTATGCCCCTTTATGCGCATGGAAAAGATGAGGTATTTGTAGGTAGATTAAGAAGAGATGATTCTGACGTGAATACTTTGAATATGTGGATTGTTGCTGATAACCTGAGAAAAGGTGCCGCAACAAATGCCGTTCAAATAGCTCAATACTGGATTTCAAAATTTGGATCCGTAAAGCAATAATATTTAGAATCTAGGATACTTATTTCTTTGACTAGATTTTCCTAGTAGATAACCCAAGAAAATAAGAATTAATATACCAACAGTTCCGAATAGCATTTTAAAAAATAGGATGCTTAATACGGTTATAAATACAAGTGCTAGAAATAGTTTCAGTAAAAACATGATAGTATTTTAGAAGGTCTCTGAGGAGGCCTTTTTTTGTTTATTGATGTGAATAAAATTCTACAGTACAAATATGCTAAAAAAATTAGACATGCTAAAATAATTAGCCGATTAATTATTTATTCATTTATTTCAGTCACAAAAAAAAAGCTCCTATTGGAGCTTTTTAAAATATACTAGTTGCCTTTTATAAACTGTTCTATAACGAGTGTCTGAATTTTACCATTCACTTCATATTCTAGAACTGCATTCTCAAATGGTTCTTGACCGAAGAGGGAATTTTCAACTTCCTTAAATTCTTTCTCATCTTTTGCTTTTGATTCTGTATAGAAAGCAGTGATAATCATTGTAGAAGAAAGGTCTCGTTGACTAGATTCTATAATTTCAGATTCAACCTTCAGTTTGTGTGATCCAATTATCAATGATTTAGCATCGAAGAAGTGAAGTCTTTCACCTTTTAAGAAGATTTGATATTTATAACCTCTTTTTTCAACCTTTCTTACTTCAAACCAGTTACTGTATTGTGCTTCTGTATACGTATACTCAAACGGTTGTGGTTCGAATAGTTTACAAGAATTTAAGCTAATAATAGATAGTAAGCATATCAGGCTGGTAAGTTTTATATATAAAGACTTCATAAGATTTGATTTGTTTAATCCTGAAAATTAAAACTTTTCAGCAATAATTTGGCAGATTTTCTCTAGAAAAATTTGGTCATAGGACGAAAATGCATTTATCACACTAGAATCAATATCAATTTGCCCAATCATAGTTTGGTTTTTGAACATCGGAACTACAATTTCGGACTTAACATGAATACTACAAGCAATATAGTTATCCTCTTTGGTGACATCATCTATCAAGAAGGTTTCTTGGTTTACTGCTGCTTGGCCACAGATCCCTTTTCCAAAGGGGATTTTTACATGATCTGTAACTTCCCCTTCGTAAGGGCCCAAGATTAGCATGTCTTTTTCCTGTGTACTACAAAGATAAAACCCTACCCACTCGTAATTTTCACAATTATGGTGAATCTGCTTGCAAACAAATTCCATTGCATCCTGTGCTGAAGAACTCTCTAAGGCACAAAACCCAATGGTTTCTTTCACTATTTTTTCGAAAGTAGCTAACGTATTTGCCATTCTATTGTAGCATTGAAGTTAATCCAGCATCAATTGCTTCCACGGTTTGGTCCAGCATTGCCATGGTATGAGTATGAGGTATAAATAATGTCTCAAATGCTGATGGGGCAAAGTAGATACCTCTTTTTAATACTTCATGGAATAGTTGTTTGAATAAATCTGCATCTGCGTTACAAGCATCGTCAAAGTTTTCCATTTTACCACTGGTAAAGTGAAAGCTAATCATAGATCCAACTCTATTGATACATATAGGTACTGCATGCTTTTCAAAAACTTGTCGGAATCCTTTTTCAAGGTATGCTCCTTTTTCTTCTAGATCTTCAAAGATTGAAGGATTAGAATGCAATTCTTTTAATAGGGTTAAACCGGCAGTCATGGCCATAGGGTTTCCTGAAAGTGTACCGGCTTGATAAACGGGTCCTTCAGGTGCAATCATGGACATAATTTCTCTTTTACCACCAAAGGCTCCAACGGGCATTCCTCCACCAATGATTTTACCCATTGTAACTAGGTCTGGATTAATGTTGAAGTATTTGTGTGCTCCACCAGATGACAGTCTAAATCCAGTCATTACCTCATCGAAAATTAATAATGCACCAAATTCATCACACAAACTTCTAAGCCCTTCCAAGAATCCTTTTGCTGGGGGGATACATCCCATATTTCCAGCCACTGGTTCAATAATAATTGCAGAAATTTCAGTTGGGTTTGTCTCAAATAGAGCACGAACACTTTCTAGATTGTTGTATTTAGCTAAAAGAGTGTCCTTAGCAGTTCCTTCAGTTACTCCAGGTGAATTAGGAACTCCTAAAGTAATCGCACCACTTCCTGCTTTAATCAGAAATTGGTCGGCATGGCCGTGGTAGCAACCTTCAAACTTTATAAATTTCTCTCTTTTTGTATATGCCCTAGCAAGACGAATGGCACTCATGCAGGCTTCAGTACCTGAATTAACCATACGTACTTTTTCAACAGCTGGCATCATATCACAAATCAATTCTGCGATATCTGTTTCTATCTCAGTTGGCGCACCAAATGAACTACTGTTAGCAGTGACTGCTTGTACTGCTTTAACTACGGGTTCCCAAGCATGACCTAGAATCATAGGTCCCCAAGATCCGATATAATCGATATAATCTTTTCCATCAACATCTGTCATGATGGATCCTTTCGCCTTTTGGAAAAATACGGGTGTACCTCCAACAGAATTAAATGCTCGCACAGGTGAATTTACCCCTCCAGGGATAAATAATTGCGCTCGTTGGAACATCTCTTTACTTTTATCGTACATACTATCGATTTAGTTTTTTAATTTTTTTGCTACTTCCTTGGCAAAATAGGAAGCGATTAAATCTGCACCAGCTCTTTTAAATGCGATTAGGCTTTCCATCATTGAATCTTCAAGATTTAACCAACCTTTTTCGGCCGCTGCATGGATCATAGAATATTCTCCGGATACTTGATATACAGAAACGGGTACATCTGAAATTTCTTTGGTCCTTAATACCATATCCAAATATGGCATACCTGGTTTAACCATAACGATGTCTGCTCCCTCTTCTATATCCAATTCTACCTCACGGATACCAGCATCACCATTTGCTGGATTCATTTGATAAGATTTCTTATCTCCAAAGCCTGGGGCAGAATCTAAGGCATCTCTAAATGGGCCATAAAAACAAGAGGCGTATTTTACGGCATAAGACATGATACCAACATTCGGGAATCCATCGCTTTCTAGGGCTTCACGGATAGCACCAATTCGTCCATCCATCATATCTGAAGGAGCCACCATATCTACACCAGCTTCTGCATGGCTCACGGCCATTTGAGCTAGTACTTCTACTGTAGGGTCGTTTACAATTTCATTGCCTTCCACGATTCCATCATGTCCAAAGCTTGAATATGGATCCAAAGCCACGTCAGACATTATGAACATTTCGGGGATATGTGCCTTTATAGTTCGGATAGCACGTTGCATTAAGCCATTCTGATTGATGGCTTCAGTACCCTTATTATCCTTCTTTTCATCCGAAGCTTTAGCGAAAAGCAATACAGAACGCAGACCAAGATCATAACATTCTTGAACTTCTTGAATTAATAGATCCAGACTGAATCTATAATATCCAGGCATTGAACTAATCTCCTCCTTTATGTTTTCCCCTTCTATTACAAAAACAGGAACAATAAAATCACTCGCATGGAGATGATTTTCACAAACTAGGTCTCTTATTGCAGAAGAAGTTCGTAATCTTCTGGTACGTTTATATGGAAAGCTCATAGGGTCAATAAATTTGAACAAAGATAAGGTTTTGAACCATTTGAAAAAAAAGATATTAATCAGGGAAATGGGCTTTTTTAAGACCCAAAATCCAAAAGGATATTTCCTGATTTCTTTCGTTTTAGTTGATTTTTTTCAAAAAGGCTTAATAGAAACTTTGCAGCTGATATGGTATCAGCATTAAATTGTTTTATGGAAAAGTGATATCTGCCATTTTCATCAGCGCTAAGATGTAAGTCCATCTCACCATTATTTAGATAGAAATGTCTACCTACTGAAAAATAATGAAGGAGGTTACATCTAAATTTATGATAGAACCAAGAGTTCTCATTAAGTTGCTTATATTCTATGGGAAATAAGATTTCAATTGAAGTATCAAAGCGCTTTTTTGATTGCGCAGGCGCTGCAAAAGGTTTTTTATCTAGGAAGGCGCCCA
Organism: uncultured Flavobacteriales bacterium; assembly: GCA_913063375.1. Taxonomy (GTDB): domain Bacteria; phylum Bacteroidota; class Bacteroidia; order Flavobacteriales; family CAJXXR01; genus CAJXXR01. The sequence goes on along the minus strand of CAJXXR010000005.1, from coordinate 109,358 downwards.
TGCTTTCAATTATCTGGCAGCATATTAGCGCGGAGTAGTAGTTAAATTCTTGCTTTTGAAGACGTTCAAGCTCTTCAATGAAATACTTTTGAATGAAATCTTCTTCCTTTAATGCCGCCATTTTTTTGATTCAAAAATAATCAAAAAAAGCTTTCTTGTTGAACAAGAAAGCTTTTAATATTAAGTCCCCACTTAATATGTAAACGAAAATCTAAAAAAGATTGACTTATTGAAATTATCGATGTGTAACACATCTCAATTCTGTATTTCGTCTCTTATTGCAGCAATAAAGAAAAAGGTAAACAGTTTTAGAAAAAAGATTTCAAAAAAAAAGCGTTGCACTTGAAGTTTGAATTGTCGAACTTTGGGAATTATTGCTAAAGCAAATGAATAAAATGAGTTATATACCCTTTTTGAATGCCTACAATAGGTATGAAAGTCGTGAAGTTAAGGTTGGAAATATAGGGATTGGTGGTAATAATCCAATTCGTATTCAATCTATGACCACTACAGATACCATGGATACAGCGGCAACTATTGCTGAAAGTATTGCTATGATTGAGGCGGGTTGTGAATTAGTTCGTATTACGGCTCCTGGAAAAAGGGAGGCAGAAAACTTAAAGAACATCAAAGAGGGATTATTGGCTAAGGGATATGACGTTCCATTGGTGGCTGATATTCATTTTACGCCTGTTGCGGCAGAGGTTGCAGCAAGGATAGTGGCAAAAGTCAGGGTAAACCCAGGGAACTATACCGACAAAAAGAAGTTTAAGGTAATAGAATACACACCTGAAACTTACCAAGCTGAAATCGATAGAATAAGAAAGCGCTTTACTCCTTTGATTGAAATCTGTAAGGAAGAAGGGACAGCAATGCGGATAGGAACCAATCATGGTTCATTATCGGATAGAATTTTGAGTAAATATGGAGATACTCCAGAAGGAATGGTTGAAAGCGCCATGGAGTTTCTACGTATATGTAAAGAAATGAATTACCACGATGTTATATTGTCGATGAAGGCCAGTAATACTTTGGTGATGGTTCAGGCTTATAGGCACCTAATTGTTAAAATGCAAGAGGAGGGTATGAATTACCCATTACACCTTGGTGTTACAGAAGCGGGAGATGGTGAAGATGGGAGAATTAAGTCTGCTGTTGGAATAGGTACAATGTTGTTGGATGGTATTGGAGATACTGTTAGAGTATCCTTAACGGAATCTCCAGTTGCTGAGATGCCGGTAGCAATATCAATTGTGGAACATACTGTAGGTAAAAAGGAGTCTCCAAGTATTGAGCCGATAGAGAATGAAGTAGGTTATGATCCTTTCCATTTTAAAAGAAGATCCACGAATAAAGTGGGAGTCATTGGTGGTGGTCAAGTGCCTGTAGTTATTGGTGATTTTGGTGATGTCAAAGCGTTAAGACAATCCTCGTTTTTTCCATTTGACCTTAAATATAGTGTTCCGTTGGATAAATGGAATATAGGTGATTTCGCTTGTGATTTTGTATATACTGGTTCACTTACTCCAAGTTTCAAATTACCAGGCTTGGTAAATTGTATCGTGAAAGCAGATGATTGGAATTTTGAGATGGAGTCTTGCATTCCTATTTTTACTGATGTTAATTCATTTTCAGGTTCAAAGGCTCAATCGGAAAAAATGAATTTCGTGCATGTCATGGCAGATCAATTGGACGCTATTGAAACTTTAAAAGATGTGGAATCTGTAGTTTGGGTATTGTCTTCAAACAATGACCATGAGTTACTGGATATGAGAAGATGGTTGATTGCTTTGATGAATTCAGGGTCAAAGCAGCCAGTTATAGCCTATAAAAAAACTACTTATACAGATGAACTTTCAGCTCAAGTAGAATTATCCGCTCAATTCGGATCCCTATTAGTGGATGGTTTAATAGACGGAATCTGGGTAAAGGAAGAAAAAGGGGCTGAAAAAGAAAAATTGAATAAGATAGTGTTTGGAATTCTGCAGGCTTCTAGGTCTAGGGTCTCAAAGACGGAATATATTTCTTGCCCTTCATGTGGTAGAACGCTATTCGATTTGCAGGAAACTACTGCAAAAATTAAAGCGGCGACATCACATCTTAAAGGAGTAAAGATCGGGATCATGGGTTGCATCGTCAATGGACCAGGAGAAATGGCAGATGCAGATTATGGTTATGTCGGTACGGGGATAGGGAAAATAACCCTTTATAAAGGGCAAGAGGTAGTAAAAAGAAATATAGCTTCTGAGCGAGCAGTAGAAGATCTAATTGATTTGATTAAAGAGTATGGTGATTGGTCAGAGCCAAAAGAGTTGATATCATAGTTTAGTATTTAATAATATAGGGAATGAAAGCAAGCTTACTAATTTTGATCACTGGATTGTTATTCGGTGCATGTCAAAATGAACCAGGGAATGGTTCGAAAACTGAAAAAGATTCAATTGTTATGAATACTTCCAATCGTCCAGATCCACATAGTTTTACTCAAGAAGCCAGAGTGAATCATATGGGGCTAAATCTGAAAGTTGATTTCGATAATAAGAAGATTGCAGGTACAGCCGAATATACGGTCGCTGCGAATGGAGCTGATAAATTGTACCTAGACATTGATGAAGTGAAAATTGACAAAGTTTGGTGGGAGTCTCCAGATGGAGAAAAGGCCTTAGCCTTTTCGCTTTCAGAGAAAGAAACTTTTCTAGGGCAGGCACTGATCATTGATCTACCAAAGGGGTCAGATAAAGTGTATGTTAAGTATGAAACAACGGAAGGAGCTAAAGCTCTTCAGTGGTTGGATGCTCAGCAAACGGCTGGAAAGAAATATCCATTTCTGTTTACACAATCTCAAGCCATTTTAGCTAGAACCTGGATTCCAATTCAAGATGGTCCTGGATTCAGATTTAGTTATACTGCAATTGTAGAGGTGCCGAGAGGGATGATGGCCTTAATGTCTGCATCCAATCCTACTTCTACAGTAGAGAGTGGATTGTATCGTTTTGAAATGAAGCAGGCCGTCCCCGCTTATTTAATGGCGATGTCAGTGGGTAAATTAGAATTTAGACCGCTAGGGGAAAGAACAGGGATTTATGCAGAAGCTGAGTTGATTGATAAAGCGGCGTATGAATTTGCTGAAACGGAAACAATGTTAGAGGCAGCAGAAAAAATCTATGGACCATACGCATGGGATAGGTATGATATGATTGTCTTACCACCAAGCTTTCCTTTCGGAGGAATGGAGAATCCAAGGTTGACTTTTGTGACGCCTACTATTCTGGCTGGAGATAGATCTCTGACAGCCCTAATTGCTCATGAACTTGCCCATTCTTGGTCTGGTAACCTTGTAACCAATGCAACGTGGAATGACTTCTGGTTGAATGAAGGGTTTACAGTGTATTTTGAGCGGAGAATCATGGAGGAAATCAGTGATGAATCCTATGCAAATATGCTGGCTTTATTAGGACATCAAGATTTGGAATCTGAAGTTCATGATTTAGGGAAAGATTCTGAAGATACGCACTTGAAACTTCATTTGGAAGGAAGAAATCCTGATGATGGGATGACAGATATCGCTTATGAGAAAGGGTACTTCTTATTAAGGCTAATTGAAGAACATGTAGGTAGAGAACCATTTGATGCCTTTCTGAAAGCTTATTTTAAGGATAATTCTTTTAAAACAATGACTACAGAGTCATTCCTAACCTTGTTGAAATCTAAACTTATTTCTAGTGAGGATTATGAAGTATTAAGGATAGATGAATGGGTATATGGAGCGGGTATTCCCGATAACTGTCCAAAAGTAGTCTCTGATAAATTTGAAATTGTAGAGTCAGCATTGAACGACTTTAAAAGTTCAGGTAATGCAAAAGCCATTTCGTCTACCAATTGGACAAGTCATGAGTGGTTACATTTCATTAGACATATAGATGCTGAAATTAATTTGGAAAAAATGACCAAGCTAGATAATCAATTCAACTTTACTCATTCAGGTAATGCAGAAATCCAGGCAGCATGGTTTGAGCATACCATTGAAAAAGGATACACTAATGCGGATGAAGCCGTAGAGGAGTTTCTGATTCGTGTAGGAAGAAGGAAATTCTTAATGCCTTTGTACAAGTCTTTATTGAAGGCGGATCCAACAGGAGGTAAAGCAAATGAAATTTATGCGAAAGCAAGAGCAAATTATCACGCTGTATCGCAGGAAAGTATAGATGAGTTATTGAAGAAATAACACATAAAAAAAGCCTTCAGAATCAATCTGAAGGCTTTTTTTATTTCGATCTTAATCGTTTGTATAATTTTATTGCAATCATCAAAAGAATAGAGATTGCTAGAATGCCTAAAGTTCCATAAATCCAACCTAGGCTATTTTTTAGCACTACAAGGAAAACTACTGCAAATAAAATAATGGTTGAAGCCTCATTGAACATTCTCAATTTGAAGCTGTTCATTACTGGAATATCATTCTGTAATTTTTTGAATATTCTGTGGCAAGCTAAGTGGTAGACAACCAATAGTGCAATAAACCCTAGTTTCAAATGCATCCAGCCTTGACTTAAAAATCCTGGAGTTAATAAAATCAACCAGGGGCCAAAAATTAAGGTAAGAACCATAGAAGGCCAAGTGATAATATACCAGAGTCTTTTTGACATTATTTTTAATTGATCACTAAGGATGGTTTTTTCTGGCTCTTGCTTATCCATTGCTTCTCTATGATAAATAAAGAGGCGGACTATATAAAAAAGGCCAGCAAACCAGGTTACAACGAAAATAATGTGCAATGCTTTTACGTATAATTGTGGCATAAAATCAAATTTAGATCAATATAGGTATATTCTAAAAAATCAAGAATTGTAAAACTATATTCAATAGTTCTTTAGGTTTTTCTGCATGTACCCAGTGCCCCGCGTCAGCTACTTCCATAATTTCATAATCGGGAAAATGATCAGCTATTAAATCCTCATCTTCATCCGTTATATAATCGGAATTTCCGCCATCAATAAACAGCGTTGGATTTTTGAAAGTGTACCCCCCTGGTAAAGGAACACCTACGTTTTCGATATTTAGAGCTAATCCTTCCAAGTTAAATCTAAAGGTCAAATTTTCTTTCGTTTCCCAGAATAGATTCTTGAGAAGGAATTGACGAATTCCAGTATTCGAAAAGTGATTTTGTAAGATGGCATCGGCTTCTTTTCTAGAGGAAACGTTACTAGTATGAACATCCATTAAACCACTAATAATGGCTTGGTGATGGGGAGCGTAATACTTTGGCGAAATATCTATTATGATGAGCTTTTCCACCATTTGAGGATATAGGCAAGCAAACAACATGGCTGTTTTACCCCCCATAGAATGTCCCATTAAATGAATCTTGTCGATCCCATGATGATCTAAGTATGCCTTGAGGTCTTTAGCCATCAATTCGTAACTATGTGCATCATCATGGAAGGAATGCCCATGATTTCTTTGGTCTAAGATGTGTACCTGATAGTGTTCAGAAAATTGCCTTGCTAAACTTTGCCAGTTGTCTAACATTCCAAATAGGCCATGCAGAATAACGAGCTTTTCTTTAGCTTCTCCGAAAATTTTGGCGTTTAAAAGCATTAATTTGTTTTTAGGCAGTTGAGGTACATTTGTATAGTATTCTGAAGGCCAAAGTATAAAGCATCACAAATAAGTGCATGTCCTATTGAAACTTCTTGTAATCCTACTAAATTTTGCTGAAGGTAGGCGAGATTATCAAGGCTTAGATCATGTCCTGCATTTAAGCCTAGATCATATTTCTGAGCAACGAATGCTGCTTTAGTATAAGGCGCTATGGCCGCTTCATTTCCCAGAGAAAAATTCGACGCGTAAGCCTCCGTATATAATTCAATACGATTCGCTCCAGTTTTTGCAGCCCATTCTATTTGTTCCTCATTACAATCCATGAATAGGGAAGTACGAATTCCAGCCTTATTGAAAGTAGATACGACGTCTTTTAGTTGGTCGAAATTTGCTTTGGCATCCCAACCTGCATTAGAAGTTAATACTTCTGGACTATCCGGGACTAGCGTTACCTGTTCTGGTTTTACATCAAGTACAAGGTCCATGAATTTTGGATTTGGATATCCTTCAATATTAAACTCAGTACTGACATGTTGACTCAATGCATATACATCAGCATATTTTATATGTCTCTCATCTGGTCTTGGATGAACAGTTATTCCTTGAGCCCCAAATTCTTCACAGTCTTTTGCGACTTTTAATAAGTCAGGAGTATTGGTTCCTCTGGCGTTCCGTAGAGTTGCCACTTTATTGATGTTTACACTAAGTTTAGTCATTGCCTTGAATTTGTCTTTGGCAAAGGTAAAAAATACTAGTTGTAGGCATTTGTATTCCCATTTAAATTTTTTTGGTACGCTTTTTTCAATAGGTTATATTGTGGGGGAATTACTTGAAAGCAAGTAATAGGAAATAATTAAAGTATAAATTGGCAGGAGGGTCCTAGAAAAAAGAAGAAAGTCATGGAACTAGATACTAAATATATCATGGACGATATTAAGCCGTTATCACCTTCGGATACTGGTTTTAAGGCGCTAGGTAGGTTTGATGAACATCGTGTCTACCATCTCCCTGTTGTAGAAAATGGGAAATATCTTGGGTTGGTATCCGAAAAACAAATCTTCGATTTATACGATGCTCAGAAATCGATAAAGGAGAATAATGTACCATTCATTCGTCCCATATTGACAATGAAGTCCCATATTTACGATGTTCTACATACCGCGGAAAAATTTAAATTAAGTATTATCCCTATTGTTGATGAAGATGATAATTACAAAGGATATATACTTACTGAAGAGTTGTTATGGTCTTTTGTTGAAAATACCCCACTAGTTGCTCCAGGAGGGGTGCTGACCTTAGAAATGAATAAAAGCGACTATTCGTTGGCCGAAATTGCAAGAATTGTAGAGACCAATGACGCTAAGATTGTCCAGTCTCATGTACAGAGTCTACCAGATTCTGAGATGCTATTTGTATATCTAAAGTTTAATAAGGTTGAATTGTCTGCTGTTATCCAAAATTTAACCAGATACGGGTATAAAGTAACCTATACCTATCAAGAAAGTATTTACGAAGAGGACATGAAAAGTAGGCTAGATTCATTTATTCGTTATATTAGCTGGTAAATTTGATTAGAGCGATTGAATTTACTTGTATGAAATAGTGCATTTATTTGATCATAAATGATTTAGCAATGAATATAGCGATATTTGGAAGGAGTTTTGAAGAAGATGCTAGAGATTATATCCAATTACTTTTTGACGAATTAAGAAAGCTGGGTGCTAAGGTTTCCATTTTGGAGTCTTATAGTCATTTCCTGCTCAAAAATATTAACATTGGTTTACCTTTTACTACCTATTCTCATCATGAGGAATTGGTAGGTAATTTTGACTATGTTTTTTGTATTGGAGGAGATGGTACGATACTGAATGCAGTGACCTATGTAAAAGATTCTGGAATTCCCATTTTAGGTATTAATACAGGGAGGTTAGGTTTCATGGCTACGATTTCTAAAACTCAAATTCAAAAGACCTTATATCAATTGGTGAATGGTAAATACCGACTTGAAGAAAGAACTCTTATTTCTATTACCAACCAATCCAAAATTTTCAAAGATCAAAATTTCGCTATCAATGAAGTGACGATCAATAGAAAGGATACCACTTCTATGATCAGTGTAATGACTATGGTGGATGGTAGCTATTTGAATACCTACTGGGCGGATGGGCTTATTGTTGCTACTCCTACTGGTTCTACAGGATATTCACTTAGTTGTGGAGGGCCAATTGTAATGCCCGGCTCACAAAATTTTGTGATTACTCCAATTGCCCCCCATAATTTAAATGTTCGACCGCTTGTAATTGGTGATCACAATGAAATCCGAATCAAGGTGGATGGAAGAACAGATAACTTTTTAGTGGGAATGGATTCAAGAATTTACACCTTGGACACAGGTTCAGAACTAATCATAAAAAAAGCGGATTTTACAATTAATATGTTGATCCCTGACAACCATGATTTTGCTTCTACTCTTCGTAACAAACTACTTTGGGGATTAGATCGTAGAAATTAACTAAATTTTACGTAACGAATGCCTATATTTGTGCCAGTTTTGGATTTTGGACGTTACTCATATAGGTAAAAGATAAACCATAGGAACGATAAGATGCATGGAAAACCAGCAATCAAATTATAAGGCACTACTAATGAATCGTCTACTCGGAGGGTTTATAGCCGCTGTATGTTTAGTAGGTAGCTTCAATGCTCAGGCTCAAAAACATGAGATGGGTATTTTAGTTGGTGCAGCTACGTTTTTAGGTGATGTAGGGGATAATAGCGACTTAAACAGTTTGTCCTATGTTAGACCTGCAGTTGGGGTATTGTATAGATTCAATCCCAATCCATATTTTGGTTTAAGATTTTCGTATACAAATACCGAGGTTACAGGAGATGATTCAAAATCAGATAATCCACACCAACAAAGTAGAAACCTATCTTTTAAGTCAAGTATTTCCGAATTTAGTTTAATAGGTGAATTTAATTTTTTCAGACCTAGAAGAAATAATAAGCTATTCCATAAAACACCCTATATATTCTTAGGTATAAGTTATTTTAAATTTAAACCAGAAGCAGAGCATGCTGGTACTTGGTATGAGTTGCAGCCAATGATGACTGAAGGAGTAGATTATTCATTGAATGAATGGGCTATGCCTTTTGGAATGGGCTATAAATTTAACTTAGGAGAGAAATATTTATTAGGTTTTGAAGGTGGATGGAGATATACCTTTACAGATTATTTGGATGATGCTAGTACTATTTATGTACCAAAGACATCAGGAAATATACAGTCAGATTTCTTCAAAGATCCTGGAGGAGCTGCAGTTATTGGAGGGCAAAGAGCCAATTCAACGAATAATGATTTTTATTTCGTTGGGGCCTTAACTTTTACCTACAAAATCAAGGAAAAGATTAATAAATGCCCAAAACCACTTAGGTAAGAATGGATTATAAGAATAGTATAGATAAGAATAATATTCCTAAGCATGTTGCCGTTATTATGGACGGTAATGGTCGGTGGGCAAAAGAAAAAGGTAAACTTAGAGTGTTTGGGCACAAGAATGGTGTAAAAGCAGTTCAAGAAGTTGTAGAAGCAGCTACAACCATCGGTGTACCTTATCTTACCTTATATGCTTTCTCAACGGAAAACTGGAATAGGCCAAAATTTGAAATCAAAGCTTTGATGGATTTGTTGGTTAAGTCTCTGGAGAAAGAATTGCCAACCTTGATGAAAAATGGGGTTCGCTTAGAAACTATTGGAGATATTGAAATACTTCCTGGTTCAGCAGCTCAAAGGTTAAAAGAAGTAAAAGAGAAAACAAAAGATAATACTCGTTTAACACTTATTTTGGCACTTAGTTATAGTTCTAAATGGGAGACTGCAGAAGCTTTGAAAAGCTTTGCTTTGGACGTTCAAGAAGGGAAAATATCAGCAAAAGATGTGAATGAAGAGACTTTTAGGTCTTATTTACAAACTGCAGATTATCCAGATCCAGAACTGATGATTCGGACAAGTGGTGAAAAACGAATAAGTAACTTTTTGATGTGGCAATTGTCTTATGCGGAATTATTATTCCTAGATAAGTATTGGCCAGACTTTAGAATGGATGATTTCTATCAAGCCATTTATGATTATCAAAATAGAGAGAGAAGATTTGGAAAAACTAGTGAGCAGCTTAAAAAAAGTTCGGATGTTTAAGAAAATATTGACGATACTTGGGTTCGGATTATTTGTATTACAAGCAAATGCTCAAATTCAATTAGGAAATACCTCCAGTGCAGATATTAGTTATAGTAACCCCAAGGAATATGTTGTTGGTGGGATTTCTGTAGCAGGTAATAATAAACTCGATGTAGAGGCTATTTTGGTTATTTCTGGAGTATCAGTTGGGGATACTTTAAATATACCTGGAGATGAGACTCAAAAATTGGTACACAAATTTTGGGATCAAGGCTTGTTTTCAGATGTAAAGCTGAACATTGTAAAAATTGAAGGAAAGAAAGTGTTTTTGGAAATTTATCTTGATGAATTACCGAGGCTATCTATGTTTTCATTCAAAGGACTGGCTAAGCATGAAGTAGAAAAGATTAAAGATGAATTGAATCTTTACCGTGGTAAAATCATTACCCAAGATCTTGTTTACAACTCTAAGATAGTTGTTAAGCGTTACTTCATTGATAAAGGATTCTTAAACACGGATGTTGATATTAAATTGCGTCCAGATACTTCTTTAAGAAATGGGCAAGTAGCAGATATTTATATTGAGAAGAACGATCGTGTAAAAATCAACAACATTACGTTTAAAGGGATAAATCATTTTAGTGAGAAGAGATTACTGAAAGTGATGAAAGAAACTAAAGAGAAGAATTTCTTTAGAATATTCAAAGCTTCAAGGTATTTAGAATCAAATTATAAGGATGATAAAACGGCTCTTATTCTGCTGTACAATGAGAAAGGTTTTAGGGATGCAAGAATTATTTCAGACACACTTTATAATCACAGCAATAGCACTATCAATATTGATCTGGTAATAGAGGAAGGAAGACAATATTTCTTTAGAGATATCAATTGGATCGGTAATTCAAAGTATAGCTCTGAGAAGCTGTCTGGAATATTGGGGATTAAATCAGGTGATATTTTTGATGCCAAATTATTACAAGAAAGACTTCAACAAAGTTTTGCAGGTGATGATGTCAAGTCATTATATATGGACGAAGGGTATCTGTTCTTCAATATTAATCCAGTTGAGGTTTTAGTTGAAAATGATTCTATTGATTTCGAAATTAGAATTCATGAAGGTAATCCTGCAATCATTAGAAATGTTACGGTAGCAGGGAACACTAAAACGAAGGATCACGTTATCTATAGAGAATTAAGAACAACACCTGGTAGCTTATTTAGAAAGTCGGATGTAATGAGGTCTCAAGAGGAGCTAATGCGACTTGGTTATTTCAATCCACAGAAATTAGGTGTTAATCCAAAGCCAGATCCTGCTACAGGAATGGTAGATATTGAATATACATTGGAAGAGCAATCTACTGATCAGATTCAATTACAAGGTGGATGGGGAGCAAATTCATTTGTAGGGACCTTAGGGTTGTCTTTGAATAATTTCTCTTTAGGGAATATTTGGAATAAGGAAAAATGGGATCCAATCCCATCAGGAGATGGTCAAAGGTTGTCTGTACAGGCTACTTCAAATGGGGATTATTACCAATCCTATAATATGTCTTTTACAGAACCATGGCTAGGAGGTAAAAAAGCGAATGCTTTATCTGTGACGCTATCACATTCTGTATTTAATTCTTCAGGGACTTTAAAGAGTACTGGGCTTCACGTTTCTTTAGCGAAGAGGTTAAAAGTGCCAGATGATTACTTTACGTTGGTTCAAAATGTAAGTATACAGAGATACGATCTGTCTAACTATAGCCTATTGTCTAACTTTAGAGATGGTCATTCAAACAATATTAATTATAGAATTGAATTAGTTAGAAATTCAGTTTTCAACCAATTCTACCCAAAAAGAGGAGCTACATTTAAAGTTTCAGGTGAGTTTACACCACCTTATTCTTTGTTTGATGGTAAGGAGTACAATGACCAATTAAGCCCTGAAGATAGATACGAGTTCTTGGAATACTATAAGATGAAATTCTCTTCAGACTGGTATACCAACTTATTCTCTGATTTCGTTCTGCGTACGCATAGTGAGTTCGGATTCTTGAATTACTATGATAAGGATGTAGGTCTTCCTGAGTTTGAACGTTTCCACCTAGGTGGTGATGGCCTTTCAGGGTTCTCATTAGATGGTAGAGAGATTATTGCATTGAGAGGTTATCCTAACCAATCATTGAGTCCAGATAAAGGTGGTTCTTCTTATGTGAAATATACCGTGGAAGCACGTTATCCATTGACTTTGAATCCTTCTTCAACTATTTATGGTCTGGCTTTTGCAGAAGCAGGTAATACATGGGAAGGTTTTGAAAATTTCAATGCCTTTGAATTAAAGAGATCAATGGGATTAGGATTTAGAATTATAATGCCAATGCTAGGGATTTTAGGAGTCGATTTCGGACACGGATTCGATAATGTTCCTGAGTCCAATACCAAGAGTGGTTGGCAAACGCATTTCATTATTGGGCAACAATTCTAATTGGAATTCTATTTAAAAATTAGGACTATGAAAAAGTTAGCATTTGTATTTTTATTATTAGTTGGTTTGGCTGCGCAGGCTCAGAAGTTTTGTTATGTTGATACAAAATATATCTTGGAAGAGATTCCAGAATATGGAGTAGCAATGGACCAGATAAATGAGCTGTCTGTTCAATGGCAAAAGGAAATAGAAAACGAAAGGTTAACGTTGGATGATTTGTTTAAAAGTTACCAGGCGGAGAAAGTGATTTTATCTGCCAAAATGAAAGAGGCTAGAGAAGAGGAGATAATCCAAAAGGAAAAGTCACTTAAGCAACTTAAAAAGCACTATTTCGGTCCTAAGGGAGAATTGTTTAATAAACAAGAAGCCCTCATACGTCCATTGCAAGAACAAATTCAAGCCAATATTACAGAGTATGCAGAGATCCATAATTATGCGGTTATTTTTGATAAATCCGGTGATTTGGTAATGGTATTCTCTGATGCTAAATACGATAAAAGTGATGCTATACTCCAATCTATGGGGTATTAATGTTATTTCTTTAGAATCGATCGATTAATTTTTAAGAAATTTGCGAAAAAGAAGTATTTTCGCTGGTATAAACAAAAAAGACAAGATGAAAAAAATATTATTCATACTTACTGTTGCAGTTACTATTCTAAGTTCAACAGTTGTGAATGCTCAAGAAAAGATCGGATTTGTAAGGTCTTCTGAGTTGCTTACGGCAATGCCTCAATTTAAAGCTATAGAGACAGAGATCAATCAAAAGAGCGACTTAGCCCAAGCACAAATTAAAAGTCTTGAGATGGAGTATACTACCATGGTTCAAAAATACCAGGCAGACGAAGCTATAATGACTGATATCGTTAGAGAGTCAAGAATTCAAGGTATTCAAGATTTGAAAATGAGAGTTGAGGCTTACTACGAAAAATCTCAGCAGGATATATTAAATGATAGAAATGCAAAGCTAAAGCCATTGTTGAAATTGGTAAATGATGCTATTACAGCGGTTGCTAAAGAGAATGGATATGCTTATATCTTAGATTATGACGCAGCAGGACAAACAGGTGTTTTAGTATATGCTGACGACTCTAAGAGCGTTATGGGTTTAGTAAAAGCTAAATTAGGATTGCAATAGTCTTAATTTTAAATGATATAAAGCCGCTTCTACAATTAGAAGCGGCTTTTTTTTGCTCTAAATTGTTTGGTGCGCTTTTTACTAAAATTCAAAAAAGTATATTTGTTCTTATGACAAAAAAAGGTCCAATAGGAGTATTTGATTCTGGAATTGGGGGATTAACAGTGGCAAAGGCCATTCGTGAATTGCTTCCTAATGAGGATATCATTTATTTTGGAGATACTGCTCATCTGCCCTACGGTGAAAAATCTGCAGAGGCTGTACAGCAGTATGCGAGTGCCATTACGCAATTCCTGATTGAGAAGAAGGGGTGTAAAGTGATTGTTATAGCATGCAATACTGCCTCTTCGCTAGCATTTAAGGAAGTTGTAAAGGCTGCAAAGGGTAGAGCAGAGGTTATCAATGTTATAGATCCATTGGTGGATTATATTGGTGAGCAGATGTTTGATAAGCTGGGAGTGATAGGAACGAGAGGAACTATTCAATCTAAAGTATATTCAACAAAGATAAATGCTGTATTTCCAAAGGTGGATGTAGTAGAGTTGGCTACACCATTATTTGCCAGTATGATTGAAGAGGGTTTTATTCACAACGATATCTCCCATTCCATTATTGAAGGATATTTGAAGGATGAAAAACTGGTGCATATTGAAGGTATGGTATTGGCCTGCACGCATTACCCACTTATAAAGGATGAAATAGCTGAATTTTTCAATCATAAAGTTGAAATAATAGATGCATCTGTATTAGTTGCTCAAAGGGTGAAGGTAGTGTTGCAGAAGGAAGACCTACTTTGTAAAGTCAGTAGAGGAGCTAGTAAATTTTATATGTCGGTGTATACCAACTCTTTTGCTAGAAGTACAGAGCACTTTTTTGGGAATGAGTTGATTTTTGAAGAGATGGATCTTTGGAGTAATTAAAATAGAGGTTAAGAATGAAACGTATTATCAGTTACAATGTAAATGGAATAAGAGCCGCTGAAAAGAAAGGCTGGTCAGAATGGGCGAAGGCTGCTAACGCAGACATTATTTGTTTGCAAGAAGTGAAGGCAAACCTGGACCAGGTTAACTTGGATATTTTCACAGAGCTAGGTTATCATTACTATTGGTATCCGGCCCAAAAGAAAGGATACAGTGGAGTTGCCATTCTTACGAAGGAAAAACCTAAGCACGTAGAATACGGTTGTGGATTAGAAGCCTATGACTATGAAGGGAGGGTGATAAGAGCGGATTATGAAGGTTATTCTGTAATCTCGGTATATTTTCCTTCTGGAAGTAGTGGAGAGCTACGTCAAGGGTTTAAAATGAAATTCTTAACGGACTTCTTTGAATATATAACTGAATTGAAAAAAGAGATTCCAAATCTTGTGATCTCTGGTGATTATAATATTTGCCATAAAGCCATTGATATTCACAATCCGGTTTCCAACAAGAAAACTTCAGGATTCTTACCAGAGGAAAGAGAATGGCTAAGTCATTTTATGGAAGATGGTGGATTTGAAGATTCCTTTAGAACTTTTCATGAAGAGCCAGACTGCTATAGTTGGTGGAGTTATAGAGCAGCCTCTAGAACAAGAAATAAAGGTTGGAGAATAGATTATAATATGGTTTCATCTGAAATCAAAGAAAAAATCACAAGATCAGCCATTTTAAAAGATGCTATACACTCAGATCATTGCCCTATTTTAGTGGAGATAGACTATTAAAAGAAAGAAATTTAATTTACTTCTCCTTCATTTTCTGATACTTGTGAAAAAGTTAAAAATATTTTTTTCTGATCGCTTGTCAGTATATAGAAATGTATTACATTTGCCATCACATAACACAAGCGGGTGTGGTGGAATTGGTAGACACGCTAGATTTAGGATCTAGTGCCGCAAGGTGTGAAGGTTCGAGTCCTTTCACCCGCACACAAGAAAAAGCTTAAATAGTTCATAAGAACTGTTTAAGCTTTTTTCGTTTTAGGTATTGCTGGAAACTTTTTGGAAAGGAAATTATTCCGTCTTATCGTTTCTTTTTTTTACCAAAAAAAAATAGCCTTCCCATTAAATGAGAAGGCTATTTGCAATTTGTACTATTCTTAACCTTAAAAAACCCTTAGTAACAAATTGTAATTAATGCGCTATTATAACTCTTTCAGTAAATGAATGATTGGCATTTGAAATATGCATAAGGTAAGCACCATTTGTCCAAGATGAAGTATTGATTTTATTGCTACTTAGCATTTCATCTAGGATCACCTTACCAGTTATATCGGTAACTTTAACGTTGAATACTTCTTCCGTAAAGCCATCTAAATCTATTATTAAGCTTTGGTTGGCTGGGTTTGGAGAAATGTCAATGGAATTTTCAAATGTATTTTCTACAAGGTCTAAGTTCCATTTTGTGATCATGTTTACAGTATTGGCATCGTAATCTACGTACCAAATTCTACCTTCAGGTCCTATTTTGATACCCATAATACCTAGTGCATCCGTTGATATACGACCTAATTCTGTTGCTGGCATACTGGCTATGTCATAGATGATGACTTCTCCAGTGGCGTAATCACTTACAATCATACGATCGTCTATGATATCAATTCCTGCCGGTTCTATTAGTCCTGAGTCAACAACATTTTCCCACGTGTAGTCTGTGATGTATTTGTATTCCACAATACTTTCAAATGGACCGAAAGTTGGCGTAGTTCCAAAATTTCCAGTATTCATTTGAATTCTAAAGATATTTTGATCTCCATAATTCACTACATATACCCATTCCCCAGAAACTACCAAATGACTAACTACTTTATGGCTTGGGTCTCTAGTTACTGAGAAGTCGTTGTATCTGTGTATGATAGCATCACCATGAAATGAATTTCCCGGTCCATGATCGTCTACAAAATCATAACGTACAATGTCATTACTATAGCCATCAAAAACCCAGAATACATTGTCTTTTTCACTGGCTATACCTTGAGAATATGGTGATACGTGCAGCATGTCCAGATGACTACCATTTCCTCCAGAAGGCTCAGCATAAATAGATAAATCTCCAGACCAAAGTGCAGGCCCAGTGAAAGGGTCTCCTCCATTGTGATTGGCATCATATACCCCAGCAGAATTAGCGAAATTCCCGTTTTTACTGAATGCAATACCTGTTGGTAGAGACATAAAATGCCAGGCGTTCCCATCTACTTTTTGTTGATCCGATTGGTCTACCTCTCCGGCATTATTAAAAATAACAGTTGAACCTCCTGTTGACTCTGTTCTTTTGTTAATTACCCATAATTCCTTTTTAGATAATAAAGGGTGAAAATCGAGATCAGTCGGTTTGTCAATCTGATCAGACGAATTTCCAATTTGAACTATTATTGGTGTGATAGAAAGGTAATCATCAATCGTATTTGGAATCCCAAGACCCAATTCTAAAGTAGTAATGATAGTATCGTTATCATTGTTTAGATCGGTATTCCCGTTCAGGTTTGAAACCCACGTTTTAATGGTGTGAACACCACTAGTTGCTGTCCAAAGATCTGGGTGAGAGAAGTTGTGGACGTCATAATTTTCAAGATCTAAACCAGTAAAGGTTGTTGTGAAAATTGCACCGTTGTCCACTTGATAGCTGATGTCTACTGAATCAATAGTGGCAGTTCCATGATTGAAAATAATTCCTTCTATTGGTTTTATACCTTCTTCATCGTACAGTTGAGGAGAGGTAATACTATAAAGTTCGATATCGTAAAGTGGTGGTTCGTCTGCCGTGAATGTTAGCGTGAAATTACCACCAGCCATTGGTTCAAATGTTTCAATTTGGTAACCATTGATTTCAACTTCAAATTCAAACCCTCCATCACCCCAATCATCCACATAGATCAAATCGTATGAAGCTCCTTGAATTAGACAATGTGGACCTGAAGTAAAGTCATCGTTGTTGCCATATCCTCCGGGTAATTGGGCTTGAGCGCCTCCTCCGTTACATCCTACCGCGGTATTTCCTCCGGATGCAATGGTTCCAATGCCACAACTATTTCCAGATGGGACTATTTCCCAATATCCTTCAGATCCATACTGGTCTGTTTCAATCGTTAATTCTAATTCTACCTCTCCAGCTGCACATTGAGCATTGGAAGATTGTATCCCTAACATAGCGCTCATCGCAAGGCCTAAGAATTGTATTTGTTTTCTCATTTAATTATTTTTTGTACAATCAGATTTACTGTAAATGCTCTAATTGAGATTCAAACTTGTAGGGCAATTATACTGGTTACATGGAAGCAGTATAAAGGCTATCGTCCAAAAGAGGGGATAGGCGATAAATGCATCATGTGTACTCTGCCAAACTTTAATAAAAGAAATGAAGATCCAGTTCAGTTCCCTTTCTCAATCAAAAGGCTAAAGTGATTAGCTTAAGACTCTAGACAAGGTTTAGATCAGGATCTGTATTTGGAATGCTGTTGTTTTATATCAGGAAGGACTGAAACAGAATATAATCTTTCTGTTTCAGAAGGGGAGGAATTTTTTTGATTTCAATAATTTCGGGGTCGTCTTGTTCAAAAAGAAAATTGAATTGAGGACTGGCTGAATTAGTGAAAGCTGTAGAGTAATCTATACAAATTGTATTTACGGTCCTATAATCGTCCGTATTTTGAGAATATAGTAATTCATCTTGACAACAAGTATTTGCGCAGGAGGATACTCCTTCTTTGGAGCATGTGGTGAATGCTTGTGTGGGACTTACTGGGATTTGTTTACAACACGACTGTTGATGCGAAAAGGAGATTATTGAACTTACAGCTCTACCCCCACAGTAGTGTGTGAAGATGGATAATCCCATATTGCTTGAGAGTAGCATTATGGCGAGCAATAAGGGGTAAAGTTTTTTCAATGTCCTTAGTAATGAATTAGTTCAAAAATATAATAAATATTTTTATGATCTAGATCATATCAAGACGTTTGATGAGTTAGGCTTTGTTAATGTATGTTAAAACACTCCTATCTTTTTGGCTTATTAGATTGATTTAAAGCTATTAAATACAGGTATTTTAGCAAGTTTATTGAACCGTATAATCTATGTTGTAAGTTAAAAAGTAAAAACAAGGAATTTCTCAAACGAAAAAGCTGAGATGTATATCTCGGCTTTCTTGTGTCTGACTTTTCTGAGCCTTTCCTTTTTGATTGCAAATAATCTTAAGCAGTTGCGTGAGGGGTATAAAAAAAGTGTTCATGCGCAATCTTACCGTTTAGTACCTCGTATACACAAATCTCCTCCATATGTACCTTGCCAGCCTCTTTGTGAGTGCAATCTAAAGTCATTTTTATTGAGAAAGCATTCTCTGTAACTAGAGGGTCTGATACAATAATTGAATCGACTTTAAAATTCTGATTGAAGTGTGCTGTTTTTCCTCTAACGCCAGAAATACCTTCAATATGCTGTAGTGGTGTTCCTGTAGGTTCATCACTTACGATTTCATCTGAATATAGTTCATCTATAGCAGTATCAAATTCACAAGCTCGGCATAATTCCACTAATCTATTTGCAATGGTTCCTATATCTTTCATAATATTGATTTTAGCTTTAAGATAGTGATTAAAGCATTGGAAATCAAGAAATAAGGCAGGTGTTTGGTATTGGTGATTTTATAGAGGATTTAATTCTCTTTGCTAAAATGGTAGGCTTCCAATAGCTTTATAGTTTCTTGTGTATTCATGAAACCTTTATATCTCCATATCTGCGTTCCTTCTTTAAACAGAAGAAGGGTTGGTACACTCTTAATTGTAAAGGCCTCCGCTAAAGCTTCATTTTGCTCAATGTCGATCTTTACAATTTTAAGTCTCTCTCCAAAATGGTCAGCAACCTCTTGAAGTATTGTGTCTAGCCATTTGCAGGGTTCACACCAATCGGCGTAGAAATCCACAAGCACAAATGGGTGTGATTTAATAATCTCGTTAAAATCCATAACTAAAATAATATTAGAGCAGTTCCAAATATTACAACACCGGCTAAAAATAGGATTAGGGTATAGGGTAAGATTTGATTTGCTTTCAGTTTAGTGATTCCTAGCAAAGGTAATGCCCAAAACGGTTGTAGCATATTTGTCAGTTGATCACCATAGGAAAGTGCCATAATGGCTTTAGAAAGGTCTCCTTGGAGTTGTTCTACTGCCTGTACTATTATAGGTCCTTGTACCGCCCATTGCCCTCCTCCACTAGGGACAAAGATATTTACCAATCCGGCACTCATGAAGGTGTAAAGAGGAAAACTGAAATCTGTAGAAATGCTAACAAAGGCTTCAGAGATTTGCTGAACAAGCCCGCATCCATTCATGATCCCCATAATACCGAAGTATAATGGGAACTGTATCAGTATACCCGAAGCACCTCCAATAGCGGTATTTAAAGCGTTGAGAAAGGATTGGATATTCTTATGAAGCAATAGAGATGCGCCCAATAAGAATAGGTTAATGTGGTTTGGATTGATGGATTTTACAAAGCTTGGGCTTAGCGCAATGCTTTTGTATAACCAGAATAATAACACACCACTCCCTATAATTTTAATGAAAATGGGAGATTGGTCCAATCTTTCTGCCAAATAAAGATCATTTTCTTTTTCAACGGGTTGATCAATTGCTACGGTAAGATTGGGAACACTTAGTTTGGTACGTTTACTTACAAAATACATTAATAGGGGTAAGCAAATGATGACTGTAATAGATACTGCAATATTCATATTAGAAAATATGGTCTGCGAATAATCTATACTATCTGGTAAAATGGATAATTTTTCTTGAGGAATGATCCCAGTCATTAACTCTTTTAGATGCGCATCTTCTGCAGCTTTTACAGGAGCCGATCCTGAGATTCCTCCATGCCAAACCATTAATCCTGAATAGGCTCCAGCAGCAATAAGAGGGTAGTTTATTGGGATGTTTTTCTTTTGTGCATATTCTCCAATTTTCCGAGCTAGTACAGCTCCAACAATAAGGCCTAATCCCCAATTGAATAAACTAACTACTACCGCTACAACGGTTACGAATCCTGCAGCTTGAGCGCCGTTCTGAAGGAAGGATAAAGACCTATTGAGTAATATGTCAATCGTTTTGCTTAGTGCAAGGATATGGCCTAGCACAAGCATTAACATCATTTGAACAAGAAAATTCATTAATGGAACCTTCCAAAGCCCTTTTTCCCATTGTTCAAATACATAAAGTGTTCTATTCGTTTCAGTATTAAAATCTCCAAAAAATAGAGCTAAGAGAATAGTTAGAAAGGTTAATCCCCACGCAATACTAAAGGGGCTTGGTAGCAATTTTCTGAATAGAATTTCTATGCGTTGACTTAGAGACATGCTTGTAAGACAGTAGTTAGTGATGAATTTTGAAGCCTTAATATAGGCTTTTGTTTACAAAATTGACTTTTGCAGAAAGAAAGGAATTGCTTAACGAGCAGAATAATCAGTTAAACAAGGAAAAATATGGCTTGATCCAATGTATTTACTAGTAGGTGATTATAAGGCTACATTTATGTCAATCTAATATGAAGGGAATTTAAGATTATTACGCAATTAATTAAAGGTAAAGGGATGCAGGGGGGCTGCATCCCTTTTTTGTTTAATGTGCTTCTAGCCAATTTTGGCCCAAACCTACTTCTACAATGAGCGGAACCTTCGTTTTGTGAATGGTTTCCATGGATTCCTTTACCATAGCGCTTAATCTTTCAATCTCATTTTTTGGAACTTCAAATACCAATTCATCATGTACTTGCAATAGCATTTTACTTTTGAAGTTTCCTTTTTCAAGTTTTTCATGAATATCAATCATGGCCAATTTGATAATATCTGCAGCGGTACCCTGAATTGGTGCATTGATGGCATTTCGTTCAGCATGCTGCCTTACCATACCATTTCTTGAATTGATATCCCTTAGCCATCTTCTACGTCCAAGTAATGTGCTTACATAGCCATTGTCTCGTGCAAATGCTACTTGACGATCCATATAGGATTTCAATTCACTATAGTTTTCAAAATAGGTCTCGATGATTTCTTTAGCTTCTGATCTGCTTAGGTCCGTTTGCTGACTCAATCCAAATGCAGATACCCCATAGATAATTCCAAAGTTGACTGTTTTGGCATTAGATCTTTGGCTAGCGTCTACTTCTTCCAGCGGAACATTGAATACCTTGGCTGCAGTAGATCTATGAATATCTTCACCATTCATAAAGGCTTCCACCATATGTTTGTCTTCACTAAGCTCTGCGATTAATCTTAATTCAATTTGAGAATAATCGGCCGCTAGTAAAACAGTTTCATCATTTGGAGCGATGAAGGCCTGTCTAACCAATTTACCTCTATCAGTTCTGATTGGGATATTTTGTAAGTTAGGATTATTTGAGCTTAATCTACCTGTTGCTGCCACGGCCTGATTATAGGAAGTATGAATCCTTTGAGTGACTGGAGAAACCATTTTTGGTAAGGCTTCTACATAGGTTGATCTTAATTTCTGGATAGACCTAAATTCTAAAACCTTTTCAATAATAGGGTGTTTGTCTTTCATTTTGGAAAGTACTGCCTCGGAAGTAGAATATTGTCCAGTCTTTGTTTTCTTTGCTTTAGGGTCTAATGCAAGCTGATCAAAAAGAATTTCTCCTAACTGTTTTGGAGAAGCGATATTAAATTCTGTCTCACTTAGTGCATATATGTCT
Organism: uncultured Flavobacteriales bacterium; assembly: GCA_913063375.1. Taxonomy (GTDB): domain Bacteria; phylum Bacteroidota; class Bacteroidia; order Flavobacteriales; family CAJXXR01; genus CAJXXR01. Next base: position 87,295 of record CAJXXR010000005.1, on the reverse strand, counting down.
TTGGTAATTTGAATAACCTCTTCCTCTAGTGTTTTCTCTAGTTTATGAAGTGCCTCAGAATCCAGGCAAATTCCATTACGTTCCATTTTGGCTAAAACAGGGAGCAGTGGCATTTCTATATTGTTGAAAATATCTTCTAGTTCACTTTCCTTTAGCTTCTCCTTGAAAATAGTAGCAAGTTGCCAAGTTATATCTGCATCTTCGCATGCGTAGTCCACTAGTTGTTCCATTGGAACATCTTTCATCGATTTTTGGTTTTTGCCTTTTGGGCCAATCAATGATTCAATAGAAACAGGTTTATATGCAAGGTAGACCTCACTCAGATAATCCATATTATGACGCATATCTGGTTCAAGAAGATAATGCGCCAACATGCTATCAAAAAGAGGACCTGCTAATTTTACCTTGTATTTGGCTAGTACATTTAGGTCAAACTTTAAATTGTGTGCAATCTTTTCTATCCATGGATATCCAAAAATGGCTCTAAATCTAGCTAGAATAGCCGTCGCTTTTTCCATGTCCTCTGGGATTGGAACATAGAATGCTTCATTGTTTTTGCAAGAAAAGGAAATTCCAATTAGTGAGGCTTCTTGAATATTCAGTCCTGTAGTTTCAGTATCGAAACAGAAGCTTTTTTGCTTGAATAGGTATTCTATTAGCTTGTTTATCTCTTTTTCTGTCTGAACAAGCTTGTATGCATTACTCTTGTCATCAAGAATAGTTGGTTGAATAGACTCATCAATACTAGGTTCTGGGGCAAACAGGTCTAACTGTGGTTGCTGTTTGTTCCCTTTTGGAGCAGCATGATTGGATTGGTAATCCATCCCAATTACTTTTCTTCCTAGCGAGCTGAATTCCAATTCTACAAATAATTTCTCAAGCTCTTTTTTGTTGAATTGTTGATGCGCTAATTTGCTCATGTCCAATTCTACAGGTACATCAATAGCGATTGTTGCTAGCCATTTAGACATGAAGGCTTGCTCTTTATTCTCTATGACTTTTTCTTTCTGTTTACCTTTCAGTTCTTCAGTATGTTCATAAAGTCCCTCAAGGTTTTCGTAAAGGCCTATCAGTTTTTTTGCAGTTTTATCTCCAACACCTGGAATCCCAGGAATGTTATCAGAAGCATCTCCCATCATGGCTAAATAGTCAATAACCTGAGAAGGATCCTTGACTTCAAACTTTTCACAAACTTCTGGAATTCCCCAAATTTCTACGCCTTTCCCCATTCTTGATGGTCGGTACATGAATACATTATCACGAACCAATTGAGCATAATCTTTATCAGGCGTCATCATATAGACGTCCAAATCTCCTTCTGCAGCTTTTAAGGCTAGTGTTCCAATTATATCATCCGCCTCATATCCTTCTAGGGCCACTGTTTCTATATTCATTGCTTTAAGCAATTTGAAAATAAAAGGAATTGCACCTTGAATACCTTCCGGCATTGCTTCTCTATGGGCTTTATATTCTTCAAATTTCTCGTGGCGGAAAGTTGGTTTTGCGGAATCAAAGACAACCGCTAGGTGGGTTGGCTTCTCTTTGTCTATTACATCTAGGATAGTCAGTAGAAATCCATAGATGGCTGATGTATCAAAGCCTTGACTAGTTAGTCGTGGGTTCTTACTAAAGGCAAAAAAGGACCTATATATTAGTGCAAAAGCGTCAAAAAGAAAGAGTTTCTGTTTGTTCTCAGACATAAGTTATATTTTGAAATTGGCTAGTTTTTTCTCTATTCGTGAATCCCGAAAGATAAGAAAATAGGAGGCTCATTAAGACTTCATGTCTCTAAAAATGGCCTGTTAATTTAAATTTTTTAATAATTAATCTGTAGTCTATAATCTTTTAAAGTTTAGTGACTATTAATTAATCACTTAGCTTGACGAAATAGTGTGGAATTTCAGTTAATTTATGTTAATTTAGCGAAATTAGGTATTGTACTTTACCCTTTTGGGTTAGATATTTGCTGTGATTAAATTATCAAACCAGAATATTGAATTTATGTTGAAGAAAATATTTCTTGCCTTTTTTATATCATCCTTCGCTTTTGCCCAGGATGATTTTCATTGTTCAACCCATAGTTTATCCAATGCCGCTATAGAGGCAAATCCAGCCCTTAAGCAAGCTCATGATCTATTAGATTCAAAGAGTATGGCCTATGAAAACATGGCGAATAATGCGAAATCCGCTATAGTTGGAACTAAAGTTATCCCAGTGGTAATTCATATTATCCATGACTATGAGGGGGGAAGCAACATTCTAGATAGCCAAGTATTCAATGCTATGGAGATTTTGAATGAGGACTTCAATAAAGAAAATGATGATTTAGTGGATGTTGTTTCTTCTTTTAGTGGAATAACAGGGGATGTAGATCTGGAGTTTAGATTGGCAAAAAAAGATCCTGATGGGAATTGTACCAATGGGATCACCAGAACCTTTTCTTCATTGACAAATACAGCCGGTGAGAATGTTAAGGATCTTATTAAATGGCCTGTAAATAAATACATAAATGTTTGGGTAGTAGAATCTATAGCTAGTGGAGCTGGCGGATATACTTATATTCCTGGATCTGCTCCTGGAAATGATTCTGACGCTGGTATATTGGTCCTAAATTCACAATTTGGAGGGATTGGTTCTTCAAGTGGATCAGCTTCTGCAAGGCATACACTTTCTCATGAAATAGGGCACTTTTTCAACTTGAGACATACCTGGGGAGGAACAAACACACCGGGTGTTTCAACCAATTGTCAATCTGATGATGGTGTATCCGATACTCCTGAGTGTATTGGAGCTACTTCTTGTGACCTTGCTAATATTTCTTGTGGTTCACTGGATAATGTACAGAACTTTATGTCTTATACTGGTTGCCCAAGAATGTTTACGGAAGGTCAGAAAAATAGAATGCGTTATGTTATAGAAAATGGGAATTGGGGAAATGCTTCAAGAGACCTTCTATGGCAATCGTCTAATCTATTAGCTACTGGAACGAATGATGAATATGCTGGGAATGAATGTACGCCAGTTTCTGATTTCTATATCAAGAGAAAAAGAGTATGTGTAGGTGCTGAATTGGAATTGGAAGGCTTTGGTTATAATGCTGAAAATGTTAATTATTCATGGAGCTTCACAGGTGCATTTCCTACGACTTCTACTCTAAAGAATCCTTCAATTACGTATAGTGAAGGAGGAGCCTATGATGTTAGTTTGACAGTTAGTAATGCATCAGGTCAAAACGTAAAAACAATTACAGACTATATTATAGTTAAGGAAACGGTAGAATTTGGCGGTGCTCCTTATGTAAATCAAGGTTTTGATGATAACTTTATCGTTGATCAATTTGACAATGCGGAATCTTGGGATATAGAGCCTAGTTCAAATGGAGAAGGTTGGGAAGTAGTTACTATTCCCACTGCACAAGGAGGGAAATGTATAAGAGCACGTTCAAATGACTTCGATAATGATTTAGAAGAAGAGGAAACGAACTTCTATAGCCCAGTATTTGATTTCACTGACTTTACAGATGATGATGGACAAGCGACACTTTATTTCAGAATGGCTTATAGCATGAGGAATAGTGGAATTGAAGATCGATTTAGAGTAATGTCTAGTACCAATTGTGGTAGATTATGGAAATCAAGAAAATCATTCTTTGCCGATGGTTTAGCTACAGTTCAAGGAAATAAAGCTACATCATGGACGCCAGCTGCAGAGGATTGGGTAGTTGTTACAGTTGATATACCAAATGTTTTACTTGGAGAATCTAGTGTGATGTTCAAATTTAATCTTGAAGGGCAGAATGGAAACTTCCTTTACATAGATCAAATTGAAATTCACAATGGTGGGCTAAGTGTTGAGGAAATGGAGGAAAAAACAGTATTTGATATTGCTCCAAATCCAACGACTGATGAAACGATCATTCATATAGAAAATATCCAGACTACCAACAGTACCATTTTCCTAGTAGATGCATTAGGAAAAGAGGTGGCAAGATACCAAATGGGTGAGACTTTAGAGGCGACAGTACAGTTGTCTGATATTAAGTCAGATTTAAAGAGTGGATTGTATTATGTTCGTTTATCTAACGAGCTTGGAAATATAACTAAGAAGATTGTGGTACTATAAGTATACTTGATTTTTAGTAGGTAAAAAACCATCAAGACTTTCAAAGTCTTGATGGTTTTTTTTTAACCAACTTCTTCTTTAGAATGATTCTATAATTCTTTGATAAAGTTTAACTTTGCACAAATTCTAGGATATATGGATTTGATTACTGAAAATCAGCACGAAATAATCGAAGAGTTTGAGATGTTCTCAGACTGGGTTGAGAAGTATGATTATATCATTGAGCTAGGGAAAGAACTTCCTGCTTTGGATGATAAATTTAAGAACGATGACCACTTGATAAGCGGTTGTCAATCTAAGGTTTGGCTACAAGCGGAAATGAATGCCGATAAGGTTCGATTTACTGCAGATAGTGATGCTATAATTACTAAAGGAATTATAGCATTATTAATCCGTGTTTGGGATGATCAGTTACCAGCGGATATCTTAAAAAGTGAACTTTCATTTATCAATTCAATTGATCTGAAAGAACATTTATCTATGACAAGATCTAACGGATTATTGTCAATGATTAAACAAATGAAAATGTATGCTTTGGCTTTTGAAAGTCAAAAAAATGTGGCGAACTTATGATGACAGAACAACAAATGACCGATTTGGGAGAGGAAGTGATAGGTATTTTGCATACCATTTACGATCCTGAGATTCCTGTTGATATCTATGAGTTAGGATTAATTTATGATGTTCAAGTGTCGGAGGAGGGAGATGTATTGATTGAAATGACATTGACATCACCTAACTGTCCGGTTGCCGAAACTTTACCTGTTGAGGTGGAAGAGAAGGTGAAAACTTTGGAGCAAGTAAACGACGCTAAGGTAGAAATCGTATTCGATCCAGCTTGGGACAAAGATATGATGAGTGAAGAAGCTCGTCTGGAACTAGGTTTTATGTAATGATGGACGAAATAATAAATAAAGTTGATCAAAAGAATTTACTAGTATTCGATCTTTCTGAATACTTTCCCAAAAGTAAGATTGCCAGCTTCGATATTAGCCAGTTCTTGGTGGAGGGGTTGCTTTTAAGGGAAAAGGATTTCAGAGGGCATTGTAAGGCTTTTGATTGGTCAATATTTCAAGATCATCACCTTTGTATCTGTTGCTCTACAGATGCAATCTTACCAGCTTGGGCAAATCTATTGATTACGAAATATGCTGGAGTATATGCCAAATCGGTAACGATAGGTTCTAAGCAATCCTTTTTGTCCTTATACTACCAAAAACTATTGAATGAATTGGATCTAGAGATGTATAACGGGGAGAGGGTCATCATCAAAGGATGCTCTAATGTTCCCGTTCCGGAACAAGCGTATGTGGAAGCTACTAGATTGCTTTCTGGAATAGTGAAGAGGTTGAGTTATGGAGAAGCCTGTTCGCAGGTCCCATTATAGTCAAATTATATACTAAAAAGCCCCAATTTATTTGGGGCTTTTTTATGGTATAATAGACCATCCTTATTTAGAATAATTACATGTGAAAGACCATGTAAAACAGTGTTAATAAGCGTTTAGGTTGTAGAAAATTTTAATACCTTAGCGATCTACTAATAACACACATAAAGTAAAAGCAAGAAAACTTGTTTTTAACCCATTTAAATTAGAATTATGTTGAGAAAGTGGATAAGCATGGCACTTGTTGCTGCGTTTGCTTTACCTATGTCAGTAAAGGCAGATGAAGGAATGTGGCTTCCAATGTTTTTGTCAAGATTGAATCATGTTGACATGCAAAAGGAAGGATTAAACCTTACTGCAGAGGAATTATACAGTATTAACAACTCAAGTTTAAAAGATGCAATTGTAAACTTTGGTGGTTTCTGTACTGGTGAAATGATCTCTGATCAAGGTTTGGTTTTAACTAATCATCACTGTGGATTTGGAGCTATTCAATCACATAGTACAACAGAGAATAACTATCTAGAAGATGGTTTCTGGGCGATGGATAAAAGTCAAGAATTGGCAAATGAAGATTTGTTTGTTCAGTACTTGGTTAATATGAGCGATGTTTCTACTGATGTCCTTTCAGTGGTAAATGACGATATGTCTGAAGATGAAAGATCTCAGGCTGTTCACGCTAAGATCAAAGAACTTAAAGCTTCCGCTACAAAGGGGAATAACTATGTATGTGAAATCAAAGATTTCTTTGAAGGAAATGAGTTCTACATGTTCATGTATGAAAAATACACCGATGTTAGATTGGTAGGAGCTCCTCCTTCATCAGTTGGAAAATACGGTGGAGATACAGATAACTGGATGTGGCCAAGACACACTGGTGACTTCTCTATGTTTAGAGTATATGCTGCACCGGATGGTTCTCCAGCTGACTATGCTGAAGGAAATGTTCCAATGCAACCTCGTCATCACTTACCAATCTCTTTGAAAGGTGTTAAGGATGGTGATTATGCTATGATCTGGGGTTACCCAGGAGGTACAGATAGATATTTGTCTTCTTATGGGGTTGAGCAAGCTATTGAAGTTTCTAACCCTTCAGTTGTTGAGGTTAGAGATCTAAAATTAGACATCATGGATCAGCACATGGATGCAGATCCAGCTACGCGTATTAAGTATGCTGCAAAACATGCACAAACTGCAAACTACTGGAAGTATTTCATCGGTCAGACAAAGGGTCTTAAGCGTTTGAATGTATTCGGTGATAAGCAAGAATTGGAAAATGAATTCCAAAATTGGGCAGATGCAGAACCAGCTCGTAAAGCTAAATATGGAAATGCAATCCAACTATTGAAAGAAGGATATGCTGCTACAGATAAAAATGTTAAAGGAAATACTTACCTAAGAGAAGCTGGTATCAGTGGATCTGAATCAATGTTGTTCGCATTTAAAATGGGAAGAATGATGGGGGCTTTGAGTAATCCAGATATTCCAGAAGAAGGAAAGAAAGGAATCCGTGCTCAAATTGAAGCAGAGGTTGAGTCTCACTTCAAAGATTTCGATATGGCATTGGACAAGCAATTATTTGCTGAGTTGATGGCTAAATATTTTAACGATATTGATGCTGCACAACATCCATCTTTCTTTGCTGAGGTAACAAAAAAATACGATGGTGACTTTAACAAATATGCGGATGCTATGTATAGCTCTTCAGTATTTGTAAGTAAAGATCGTTTCATGGAATACCTTGGAAGAAAAGATAATGGTGGATTGTTCAAATTCTTAAGAAAGTCGAATGCTAAAATAATGGAGAATGACTTGGTGAATCAAGCAGCTACGTCAATTTTCGAGCAGTATTTTGCTTCAGGATCTGCTAATGCAGAGGCAGAAGCTAAAATGGCAAAAGGATACCGTTTGTTTGTAGATGGGTTGAGAAAAATGAATCCTACTAAATCTTACTATCCAAATGCTAACTTTACAATGCGTTGTACGTATGGTAAAGTGGGTGATTACTACCCTGCAGATGCAGTGCATTATGACTACTACACTACTATGGAAGGGTTGATGCAAAAAATGGATAACAACAATCCAGAATTTGTAGTGCCTCAAAAATTAGTAGATCTATATGAAAATGAAGACTACGGTCAGTATGTAGATGCAGATGGAAAGCTTCACGTTTGTTTTATCTCAAACAATGATATCACTGGTGGGAATTCAGGTTCTCCTGTAATCAATGGTGATGGAGAGTTGATAGGTACTGCATTTGATGGTAACTGGGAAGCAATGAGTGGTGATATCGCATTTGAACACAAATTGCAAAGAACAATATCTGTTGATATCCGTTATGTATTGTTTATCATCGATAAATATGCTGGAGCAACAAATTTAATTGACGAGATGACTATCGTTAAATAAGGAATTGTCCTTAAGAATATTTTGAAAAAGGGAATGCGATTTTAATTGCATTCCCTTTTTTGATTTTGATTTATAGAATATTAGTTATCTTTTCGTGGTGCTTCAATTATAAAGCAGAATAAAATTAGGAAGATGTTTAAAAAAATAGGAATGCTTGTAGTATTAGGATTTGCCATTGGTAGTCTTTCTGCTCAAGATATAATGACAACGGATTTGATGTGGGATTTGAATCGGGTAGGAGGTGAAGTGTTATCACCTGATAAAAAGTATGTTATATACGGTGTTTCAAAACCCAGTGTAAGTAAAAATAAGTCGGAAAGAAATTTATTTAGACTGAAGCTTTCGAATGGTGAAAAAGAGCAAATTACCTTTTCCCTGGGAAGTGAGCACTCAGTGATGTTCCGTCCGGATAATGAAAAAATGGGGTACCTCTACAAGGGACAATGGTATGAGTCTAACCTAGATGGTACGAAAGAAAAGCAGGTGAGTAATGTGAAAGGAGGGCTACATTTTCTAAAATATTCTCCAGATGGAAAGCATGTGTTATATGCGAGCGATGTTACCATGGGACCTTCAAATTCTGAAATTTATCAAGATCTCCCCAAGGCTGAAGCTAGGGTAATGGATGATCTTATGTATAGGCATTGGGACACCTGGTCTGATAATAAGAATTCTCATATCTTTTTTGGGCAATATAATGAGGGTAGAATGTATGGTTTTACGGCCGATATCATGGAAGGGGAGAAATTTGATGTTCCTACCATGCCATTCGGAGGTGCTGAAGATGCCATTTGGAGTCCAGATAGTAGGCGTATAATTTACGTTTGTAAAAAGACCACAGGCGTAGATTATGCCGAGACGACTAATACAGATCTTTATCAATACGATATTCGATCTGGAAAGACCATAAACCTTACGGATGGAATGTATGGTTACGATACTCAGCCAGCTTTTTCTCCAAAGGGGAAGTATTTAGCTTGGACAAGTATGGCTACCGCAGGTTATGAATCGGATAAGAATAATATCTATATCCGAGATATGAAATCTGGGAATAGTTTGAACCTGACTGAAAATTTCGAGGAAACAGTAAGTAGTTTTATTTGGGGGAAAGATAAGTCTAAGATCTATTTTGTAGCTCCATTGAATGCAACCTACCAATATTTTGAATTGACAGTTGGAGATGGTGAAACGACTCCGAGTGTAACGGATTTTAAACAAATTTCGTCTGGTGATTTCAATTATAGGACGCTTCATCTTAATGGAAATGAATTGATAGGTCTTCGTCAGGACATGAACCATGCATCTGAAATATTTTCAACCCGTATTTCAAATGGGGAATCGAAGGCTATCAGTCATGAGAATGACGAGATATATAATAGTATTTCATTGAGTAATATAGAGAAGCGCTGGATTGAAACTACGGATGGAAAGAAAATGTTAACATGGGTAATCTATCCTCCCAATTTCGATAAGAACAAAAAATACCCAACCTTATTATATTGCCAAGGTGGGCCTCAATCCCCAGTATCTCAGTTTTATTCTTATAGATGGAACTTCCAGTTAATGGCAGCTAAAGGATATATAGTAGTTGCGCCAAATAGACGTGGGCTACCAGGCTTTGGAGAGAAGTGGAATAAAGACATAAGTAAAGATTGGGGTGGTCAACCGATGGATGACTACTTATCTGCAATAGATGAATTAGCGAAGGAGCCATTTGTTGATGAAACAAGAATTGGGGCCATAGGAGCTTCGTACGGAGGCTATTCTGTGTATATGTTAGCTGGAATTCATAATAAGCGATTTAAGACCTTTATTTCACACTGTGGTCTATTCAACTTGGAATCATGGTATGGTACAACTGAAGAGTTATTCTTTGCGAATTACGATATCGGTGGGCCTTATTGGGGAAATAAAAAATCAGATTCTTATGAGAAATTCTCCCCACATAAATATGTAGACAATTGGGATACTCCAATCTTAGTTATCCACGGTGGTAACGATTTTAGGGTTCCTATTAATCAAGGAATGGAAGCATTCCAGGTTGCCCAAATAAAGGGGATACATAGTAGGTTCCTTTACTTTCCGAACGAAGGGCATTGGATTCTAAAACCTCAGAATGGATTGGTTTGGCAAAGAGAGTTCTTTAAGTGGCTTTCTGAAACCTTATAAAGTATAAATAAAAAAAGCTCCTATATCAGGAGCTTTTTTTATTTATAACAAACCGAATGAAAATCCCTTTTCCTCAGCCCAGGCTAAGAATCTTGGTAAAACATATAGCACTTTTTCCTTCGCCTTTTCACTATCATGCATTACAATGATAGATCCATTTTCTACATTATTTATTAGGTTCAACAAGCAGTCTTCCTTACTAAGTTTTGGGTCAAAATCTCCACTCAGAACATCCCACATTATAATTTTTTGATCTTTTAATGCTTTAATCTGACTAGCCTTAATCCGTCCGTAGGGTGGCCTAAAAAGGGGCGTGTCCATAAGTTCTGCGCACTTGTTGAAATTGGTAATGTAGTCTTTGGTGACAGTTCTCCAGCCATTTAAATGGTTGTAGGTATGATTCCCAATTTGCTGATCGTGCTGTAGAATTAGATCGAAAGTATCTGGGTATTTTTGAATCTTATCGCCAATGAGGAAAAAGCATGCCTTTGCCTTGTGCTTTTTCAACATGTCTAGTACCCAATTTGTGATTCCAGGGCTAGGACCGTCATCGAAAGTTAGATATATCGTTTTTTCCCCCCTGTTTTTAAACCATGTAAGGCTTGGGTACATTTTAGTTAAAATAGCTGGTGTTTTGACAGGGTAGATCATGATGAAAAAAAAGCTTGCCACAATGGGCAAGCTTTTTATTTAGTTATTGTTTGATACCTGATAAAACCTCGGTAAGTCGAGATTTTTGCTCTGGGTCATACCTGTTGATCATTCTTCCCACAGATTGTAAGAAGTAGTTAGCTCTTCTTGTTTCTGAACGAAGACTTGATTTCTTTTTGATTGGCATACTTTCATAGTAGGCCAATTCATCCGCATAGTCTTGGAGAATTTCGAAAGCCAATGCTCTACCTTTTTCAGTAGCTCCGGCCATATAGTAATTCTCAGCTAATGGAATGGAATATAGTGAATGAGGTATCTTATTAGATGGCATAACAGCTATAAGCTCGTCGATTAACTCAATAGCCCTTTCCTTCTTTCCTTCTTCTATCAGCTTTGCAGCTAGTCTACCATAGATATTTCTAAAGTTCATGATCAGCCTTAGATTGGTTTCATCCAGCATTACATCTTCTTTTTCCATACCTCCCCATTTATATTTACTAACTACCTCCTGAAGCTTATTCGAGTTAACGCGTCCCATTTGAGATTGCGTCTCGGCGTCGGTATTTTTAATTGGGACGAATTTATATACTAGCCCATCTAATTGGAAGTATTTATCCAAGAACATAAAGTCTTTAGGTGAGTTTCCAATTGTGATAGCAAAGTAAATTGGTCTTTCCCAATTATTAGTAGCTATCATATCTAGGATTGCTAAGTGTCTTTTTTCCAATTGATCCATATTGATATCCCATTCTAGTGTATCTAGAATTCGATCATAATCCTCTGGCTCTACTAGTCCACTTGCAATCACTTTTTGTTTGTCAACCGGGATGCTTATTTTCTTACTTGGGTAATAGTTTACAGACATTCCTCTTTGAAGACGAACCTTTGTAAATTCTTTATCACTCTTTAAGAAATCGTTCATCTTGTCGATGTCTACACGCTTGTCGATAGGTTTTGCATGAATTGCAAAATCTCTAGTTCCTTGTTTGTATAGATCGTATCCCATTGAAATTGGCACTCCTTTTCCATCATAAGCGTCACGCTTCATTTGGTCAATATACCAATCTGTATTCAGTAGACTTAGATTTACAATACGCACATCGGTTCTCTGTTCTTCAACCTCCTGAACAAACCACAATGGGAAGGTATCATTATCTCCCATCGTAAATAGAATTGCGTTTTCATCACAAGACTCTAGGTAGTTCATAGCGAAATCTCTTCCAGTATATCTTCCAGATCTATCGTGATCATCCCAGTTTTGTGCTGCCATCAATCCAGGAACGGCAACCAAACAGGTAGCTGTTATAAGAATTGCCATTGGTTGGGATTGTGTCTTTTTAGCAAAGAAATCCCAAATACCATATACGCCCAATCCCACCCATATGGCAAAAGCATAGAACGATCCTGCATACGCATAATCACGCTCTCTTGGTTGAAGTGGATGTTGGTTCAAGTATATTACAATTGCAGCTCCAGTAAGCAAGAATAGTAAGGTTACTACCCATGCATCTCGATCATTATTTTTGAAATGATACAATAGGCCAATTAGACCTAGAATCAATGGTAGGAAAAAGTAAGTGTTTCTTGCAGGGTTGTCTTTGTATTTTCTAGGTAAATTATCTTGAGGTCCAAGACGAGCCTCATCGATAAATGGAACACCACTGATCCAGTTACCGTTTGTAACATTACCGTGACCTTGCATATTGTTCTGACGACCCACAAAATTCCACATAAAATATCGGAAATACATGAAATTAAATTGATAGTCAATCAAGTATCTCACATTTTCACCAACTGAAGGCTTTCTATCTTTTGGTCCGTCAAATCCAGACCAACGTTTATATTCCTTTACGTGGTTGGATTTTGAACTGTGCATTCTTGGGAAAAGACCAGTAGATTTTTTAGAGTAGACTCTTTTGGTCCCTTTCCTATCATCTTTGATTACGTATTTTCCTTTTTTCTCACTCTTTTCATAAACCGGCTTCCCATCTTCAACCTTTGTAACTTGAGAGTTGAAATAATGGCCACTCACTAATGGCGTTTGTCCATATTGCTCCCTGTTTAAGTAAGCCAATAAACTTACTGCATTCTCTGGGTTGTTCTCATCAATTGGCGTATCTGCATTTGATCGGATGATCAATACAAAGAACATAGAATAACCGATTAATAAGAAAGTCATAGAAAGTAGGGTCGTATTATAATTGAAATGCCCTGTTTTTCTAGTGTGCTTTAAACCGTATACTATTAACCCTATCAATAATACGAAGAAGAAAATGGTACCTGTGTTAAATGGTAATCCAAAGTCATTCACGAAGAGCAATTCTATTTTTCCAGCTAGGTTAACAATTTGAGGTATCAATACATAAAATATCAATCCAAGTAATCCGATTGAAAGTGCATTGATTTTGATGAAGTCAAATAGGCTAATTTTTTTGCCTTCTCTGTTTTTGAAAAAGTAGACGAAAACAATAGCAGGGATTGCTAATAGGTTAAGCATGTGTACACCTATTGAAAGACCTATCATGAAAGAGATAAAGATGATCCATCTGTTGTTCCCAGGTTCACCAAAGGATTGCTCCCATTTCAAGATAGCCCAGAATACAATGGCAGAAAATAACGCCGACATGGCGTAAACCTCTCCCTCAACTGCAGAAAACCAGAAGGAATCTGAAAAAGTATAACACAGTGCTCCAACGGCACCACTACCTAAAATAGCCCATAATTGGCCTTTGCTCATTTCTTCCACTGGCTTTTTGATTAGCTTTTTTGCTAAGGCAGTAATTGTCCAGAAAAGAAAAAGAATAGTGAATGCACTACATAGACCTGACATTAGGTTCACCATATAGGCTACATTTTCAAGATCTCCAGCTGCAAAATTTGTGAAAATATTTGCAATCAATAGAAAAAGAGGAGCTCCCGGAGGGTGTCCAACTTCTAATTTGAACGCTGTAGCAATATATTCCCCACAATCCCAGAAGCTTGTAGTTGGTTCTATGGTAGAAATATATACCACAGAAGCGATGGCAAAGACTAGCCATCCGATCAAATTATTAAATTTTTTATAGGTATTCTGCATCATGCGGAAATTATAAGTTTGTTGCGAATTTAAAAAAAATAAAAATCCGATTAAATTTTAACATATAAAAGTTGTTAAGAAACATTAATCAGCTGTAATGTAAAATAATAATAGGGAATATGTTTTCCAGTATTATTAGGATGAATAAAAAAATAATTTTTTTAATTGATTTGTTGGGAACATTTAAATAAAATTCTATTTTTGCAACCGCATTGGCCCATGGTGTAATTGGCAACACGTCTGTTTTTGGTGCAGAAGAGTCCAGGTTCGAGCCCTGGTGGGCCAACAAGTCAATGCGATGACCCATGGTGTAATTGGCAACACGTCTGTTTTTGGTGCAGAAGAGTCCAGGTTCGAGCCCTGGTGGGTCAACAAAAAAGTCCTATTGAGCAATCAATAGGACTTTTTTTATGGATTAAATTTTATTTCAAGTTATTTTCCGATCGTTAGTTTAACAAACTGGTTTTAATATTTTTTTGGATTCTTTTAATCCTTTAGCTTCGAATCTTAATCTACTGTTCTCTCTATGAATCGACTTACTCGAATAACTTCTATATTGATTCAATTACAATCAAAGCGAATTGTAACAGCTAAAGAAGTAGCGGATAACTATGAAATAAGTTTGCGTACGGTTTATAGAGATATCAAAACGTTGCAAGAAGCCGGAGTCCCCATTGGTTCGGAAGCTGGTATTGGATATTTTATAGTCGATGGTTATTATATGCCTCCGGTATCATTTACAGAGTCAGAAGCAAATGCTTTAGCTACAGCGGAAAAATTCGTTATTAGAAACTCGGAAGGATCTTTAATTCAGGCCTATTCTTCAGCCCTATTAAAGATTAAAGCTGCATTGCGAGGAGGGCAGAAAGATAAGGTGGAATTGTTGCAAGAACGAATAGCCCCATCCACTGGAGAAGAAGTTAGTTCAAAAAGTAATTACTTATCCTCTATTCAAGAAGCAATCACTTCTTATGGAATACTAGATATACAGTATCATTCAATTTACAAGAACGAACTTACCAATCGGGAAATAGAGCCCTTGGGTTTATATTTTAAGCAGTCTAATTGGGTGTTAATTGCCTACTGCCTACTACGAAAATCTAATAGGGAATTCAGATTAGATCATATTAAAAAATTGAAAAGGATTGGACAAACCTCAGAAAGATCTAAAGAATTCTCCTTAGAAGACTATTTCAAGTCAATCCGTCAAAAATATTCCTAAAGGCTCCTGACATACCCTTGTCATTGGTGCCTTCTATCTTTGCTTTATAAGTATTCAAGTAGAAAATGAAGCAAGTAATAATTCTATCTGCAATCGCCCTTTTTATCGGTTGTGGTAATCAAAAAGTAGCAAAGATGGAAATGGAAGTAAAGGAAGAGGTTGGTACAGTTGTGGTGGTAATGGCAGATTTCAAGCAATCATATTCGAAAGATGAAATCATTCAACTGTCGAAGGCTATAGATCCGATGGTGGATACATTTGAGGGCTATTTAGGTCGTAAAATGTGCTTTCCCGTTGATTCGCCCAGTAGTTTGGTAGATGTTGTATATTATACAGATATGGACGCATTTCAATCTGCTGCCAAAAAGGAAATGCAGAGTGAAACCTGTCAGCGATTTTTTCAAACAATGGATTCTGAGTCTGAACAATTTCTAATTGGGAATCCAATTTTTATTACGGAAACTCAAAAAGGAACTCCAGGAATAGTAGAAATGGTATTTTTTAAATCCGAGTATAGCGAAGAGGAATTATCTTCTGCCGCTGCTGCAATCAACCCTAAATTGAATAGTATGGAAGGGTTCGTTTCTAGAAAATTGGTAAGAACGGAAGATGATCTTTGGATTGATTTGGTTTATTGGACAGCATTAGACAAAGCGAAAAATGCGGCAAAAACGTTAATGGCAGATACTACTTGCCAAAAGTTTTTCTCCATGATTAACGGAGAATCTATGCAATTTATGCATTTGGAAATAGTTATTGATACTGAACAAAATTAAGTGGAAGATTATCAATTACCCTAGTAAAATTAGTATGAATGTGATAACTCCTAGTATTCAGAGATGTGGTATAATTAGAATTAATTGTTAGAATTGTTTTAAAGAATTATAATATGAGCTTTAGATTAATTTTCAATACTCTCATTTGTATAATCGTAAGCTTCATTACTCTTATGTTGGTGTTGGCAACTATAAACAGAAGCTTTACCTTAATTAGTGGTGGCATAAGTTTATTTACGATTTATTCTAGTAGTGGAATTGCTTTGGGAGGACTCGCATTTAATATAGTAGTAACACTCGTATTATTCTTTATCACAAGAGCTGCTTATAGATACAGTAAGTACTACTGGACTGTGAGGAAATTGTAAATCGTATAAAGTTGCATTTCAGGGAAGGAATAATCAAAAAAAAAAGCCACGTAAATTAATACGTGGCTTTTTTATATGTTTTGAGTCCAATACTAGAATGGTAAATCATCCTCATATTGTTCCGCTGGAGCTTCATCTCCTGAACCAGCTGGCATATCTTCTACCTTGCTAATTCTCCATGCGTCTAAAGTAACGAATACTCTAACCTCTGAAGATGGATCTTTTTGCCATTCTCTACCTCTTAGGTTAAAGAATACTTCAATTTTATCTCCTGGTTGGAATCCGTCAATAAGATTTACTCTGTCTTGAACTGATTGAAACTGAATTACCTGTGGGTATTGTTCTTGTGTTTCAATTACGAATTCTCTCTTTTTGAATCTTTCGCTGATTTCTTGTACGTCGCTTACGCGCTTAAGAATTCCCTCAACTTTAAATGGCTCCATATCTATCTCTCTAATTTCTGTTCAACTTGTCAATCAATAAGCTCATCCAAGCTTCTTTTATTCGATTGCCTTCTAGTAGTTCTTTAGCAAAATAATGTAATTGCTCCCTCATTTCCTCATCTTCAGAACAATTGTCTAGAAGACTACAAATCTCCGAATTTTTTTTCCAATTATCAACTTCTTCGGCAGAAGGTACACTTTCAACATTACCCAATTTACCTAAGTCGTTACCAGATAAAATAAACGAATTCCGTATTCTTGCTGGGATAGCGTCAATTCCAATTCCCTTATTAAAAATTGGTTTTTCAACTTCAAAAAGGGCATTGTCTGATGCTCTACAATAGGTATCTCCCCCCATTCGTCCTACAAGATCTATTTTGTTTGGATCTATTTTCCCTAAATCGTCCAATATATTTTCATTGATATGTGCATGTACCACCTCGCAAATTACAAGGTTTCCTGCTCCGCCTTCTTCTCCAAGTGAAATCACTTCTTTCACCACACATTCAAATTGAGCTGGTGATTCAGCAACTCTAAAAGGCTTCACCTTTTCTGAGGCTAGTTGTGTCAAACCGGCTTTCTTGAATTCGTTCACTCCTGTATCATACTCCGTGCTAGAAAGAGAAGTTTGTTGAACGATATCGTAAGAGACTACATTGATTACAACTTCTTTAGTTGCCAAAGCATTCTGCAAACTGTGTTTTGTGGTGTTGTTTCGTACTCTCCTCGCTGGTGAAAAAATTAGGATAGGAGGATTCGCGCTAAAAACATTGAAGAAACTAAATGGGCTTAGGTTTGGATTCCCATCTAGGTCTACGGTACTAGCTAGTGCAATAGGTCTTGGTCCAATAGCCCCTAATAGGTATTGGTGCAATTCTTTAGTTGCAATAGTTTTTGGATCGATGCTAAGCATAATGGTTGTTTATTTCTAGAAGATTTTCGGGAAAATACAATAATATGAATTACTTCACAAGCGATTTATCTAGGATTAGATCCATGTCGATTGTTTTTTTGAAAAGGTTGGTGTTGGTGATCTTTACAGTAATCTTGTCTCCAAGTCTAATTTGATGTCCAGACGTTTGCCCTTCAATCATATAGTTTTTGGTGTCAGCTATATAGTAATCGTCCTTTATAGCTCTTAAAGCTACCATCCCTTCACATTTATTCTCAACAATCTCCACATACAATCCCCATTCTGTGACACCACTGACTACCCCTTCAAAAGGAATATCTTTTTTGTCTTCTAAGAATTTTACCTGCATGTATTTGGTAGAGCTACGTTCTGCATCACTAGCCAATTTTTCCATGCTTGAGCTATGCTTACAAGCAAATTCATATTGATCAGCTCCTGGTGAGGTGCCTCCTTCTAGATAGTGTTGTAATAATCGATGAACCATTACATCAGGATACCTTCTAATTGGAGAGGTAAAGTGACTGTAATAGCTAAATCCAAGTCCGTAATGCCCAATATTCGCTGTGCTGTATTTGGCCTTACTCATAGAGCGCATTGCTAACGTTTCCACCATCTGTGCAAAAGGAGAGTTTTTTACTTCTGCCAAAAGACTATTCATGCTATTGCTTAGTTGGCTACTCTCCGTTTGAAGACTGAATCCAAATTGGTTTACAAAATTGGAGAAGGATGTTATCTTCTCTGGGTCTGGCTTATCGTGAATACGGTAGACAAAAGTTTGCCCACTTGGTTCACCGTCCATCTTGGCACCTATATAAGAAGCTACTTGTTTATTGGCAAGTAGCATATACTCTTCAATCAATTTATGGGCATCCAAAGAATGTTTGAAGAATACCTTTACTGGGTTTGATTCCTCATCAAGTTTAAATTTCACCTCAGCCTTGTCAAAGGATATGGCTCCATTTTTCATTCTTTTTTCACGCATAATCTTTGCAAGTCTGTCTAAGACTTCCAATTCTTCTGCGTAATCTCCAGCCTTATCTTCTATCACCTTTTGTGCTTCCATGTAGGTAAAGCGGTGATCCGAATTGATAAGGGTTCTCCCAAACCATTGTTTTTTGATGATGGCCTTTTCGTTTATCTCAAAAACAGCAGAGAAACATCTTTTTGTTTCGTTTGGTCTTAGAGAGCATAGTTTATTGGATAAACTTTCAGGTAACATTGGAACTACTCTGTCTACAAGGTATACTGAAGTTGCTCTTCTGAAAGCTTCTTCTTCTAGAACTTCACTTTGGTCAAGGTAGTAAGATACATCTGCAATGTGAATACCAATTTCCCAGTTTCCATTGTCCAACTTTTGAAAGGATAATGCATCGTCAAAATCTTTGGCGTCATCAGGGTCAATGGTAAAGGTGCAAATATCTCTAAAGTCTCTTCTACTTGATAAATCCTCTTCGTTCAGTTCTTCGGTGAATTTCTCAGCCTCAGTTTCCAGTTCTTTATCGAAATTGGCCGGTAATCCAAATTCAGCAAGGATAGCATGGATTTCTACTTCATGATCTCCTGCATCTCCTAGAACTTCAACAACCTCTCCAAATGGGTTTTTTGCATTTTTGGGCCAGTCCAATAGTTTAACAATGGCTCTTTGACCATTTTTGGCACCCTTTAGTTTACTTCCATGAATGAAAAAATCTCTACCGACTTTCTCTGTTGCAAGGAATGCATTTCCGTTAAAGGTTTCAATTATACCCAAATATGCTGCACGTGCTCTTTCTATAATCTGGATGACTTCTCCTTCTGCTTTTTTGCTACTTCTAGCATTTCTAAACACAGAA
Organism: uncultured Flavobacteriales bacterium; assembly: GCA_913063375.1. Taxonomy (GTDB): domain Bacteria; phylum Bacteroidota; class Bacteroidia; order Flavobacteriales; family CAJXXR01; genus CAJXXR01. Next base: position 67,927 of record CAJXXR010000005.1, on the reverse strand, counting down.
ATCTCAACACGATCTCCATTCAAAGCTCTATTTAGATTTTTGGATGAGATATAAATGTCATCTCCATTTTCATTTAGGAAATAGCCCGAACCTGACTTTGTTAATTCGATCTTTCCAATCAGTCCAGATCCTTTCTCTCCTTTCTCTATGGATTCTCCCTGGTCTAGAACTCTGTATTTTCCGTTTGCTCGTTCTTCAATAAGTCCTGAAACGACAAAATTACGCAGGTGAAATCCGATCAGATCCTTAGCGGCTCCGTCTTTGATTTTAATCCCTCTTGCAATTTGCTTGTGTGAAAATGATTGGTTGGGGTACTTGTATAGGTAAGCGAGAATTTTGTTTTTTAGACCTCTGTCAGGTTTACTTTTATGTAGCTTACTTTTGTTCTTTTTTCTTTTCGTCATGTTTTGTTTCTAATAGCTAGGCTATTTATTCTGTTATATAATGTAATATCAAATGATTAGCTATAGTATGAATCCTTATAATATACTATTATATAATTACTGCAAAAGTAATGGATTTAGTTAAGATATGGCCTTATTAATATTAAAATTCTGAATTTGATATAATTAGCTTAACATTGAGTTAACCCTCTAGTTTGGAAAAGTGAATCATTCCCTGGTGAAATGTCTCGAAATTATATGCTTGATGCTCGGAATTAGCTATGATTGAGCATAGATATTTTTAAGGATGCTTTCTGAGCTTTTTCAATATAGAAGGATAAAGTGTATTTTTGCCCAAAATATATCTGAGGTGAGTAAAAATAAGTTAAAGAAATTTGCTGAAATGGAAGGCTTTGCCCATGCTGTTCAGCCAAATTTGAAAGAGGTAGATAAAGGTTTCGATCTTAAAGGGAATTGGAAAAGGGATTTTTTCAAAAACGACCTTCCTATTGTCTTGGAATTGGGTTGTGGGAAAGGTGAATATACGGTCGCTTTAGCTGAGAAGTATCCAGGAAAGAACTTTATTGGGATCGATGTAAAAGGATCCCGAATGTGGAATGGTGCAAAAAAAGTATTTGAAAGAGGGTTGAATAATGCCGCTTTTTTACGTGTTCACATAGAGGAAATTATCTCTTATTTTGACCAAAATGAAGTGGATGAAATTTGGATTACTTTTCCAGATCCACACATCAAATATAGAAGAAGAAAAAAACGTTTAACTCATCCAGTTTTTCTCGAGAAGTACAAACAGATATTAAAACCTAATGGGATTGTTCATCTAAAAACGGATTCCGCATTCCTTCATGGGTATACCAGAGGAGTATTGGAGGTATTGGAACATCCTATCTTAGATTGTACGCACAACCTGTATGAGTCTAGAAAGGATTGGGAATTGTTGGAGATTAAGACCTACTATGAAAATTTATTCTACAGTAAAGGGTTCCCAATTACCTATATTCAGTTTCAATTAAATAGAGATTAATATGTCCAAAAATGGCAATATTTATGCTTTGATCTACGAAATAGTTCGTCAAATCCCTTACGGGAAAGTTACGAGCTATGGAGCAATTGCAAAATGTATTGGCATAGGGAGATCTGCAAGATTGGTAGGTTGGGCATTGAAAAGTAGTCAAGGGATAGATATACCAGCGCATAGGGTGTTAAATAGACTGGGAATGTTAACTGGGAAGCATCAGTTTCCAGGCACGCATTTAATGCAGGAGTTATTAGAGAGTGAAGGCCAAATTATTGAGTCCGACAAGGTGCTGAATTTTAAAGCGGTGTTTTGGGACCCTCAAGAGGCTCTCAACCTTCCCGATGATAGGAACTAAAGAAGTACTCAGGTTCTTTGTTTGTAGAAGGATAGCCTTATGGAATACCTACTTATCTTTTAATCTTCTTACATGATTTTTGACATGGTAGATACAGCTATTATTAGTAACTTTGTCCGAATTATTCTACTTGTCCGATGAAAATAAGCAAAGAACAAATACTAGACGCCTTAAAAGGTGTAAAAGCTCAAGGATCACAAGAGGATCTTGTGAAGTTAGGAGCGATTAGAAATATAGTCATTTTTGGCAAAGAAGTAATGTTGGATGTTGTGACTACAAATCCAACTTTGCAAGCTAAAAAGAAATTGGAAGTAGATATTCTTAAAGCGATTCACGAGCATGCTTATGAAAAAGCTGTTGTTAAGGTGAATTTGATTATTGAGAAGAAAGAAGAGGCGGTTGAGCCTCCAAAGGCAGAAATGCTTCCTGGCGTAAAGAATATTGTAGCGATCGCTTCCGGTAAGGGAGGGGTTGGTAAATCTACTTTAAGTGCAAACCTTGCTTGTGGACTTGCAAAACAAGGATTCAAGGTTGGGTTAGTAGATGCAGATATCTATGGGCCATCAATACCTATCATGTTCGGCGTAGAGCAGGAACGACCATTAGCGGTTGATATTGATGGGAAAAGAATGATCAAACCAATTGAGAGTTATGGTGTAAAGATGTTGTCGATAGGATTTTTCGCAGAGCCAAATAAGGCGGTTGTATGGAGAGGACCTATGGCATCTAAAGCTTTAAACCAATTATTGAGAGATACTAATTGGGGAGAGTTAGATTTCCTCCTAATTGACTTGCCTCCGGGAACAAGTGATATTCATCTTTCCTTAGTGCAGAACGTGCCAGTTACTGGAGCTGTAATTGTAAGTACACCTCAAAGAATTGCACTTGCTGATGCGAAGAAAGGAGTGAGTATGTTTCAAATGGATGAAATAAAAGTGCCAATTTTAGGTTTAGTAGAAAATATGGCATATTTCACTCCAGATGAGCTTCCAGATAATAAATATTATATCTTTGGAAAAGATGGAATTAAAGATCTTGCAGAAGATTTAGAGGTTCCATTTTTAGGAGAGGTTCCAATTGTGCAAAGTATTCGTGAAGCTGCTGATGCAGGAAGACCGGCTGTTTTACAAGAGGAAACTTCTGTTGCTGATTCGTATTTATCCTTATCAGCTGCATTGGTTAAACAAGTCCAAGACAGAAACAAAAACTTAGATCCTACAAAAGTATTGGAGATTACCAATATGGATGGATGTTCGTAAATTTGAATTACTATGATAGCTTCTGAACAAGCATTAGTGGAGAAAGTAGAGAAGGCGCTTTCTGAAGTTCGACCTTACTTGAAATCGGACGGAGGAGACATTACTTTGATTGAAATTACAGAGGAGAATGTTGTGAAGGTTATGCTTCATGGTTCATGCGTTGATTGTAATGTTAATCAAATGACGTTAAAAGCGGGTGTAGAGTCTACTATAAAGAAGTATGCACCTGAAATTTTACGTGTTGAGAAAATAAATGCCTAATTGGATAGATCCATATCTATGACAACAAAAGAACAATTAGATCAGGTTACCATATTATTGGCCGGAGATTCTGGTGATGGTATACAGTTGACGGGTAGTCAGTTTACTCAAACAACTGCCTTATTTGGAAATGACTTGAGTACATTTCCAGACTTTCCGGCAGAAATAAGGGCCCCTATGGGGACAATAGCAGGTGTTTCTGGTTTCCAAATTCATTTTGGAAGCTCTGAAATTTATACACCTGGTGATTTGAGCGATGTTTTAGTTGCATTTAATGCTGCAGCCTTAAAGAAGAATTTGGATAGGCTAAAAGACAGAGGGATCATCATTTGTAATACGAGTGGATTTGATAAACGAAACCTAAGGTTAGCACAGTATGAGGAAAACCCTTTACTGGATGATAAATTGAGGGAGAATTATCAATTGATAGAAATTGATGTCACTAAAATGACCAGAGATGCGCTATCCGAAAGTGGATTGGGGCCAAAAGATCGAGACAGATGTAAAAATATGTTCGTTCTTGGATTTATCTACTGGTTATTCGGTAGACCTATGCAAGGGACGGTTGACTTCCTAGATAATAAATTTAAAAGGAAACCTGAGATCGCTGAGGCGAATATTAAGGTTCTTAAGGCAGGGTACTATTATGGAGATACGGTGGAAGCAATTCCAAGTACCTTTGAAGTAAGTCCCGCCAAAATGCAGAGAGGAACTTATAGAAATATAATGGGGAACCAAGCAATGGCCATAGGGTTAGTTGCAGCTTGTAAAAAAGCAGGTTTACCTTTATTTTTCGGTGGTTACCCTATTACGCCAGCATCAGATATTTTACATGAGTTGGCAAAGCATAAAAACTTCAATGTAAAAACATTCCAAGCAGAAGATGAAATTGCAGGTATCTGTACAACCATTGGAGCTGCTTTTGGTGGTTCTTTAGGTGTAACAGCTTCTTCAGGACCAGGTATTGCATTGAAGGGTGAAGCAATGGGATTGGCAATCATGTTGGAATTACCATTGGTTATTATCAATGTTCAACGTGGAGGTCCATCAACAGGATTACCAACGAAAACAGAACAATCTGATTTATTCCAGGCTATGTATGGAAGAAATGGGGAAGCACCTATGCCTATCTTGGCAGCAGCTTCACCAAAAGATTGTTTCGCGACTGTATATGAAGCTTGTAAGCTTGCTATAGAGCATATGACTCCAGTGATGGTTCTTTCTGATGGATATATTGCCAATGGGGCTGAACCATGGAGATTTCCAGAAGCTTCAAGCTTAGAAGAAATCAGCACGAAATTTGTAGACGAAAAGGATGCGGAAGATTTCAAGCCTTATGGTAGAGATGAAAACTTGGTTCGTCAATGGGCGACTCCAGGAATGAAAGGCTTTGAACACCGAATTGGTGGACTAGAAAAGGAATTGGAATCTGGAAATGTCTCTTATGATGCCAAAAATCACCAGACGATGATCAATATTCGTTCTGAGAAGGTGAATAAAATGGCAAATATAATCGCCAAAATAAGCCCAGATAGTGGTGAGTTAAATGGGAAATTGGCAGTCCTTGGGTGGGGGTCTACCTATGGAGCAATTAAAACAGCTGTAAAAGGATTGATATTGGAAGGTTTGGATGTAGCTCATATTCATTTGAGACATATTCACCCTATGCCAAAGAACTTGGAAGAGGTATTAAAGTCATATGATCATGTACTGATTCCAGAGTTGAACGATGGACAGTTAATAAAAATGATTCGCGAGAAATTCTTAATAGATGCAAAAGGCCTTTCTAAAGTTGAAGGAAATCCATTTGCGGCAGGAGAGATTACTGAAGCGATCAAATCATATTACTCATGATGGAAGTAAAGTCACAAGAGGAAAAGGCTAAAAAACCTGAGTTGAAAGCAAGGGATTTTGTCTCAGACCAAGATATAAAATGGTGTCCAGGATGTGGTGATTATGCCATTTTAAAACAAATGCAATCTGCCTTGCCTGAAATAGGTGTGAAAAAGGAGGATATTGTATTTGTATCTGGAATTGGATGCTCTTCAAGGTTTCCATACTATATGAATACTTTTGGAATGCACAGTATTCACGGTAGAGCTACAGCTGTAGCCGCCGGGTTGAAGGCTGCTAGACCAGAGTTGAGCACATGGATTATAACTGGAGATGGAGATGCACTTTCAATTGGAGGTAATCACTTGATTCATATTCTTCGAAGAAATCCAGATGTGAATATAATGCTATTCAATAATCAAATCTACGGTTTAACGAAAGGGCAATATTCACCAACCTCAGAGTTAGGAAAGGTTACTAAGAGTACACCTTCTGGTAGTATTGATCATCCATTCAATCCACTTTCTGTTTGTTTAGGAGCGGGAGGGACGTTCATTGCGAGAGCCATGGATCGTGACCCTAAGGCCTTGAAAGAATTGATAATCGAAACGCACAAACATAAAGGTAGTTCCTTGTTGGAGATTTATCAAAACTGTCCAATCTTTAACGATGGAGCTTTTTCTGCTTTTACAGATAAAGAGACTAAGAAAAAGGAGACTGTGTATTTAAAACATGGTCAACCGTTGATCTTTGGAGATAAACTACAATATGGTGTGAAACTAGATGGTGTACACCCTATAGTGGTAAATATTGAAGAAGAAGGTCAGGATGGATTGTGGATTCATGATGAAACAGATAAAATTAAAGCGTATATATTGACCCAATTATTTGATGACCCAGAAGCTGGAGGACACCTTCCTAGGCCGTTTGGGATATTTTATAAGGAGGAAAGATTCTGTTATGAAGATGCTATGCAGGCTCAGGTAGATCATGCACGTGAGCAAAAAGGTGACGGAGATTTAGAAGCTTTACTTTCTGGAAATAATACTTGGATTGTAGATTAATCTATAATTACTAATAAATATAGATAAGGCCCCATATAAATTATGGGGCCTTTTTCGTTTGTTATATTCTAGGACATAAAATACTTGATGTAATTGTACTAGGTTTGAGATTTAATTCAATTTAGCTTATGTCTGTAAGATATCTATTTTTCAAACTTTTAGTTCTATTTGTTGTCTTTGGATGTGCCAAAGATGAAAATTCAGAAGAATCTTCCCTAGATATTCAATTAACACATTTAGTAGATGGAGTGCCTTTGGTTTTAGGGGATGAGCTTTATCAAAACACTGCAGGAAACCACTATAAAGTAGTTGGCTTAAGATATTATATTTCAGAAATTGCACTTTGGCAGAATGATGAGGTCATTTATCAGTCGGAAGAAATCTTTTATGTTAATGCCAATGATGGCGCCACCTTTGAGTTGAACCTTAAGAATGTAAAACCTGGTAGCTATTCTGCAATGACCTATTTGGTTGGTATTTCAGACGAAAGGAATAATCATGGGGAACTTCCAAACGAAGAAATTCATAATCAAATGATTTGGCCGGAACCAATGGGAGGAGGGTATCATTTCCTGAAAATGGAAGGCTATTATTACAATGAGGAATCAAATCAATTTGGTTTTGCTATACACCAAGGTACTTCGGCAGCATTGGTGAAAGGAAATATAACACAACAGTTTGATCTCAATGAAGGTGTCAACAATTTCAGCTTGAACCATAATGTTAATAGTTGGTTCGACAGTCCTTATGTTTATGATCTTAGCATTGATGAAGCCTATACCATGGGAGATAGCCTATCTATGGCTATAATTGCAAATAATGGGGTAGATGTTTTAGAGCTTGATAATTGATCTGAAATCTACAACAGCCCCCTGAGGGTTTAAGGGAGGATAGTTGAATGCTAAGGGGATTTGTTCCGAAAGCATTAGTTTAGATTGATTAGTAATAAAACAATTTAGCCTGTTCGCTAAATACACTTGCTCAGTTTGACCTGGACTCGGGATTAATAAAACCTTTTTCTTAAATAGTGCAAGATCCATAAGTGTTGAGTAACCAGGTCTGCAGATTATCAATGATGCCTTGCCAATCTCTTCTTCTAAAACGTGTTTTCCTCCAAAAGGAATATAGTGCATATGGCTAGGTAAGTGGTGATCCTCTTGAGTAGGAGTGATTTGCCCTCCTATTACTGTAAAAGTGTAGGAGGGTAATAGTTTAGCCTGTTTGATTAAATCAGCTTCCAAGTCGGCTCTGAAAGGCTCAATTCCTGATAATAGTATCAATATATTAGAGCTCTCTTTAGAAGGATTAGTAATTTCTAACCTACTTAACCAACCGATATATTTACTTTTTTCCAACTTTATGGATGGATGAGATAAGGCTCCACCTAAATTTTCCTTTGGATGTTCAAGGTCTGGAATCCAAATTTGATCAAACTTTTGCATGAATCTATTGTGGAGACGACTTGCGATATTTTGAAAAGATCCGAAGGGGTCTTTAATCTGGATTTGGTGGCTTATATAAATTGATTTAATCCTAGCGTCATACCCACCTAGCCTATTATCAGATATAATAGTATCTATACTATGCTTGGTGATAAGTTTTTTTACGGCTGAATGTTCGCTTCGAATTTTAAAATATAATTTTGGGAATTGAAATAGAACACTTAACCAAATTGGAATACTTCGCCAGTATTTAATGTGGTAATCGGGAAGTTCTTCTAAGGTGAATTCTGGTAACTCTCTACGTAGAAAGGTATGAGCAGAGCCAGAACTGGCAAGCATAATAGTGTGTCCCTGTCGATGTAGTTCTCGAATAATTGGAACACAACGAGAGGCATGTCCTAATCCCCAATTTAGGGGGCAGATTAATACCTTTCGTTTTTCCATATTTACATGATTAACTTCCAGATTATGGCTATAGTCCCTACAGTAAAACAGTAATAAGCAAAATGCTGAAGTTTTGCCTTTTTAACTATTTGTAGCATCCATTTACAAGCAATCAAGCCAGAGATAAATGCTGCTATAAACCCAACAGTCAATGCTAGTGTGTTAGTGGATTCAGCGGCCTGTAATTGATCTAATTCCATGTAATCCTTAACCTTTAGACCCACTGCGCCTAAAATAGGAGGTAGTACCATCAAGAAGGAAAATCTGGCAGCCTTTTCTCTATTCACGCCAAGTAGAAGGGAAGTAGCAATGGTAGATCCACTTCTGCTAATTCCAGGTAAGATTGCTATTGCTTGTGCTATCCCAATGATTCCTGCGTTTTTAAAGTTGACTTCTCCGGACTTTTCCTTGGCCTTCGTTGTCAAGAATAGTAAGATACCAGTTAATAAAAGCATACATCCAACTAAGAGAATTTTACCTTCAAAAAAGGATTCAATTTCTTTTTCAAGTAAAACGCCTACCAAGCCAACAGGGATCATTGACAAGGCAATTTTTGCAGTGTATTGAGTACCTTCATTCCACTTGAAGGCTAATAGCTCTTTAAGTATGGATAAAATATCTTTTCTGAAAATAACGACAGTACTAAGAGCAGTTGCTCCATGGACTACAATGCTAAAGAGTAAAGGGTCTTTAACGTGAACATTTAGGATCTCTTTTCCTAGCTCTATATGCCCACTACTACTAACAGGTAAAAATTCTGTCAACCCCTGAATAATTCCAAGGATTAACGCTTCTAATAATCCCATGTTTATTTGTTATCGCGGTAGAAAATTGCGTAGACATCTACAATTAACCCTGCTACAATTAGAATTGGAGCAAGCGTTATTCTTGAAAAACTAAATATTTCTGGATTATAACTTACGCCATCATCAGAACCTCCTCCTCTCATTAATAGGAATCCAAGTAGAATTAATGCAATTCCAATTAATAAAATCTGATAGTTCTTTTTAGTGAAAACAAAGTCTTTGTTGTTATCCATGTTTTAAAGTATTAAAAATGTAAAGCTGCGCTTTTAAGATTAAGATATTTTCTAACAGAGAAATAGGTGCAGATCCATGAGATAGTAACTCCAGTAGCTAGAATAATTCCAGCTATGGCACCTAAATAATTCATATTTTCTAATAGAGAGAAGCTTAAAATTTGCTTCTCTAGAAACAATAAGGCTCCCCCTAGCATTAGGCAGGCAACAATCGTTGAAATAAGGGCTTGAATAAAGCTATTCATCAGGAATGGTTTTCTAATAAAACTTCTTGTTGCTCCTACTAGTTGCATTGTTCTTATAGTGAATCGTTTAGAATAGATGGCAAGTCTAATGGCGTTATTGATCAATGAAATAGCAATCAATAAGAACAATGAACAAAAGGCCAATAAAGCCAAACTTATTTTTTGAATATTTTTTCCGATTGTGTAAATAGCTGACTTTTGGTAAACAACATCTTTAACAATGTCATGACCTAAAATTTCCTTTTCAATTTTGCTTAAATTCTCGATGTTAACAAAGGAGGATTTAAAATTTATATCTACAGCATCAAATAATGGATTAAAGTCCAGTAGCTCTAGGAAATTTTCTCCTAGGTAGGGTTGCATGTTCTTTGCAGCATCCTCCTTGCTGATATGTGCTATTGATTTTACTTCCTTCATTTGCTGAAGGGTCTTTTCAAAAGCTCTGGTATCTACCTCTTTTGCTGAAGGGTCTAAAAATGCTGTAAATGTTATCTGTTCTTTTACCTGATTGGAAAAAGAATAGGTAAACAGAAGTACAACGCTTAGTAGGCCGACCATAAATAGTACTAGGGAAATACTAACTATCACAGATAGGTAAGCTGTCCGAAGTCTATTTTTATTAAAAGTATCTTTTTTCGAATTCATATGCCGTTAAAGATTGTAAATATAAATTAAGAAACCTTTATTCCGAGTAGTATTCGACATTTGAATTTGTAGGTAAATCTCCAAATTCTTATGTGAAATTATTACTTGGTGTCATAAAAATAAAAAAAAGCCTTGGGTTCAAGGCTTATAAGATGTTTTTTTCTTTCTTAATAATTTCGAATTCGAAAAGATCTTGAAGATGACCGACTAATTTTTCTTTCACTTCATCCTCATCAATGGGTCTATTTAACTCTAGATGCAGGGAGGTGACAGCCTTGTCTGTAATTCCACAGGGAACAATATTATCAAAGTAAGAAAGATCGGAATTTAAGTTGAAGGCTAAGCCGTGCATAGTCACCCATCTACTTGCTCTCACGCCCATTGCGCAAATTTTTCTAGCTTTTGGATTGTCCCAATCTAGCCATACTCCAGTTGATCCATTTATTCTTCCTGATTCAATTCCGTATTCCTTTAAGGTTAGGATAACGGCTTCTTCCAGAAAGCGTAAATATTTATGAATATCGGTGAAAAATTGATCCAGATCAAAGATCGGGTATACTACCATTTGGCCTGGGCCATGGTAGGTAATGTCTCCGCCTCTATTGATTTTATAGAAGGAGGCTTTTTTTTCTTGTAGTTGAAGGCTGTTTATTAAAAGATTTTCTTCACTCCCGCTTTTCCCTAATGTATATACATGTGGGTGCTGACAAACTAGTAAATAGTTTTGAAGGGTGGTCTTCTCGTTTTCTTCCTTTTTGCGATTTTCTGATTTTTCAGTCAAAAGTCCTCCGAAGATTTTTTCCTGATAGTCCCAAGCTTTCGCATAATCCACTTCTCCTAAATCTTGTAGAATAACCTTTTTCATAGCCTTTATTATTTCGCTAATTCAGATTTTAAAAAGTCAATAACTTTTACTTCAACTGGGTCTACATTTCTGATTTCAGAAAGGTAAAAAGAAACCCAGTCACCAAAATGAATCCAGTAAAGACTATTTTGAATTTTATTTTCACCTATAGCGGTTACTGTAATTGGGTTTTTGGCATATTTTCCGACAATCTCGTGGCAAATTTCAGTTCTTTTTAGAATTCGTTCGCTGTCGGAGTTGTTGGCTAAAAATACCACTTGATGATTAGAGTCCTTTGTCCATCCTACCAATTCGTTGTGGTTCATCTCAGGAATGATGTGATGCCAAAGTAGTATTTTTGCATTTTCATTTAACTGTTGTCTGAAGCGAATGGTGATTCCTGCATAGCCATCCATCCCATAAAGAACAGGTGATTTACCATCAAGAGATTTAGCTAAGGCCAATGCATCTTCTTGAATAGTTAACTCACTTTTGTCAATTTCCTCAATGCTTCTAATCCAATCATTTTCAAAATCTGAAGAGATGATATTGTGAAAACCTAAGATATGCATCAGGCCTGTAAGAGAATAGGCAAGCATTGCTCTAGGTTGGTTCCCCCCAGGTACGATCATGTGATCAATTTGAGCATCAGTTGCTATCTCCACAACTTGACCTCCTGAGCTGATACAGCATATTTTGGCTTTGGCAGCCAAAGCTTGTTTGAAAGCATGAAGGGTTTCTTCCGTGTTGCCAGAGTAGGATGAGATAATTACCAGTGTGTATTCATTTACAAATGCAGGGATCTCATAGGTTTTGTTTATTGTAATTGAAGCCGATGCCGTTAACTTTGTAAGATCTTGCACAATCGTTCCTCCAATACCTGAACCACCAAGTCCTGAAATTAATACATTTCGGATTTCTTGATTATGGGTAGTGAACTTTGCCTGTTTGGCTATGTTAGTGGCTTCCCTTAATTGTTGAGTAAAAGAGCTGGTTATTTCCTTCATCTATGTATATCGTTTTACTAGGTAATGTGTATTCTGACTGTGTCTACATCTGATTTTAGGCAGAATGGGACAAAGGTCGGCAAGTTACGAAATTATAAGTTTATTGAAGGTTAAAAATCTAGTATTCTATCTGATAGAATAGGTTTATTTTAAGGTCTTTTTGCAAAAATGAGATTTGAATTATTATATTTGTTGTAGTTGGTAACAAATAGGGAGGTAGTTTTCTCTATTTACGGTTAGTATTATCATGAATATTTAAGCGGAATAATATATACCCATTAGGTTAAGCTAAGAAAAAGCAATTTATAAGGAGGGCTGTGATGAAAATCACGGCCCTTATTTTTTTAATGGGATAAATCTTATTGAATGAGGATTGCTTAAGGTGATTTCCTCAAAAGTATTTCATATTTTTGCTTTTTTACTAGCATAATAGCCTAAATCACATGGAGTACAGGTATCAAGATATTGAAAAGAAGTGGCAAGCGTTTTGGAAGCAAAACAAAAGTTTTGCAGTGCAGAACGGTGGAGATAAACCTAAATTTTACGTTTTAGATATGTTCCCCTATCCTTCAGGTGCAGGATTGCACGTTGGGCATCCATTGGGGTATATTGCATCGGATATTTATGCGAGGTACAAACGTCTTAAAGGGTATAATGTCCTTCATCCAATGGGCTTTGATGCTTTTGGTTTGCCGGCTGAGCAGTATGCTATTCAGACAGGACAGCACCCCTCTGTGAGTACAAATATCAATACGGATAGGTACGTTTCACAGTTAAATAAAATTGGATTTTCGTTTGACTGGGATAGAACATTTAAAACAACTGAGCCAGATTATTATAAATGGACGCAGTGGATTTTTCTTGAGTTATTCAATTCCTGGTACAATAAAGAAACAGATAAAGCTGAAGCTCTTGATACGTTGATTTCTAAATTCGAAGAGGGAGGTTCCAGTGCTGCGGAAGGAGATGGTTCATTTGAAGGAAGTTTTAATGCAAATGAATGGAATGGTTTTTCTGAAGTCGAGAAAGAAGAAATAATACAAAATTATAGATTAGCCTTTCGTTCTTTGGGAACTGTAAATTGGTGTCCAGAATTAGGGACGGTATTGGCTAATGATGAGATAAAAGAAGGACTTTCAGAGCGTGGAGGTTTCCCTGTCGTTAAGAAAAAAATGTGGGGTTGGTCCATGCGTGTATCGGCTTATGCAGATCGTCTTTTAAAAGGATTAGAGGAATTGGATTGGAGTCCTGCATTGAAAGAGCAACAGAAGAACTGGATTGGAAAATCTAGAGGAGCCAAAGTTTTCTTTGATATCCAGGATCATGAAGGAGTGTCAATAGAGGTTTTTACTACTCGACCAGATACTATTTTTGGTGTTACATTTATGACCTTAGCTCCAGAAAGTGAATTGCTAGATTCTATTGTTGCTGATGAATATAAATCGAAAGTTCAGGCTTATGTTGAGGTCGCAAAAAATAGATCAGAAAGAGAACGTCAAACTGAAGTTAAGAATATTTCAGGTGTATTTACAGGCGCTTATGCCAAGCATCCATTAACGGGAAATCCAATTCCAATTTGGGTTGGTGATTATGTGTTAGGTTCTTATGGTACCGGGGCAGTAATGGCCGTTCCAGGTCATGATGGCCGTGATTTTGCATTTGCACGTCACTTTAGAATTCCAGTTGTTCAGGTGATCAGTAAAGATGGATCTGAAGAAGCTGTTTTAGAAGCGGCAATGGAAGAGAAAGGAGGTGTCCTTATCAATTCAGACTTCTTAAATGGTCAGAAGGTTAAGCAAGCAACAAAAACGATTTTATCTAAACTTTATGATAAGGGAATAGGTGAAGCGAGGACTAATTTCAGGTTGCGTGATGCGGCCTTCAGTAGACAGCGTTACTGGGGAGAGCCTATTCCGGTATATTACGAAAACGGGATAGCTAAAGCTATGGACGTTTCCTCCTTGCCACTTGAGCTACCAGCAGTTGATCAGTATAAACCTACAGAAACTGGAGAGCCACCACTGGCAAGAAGTAAAGATTGGTTTGTAGATGGTAATCCTATTGAGACTAGTACCATGCCAGGTTGGGCAGGATCATCTTGGTATTTGTTTAGGTACATGGATGCGCAAAATAATGAAGCATTTGCTTCAAAAGAAGCATTGAAATACTGGCAAAATGTAGACCTTTATATTGGAGGGTCAGAGCATGCTACAGGGCATCTTATATATTCTAGATTTTGGACAAAATTCTTATACGATAGAGGCCATTTATTTGTTGAAGAGCCCTTTAAAAAGTTGGTGAATCAAGGAATGATTCTAGGTAGAAGTAACTTTGTATATAGGGTTAAAGACAGCAATACCTTTGTTAGCTTTAATCTTAGGGATCAATATGATACTGTTCCTATGCATGTTGATGTAAATATAGTTAAGGATGACGTCTTAGATCAAGCTGCTTTTAAGGCCTGGAGAGAAGATTTATCCGATGCTGAGTTTGTTCTTGAGGATGGAGCTTATCATTGTGGTTCAGAAGTTGAAAAGATGAGTAAGTCTAAATTCAATGTCGTGAATCCTGATGTTATAGTAGAAGAATATGGCGCAGACACCTTAAGAATGTATGAAATGTTTTTAGGGCCAATTGATCAAAGTAAACCTTGGAGCACTAGTGGGATATCTGGTGTATATAATTTCTTAAAAAAATTCTGGAGATTATTCCATAATGATGAAATTTTTAGCATTTCAGAAGAGGCTCCTACCGCAGATGAATTGAAAGTATTACACAAAACAATAAAGAAAGCAGAAGAGGATGTTGAAGCATTTTCTTTTAATACTTCGGTAAGTAACTTTATGGTTTGTGTGAATGATCTTCAGAAGTTAAAATGTAATAAACGAGCTATACTGGAGGATCTTATCGTTATAATTTCACCTTATGCTCCACATATTTGTGAAGAGTTATGGGAGAAATTAGGAAATGAAGATGGGGTGTTAGAGGCAGAATATCCAAAATTTAATCCTGCTTATTTGGTAGAAAGCTTACATAAGTATCCTGTTTCGTTTAATGGGAAGATGAGATTTACCATTGAATTGCCTATAGATATGTCTAAAGATGAGATAGAGGCAGCGGTGATGGAACATGAAAAGACTACACAATATTTAAATGGTGGTTCACCGAAAAAAGTAATCGTGGTTCCAAAACGAATTGTTAACTTCGTTATATAGTTGCATATCAGTAGTATTACGTAACTTGCCTTTGTTGTTATAAGGGGAGAGTAATCAGAAAATAAATAAGGAAGAGCTCCCCATTTTTAAACAAATGGGGAGCTTTTTTTGTTTTAGAAGAGGTTGGAATAATAGCTAAATTGATTTTGGAATAGCTTTTGACTTAAGTAAAGTAGAATTAATACAATGATTATGATTAGAGGAGTGTTTTTTTGGCTATTACTTTTTACGGTTTTTATTAATAAGGATGTTAGGGCTCAGCAGTCAGCCTTTCAGATTGGTGAACGTATAGACTTCAAGGTGAACTACGGTATGATCAATGCTGGTCACGGTTCCTTGTCAATTAAAGGAACGGAAGAAGTTGGAAGTAAGACTACTTATCATATCGTAGCGAAAGGGAAATCAGCAGGGTTTTTCGACATGTTTTTTAAAGTTAGAGATACTTATCAGACTTTTGTGGATACATCTAGTTTATTGCCGTTGAAGTTTACGAGAGATATAGAAGAGGGCAATTATAAGGTCAAGCAAAATGTAATTTTTGATCAAGAGAATAAAACTGCACAAAGCGAGGACGATACCATAGATATTAATCCGATTACTCAAGATTTAATTTCTTTCGTTTATTATTTAAGGAGTTTAGATCTTTCTAATATTAAAAAGGGTGATGAAGTGCCTATTACGATCTATCTGGATGATGAATTATTTGAAACCTACTTTAAATATGTGGGTGATCAAAAGATAAGGACCAAATTTGGAAGGGTAAATTGTATGACTTTTGTTCCAAAAATGAAGACAGGAAGAATGTTTGATGAAGAAGAAGATCTAAAAGTGTGGATTACTAAAGATCGATTAAAACTGCCTGTTAGAATAAAGTCTGATTTGATGGTTGGCTCTATAAGAATGGATATTACAGGGTATGAAAATTTAGTTTCAGAATTTAATCCAAAATAGGAATCTTATTCGCTGTGTTTAACTAGCAATTAAATAAGAAGGTGCAAATCAAAATTTTTAACAGATAATCCATTGAATTGCCCAAAAAAAATAAAAAAATACGGTATTGCTCTTGGTTAGATTTGATAAATTGCGAAAGCAAATATATTATCAAAAATGGACCTAGAGAACCAAGAGCTTTTAGATATACTAAAAAAATTAGACAAGAAGTATACAGATACAGGACAAGACCTTACTTCCTATTTGGAAGGTTTGTATCATGCCAAATACTTAAATTACTGGGATTATATTGCCCAGGAGACATTGTTGTCTCTTCAGAGACCGCGGACTAATTTCCCTGATGAAAAAGTCTTCATCATGTATCATCAGATTACAGAATTGTATTTTAAATTAACTTTGCACGAATTGAAACAACTTCGTTCAAAGGAAAATATTGATGCAAAATATTTTCTATCAAAGGTAGGTAGGGTTAATAGGTATTTTGAGGCATTGACTAGTTCCTTTGGAGTTATGGTTGATGGGATGGAGCGAGAGCAATTCCTTACCTTTAGATTGACACTGCAGCCTGCAAGTGGTTTTCAGTCTTCTCAATATCGTCTAATTGAGATCATGTCTACTAATTTCTTGAACCTTGTGTCAAAAGACCATAGAGCAAATTATTCTTCGAATTCAGATATTCAAGAAATGTTTGAGTTTATCTATTGGAAAGAAGGAGCGAACCATACTTTGACCGGTAAGAAAGCCTTCACGATGGTTCAATTTGAAGAGAAATACAATACTGACTTCCTTCAAATGGCTAAGGAGTCTCAAGGAAATAATATCTGGGATATTTATAAATCCCTTTCCGAAGAGGACCAAAATAATCCTGAAATCATCGAAGAAATGAAATGGTACGACGTGCATGTAAATGTAAATTGGCCATTGGCACATTATAGATCTGCTGTGAAGTATTTAATTGCTGAACCACATGCTATCGCTGCCACAGGTGGTACTAATTGGAGAAAATACTTGCCTCCAAGATTCCAAAAACGTATATTTTATCCAGAATTATGGTCTGCCCAAGAGATTGAAGACTGGGGTAAAGGCTGGGTTGATAGTGTAGTACAAGAACATACGGTTAAGAACGATTAAGAAGCATGAAGCGCATTCCATACCTTTTATCCCTATTGGGAATCCTATTCTTGTTCTCCTGCGGAGGAGATGTAGAAATTCCAGATGAAATAACATTAGCAACTGCTATCGCAAAGCCGGAACCTCCTAAAGAGTACTTGTTCGGTTACGATTTGGATTCATTTGATGTTGTGAATGATGGAATAAAGTATGGAGAATCGCTTGGTAAAATACTAAATACACATGGTGTAGGTCATTCTACTGTTCACTACTTGGCTAAGGCTTCTAAAGAAGTATTTGATGTTAGAGATTTTAAAGTGGGAAATAGTTATACCATTCTAAAGTCGAAAACAGATAGTCTCTCGAACGCAAACGTTTTTATCTATCAAGAAGATAAGGTGAATTACTATATCTATGATTTTAGGGATAGTATTCAAGTTAGTCACTTCAAGAAGGATATTGAGGTTAAGATCAAAACGGGATCTGGTGAAATTACTTCTTCCCTTTGGGAGGCTGTGATAAAAGCAGGCTTATCCCAAAAGTTGGTTTTAGAATTAGCGGATAACATATACCCTTGGTCTATTAATTTCTTCAGTGTTCAGAAAGGAGATAAGTTCAAAGTAATCTATGAGGCCAGATATGTGGAAGGTGAATTTATAGGGATTGGCGAAGTTCTAGCCTGTAACTTTTATCATAATGGAAAAGACTATTATGCTTTCAACTATGATGGTGCTGGTTTTGAAGATTTCTATGATCACGAAGGAAACAACTTGAGAAAGTTCTTCTTGAAAGCTCCTGTATCTTATACTAGAATATCATCTAAGTTTACTAAAAGAAGGTATCACCCTGTTCAAAAGAGATGGAAGGCTCATAAAGGAACTGACTTTGCAGCTCCAAAAAACACCCCTATTTATTCTACAGCAGATGGTGTTGTTACCAATGCAGAATATGGGAAATTTAATGGCCGTTATGTAAAAGTCCGTCACAACAAGACCTTTACTACGCAATATCTTCATATGAATAAGATTGCCAAGGGAATAAAGCCTGGTAGAAAAGTTCGTCAAGGTGAAGTTATCGGTTATGTTGGAAAAACGGGACTTGCTACAGGATACCATGTATGTTATCGTTTTTGGAAAAACGGTAGGCAGGAAGATCCTTTTAAGGTTAAACTTCCTCCTTCAGAGCCTATCTCAGATAAATTGAAATCTGATTACATTGGAAAAATGAGTCCTCTAAAACTTGAGTTGGATGCTTTGAAATATCCAGGAGAAGTTGAAAATGAGGAAACTATAGAAAAAGTTGCAATAGCCCTATAAAAATTGGGGGTTATAGAATAAAAAAAGGGCCTATCTTATTAAGATGGGCCCTTTCCATATCAGTACATCAATAATTTTGTACATCTAATAGCTTTCTATTCCCTAAAGTAGATTAATTTTTGGTCAATCGGAAAAATAGTGGATGGAATTATCTAATTTAAAGGTGAATGACCTCAAATTGAGGTTTAGTTGTTTATCTCCGTGAATCGATTGATATTTTTCATGCTTCCAAATATTACTAAAAGGTCATTTGCTCTGATTGTAGTCTGAGCATTTGGTACTCCGATGGTATGTTGTATTGTTTGTCCTTCTTCGTTGGTGGTTGGTCTTATAATAGTGACCAGGTTTAACTTGTATTTTTCACGAAGGTTTATATCCTCAATAGATCTGTCGATGATATTGATTGGAGCTTTTATCTCAGCGATTTCATATCCATCTGGTAGTTCCATGATGTCAATAACATTGGGGTTAAGTAATTTCTCGGCAACGCTTATCCCAACTTCATTCTCCGGTGATAGAATTTCACTGACTCCCATTTTTTGAAGAATGCTTTTTTGTTCCTCTCCCATGGCGCGGGCAATGATTCTTTTAACTTTAAGCTCCATAAGGTTAAAAGTACAAAGTAGTAGTCCCTCAAAATTTTCACCTATGGCCACAATTACTGCGTCCATATCTTCTATATTTTGAGAAAGTAAATTTTTCTTATCAGTTGCATCGCAGGCTACTGCATGCGCTACATCATCTTTTATTGCTTCAATTTTATTGATTGATGTATCGATAGCAATAACTTCTGCTCCTCTTTCTGATAGTGTTCGAGCGATTGCTGAGCCAAATTGTCCGATACCGATTACTGCAAATTTTCCGTAAGCCATTTTTATTGGATATTTGAAACAAAGTTAAAAAAACCTTTGAATTAGGATTTAGTATATCAAGAGTTCTATTTATTCAATTACTTTTGTATTTGTAAAACAAAAGTGATGAAGAAGTTATTCTACTTAAGTACTTGCGATACTTGTAAACGAATCATTAAGGAGGCCTCTCTTGATACTGCTGGAATTGAATTTCAAGATATCAAAAAGAATCCTATCTCAAATAGTGATTTGGAATCCCTTAGACCTTTTGTTGATTCCTATGAAGCGCTCTTCAATAAACGTGCTAGAAAATATGCCAGTGAAGGGTTGAAAGGAAAGGAATTTACGGACGAGGAATGGAAAAGTCTTATCCTTGGTGAATATACCTTCCTGAAGCGACCTGTTGTACTATTGGGTAAGGAGGCTTTTATAGGTAATTCCAAAAAAACGGTAACTGCACTAAAAACTATATTAGGTCATGCCGAATAAAGCTGTTTTATCTCATTTAGCACTCTTTTCAGCTAACCTTATTTATGCAATTACATTTATAGTAGCTAAAGATGTTATGGGAGGATATGTCTCTCCAATAGCCTTTATTTTGATGAGAGCGACTGGGGCTACTATTTTGTTTTGGATCATTCATCAAATGTTCATTCGAGAAAAGGTTGATAAGAAAGATTGGAAATGGCTAATCCTTTGTGGATTTTTTGGTGTGGCATTCAATCAAATGATGTTTTTTAAAGGTTTGCATTTGACAACGCCCATCAATGCTGCTGTCACCATGACATCCACGCCAATACTAGTATTTCTTTCTGCTATATATTTAGGTCAGGAAAAGTTGAACCTAAGACGTGGAGTAGGGATATTATTGGGTGCGGTAGGAGCTATTACATTGATATTAATGAGTACAAGTCAACTTAGAGCGGAAAATCCTACATTAGGAAATTTCCTTGTCTTTGTTAATGCGGTCTCATATGCTATATATCTAGTATTGGCAAAGCCTTTGATGGCTAGATATAATCCTGTTACCGTTATTAAGTGGGCCTTTACCATTGGTTGGGTAATGATCTTGCCATTTGGAATTGAAGGGCTTTTAGAAGTCGTATGGACAGATATGAGTTCAAATATCATTTGGTCCATCGTTTTTGTAGTTGTGGGGACCTCATTCTTGGCTTATTTATTCAATATTATAGCCTTGAAAAATTTAAGAGCTTCAACGGTTAGTTTTTATATTTATTTACAACCTTTGTTGGCTACCGTGATTGCTCTTTCAATAGGGGTTGAAAGTTTGAATTCTTTAAAAGTATTGAGTGGGATAGCTATATTTATAGGTGTGTTTTTGGTAAGCTACCAAAGGCCCAAATCTAAGTCCGTTATTTCTACCCCTAAAGACAAGTTAAAATCCTGATTGCTATTGATCGGGTTTCAGTATATTTGCAAAAAGAAACATTATATGGAAACTAAAAAAGTGCCCATTTCAGTATATGCAGAATCTACTCCGAATCCGGATGTGATGAAGTTTGTGTGTAATAAAGGAATAAACCCAGGAGACAGTATAGAATTTAAGAATATTGAGGAAGCACAAGCATCTGCGTTATGTGCTCAGATTTTCAATTTTCCATTTGTAAAGGAGGTATTCTTGGCTAGAAACTTTATTTCAATCACTAAGTTTAATATCATCGAATGGGAAGATGTTGTGATGGAAGTAAGAGAGTTCATCCGTGAATATATTGCTTCAGGTAAAGAGATAATCTCAGCACCTATTGCTGTGGAAGAATCTGTAGAGACCTCTGAAGGAAGTAGTTCTACGATGATGAAGGATACTACTCCTGAAACAGACATTGAAAAGAAGATTGTAGATATTTTAGAAGAATATGTTCGTCCGGCAGTAGAATCTGATGGGGGGAATATTAGTTTTAGAAAGTATGATCATGGGATTGTAACGGTTGCCCTACAAGGGGCTTGCAGTGGATGTCCTTCTGCATCTGTCACCCTAAAACAAGGTATTGAAACTATGTTGAAGCAAATGTTACCTGGTCAAATCGAGGCGGTAATTGCTGAAGAGGTATAAGTTTTAAATAGATAACAATAAAAAAAGGGAACCTATTATAGGTTCCCTTTTTTTATTGAATTATGCTTCTTTAACAGTTAGCTGCTCAATTCGTTTTTCATAGTCCTTTCCTTGGAAGATCCGCTGAACGTACACTCCAGGAGTATGAATCATATTGGGCTCTAATTCTCCTGCTGGAACTAGTTCTTCTACTTCGGCAATGGTAATTTTTCCACCGGCTGCCATCATTGGATTGAAATTACGGGCAGTTCCTTTGAAAATAAGGTTTCCTGCTGTATCTCCTTTCCAAGCCTTTACTAATGCGAATTCGGCTTCAAAGGCATGCTCTAAAAGATATTTCTTCCCGTTGAATTCCCGAACTTCTTTACCTTCAGCAACCTCTGTTCCAACGCCTGCAGGTGTAAAGAATGCTGGAACACCCGCTCCTGCAGCTCTACATCTTTCTGCCAAAGTACCTTGTGGAATAAGGTCGACTTCTAATTCGCCAGATAGTAATTGTCTCTCAAATTCGGCATTTTCACCAACGTAAGAGGAAATCATTTTTTTGACCTGCTTCTGTTGAAGCATAAGTCCGATTCCAAAATCATCTACCCCTGCATTATTAGAGATACAGGTAAGATCTTTGGTTCCTTGTTCAACCAATGCTGTAATGCAATTCTCAGGAATTCCGCACAATCCGAAACCTCCTAGCATTAGTGTATCACCGTTTTTTATATCTTTTATCGCTTCCTGAGCGTCTTTAACTACTTTGTTAATCATACTTTAAAAGTTAAAAATCAGGTTCATCATCCATTTCTAATTGCGAATTGTCCTCATTCTGCTTTTCGAATTCTTCGCAATCTGTAATAATTGTCATTTTAGTAGAAGGAACTTCAAACGGTTCCTTTGAAATATCTAAGCTATTGTCTCCATATGCTTTTTGCATATAAAGTGCCCAAATTGGTAATGCCATATTTGCGCCTTGTCCTAGACTAGTTACACTAAATCGAACAGCAGGGTCTTCTGCTCCAGTCCAAACTCCGGTGACAAGATTAGGAACCATACCAATAAACCAGCCGTCCATATTGTTTTGAGTAGTTCCTGTTTTACCCGCAATATCATTTTTAAATTTGTATCTAAACCTTAAACGTATACTAGTACCATGACGTGTAACTCCTTCCATTAGGTTCAACATGGTGTAGGCTTTTTCTTCTGATAAAACCTCCGTATAATCTGGTTCGTAATTGTAAAGGATCGTTCCGTTTCTATCTTCAATTCTTGTAATAAAAATAGGGTCAATGTGTATCCCTTTATTGGCAAAAGTACTGTATGCTCCAGTCAGTTCGTATAGGGTCAATTCGGGTGTTCCTAGACATATAGATGGATATACTGGAATCTTACTTTTGATCCCCATTTTCTTGGCTAAATTAGCTACCTTTTTAGGGCCGACTTGCTTCATTAGATAAGATGATATGGTATTTACAGACCCAGCTAATCCTTGGCTTAAAGTAAGCTCTCCTCCATATTGCCTGTCACTGTTCTGTGGTTCCCAATCTTTTTCAAGACCCCATTCTTCTTTTTCAAATACAACAGGGATATTTGGAACCTTAGTGCATGGTGAATATTTGTGTTGATCGATGGCAGTGGCATAAACCATTGGCTTAAAAGTGGATCCTACCTGATGTCTTCCTGTATGGACATTGTCGTATTGGAAGTATTTATGGTTGATTCCACCTACCCATGCGCGAACAAATCCAGTTTGTGGATCCATACTCATCATACTATGGTGTAACAGGTATTTGTAATGAATAATGGAGTCCATAGGTGTCATTATGGTGTCCATTTCTCCTTCAAGGGTGTAGATTTTCATTTTTGTCTTTACCTTGAAGCTTGCATCAATATCTTCCCTTGATATTTTTGCCTTTTTCATCTTGCGGTATCGTTCACTTCTGCGAAGGGCAAGATCCAAATTTTTAGCAATTTTGTCTTTAGAATAATCTGAAGGGAACGGGGCATTTTTCTTCCTCTTCCAGCTCTTCATATGTTTGTAAAGCTGTTTTTGTAAGGTCTGATTATGTTCTGCCGTTGCATCTTCTGCGTAGCGTTGAAGTCTAGAATCTATGGTTGTATAAATTTTTAACCCGTCGCTATAGATATTGTATTCCGATCCGTCTGGTTTAGGAGTGGTTTTCACCCAATTCTTCATATAGCCTCTAAGAAACTCTCTGAAATAGGTAGAAAGCCCTTCGTGATGACTCTCTCTGGTGAATTCAATATTTAGATCTAGTTTCTTTAAAGAGTCTGCAGATTGCTGCTCAAGAATTTCATTCCGAACCATTTGCTGAAGTACGACATTTCTTCTTCTCTTGGCCCTTTCTCCATTACCCTTTCTATTGGGATTGTATAGTGATGGGTTTTTGGCCATCCCAACTAAAATGGCAGATTGTTCAATGCTTAATTTATCTGGAGTAGTATTGAAATATATCTTAGCCGCAGATTTAATGCCTACAGCCTGGTAAAGGAAGTCGAACTTGTTGAAATACATTGCTATGATTTCCTCCTTTGTATAATTTCGTTCCAGTCTAGCAGCGATTACCCATTCATTAAATTTTTGCTTTATCCTGTCAATAGGATTTCTAGATACCTTTTCGGTAAATAACATCTTTGCCAACTGCTGTGTGATAGTCGATCCTCCACCTGCATTTTGACCTAGGAGACCTTTTACTATTGCTCTAGTTATTGCTCTAGCGTCTATTCCAGAATGTTCATGAAAACGTTCATCCTCCGTTGCAATAAGTGCATTTATAAGGTGAGGAGATAGGTTTTCATACCTTACGGGTGTTCTATTTTCATAGAAGTACTTACCCAGTACCTTTCCATCAGAACTTAGAACTTCCGTTGCGAAGTTAGATTCAGGATTTTCGATTTCTCTAAAGGTAGGAAGTGGTTCTCCAAACCACTCATTTGAGGCACAGAATAGCCCTACGGAAATTAATACAACAGGGCTTAACAAGCCTAGCCAAAATAGAAGAATGGCTCTTTTGATCCACTTCTTTTTCTTAGGTGTTTTTTGTTTAGTGCTGTTATTCTCCGTATTTGTAGTACTCATATTCAATACTTAATTCAATGCTTCTATTGTGAGGCCAATTTGTTCTATTCCATCTAGATTCTCTTCCCGCATACCTTGGGTGATACTCAAGGTATAATCGCCTGTCTGATCTAGGGCGATTGGGTAAAGTAATTTTATCGTTTTCAATTCTCCCCAGCCTTCTCCTAGCCATTTCCCATCAGGTTGAGCGATGTTGTATTCCATCGTATCCGTTCTACTATTGCCATCGGGATAGGTCAAGGTTGTGAACAAGAATAAATTTCTAAATCCGTAATCATTGTTATGCTTCAAATAAAAATGTGAAGCAAACTTTCCAGGTTCTTGAATGTCAAATTCAAATTCCTGTGGATTGTTTTCATTCCATGCGTCTCCAACTGTATTCATTGCGCTGTGAGCCTCTTTCGGACCACAGGCAATGAATAAGCTAAGTATGCCAAGTAAGGCCAAACATTGCTTCATGCTAATTCTCTTTTGGCTTATTTTGACCTTTATTTCCTTGACCTGTAGGCTTTGACTTAACTTTTGCCTTTCTACGGTGTGGCGTATGATCTCTTTTTACAGTTGTTGCTGTACTCGTATTTGGACCACTTCCAGATCTGTTTTTCGGGGCAGTTTTCGTTCTTGACTTTAGTGCCTGACCCTCCGAATTGACTGTTCTTGCCTTTTTCTTCTTTTGCTGATTTCTACGCTTGTTTTTACTTGGAGCATTAGAATTATCAAATCTGTTTAAGCTATCCTGACCAACAACACTTTCAAATTCTTTGAATTCATCAATGATCTCTATTTCTTTAAACATATCAATAGAGTCAGGTATTTCACCTTTCTTATTCTTACTGATGATTTCTCTGACTTTCTCTACATTCAGTTCTATCCAAGTCATTTTTTCACCATCAGAATAGGTGTACCACATTTTTTGCTTGAAGATATCCATCTTTTGAAAAGATGCTTCTCCAGAGCCTGTTTTCAATCTGATACTGGTATTTGGGAAGGCTTTTAATGCGTCCAGATAGGAGTCTAATTCGTAGTTTAAACAACATTTTAGTTTTCCACATTGCCCAGCTAATTTCTGTGGGTTTAGAGAAAGTTGTTGATACCGTGCAGCAGTTGTGTTTACCGA
Source organism: uncultured Flavobacteriales bacterium (assembly GCA_913063375.1). Classification (GTDB taxonomy): domain Bacteria; phylum Bacteroidota; class Bacteroidia; order Flavobacteriales; family CAJXXR01; genus CAJXXR01. Next base: position 42,351 of record CAJXXR010000005.1, on the reverse strand, counting down.
CCTGAAATCTGAGAGCCAAGTACTACAACATAGTTCTCTACCACAAGATCCAATTCCCCCAAGACGAGCAGCTTCTTGTCTTGCCCCAATTTGGCGCATTTCAATTCGAATTTTGAATTCTTCGGCCATAACCTTAATCAACTCTCTAAAGTCGACACGGTCATCTGCCGTATAATAGAAAGTTGCTTTGGTGTTGTCACCTTGGAATTCAACATCAGAAATTTTCATCTTAAGCTTAAGCTCACTGGCCATTAACCTAGTGCGGTACATGGTTTCCTTTTCCCTAGATCTTGCTTCAATCCACTTATCAATATCTTGCTGTGTTGCTTTTCGGTACAATTTATTAATCCGGTCGCTATCGGCAGTAATTTTCTTACGTCGCATTTGCAACTTCACGATAGAACCAACCATCGATACAGTACCTATATCATACCCAGGATTACCCTCTACAGAAACAATATCTGATTCGTAAAGTGGCATTGAATTTATATTTTTGAAGAAGCCTTTTCTTCCGTTTTTGAATTGGACTTCTACGATGTCATTTTTCTGGTAGTCTTGATCTACCTTGCTTAGCCAGTTGAATACTGGCATTTTACCTGCTGAACTTGAGCAAGAGGAACATCCTCCAGTGCTACAAGAAGAGCCAGATTTATCGTCAGATGATTTTACACTACATCCATTACACCCCATAATACGAATCAACATTTAGTTTATGATGTAGTTGCCTGGCAATTTTAAAGGATGTGTCCATCATAACAATTTTCGCATTGGCATTTCTTTCGATATGCCGGGCCGCCAAGGTCAACTCTTGAATTATCGTTATACAGTTGTCCGCATGAATATAGGGACTAAACTTTGCCATATCAAATCCTGGTGCTTTCAATTCCAGGGTTGATAACTCTCCACTTCCGTAGTTATTTAATAGTGCTTTCCGAATTACTTGTGTGCAAAAAGTAAAAAAGCTTTTTAACCTTTCTCTTCCTAATCCAGACATCTCTTGATTCCAAGTTGAGAGTTGGTCTAGATCTTTTACTTTTAACGCTTTAAAGCATAGACGCATCCATTCAATAAAAAGTTCAGAAAAAATATTTTCACCTCCTTGATGTAAATGCCAACGTATAGCCTTAGATAAATTCCCTTCCGTTAGGTGGGAGATATTTGTAGCTTCCTCTTGTGAAGAGTTCAATTTATCCATTAGGTATTGAGCGATACTTTGTTCCTCAATAGGATTTAATCGAATTATCTGCGTTCTAGAGATAATGGTTGGTAGTACATCTTCTACACGAGGTCCAACAAATAAAATCAAAGTTTCTCCAACAGGTTCTTCAATGAGTTTTAGTAATTTATTTGCTGCCTGAATATTCAATTTTTCAGGGTGCCAAAGTATTAATACTTTATGACCACCTTCGTAGGATTTTAAACTTAGCTGACGAACGATTGCTTCGCTTTCGTTCACGGCAATGTTTAATTGTTTATTTTGGATATCCAGATGGTTGATCCAATCCTCCAATTCTGAGTAAGGATTTTCAAGCATCATTTCACGCCACTCAATCAGGAAATCCTTACTGAGGGCTTTTGACCTTCCTGTTCCCGTATTCGCAACTGGAAAGGCAAAATGAACATCTGGGTGGCTTAATTGATTCATCATTTTACATGATCGGCAAGCACCACAAGCTTCTTCTGTACGGTTTGGGCAAAGAACGAATTGGGCATAAGAAAAGGCTAATGGAAGATTTCCACTGCCATTTGAACCTGCAAAAAATTGGGCGTGAGCAATTCTTTGATTGCTGACACTCTCCCTTAGTTTTTGAGATACACTTTGTTGCCCTATGACTTCGTTAAACTGCATTCGAACAAAGATACCTTTTTTTGTCAGATGGCCTCTGCTTTATAGGGAAAAGAGGAGTATTGTAGTGCGGGTGGCTTTGGAAGTAATTATATCAAGATGCTTTGCATTCCTAGTTGATTCATCATCAGTTGTGAGGACAGTGATAATTAGCTTGTTTAGGTTTTGTTCATTCCCTAGAATCCCTGTACTTTTGCCAAACTAATACAGTCAAAAAAACGATAAAGATGAACACCATAGATCAATACAATTTTGAAGGGAAGCGTGCCTTAATTCGCGTAGATTTTAATGTGCCTTTGAATGCTAATTTTGAAATCACAGATGCTACAAGAATTGATTCTGCAATTCCTACTATTCAGAAGATCAGAAAGGATGGGGGAGCGGTCGTTTTGATGTCTCACTTAGGTAGGCCAAAAAACGGACCTGAAGATCAATTCTCTTTGCGACACATTGTTTCAAAATTAGAGGAACTTCTAGGTTGTGATGTTCAATTTGCTACAGATTGTATTGGTGAAGATGCGGCCTCTAAATCGGCCTCTTTGGCAAATGGTGAGGTGTTGTTGTTGGAAAACTTACGTTTTTATGGAGAAGAAAAAGCAGGAGACTCTGCCTTCGCTTCTAAATTAGCTCAGCACGGTGATTTCTATGTGAATGATGCTTTTGGAACTGCGCATAGAGCACACGCCTCAACAGCTGTAATTGCTGAGAATTTCAAAAATGAAAAATGCTTTGGATATATCATGGCCAGTGAAATAGAAAATCTGGAAAAAGTATTGAACAGTGGAGAGAAGCCCGTTACTGCCATTATGGGAGGAGCAAAGGTTTCTAGTAAAATTAGCATTATAGAGAAATTACTTCCTAAGGTTGATAAATTGATTATCGGCGGAGGGATGTCCTATACTTTTGCAAAAGCAATGGGCGGACAAGTTGGAAATTCTTTGGTTGAAGATGATAAACTTGAGTTGGCACTACGGATCATTAAAAAAGCGAAAGAAAACAACGTTGAATTTTTACTCCCTGTAGATTCCTTAAATGCAGACAGCTTCAGTAACGATGCAAATACTGCGATAAGCGATATTGATGCTGTTCAAGAAGGATATATGGGATTGGATATTGCAGAAGGGACTATGGCGAAATACAAAGAAGCCCTTTTGAGTTCTAAAACTATTTTATGGAACGGTCCAATGGGAGTATTCGAAATGGATACATTCTCAAATGGAACAAAAGCCGTAGGTGAAGCTGTTGCAGAAGCTACTGCAAATGGGGCATTTAGTCTTGTTGGAGGTGGTGATTCTGTTGCTGCAGCTAAGAAATTTGGCTTAGATAAACGCGTTAGCTATATCTCAACTGGTGGAGGAGCTATGTTAGAATATTTAGAAGGAAAAACACTTCCTGGAATTGCTGCGATACTTTCATAAGCAGTTTGTTTAGTGCAATATAGTAAGCCGGTACATGTAAAATGTACCGGCTTTTTTATGTAAGTAAATGAAAATCAATTATCCATAAACTTATTTTAAGGATTCTTTTGATTACCTTTGCGCCGCAATGGAGGAAGTAGTTAAGAAACAAGACATCAGAAGTCTCGAGCTTACTGAATTGAAAAGTTATTTCACTGGAATAGGAGAGAAAGGCTTTCGAGCGAAACAAGTATATGAATGGTTGTGGAAGAAATCTGCTATAGATTTTGATACAATGACCAATTTATCTGTTTCATTACGTGAGAAGCTGAAAGTTCATTTTGAAATTTTACCTGTACTAGTTGATGAAAAGCAATTGAGTAAAGATGGAACGGTAAAAAGTGCTTTTAAACTTTTTGATGGTAAAATTACCGAAGGTGTTTTGATTCCTGCAGGTGAACGAATGACAGCATGTGTTTCTTCACAAGTTGGTTGTAGTTTAGCTTGTAAGTTTTGCGCTACAGGTCGATTAAAGCGACTGAGAAACCTAGAGGCAGCCGAAATCTATGATCAGGTAAAGTTGATTTCCGATCAAGCTTTGCTACATCATGGTGAAAAGCTTAGCAATATTGTTTTTATGGGGATGGGAGAACCTCTTTTGAACTATAAAAATGTATTGAAAGGTATTGAGCTCATTACTTCTGAAGAAGGATTGGGGATGGCGCCTCGTAGAATTACCGTATCCACTGCAGGAGTTGCAAAAATGATCAAGAAACTAGGGGATGACGAGGTTCGTTTCTCTTTGGCTTTATCGCTACATGCAGCAAACGATGCAAAGCGTAGTAGGATCATGGAGATCAATGACACCAATGATTTGAAAGCCCTTTCTGAGTCTCTTATTTATTTCTATGAAAAGACAAAGAATAAGATTACTTTAGAATATATCATCTTCGATAACTTCAACGACACCTTGGAGGATGCTAGAGAGTTGTGGCAGTTTGCAAAACAATTCCCATCAAAGGTGAATATTATTGAATACAACCCAATTGATGGTGGAGACTTTATACAGGCCAAAATCGAAAAGGTTGATAAATTTGTTGACTTCCTAGAACATAAAGGAGTGACTGTTAATATACGTCGAAGTAGAGGTAAAGACATTGATGCTGCTTGTGGTCAATTGGCTAATAAGAACGCCTTACTCAAATAGTCCTTTTTGCTTATATTTTGGTAGGGATTTTATGACTAGGTCATAGCTATGATCAATTAATTCAAATAGCTGTGACTGGTCTAATTCTCCATTTACAATTACCGTATTCCAATGTTTTTTGTTCATGTGATATCCCGGAATGATTGAATAATGCTTTTCTCTCAGGTCTATTGCCTTTATAGGATTACATTTTAAATTTATTCTTAACTCTCCTTCTAGAGAAGTTAAGGCAAATATCTTTTCTGCAACTTTAAATACTAGGGTAGTCTCATCAAAAGGGAAGCTCTCTGTTACTTCTTTTTTCGACAAACAATAATGACGTAATATCTCGATATTCATATCAGAAGGTTTAATTTCCTAAAGATAATGACTAAATTTCCTGCGTAAAATTATTTTATGAATTTTAAACAGCTTTCTCGATCAGAAATCAACCCATCAAAGTGGAACGCACTTATAGAACGGGCTACTTATTCGCACGCTTATGCGACTACTTGGTTTTTGGATGAGGTTTGTCCATCTGGATGGGAGGCATTAGTTTGGGGGGATTATTCAGCGGTAATGCCTTTGCCCATGGGGAAAGTCTTATTTTTTAAACAAACATTTACCCCCTTTTGGATCCAGCAACTTGGCTTATTCAAAGAGCCAGGTTATGCAATTAACACTGAGAAACTACATGGTTTTTTGGAAAATGAATACTACCTGTTGGATCTGTGTGTTTTTGACGCCTCGGATTTCAAGTCGGAATGGATGATTCAAGAAAGAGGAAATTATGAGTTGTCACTGGAAGGAAATCCCAAGGAGAATTACTCCAAAAATCTTAGGAGGTTAATTCGGAGGGCTGGAAAGAATGAATTGTATTGGGAGAAAAGTGAAAATGCCTCTGGATTGATTCAATTCTTCAGAAAACATAAAGGAACTACTATTTCAGCTTATAAGGATGTTGATTATGATAGGCTAGAAAAAGCGATTCAAAAAGACATCTTAGCAGGTAGAGGTGAGATAATAATTGTGAAAAAGGGGAATAAGATTGTTGCCATGGCCTTTTTCCAAATTGTTTTTGGAAGGGCTACTTATTTATTGGGGACCTCCAATGAGGAAGGCCGACAATCTGGTGCAATGCAATTTCTTATGGATGTTTTTATCACGAATTGGACTGGTAAATTGAGTGTATTAGACTTTGAAGGGTCTGTGATTCCTGGTATAATACGATTTTTTAAATCCTTTGGTGCTTCTGAAAAGCCTTATTATAGGTTGAAAATTAATAGGTTACCCTTCCCTTTAAATAAGATGAAAGCTTAGAGTCGATATCAATTATCCTACTTAGTTTAGTATCAAAGCTATATTAAAAGATAAATTTTATTTTTTATCTTGGCTGTCCATAGAAAATTATTGAAAATGAAAAAGATAACGGGATTATTCCTAGCTGCTTCTGCCTTCGGTATGGTAGCGTGTTCTGATGTTGCACATTCAGAAAAGGAAAATGGTGTATCGGCTGAGCTAGTTGAAAATGATGCTTCAGGTCTACATTTGTATACGCTTGAAAATGGACTAAAGATCTATTTAAGTAAAAATACAGATGAACCAAAAATTCAAACCTATATAGCGGTACGTGCAGGATCTGTCTATGATCCAGCAGATAATACCGGTTTGGCTCATTACCTTGAGCACATGTTGTTCAAAGGAACGGATGAAGTCGGAACGCAGAATTGGGAAGAAGAAAAGGTTGTTCTAAAGCAGATTTCTGATTTGTATGAACTGCACAAAGCTGAAAAGGATCCCGTTAAAAAAGGTGTTATCTATAAGCAGATTGACAGTGTTTCAAACTATGCTTCTACCTTGGCTATTGCCAATGAGTATGATAAAATGGTATCATCTCTAGGAGCAGAAGGGACCAATGCGCATACATGGCATGAGGAAACTATTTATAAGAATAAAATTCCTTCTAATGAATTGGAAAAATGGCTAAAACTGGAGTCAGAAAGGTTTAGTCAGTTAGTATTGAGATTGTTTCATACAGAATTGGAAGCAGTATACGAGGAATTCAACCGTTCTCAAGATAATGATTGGAGAAAGGCGAATTATGCCTTAATGAAGGCCTTATTTCCAAAGCACCCTTATGGACAGCAAAGTACAATTGGTGTGGCTGATCATTTGAAAAATCCTTCCATGGAAAATATCCATGCTTATTTCGAGAAATATTATGTCCCAAATAATATGGCTGTAGTATTGGTTGGTGATTTGGAATATGATGAAGCTTATGCTTTGGTTGATAAATATTTCGGTTCGTATAAGGCTCAGGATGTTACAAAACCTGTTTTGCCAAAAGAAGATCCTATTGTTGGACCTATCAAAAAAGAGGTTGTTGGACCTACGGCGGCAAATGTAAGTTTTGCATATAGATTTGATGGAATCGGTTCTGAACATCAGAAATACGTGACTATGATTGATATGCTTCTTGCGAACGGTCAAGCTGGTCTAATTGATCTTAACTTGAATAAAAGTCAAAAAGTTCAACGTGCTGGTTGTAGTCCTACTTTCTTAAATGATTATGGTTATCATTCTTTTCATGGATCTCCAATGAATGGACAAACTTTGGAAGAAGTTGAATCATTAATTCACGCTGAGATTGAAAAAATCAAGAAAGGTGAATTTGAAGAATGGATGCTTGAAGCAGCTATCAATGATATGAAAGTAAGTCAAATCAGAAGATTTGAAAATAGTACAGCGGTAGCCTCTGCATACTATAATGCTTTCGTTCATTTCCAGGATTGGGAGTCAGAAGTGAAGAAATTGGAGGAGCTTAGAAAATTAACAAAAGCACAACTTGTAGCGTTTGCCAATGAGCATTATAATGATAACTATGTTGTTGTTTATAAACGTACAGGGGAAAATGAAGGAGCTATAAAAGTTCAGAATCCTGGTATCACACCAATTGAATTAAATAGAGATAAAGCTTCAGGCTTTTTAACGGCGTTCAATGCAATAGAATCAGGTGACATTAAGCCAGATTATGTTGACTTCGAAAAAGAAATCAAGGGAAAAACCTTGAATTCCGGTATTGAAGTATCTTATGTAGAGAATAAATCGAATGATCTATTCTATTTAGGATTCTTATTTGACATGGGTAAAGACCATGATAAGGAATTGCCTATAGCAATCGATTATTTAGAATATTTAGGTACGGATAAGTATACGGTTGAAGAATTGACACAGGAGTTTTACAAATTGGGAATTTCTTACGGTGTTCGCTCTTCGTCTGACGAATCTTATATCTATTTACGTGGTTTGAAAGAGAACTTACCTGCTGGATTGGAATTGATCGAGCATTTGATTGCAAATGCTAAAGTCGATGAGGTAGCCTATGAGAAAATGGTAGCTAGTATTGAAAAAGGTAGAGCCGATGCAAAGTTGAGCAAGGGTAATATTCTAAGAGGTGGTTTAAGTAGTTTTGCTAAGCATGGTGAAGATTCTAGATTACGTGATAATTTGTCTTCGGCTGAATTGAAAGCTTTAAGTCCTATTGATCTTGTTAAGAAGGCTAAAGGGTTGAAAAACTATAAGCATAGAATTTTCTATTACGGGAAAGATATAGATAAGGCAGTTACAGCATTGAACGAAATGCATATAACAGCTGAATCTAGAATGGATGTTCCAGCGCAGAAAAAATACCAGTTCAAAGAAACTGGTGGATCGGTGTACTTTGTAGATTATGATATGGTTCAGGCAGAGATTATGTTTCTTTCTAAAGGGGATAATTTTGATCCAAATACCTTAGCAAATGGATATATGTTCAATGCATTCTATGGTTCTGGTTTGTCTTCTATCGTTTTTCAGGAAATTAGAGAATCTAAGTCTTTAGCCTATTCTGCCTATTCTGCATTTAGTCAGCCAAGAAAAAAGGAGGAGCCAAGTTATTTAGTTGCCTATATGGGGACGCAGGCTAATAAGCTTCCTCAAGCGATTGATGCCATGATGAGTTTGTTGAATAATATGCCAGAAGCTCAACAGCAATTTGATGCAGCTAAAGAAGCTACTTTAAAGAAAATTGCTGCACAGAGAATTACGAAAGCTAATATTTTTTGGAAGCACGAGTCTCTTAAAGATTTAGGTATTACTAAAGACAATAGAGAAGAGGTTTATAAAGCAATTGAGGCAATGACGATTTCGGACTTTGCACAATTCTTTGATAAAATGATTAAAGGTAGCGAGTATTCTGTAGTTGTTATCGGTAATAAAGATGAGTTGGATATGGAGTCCCTTTCTAAATTGGGAGAGGTGAAGGAAATGGATATTGATTATCTGTTTAATTACTAATATCTACAATTAGTTTAAAAAGACCATCTGAGAAGATGGTCTTTTTTTTTGCGCAAAAATTAAATATAAGTGATTGATGTTTAGTTGATTGGTTTCATTATTGGTCGATTGTTTTTGTACCTTTGGGGATGGTCTAATTTAAAATTTACGGTTATGAGAATGATAGTTAATATAAATCTCCCAATAGAGCCATTTAATACTTATGTAAAGAATGGAACTGCAGGTGAGTTAATCGGAAGTATCCTGGCGGATCTAAAGCCCGAAAGCATCTATTTTACAGAGCAGCATGGAAATCGTGGAGCTATAATGGTGTTAGAGGTTGCAACTCCTTCTGATGTCCCTAGGATAGCAGAGCCATGGTTTTTGAATTTTGAAGCTGAATGCGAGTTTAGAATTGCAATGACCCCAGATGATTTGATGAGTGCTGGATTGGATAAGCTGGCTGAAAAATGGAGCTAAGCTCCGTTATCTTTTATAAATATGTTTTCCCAAAAGTCGCTTCATGTGGAAGCGCTGGATATTTTTGGCGAAAAATTCTTGAACATTACCTAGTGAATTATCCATCGGGAGCCGTTGGAAGTGATTGGGTATAGGATCTAGTTTTAAACCTGCCGTTCCGAATGTAGATAGATTAGGGTACGCTTCTTTAAGCTTTTCGAAAAAAGCAGGGTAAACGCCATAATCGGTAAAAGGAAATGAAAAAGATGATATATTAAATTCAAGTGAGGCTTCAAGTGATTTGATGCAACCTGTTGTCTGTTGTAGTTGCTCTTGTAAGGAGAGCTTTTCATACAATGGATGGTCGTGGCTATGAGCGCCGAAATCAAAACCTTTGTTTTTCCAGAATTTTACTTGATCTGTACCTAAATAAATAGGTTTTTCTTTTAAATAGTCTTTAAAGTTAATCCCCATGTCTACTGCCAATAGATCTAATTGGTGTTGATTAGAGTATTCAATGGCTAATAGATCTTTGATAGATTTAATCAGTACATCCTTGTTCCCTTTTTCGGATAGTTTGCTAGCTAATATTGAAGCCTTATATCTGAAAAATAAGTCTTTATTATCAATAAATGCGCTGTTGAGGAATACTGTTGCTGGGACCCCTTTTTTGTGTAAAATGGGAGCAATTATGGTGTCAAATTCTATTAAGCCATCGTCGAAACTTAGGAATAGATTCGGTTTGTTTTTAGCTGGTTTTTGGATGTCTTCCTGTGAGACAATGGTGAAATGTTTGAGGTAAAATTCTAATTCTTGCTCAAATAATTCAAGAGATTTAACAGGGTATAGATGTTTAATATGCGCTAAAGGCTCATTGCTTACGGCATGGTAGAATGGCATCCAACACGGATACTTCGAATTGCTCAATAATTTTGAGAAATCTTTCCCTCCAAATCCGGAAGCCTGTATGAATCCTTTAAGACTCATTATTGAACTTTGGTTGGATAAATAATCGGTTTAGATGGACTGGCATCGTTATGAAAAGCGGCAAAAGAAAGGTGTAGAAAATAAACTCCATCTTGAACCTCTTCTGGTACATAAATCAATTCAGTGATACTGGCATGCATTCGTCTCTCACCTGAGAAGTTCCAAAAAGCTCTATGTGCTAGCAATTTCCCACCGTCCACTTCTGGATCTACAGAAGGAAGGTCAATCAATAAGTGATCGATCCCTTGATCACAAATGAATTGTGCGCATTCTTCACTGATGAAAGGTGGATTTGTATTAGCGTAGTTTTTAGTCTTTTTAGATAAAGGATTGGGAAGTGTTCTAAAAATAATAGCCTTACAATCTGGATTGGCTAATATTTGTTCCTGGACATGCTTCATCTTAATAATGGCTTCACCCTTATCGTTGATTTCAGGCTGAACTGTGCATACTAAAGCTAAGTGCCAAAAATCTGTGATAAGCTCATTTACAGAGTAGAATTCCTCCGTAATATGACCAAGACATTCTGTATGTGTTCCATGTCCATGTGGATTGAACAGTACGTTTTTAAAATTTACCGATCCTCCTTGTTTTACTTCACCTATAAAGCCATCTCCAATTACAGGTTCTATACTTATGGGGTCAACATACCAAGCTTTCACTGAATCCCCGTCAGCCTTCATTGGAATAGATAGGTCTATTCCTTTGTTCATCTGTACTTGATAGTTTCTATTCCCGTGTTGTATAGTGGCGATCATTTCGTGGTATTTTCTTTAAGGCTGTTTTTTCGACTCTTTAGGCGCGTTTTAACCTTTTCTAGCATCGGGATAAGTTGTTCCTCCTTTGCGTAGTATTCAATAGACGTTTGAGCATTTTGACGCTCAATTTTATGTTTTTTTAGAATCGCATCATAAAAGGAAACAACCTTAATATCTTTATAGGTAGAGTCAATGGAATGTGACTTTAGTGCTCCTTCATACAGATAGGTGTCATAAAGTAACTCAATTAATTCTTCCTCCTCTATTAGGTCCTTTCTAATTTGCTTTTCCTCACTAGGCTCACTGCAGGAGCTTAGTAAGAAAAAACAAAGTACTATTTGAAAAATTATTTTCATGGACGATCGAATCTTAATCGCATTCCATTTCCTAATTCTTGAATTTTACCATTTTCATAAACCGCTTGACCATTTACTAAGGTCTTCCAGATTTTATGACTAAATGAAGTTCCTTCAAATGGAGACCATTTACATTTGTAAAGAATATTTTCTTTACTAACTGTCCAGTTATCTTGAGGATCTATTAATACAAGATCGGCATAATACCCTTCACGGATAAATCCTCTCTTTTCTACTTGGAAACAAATCGCTGGGTTGTGACACATTTTTTCAACCATTTGTTCATAACTTAACCTACCATTAGAAACAGATTCTAGCATGGAAACCATAGCATGTTGAACAAGTGGTCCACCTGAAGGAGCTTGGAAATAACCATTCTGTTTTTCTTCTAAGGTGTGAGGAGCATGATCAGTAGCCACGATATCAATTTTCCCACTTAAAAGAGCATTCCAAATGGCTTCCTTGTCTGATGCTGCCTTTACGGCTGGATTCCATTTAATGAAGGTCCCTTTGCTATCGTAATAGCTGTCATCGAACCAAAGGTGATGTACGCAAGCCTCCGCAGTAATTCTCTTTTCGGAAAGTGGAAGAGAATTATCAAATAATTCGCATTCCTCAGCTGTTGAGATGTGTAGGATGTGTAGTCTTGTATCGTGTTTCTTCGCAAGTTTTACTGCCATAGAAGAAGAGGTGTAGCAAGCTTCACGACTTCTGATAAGTGGGTGACAGTTAATAGGGATGTCTTCCCCATATTTTGCTTTGAATTCTTCTGTATTTTTACGGATAGTAGCTTCATCCTCACAATGAGTTGCAATAAGCATATCACATTTAGAGAAAATGTTGGTAAGGGTTTGTTCATTGTCTACAAGCATGTTTCCTGTAGAACTTCCCATAAATACCTTTACACCACATACATCCTGATGGTTGGTCTTTAGAACTTCCTCAATGTTTTCATTTGAAGCACCCATAAAGAAAGAGTAATTCGCTAAGGAAGATCGTTGAGCAATATCGTACTTATCTTGAAGTAAGTCTTGTGTCAGTGCCTGAGGATTGGTATTAGGCATCTCCATAAAACTGGTAATTCCACCAGCTACAGCCGCTCTACTTTCCGTTGCAATATTCCCCTTGTGCGTTAATCCAGGTTCTCTGAAGTGCACTTGGTCATCAATGGCTCCAGGAACTAACAGTTTTCCTTCGGCTTCAATTATGTGAGCGTTAGGGGCTGAAAGATCTGTTCCAATCTTTTCAATGAATGCACCGTTTATCAAAACATCACCAACAAAGCGCTTTCCTTCGTTGATGATGCTTGCATTTTTTATCAATAATTTCTTAGCTGATGACTCCATAGCTTATGCGTTTCTTTCAAATTTTTGGAATAGGCTTCTTAGTTTAAGTCTAAGAACACCGAATACTGCTTCATTGAATATTCCCATACTCATCTTTGATTGACCTAGGGCTCTATCAGTGAATATTACGGGGACTTCTTTTATTTCAAAACCATATTTCCAGGTTCTGAATTTCATTTCGATTTGAAATGCGTATCCAACAAATTTAACTCTGTTGAAGTTGATTGTGTTAAGAACTTCTCTTCGGTAACAAATAAAACCAGCTGTCGAGTCAAAAATTGGCATACCGGTAACTAGTTTTACATACTTAGAGGCAAAATAAGACATTAGTACACGTCCCATTGGCCAGTTGACAACATTAACGAGATTGTTAACGTATCTAGAGCCGATTGCAAGGTCTGCACCATTGTGGCAAGCTTCAAACAGATTATCTAGATCTTCAGGGTTGTGCGAGAAGTCGCAATCCATTTCGAAGATATATTCGTAATCTCTTTCAAGCGCCCACTTGAAACCAGCTATATAGGCCGTTCCCAAGCCTAATTTCCCTTGGCGTTCCTTTAAGAAAATTCGATCTGGAAATACAGCTTGTAATTCTTTAATTTTAGTAGCCGTTCCATCGGGAGACCCATCATCTACAATTAATAGATCATAGCCTTTGGATAAGGACATTACCTTTTGGATCATCCGCTCTATATTCTCTATCTCGTTATAGGTGGGTATGATGACTAATTTTCTTTCCAAAGTGAGTATTATTTAGTTAGATGACTTCCTCTTGAAGGATTTATTTTACTGAAACAAAAATAAGGAAAAATAATTGCTATGAAAGTGATTATTTTTTGATGTGTGTTAAAATATTCAAATGTAGGAATCCACTATAAATTACTAACTTGATAATTGATTTTGAATTGGAGCTCAATTCGATGGGATAATAGTAGGATTGTAATTGAATATATATCGAAAATGAAAAAGTTAATTGGAATTTTTCTATTGTGTGGTTGGCAGTTAATGGGGCAGCCATTGAATTATTATGAGTCCATGTTTGGCTTAGACAGCAACTTTTTAAAAGCTGGCTTACATCAATTAATTCAAGATCATAGTGAATTGGACTATGAAACCGTAAAATCGGCACTTAGACAGACGGATCAAGATACTTCGAATGCCAATCATATAGTGTTGCTTTATACAGGGAATTCAATCAGTAAGTGGAATTTTGCTAACAACCCTTCCAATGTCAATCAACAGGATTATTGGAATAGGGAGCATGTATGGCCAAAGTCTCATGGGGATTTTGGCCCTTCGGGAATGTTTACAGAAAAGGGAGCGAACACAGATATTCATCATCTTAGGCCTGTTGATATGACTATAAATAGTGCTAGAAGTTATAAAGATTTTGATGATGGTGGGCAAGTTGTGCTAAATGGATTGGATACAACAGCTTGTTATTCGAGTACAAATAGTTGGGAACCGCGAGATGAGGTGAAGGGGGATGTTGCAAGGATGCTTTTCTATATGGCAACCAGGTATGAAGGGGGCATGAGTGAAGCAGGAGATGTAGAGCCAGATTTAGAGCTAGTGAATAGTGTTGGTACTTTTCCAAATGCTTGGATGGGAAGATTGAGCACCCTTTTGCTTTGGCATGAAGCGGATCCTGTAGATGCTTGGGAGATGGGTAGAAATGATATAATTTTTAATTGGCAAGGAAATAGAAATCCATTTATTGATCATCCAGAGTATGTAGATATAATCTGGTCAACTGGGGATCCAAGTGCGATTCAGATTTCATCGGTTGTTTTAAGTCCTGAGATTCCAGGATCTGGAGATAGTATATTGGTAAGTGCTAGTATTGGTAATCCATTTAGCTCCTTTCCAGAAGCGGTGTTATACTGGGGGAATAGTTGGGATGCAGTGATCGGTCAGGAGAATGTCATAACTATGATGTTAGATTCTGGTTTAAGTTATGCGGCAACGATTCCTCCTCAACTAGCTGGAGAACAGGTTTATTTTAAAATAGATGCATTCAATGGAATGCTAAGTGATACGGTATCTTTCACGCATAGTTTGAAAATTTCTTTGCCCCCATTTGATGGGGTTCTTACTGCTATTTCGACTGTCCAGGGGCAAGCAATGTTGTCTCCATTTGCCTATCAGATAACAGATAATTCTGGCACTTTGGTGAACGAGGATAACGGGGAGATTTCTGTTACTGGTATTGTTACAAGTCAGCTTGGAGATAGTTATTTTATTCAAGATTTCGGCGGCCCTTGGAATGGGATTTATGTTTATCAATCTGGTTTTTTTCCGCAAATAGGAGATAGTATTATTGTAAGTGGGAAGGTGAAGGAGTTTTATGGATTAACTGAGATCGTCGAGGTTTCTGAGTTTTATGCTATTTCTGCAGGGAATGAATTACCTATGGCTTCTTGGGTTCAGACCGGAGATGTTACGGCTGGTGGGATGTATGCGGAACAATATGAATCTACTATAGTTGAGGTCCCGGTAGGAGAATGTACTAGTGAGGTTCAATCTTTCGGTTTATGGAAAATAGATGATGGTAGTGGTGAGGTTTATATACATAATACAAGTTCCTATGGATTGACGGATCCTGAATTAGGCGATAGTTATAGGGTAAGCGGGGTGCTCAATTATAATTATAGTTCATTTAAAATTGATTTAAGATTTTCAGATGATGTTGGAGCTCCATTGGATTTGATTCCTCCAACTATTCTTTCCGCCTTTATTTTTGTGAATGGCAAAATTACAGTTGTCTTTAGTGAGCCGTTGACCAATGAGAGTGCTGAGGATTATTTGAATTATCATATTAATAATGATTGTTCAATTTTGTCTGCGGAGCAGGATCCTATTGATTCATCCATTGTTTATTTATATGTGGATGATTTATCTATAGGGGAGTATGAACTGATTGTGGATGGTTGCATGGATTATTCTGGAAATATAGTAAGCGATAGTGTTGAGTTGACTAGTTCATTTTCAAATATTGGAATTTTTGAAGAGCCAAATAACAGCTGGAATGTATATTCTGAGGGAGGAAAAGTATATTTTAATAGTTTGATAGAGGGGTTGGACTTGGTTGTTTATTCTTTAGATGGAAGGCAAGTCGTTAGGGTGCGGAATAGTGGGAAAGCCGTTGTATTTGGCTTAGACAAAGGTGTTTATGTGTTGAGTATGCAGTATCAGTTAAAAAGGAAAGAGCTGAAGTTAATGGTGAAGTAGAAAGGGTATTAAAATATAATACAGAGCAAAACCAGCCCTAATTTTGTTTTTTCAATAAAAAAAACTAATTTAGGGCTGATTTATGTCTAGTACATAAATCACCGGTGATTATTTTTGAGGGTTATAATCATTCGGTTTTTTAATTACTATATTTCAATATAGTTTGAGGGTGGGTTCGTGTAAAAGCGAACCCTTTTCTTTGGTTACAACTTTCGTGCCAAACTTAAAAACCTTTATCAAGGTTTTTGGCTTATTTCTTCTTAACTTTGCGTTCTACTAATCATTTTGAAAAAGAAGCATATGAACGCTTTAAACATCGCATTAGGTTTTTTTGGTCCGTATCAAGTAGTTTTAATTGTTGCTGCGATACTGCTATTGTTTGGTGGAAAAAAAATTCCAGAATTGATGAAAGGACTTGGTTCTGGTATCAAGGAATTTAAAGATGCCACAAAAGAAGATGACGATAATAAGAAGGAACTTGATGATAAGAAAGAGGTAAAGTAATCTACCATCTTCCTATATGATTAAATTGAATATTGCTTCTTAGGAGCTCAGATATGTGGGTTCCTGGAGCAGTACGTACTTTTTTTTTGAATATAAGGATCCCATATTCTGGGATTTTATTTGTCTTAAAACACTATAAGTTTGGAGATTACCTATAAATACGAAAGTCTTAGTGCTGTCCATCAAGCCTTTTCCGAAGGGAAAGAGTCTTGTAAGTCGTTGGTGGAATATCACCTAGGGAAGATAGCGGAAAACAAAGAATTGAATGCCTTTGTTGAAGTATATGATCAAGAGGCTTTGGCAAGAGCTGAAGCAGTTGATCAAAAAATACAAGCTGGAACAGCGGGTTCATTAGCGGGTCTAGTTATAGGTATCAAAGACAATATTTGCTATGCTAATCACAAGGTAACGGCTTCTTCAAAAATGTTGGAGAATTTCGAAAGCTTATTTGATGCTACTGTTGTAGAAAGGATATTACGAGAAGATGCTATTATTATTGGTAGACTAGGATGTGATGAATTTGCAATGGGTTCAGCGAATGAAACGTCTGTTTATGGTCCTGTGAAAAATCCACATGATACTTTAAAGGTGCCAGGAGGAAGTTCTGGGGGAAGCGCAGCAGCTGTAGCGGCTGATTTGTGTCAAGTGACCTTAGGTAGTGATACAGGAGGTTCAATTCGTCAACCTGCATCTTTCTGTGGGATCTATGGAATGAAACCTACCTATGGTAGAGTTTCTAGAAATGGGCTTATTGCATTTGCTTCAAGTTTTGACCAAATAGGTCCTTTTACAAGATCTGTAGAAGATATGCAAAAGGTAATGGCTGTTATATCTGGAGAAGATAAGGCGGATACTACCTGTGTTTCTCAACCATCGATGGATGCAAATGCTCCATTAAAGGAGGGGAAGAAAAAGTTGGCTTATTTAAAGGAGTATTTATTTAACGACGCTATTGATCCAGAGATTAAAGCGGAAGTTTTAAATAAAATAGAAAAGCTTAGAGCGGAAGGTCATCAAGTAGATGAAGTAGAGTTTCCGTATTTAGATTTTTTAGTGCCTACATATTACGTATTGACAACAGCTGAAGCTTCTTCTAACCTTGCAAGATACGACGGTGTTCATTTTGGATATAGAAGTCCAAGAGCGAATAGCTTGGAAACAACCTATAAGTTCTCTAGAACTGAAGGATTTGGAACAGAGGTTAAGCGTAGAATTTTATTAGGAACGTTTGTTCTTAGTTCAGGTTATTATGATGCTTATTATACAAAGGCTCAGAAGGTAAGGGGATTGATTAGTCAAAAAACAAAGGAGATTTTTAATGATTACGATTTCCTAATTTTACCTACTACGCCAAAGACAGCATTCAATATTGGTCAAGAATATGAAGACCCTACCATTATGTATTTGGAGGATATTTATACCGTTCAGGCTAATATTGCTGGAAATCCTGCGATTTCATTACCGCTAGGGCAGCATAGTAATGGTTTACCATTTGGTGTTCAGTTGGTGGCGGATAATTTTGAGGATGAGCAATTGTTGGCTTTCTCTCAATATCTTACAACTATATAATGTAATAACTGCCTTGCTGGTTTTTTTGACCATTTAGACATTTACTATATATTTGAAGAGTGCATTTTATGCACTCTTTTTTATTCCTAACAAATTGGTTTATGAATTTGATTTACAAAGCTTCACTACTAATTATCGGTTTTTTATTTTCCTTCGGTACTTCCTTTGCTTCAAATGAGGACAGTGTACTTCATGATGATAAAAAGTTAGAGGATATCTTCCTCGCAACTAAACTGGATAGTTTAGTACTAGAAATGTTGTTTGAAAGTGAAAACTTAGATGGTTTGACTTCTTTAGCTGTTCCTGATAGGGAAATGAACGATTCTGTGGTTTTGATGCGAATGAAGGCTTTGGATGCTGAAACGCCATTGCATTTACATTATAACCCGATTGTAAAGCTACATGTTCAGTCTTACTTAAAACAATCGCCTCGTTATCTCTCTAAAATGTTAGGGATGACAGAATATTATTTCCCAATATTTGAGGAGATATTGGCAAAGAATAATTTGCCTTTAGAGTTAAAATACTTGCCAATTGTAGAGTCTAGTCTAAATGCGAAAGCAGAATCTTGGATGGGGGCTAAAGGCTTATGGCAATTTATGTATCATACTGCGAAAAGAACTGATTTGGTGGTTAGTTCTTATGTAGATGAAAGATCCGATCCTCAATTATCTACCGAGGCTGCCTGTCGATATTTGAAAAAATTATATAACATTTATGACGATTGGTTTCTGGCCTTAGCGGCCTATAACGGAGGTCCAGGAAATGTAAATAAGGCTATTCGTTTTGCGAATGGGAAAAAAGATTATTGGTCCATTAGAAAATACCTTCCTACAGAAACTCAACGCTACATTCCTCGTTTTATAGCTGTGAATTACCTAATGGCTCATCAAGGGGATCATGGAATTGGAAAAACTCCGCCAAAATTTAATTTCTTTAAAACGGATACGGTTACTGTTAATCGTAATTTGCCGTTAAAGTTTGTTTCTGAGGTCATGGAAATGCCTATGGACGATATTCAGTTTCTAAATCCTTGCTATAAGATTGATATAATACCGGCAACAAGCAGTAGGAAATATTATTTGAGATTACCCGTTGACAAAATAGGCTTATGGGTTTCCAATCAAGAACGATTGGATGGAATGCTAATTGCATACGAAAAAAAGCAAGCTATACATTACCCTACTTATACCGAAAAGAATACCAGAATTGTTCATCGCGTTAAGTCTGGAGACATGTTAGGTAAAATTGCAAATAAGTATAAGGTTTCGGTTAAGAATTTATGGAAGTGGAATAGATTGAAGTCCGATAGATTAAAAATAGGTCAGAGAATAGTAGTTTTTGTAAGTCCAGATAGAGTATGATGTATATGAAGAATTTTTGTTTGTTTTTAATAGGGCTGGTTTTGTGGTCCTGTGGTGATGGTGAAAAGGGAAATGTATTGTTGCCTGGAAATTCTGGGAGATACGGTGAAATATTAGTAGTTGCGGATAGTTCTTTATGGGATTCACCTTTATTTGAATCTTTAACTGAATTGTACCAGGCGCCTGTAAAAGCACTTCCTCAAGTAGAGCCTACCTTTAAGTTTGTGAAATTCAGATATGAAGATTTTAGTCCAATTCTTAGATTACATAAGAATATCATCTTTATTGAAGATAATGCAGAGAAGACTGTTATCACAGAGCGTCAAAATATCTGGTCAAAGGATCAATATGTTTTGACCTTTAAATTTAATAAGCCTAAGGAGTTGGTTTCTCAGATTAAAAAGAATGGGAACTATCTTTTGGATTATTTCATAAATGCAGATATCAAACGTATTCAAGCCAGCCAGCGGAAAGCCAGTCAAGGAGGTTTGAATGCTAAGTTAAAGCAACAAAAAGGATATGAATTGATTATCCCAAGAGACTTTACGACTGTTGAGGAAAGTAAGCAATTTACTTTTATGAGACGTGAGAAGCCGAATTTGACCCAATGCCTGTTTATCTATGAAGAGGACTATGTGTCAAAAGACCAGCTGTCAAAGGATTATTTACTGAATCTTAGAGATTCTTTAAGTGAATTGTATGTAGAAGGGGAGGCCGTTAATTCATATATGAAGACTGAACGTAGAGCTCCTGTGTATCTGGATGTCCAGAATGTGGAAGATCAGTACGCTATGAGGTTACGTGGTCTATGGAAGATGGTTGGTGAATTCAAAGGAGGAAGTTTTGTTTCTTACACCTATGTGGATACTGAAAGAAATAAGCTGATCAATATAGAAGGCTTTTTATATTGTCCTAAGTATAAGAAACGATTTTATATGCAAGAATTGGAAGCTATTATTAGAAGTTTAAAATTTGAAAGAACGCCCATTGCTAAAAAATAAGAACATGGTTAAAAAGGTTTTACCGCTATTACTTATAGCAGGACTCGTAGTTTCTTGTGTTTCTACGAAGAAATATGATGAGTTATTATCTTCTTATGCTGGTCTTAAAACAGATATGAAGTATCAAGGGTTGGAAAACGATTCCTTGGCAATGGCTTTGAATAAACGAATTAGAAATCTGCGAGATCAAAATATTTCATTGGAGTCAGATACTCTTCAATTGGGTCAAAGGAGTCGTATACTTGAAACGAAGTACAACGGTTTAAACGAAACCTTCGATGCATTGGTGAATCAGAATGATAACTTGTTGAGTCAGCAAGCAGAAGAGAACAGGCGTTTGGCAGATTCTCTACATGCAAGAGACCTTAAATTGCAGAATTTGGAGATGATGATATCCGAAAAGGAAGCAAGCATGGTGGCCTTAAAAACTAAGTTAAGCGCAGCTTTAAGTAAGTTTGAAGGAAAGGGGCTGAGTGTAGAGCATAAAGATGGAAAGGTGTATGTGTCTTTAGAAAACTCCTTATTATTCCCTTCTGGAAGCTGGCAGGTAGATAAAAAAGGAAAGCAAGCGATAAGCCAACTAGCGACTGTTTTGAAGTCACATCCCGAATTGCAAATTATTATAGAGGGACATACAGATGATATCCCTTATAGTAGTGGTGGCTCAATAAAGGATAACTGGGATTTGAGTGTGAAGCGTGCAACGAGTATTGTAAAATTACTGACTAAGAACGCAGCGATCAATCCAAAGCAAATTTCGGCAGCTGGAAGAGGTGAATACAGTCCTTTAACGCTTAATGATACTAAGGATAATAGAGCAAAAAACAGAAGAATAGAAGTGATTATCATCCCTAATTTGGATGAGATTAATGCATTGTTAAAACAGTAAGGAATTATTTTTGCTGTAATAAAAAAGGCCTAATGGATATTTCCATTAGGCCTTTTTTATTTTATAAAGCTGTTACTATTTCAGCATCATGCTTGCCTTTTTTACTGCGGCAATGAATTGATCAATTTCATCTTTGGTATTATACATTGCAAAAGATGCGCGAATAGTACCTGGAATATTGAATCTAGCCATAATTGGTTGGGCGCAATGGTGTCCTGTTCTTAAGGCGATCCCCATTTTGTCTACTATAGTCCCAAGGTCATAAGGGTGAATACCATCTATATTGAAAGATATCGCTCCTGCCTTATGTTCAAGGTCTCCGTAAATAGTTAATCCATCTATTTTGGAAAGTTCTTCTGTGGCATATTGCAGTAATTCATTCTCCCAATTCGCGATATTTTCTAATCCAATATCCATTACATATTCCAAGGATGCATTGAAGGCAATCATATCGGCAATATTAGGAGTCCCTGCTTCCAGTTTATGTGGCAAGCCTGCGTAAGTTGTTTCTTCAAAAGTCACCTTGAGGATCATTTCACCCCCCCCTCTATACGGAGGTAGTTCATTTAGAATATCTTCTTTACCATAAAGGATTCCAACTCCAGTTGGTCCATAAATTTTGTGTGCAGAGAAGGTGTAAAAATCACAATCTAGTTCTTGTACATCAATTGTAAGGTGTGGCACAGCTTGAGCCCCATCAATTAATGCCCATGCATCTACCTTGTGTGCTGCATCAATTATTTCTTTAATTGGATTGATGATTCCAAGTGCATTAGAAATATGATTTACGGCAACTAATTTTGTCTTAGGATTTAGTAGCTTATGATAAGTGTCCATATCTAAGTTTCCGTTATCTAAAACAGGAATAACTTTCAATATGGCATCGTTTTCATCACAAATAAATTGCCAAGGGACAATGTTTGAATGGTGTTCTAATCCGGAAACGATTATTTCATCTCCAGGGTTTAAAGCTCCTTTACCAATAATAGTAGAAATTAAATTTATGCTATCTGTAGTACCGGAAGTATAGATTACTTCATGTGCTTCTTTAGCATTGATAAGCTTTTGAACGGTAAATCTCGTTTGTTCGTAAGCATCCGTAGCTTTTTGGCTTAAATGGTGGACACCACGATGAACATTGCTGTTGTATTCGCTGTAGTACTTTACAAGTGAATCTATCATTGCCTGCGGCTTCTGTGTAGTCGCTGCATTGTCTAGGTAGATAAGAGGCTTGTTATATATCTTTTGAGAAAGGATGGGGAAATCCTTTCTTATTTTGTCTATGTTATACATCAGATCTGAGAGTTTTTAATCCAATTCATCGGTGAGTAATCGCATTTCAACTCTAGGTGAAATTTTACGATAAACTACATTATAAACGGCGTCAGTAATTGGCATTTTAACGCCGTATTTTTCATTAATGGCATGGACACATTTAACGGAGTAATAACCTTCCGCAATCATATTCATGTCCATTTGGGCTGCTTTCACAGAATACCCTTTACCTAGCATAGTTCCAAAAATTCTATTTCTACTGAAGTTGGAATACGCGGTTACTAGAAGGTCTCCTAAATAGGCAGAATCCTTGATGTCTCTTTCTATAGGATGTACTGCATCTACAAATCGCTTTGTTTCACGAATGGCATTTGAAATTAATACCGCCATAAAGTTATCTCCATAACCCAATCCATGGCAAATTCCAGAGGCTATAGCGAATACGTTTTTAAGTACTGCACTTATCTCAGTTCCGTAGATATCGTCTGATATATTGACCTTAATATAGGTAGAGGCTAATTTCTCACCTAAGCATTCAGCTTTTGATAAATCTGTACAAGCCAAAGTAAGGTAGGATAATCTTTCAAGAGCGACTTCTTCAGCGTGGCAAGGACCTGTAATTACACCAATATTGTCTAGAGGGACTTGGTGAAATTCGTTCAAGTAATCACCTATAATCTGGTTGTATTCAGGGATGATACCTTTGACAGCTGAAAATACGATCTTATCTTTCAATAAGTCTGTAAGTCCTTCCACAGCATTATGTAAAAAGGCCGAAGGAATTACAATGATTACGATATCCGCCATTTCAACCAAAGCACGAATATCTGTACTAACGTTTAATTGGTCTCTGTCGAAAGCAACATCAGTCAAGTATTTTGGGTTGTGACCATTTTCTTGAATAAAGTCTACGTCATCTTGAGAACGAATCCACCAGTTTACTTTATCGCAGTTATTGCAAAGCATTTTAACGATGGCTGTAGCCCAGCTTCCTCCTCCAAGAATAGTAATTTGTTTATTTTCCATTGCCCTCTTTTTAACAGATATTAAAGACAAAGATACAATACTTAATAGACATTAACCTTTTGTAATTAGGCTATTCTATCTATGGCTGGGAAAATGAACAAGAAGGCTGTTTTTTATTTCATTATTAAATATTTTGACACTAAAAATCCATTGAATTTTTGGCCTAAGAGTCTATTTTAAATAAAATATTTATTAGATTTTTTGATGTATAAATTCTCATTTTTGGGTAGGTTTATTTTTTATACAAAAACCCTTTGTTTTATGTGGTTGTATGTAATCCCCTGGGGTGTTAATGTGCTTGTTGGTTCATATTGTTGCTCTTAGAATTAGAAAATGTCAGATATTTTAATATATTTGATAAGATTAGAATTGAAAAAATCAAGAATATGCGTATGAAATTAATGATTTGGATGTTTGATGTTATTTTGGGAACTCCCTCAGAAAAGATGATTCCTATACCTATTCGTATAAGGAGAAATTAGTAAGAATATTTTGTTTTCCCTCTCTTATTTTAACCCCAATAGTGTTGTCAACTTGAATAGAGTTGATAGTTATAAAATCGGGACTTTTGTCCATCTGAATTTCAGAAGGACTGTCTATTTATATTTTAAACACATTAAACCTAAACAAATTTAAGATGAAAAAGCTATTTTTAATTGCCAGTGTAGTAGCAATGACTTGTACAGGATTTGCTCAAGAAATGACTTTCGGTGCTAAAGCAGGTTTGAACCTTGCAAATGTAAGTGGTGACGATGTAGGTGATGACGCAGAAATGCTTATTGGTGCATTCGTAGGGGGTTATGCTAATTTCGCTATAACTGAAAAAATTTCAATCCAACCAGAATTAGTATTCTCCATGCAGGGAAACAAGGATACTTCTACGGATGAAGATGACAATGAGGTAGAGACAGAAACTAAAATGAATTATATCAATATCCCTGTTATGGCAGGTTACCAGGTGATGGAAGGTTTAAATCTTCATACTGGGCCTCAATTGGGTATTTTGTTATCTGCTGAAGATGAAGATGGAAACGATATGAAAGATTTTGCAAAATCTACGGATGTTGCTTGGGCAATAGGTGGTTCTTATAAAATGGATAATCTAAGTTTTGATATCCGTTACAATATGGGATTGACAAGTATTCGTGAAGATGATGAATACGAAAACGAATTAGAAGAAATGGTGACAGAAGAATATGACATTAAGAATTCAGTAATCCAATTTTCTGTTGGATACAGTTTCTAAGCCAGTATTTTACTATAAATTACCAAAGGTCCATTTCACTGAAATGGACCTTTTTTTTTGAGGTATGGAATTTGTAATGGATTTGTTATCTTGCCGGAGTTAATTTGTTTCTGAATAAAAAATCAAAACAATAATTTACCAAATATGAAAAAAGTAAAATTAATCCTAAGTGTTATCTGTCTGGCAATAGGAGTGAATGCATCTGCACAACACGATATAAAAATGGATTTTGCCGGTTTTGTGATTGGACAATACGGTATTCTATATGAAAATGTACTTTCACCTTCAATGAGTGTTGGTGGTGATATAAACTATCATGTTTTGGAACTTGAAGCAGGAGACGATGATTTTGAATATTCAGGGTTGAATATTGTTCCAGAATTTAGATTTTATTTTAATCCGGTAGATGGTGCTGATGGATTTTACGTAGGTCCCTATCTAAAGTATAAAAGAGTTACTTCTAATGATTTTGGATATGTTAATTCTGAAAACATATTTAAAGAAGGGGAGAGAACTAGTACTGGATTAGCATTTGGATTGGGAATGGGAAAAAAATGGGTCTCGGATGCTGGTTTTATATTTGAAACTTATTTTGGATTTGGTCGTTATATCATGGAAAATGAAAGCTATGAAAACAATGAACAAGAGGACCATTATGAAAATACTTCAATAGAAGGTCTTCCTTCAGTTGATGGTAGATTTTCTTTATCTGTTGGTTGGAGAATAAACTAGTTGAATCTATACCTTAAAATTGAAAAGTCTTTGGAGCGATCACTAATACGATTTCTCCCTTGGCTTTTTTTTCTGCTAATTTTTGGAGTAACTCTTTGGTGGTCCCTCTGAGGCATTCTTCAAATAATTTACTTATTTCTCTACAGATTGCTAACTGCCTATCGTCTTCCAAGAATTCATCAAACTGCTGGATAGTTTTCTCAATTTTATGAGGAGAGACATAGAGGATTACTGTTCTGGTTTCTTCAGCAATAGCTTTCATTTTAGTTTGTCTACCCTTTTTTGGGGGTAAAAACCCTTCGAATGCAAATCGGTCTGATGGGAATCCACTTTTTACTAAAGCAGGGACAAATGCGGTGGCGCCAGGAAGACATTCCAAGTCTATTCCTTCTTGTACACAGGCTCTAGAAAGTAAAAATCCTGGATCCGAAATGCAAGGTGTTCCAGCGTCAGAAATTAATGCAATGGTCTGCCCTTCCTTCAATATTTGTATATACCTGTCTAGTACCTTATGCTCATTATGCATATGAAAAGATTGCATGGACGTTGAAATTTCGTAATGTTTCATCAGCTTGCCACTAGTTCTAGTGTCTTCAGCCAAGATCAAATCCGCCTCTTTCAAAATCCTAATAGCTCTAAAAGTCATATCTTCCAGATTACCAATAGGTGTTGGGACTATAAAAAGTTTGCCGCTCATTTCATGTATATTTTTAAAGGGTAAAGATACAATAGTCTAAGATATTGGCGAATTTTGGTTGCAAATTAAATGTTTTACCTTCTTTTGTATTTGCTTTCCTTAAATTCACTGGAAAATCTACCTGTTCAGGTATTAAAGTAGCTTAAAAATCGTTATCATTATGACCTGGGTAGCAAATTCTATGATTAAAGCGTTGAGTTGATTTTTAAAAAGATTCATATTGTTCTTTTCCTGTTCCTATGCTGCTTTTCAGTATTTGGGCAACAGCGATTTTCAAATATCCGAGAGGAGAAGGTGCCTATTTCAGATACGATCTCTTTTGGTAGCCTAGGTGTCATCCCGAATAGTATACGTATACTTTCACCAGAAGACTCTTTGTTTTATCAGTATTATTCCTTCGATCCAGTCCATTTATCTTTTAGTACTATTGCTGGGCCTGCCCCTTTCGATTCTGTTCAGTTTTCCTATAAGCTATTTCCCGATTTTATACTGGCAGACTATCAGGATAGAGATACCTCTAGTATAGTACCTTTTCTAGACGATTCGAAATGGAAAAAGTCCACTTCTGCCCATTTTAAAAAACAAACTTCTACGCAGGCTCTTTCCAAGACGGGATCCATAAGTAGGACTGTACTGGGTGGATCTGTGCAAGATGTTAGTATTAAGTCGGAAATGGATTTGCAGTTGTCGGGTAAGATAGGTGAGGATACCTATATAAAGGCCAGTATCAATGATAGTAATTTACCTAGTCAACAGGAAGGGTATAGTCAAAAGTTAAAAGAATTTGATCAGATATTTGTTGAGGTGAATCATAAGGATCATACTATTAGGGCTGGAGATATTCGGTATTTTTCAGACCGTTTTTCCTTGTTTAGGGCTAATAAGAAGGCTGCTGGATTGGTATATGGTTATGCTAATGATAGCACTATGTTGCGTTTTGGTGGTGGTATTTCTCGGGGTAAATTCAATAATCAACCTTTGGTGCTTACAGAAGGAAATAATGGCCCTTATAGATTGAAGGGAGCCAATGGTGAATCTTGGATTACTGTGATATCTGGTTCAGAAAGGGTTGTGATGAATGGAAAGCTTTTGAAGAGAGGATTACAACAGGATTATACCATTAATTACAATACCGCAGAAATAACCTTCACAAACAAGCACCTGATAAGTCCTCAGGTGCGGATATATGTAGAGTTTGAATATTCGGAACTAAGCTATAATAGAAGCCTATATTTTGCGGATGCTCAATTTAAAAAGGATGATTGGCAACTAGATATATCTTATTTTTCAGAACAAGATTTGAAATTACAACCCGTCCAACAACAGTTGTCCTCTGATGAAAAATTGGCTCTTAATTTGGCTGGAGATAGTATTATAAATGGGGAGACAGCTGTTCAACAAGATTATAGAGAAAATAGTTTGTTGTACGAAAAGAAGGATAGTTTAGGGTATACGTCTGTTTTTGTATTCAGTGCAGATACAAGTAAACAGTTGTACGCTGTTAGTTATTCGGATGTTGGTGATGGGAATGGAGATTATATCCAAAATTCTGAGTTGTCGGCTTTAGGAATTGTTTATGAGTGGAAGGCTCCTATAGGTGGAGTGGCCCAAGGGAGATATGTGGCAAAAAAGGTTTTAATAGCGCCAAAGCAATTAAAAAATCTTCAACTTAAATTGAAAAAGACCTGGGCTAAGGGGCTTATCTCAAAGTTAGAATTGGGTTATTCTCAGGAGGATAAAAATTTATTCTCATCCAAGGATGATGCTGATAATGCAGGTCTAGCAGTTATCTTTCAGCAAATATGGGAAGCAAAGGTTGGTAAGAATACCGTAAAGGCAAGTTGGAAGAATTCGTATATTCCTTCCAAATATAAAAGCCCATATATCCTAAGGGATATAGAGTTTCAGAGGAATTGGAATCTTGGAGAGACCGCTTTTGAATCAGCAGATGAATATTGGACCGGCCTTGCCTTTAAATTGTCTAGGGATACTTCTTGGTTTATGTCTCTGAATACAGATTATATTCAAAAAGGATCAAATTATTCCGGGATTAGAAACCAATGGGAATCCAATAGGAAGGGTGACTTTGCAGATTGGTATGTGAAGTCTTTTTGGTTACAGAATGAATCTGACGATGCGGAAGGGAGCTCCTATAAATTTCAGCAATCAATGCAGTACGATCAAGCCAATTGGAAGCATTCCCTAGAGATGAATATTGAACACAATGAATTGAAGGATAAATTGAATAATGTACTCTCTATTCAGTCCTTTTCGCTGGATGAATGGAAAGGTACCAGTTCTTTTTCCAATGATAGCAGTAAATGGCTTGGGTTAAAAGTAAATTTTAGAAATGATCGTATAATTGATAGTTTAGAATTTTCTAATTTTAGTAGGAGCTTGCAAACAGATTTAAATGGGAAGTTGATCTACTCATGGGGGACCTTGACATCTGAGTTCAAATTTAAGAACATTCATTATTTTGCCGATACTTTACAGCAAGATGAACAGATTTTGAGTTCCAATTTCGGATACCAACATGCTTGGAGTGAAAATAGAATCCGATTCAAAGGGATGTACGAGAATGGAAAAGGCCAGGAAGCACGCCTCCGGATTAGTTATATTCAAGTACCCGATGGACAAGGGAATTATATATGGGTGGATTATAATGAAAATGATATTAAGGAACCGAATGAATTTGAACAAGCCATCTTTTCGGAGCAGGCAAATTATATTCGGTTACTAAGTCCAGAAAATGATTATATCTCGGTCTTTAAACATGGGTTAAATTTTAATATTGATATAGAGGTAGGTGATTTATGGTCCATGGGTAAACGGTGGAAAAGATTGGAGCTCGAAGGAAGGTTGGAATTATCCAATACACTTAGATCCTTAGATTGGCAAGAGAGTTGGAACCCGTTCATTGATTATAGTAGAGAGAATATTAGTCAACAGCAAGCCTTGCAAATTGTAGGGTTGAAAAATATATTTCCTACATCAAGAATTCGCATAAATTCAAGATATAAGGATAGAAGGGATACGCGATTGATTAGTTTTGGATTGGAGGAAAATAGAATGGAAAATTGGAAGACGGTATTGAGTATTCCATTGAAGCATTCCAATAGCCTTGAGAGTGAATTAAATTATGGAGGAAAACAACGTCATTCAGAGAATTTTTCGGAGCGAAACTTTGATTTGCTCACGTTTGATTTTGAACAAAGTTGGAAGCAAAAAATAGGGACATCTTGGAAGTTGAAATCGGGGGTGAATTATTCTTTTAAGGAAAATGATTCTGAAGAAATGGAAACCTTGAAAAGTCTCTCTTTGTTTATAGAGAATGAACTGAATACTGGGAGTAGTCAGGCCTTGTTTAGTAAGTTGACCTATCTGCGGCATAGTTATAATGCAACAGATGGAACAACTATTGCCTATGAGATGCTTCAAGGCTTGAAAAAGGGTGATAATATGGTCTGGGAGCTTAATTGGCGGAAAAGACTTAGTAAGAGTCTGGAATTGAATTTGGTTTATCAAGGACGTAAATCGGAAGGAATTCGAGCGATCCATTCTGGTCAAGTTCAATTGAGGGCATTATTTTAATTTTGACGGATGTTTAAAGCATATTTGGAAATAGGGTGGGAGCATATTTGTGATATTCATGCTTACGATCATTTACTTTTTGTGGTCATTATAAGTATGGGGATCGCGATGAAAGACTGGTTCAAATTATTGAAGCTGCTTTCCGCTTTCACTATTGGACATAGCATAAGTTTGATCTATGCTGTTTGGTATCCAATAGGAATCTCCGTTGAATGGATTGAACATCTCATTATTGCGAGTATAGGACTGAGTATTGTATTAAAGTGGTATCGGAAAGATAAAATTATTGAGCATTGGGGGTTAATTTTATTTTTTGGTCTAATCCACGGAATGGGATTCTCTAATTATCTCAAAGCTTTGTTCGGGAAATCTGGGGCTGTTTGGGAAGCTCTTTTAGCCTTTAATATTGGTATAGAGCTTGGGCAGATAACTATAGTTTTGATCTTTTTGGCTGTTCAATGGTTCCTTCTTCGTATAATAAATCCTAGACCTCGTTCTATTGAATTGACGCAGTTGATTTTAGTGAGTTTAGCATTTCTCTACATTCTTTTGCTCAGCTAATCAAAAGTTTACTAGATTAATCATTAGTTTTGCAAAGTGATTTTCAAATTCCCCACTGAAATTATTTCATGACTAGGTCAGAAAAAATACTAAAGAAGTTCTTGATTTGGCGTATTAAAAACGTCAAGCATCAGCATTTCATATTGATATTGAGTATGATAGTTGGTATGCTTTCGGGTATGCTTGCTGTTACTATAAAGAATTTAGCACACTATATCCAACAGTCCCTAACTGAATTGGACAATTTATCTTTGCAAGATTATGGATATCTGATCTACCCGTTAATTGGGATAGCAATATCGGGTCTTATTATTAAGCATTTTTTTCAAAGAGATCCAGGGCAAGGAATTGCCACCATTCTTTATTCCATATCTAAGAACAATGGAGTAATGAAACGAAGGAGTGCATTTTCTTCTTTCTTTACCTCTATACTTACGGTTGGATTTGGTGGATCTGTAGGGTTGGAGGCTCCAGCGGCTGTTAGTGCTTCATCTTTGAGTAGTTTATTGTCGAAGGCACTTCATTTGAATTATAAGAATAGGCTATTGATGATTGGATGTGCCGCTTCTGGTACCTTAGCCGCTATTTTCGACGCCCCTGTAGCCGCCATTGTATTTGCCTTTGAGGTATTTATGTTGGATCTAACTACCGCCTCATTAATCCCTTTGTTGTTCGCTTCTGCACTTGCTGCCATATCTTCAAATTTCTTTGCAGGTGATGAATTATTGGTTCGTGTAGATTTGGTGAGATCGTTTGAAATGAGTCATATCCCGTATGTGATCGTGTTGGGAGTCTTTGCGGGTTTATTATCTGCCTTTTTTAGCTTTATATATTTCAAGGTAGGTGGACTGTTTGAAAAAATAGAAAAGAAACGATATAGAATAATTATAGGTGGTTTGATGTTGGGTTGTTTGTTGTTTTTCTTCCCTGTGTTATATGGAGAAGGTTATGGAAGTATAAACTTGATGCTTGGCAATAATCTAACCGACCTTGATATTAGCTTTTTTCAAGCGGGTTCCTCCTTTTGGTTGTTGATATTCATTTTGATTTTGACAGTTATTCTGAAGGCGCTCGCAACAGCTATCACAGTTGGTGCAGGTGGGGTAGGTGGTATTTTTGCGCCTACTATGTTTATGGGGAGTATCTTGGGTTATATATTTTCAAAAATATCCAACCACTTTGAAGGATCTATAGAAAGCAATCATTTCACCCTTTTGGGGATGGCCGCTTTGGTCTCTGGAATCTTACATGCACCACTAACGGCTATTTTCTTGGTCGCAGAAATTACGGGAGGTTACGAGTTATTTATACCTCTAATGGTAGTTGTATCCATAGCTTATTTAACAAGTAAATACTTTGTTGAACACTCCATTTATAATAGCTTATTAGCCAGTAGAGGTGAGTTGGTCACTCATCATAAAGACAAAGCTGTCTTGAATAGGATACACCTTAGCAAAATGTTGGAAACCAATTTCTGCAAAATTAAGCCAGAAATGACTTTGGGAGAATTGGTGAATTGGGTTGCGAATTCAAGCAGAAACATATTCCCTGTAGTAGATGATGAGGATAATTTTATGGGGATTGTTGTATTAGATGATATCAGGCAGATAATGTTCGATAGGTCACAGTACGATAAACGTAAAGTTCATGAATTGATGCATGCGCCTTCAGGACAGATTCAGTTAGAGGATTCCATGGAAACGGTAATGACTGCCTTCAAAGTTACGGGAGCGTGGAACTTAGTTGTGCTCTGTAACGGGCGGTACTGTGGCTTTGTTTCGAAAGCAAAGATATTCACGGTGTATAGAAGAATTTTGGTAGAGTTTTCAGAAGAATAGATATAAAAAAAGGCTAGTGTAGACTAGCCTTTTTTTGTGTATTATATATTGTTTTCATGTGCAAGACTATTGCCTTTCTCATCATAATAATGAATCTCGATTCTTGCTATATCCCTTAGGAAATCAATGTCCACTACATTGAATTTGTGAATGTTGAGACCCGTTCTATCTTTTAAGTCTTGTAGGAGTTCTTCATGCCTTTCAGGTTTGATTAGCTCTATTTTTTCATAGATAACTTGTCTTACAGCATCTTCTTTCAATACCCATACTTTATCTACAATATAGGTGACTCCTACAATTCCAGCATTGGCAAATAGAATTTCAGCCCAAGAAATAGATTTGTTTGCCAAGGCATTTATCATAGCCATACCAATCACAATAAATAGATAGGTCATATCCTTTATCTTGATCGCTTCTGTACGATACCTTAGAACGCCAAAAACAGCAAATAGACCTAATGCAAAACCCATTTCCATCTTAACTTTTCTCAAAAGAAAGCAGATCAGAAAGGTGATGACGTTAAATAGAATATAGACAAATACGTATTCTCGATTCTGGTATTTATTGTGAAAAATACTTCGAATTACAATAAGTGCAAAAAATACATTGACTGAAAAACGTACAATCAGTTTAATAAAATCTTCTTGTTCAAATAGGACTCCTCCAAAGAACTCGTTCATGCTCGTGTAATTTATTTAATGTGATTAATCTACTTTTAAAATTGTTGTACTTGATCCCCTTATACAAGAGGGTAATCCCTGTGCAGTATTTGCTAAAGCTTGCTTCACTAATTTTATTGCTTCGCATAAACTTTAAAGCATCAGAGCTTTTATCTCCCTTTTGTGTCTTAATTTCTACAACAACCAGGTTGGTTAAGGTTTTCTCTTTCCCTTTCTTAGAAAAACTGATATCGAAATCGATGGTCACTCTTTCAATGTTTTTCTTGCTCACCAAAGTGATTCTCTTGAAGTTGTTGGTCAAGAAATAGGTCAAGGAATCAAAATCTAAAGGGCTATTGTCTTTGATGAATAATTGTTCGTATGAATTGAAACTATCTTTAATTGGCGTGTCAATTCTAGATTTTAAGGTCTTCCCTTTATTGGTTTTGAATTTTATTTCTAGAAAACTCAGCGCGGAATCAGTGTATGATCGTCGCCTAATTTTATACCTGTTCTTCTTTCCGTTATGATGATCTTTGTAAAGTCTCAAATCCTCATAATCGTAATAAATGGTCTCATAATTTGCAAAGCGCTTTCCCTCAATACTAAGAACGGAATAGTACGCTTTTAGGCTATTCAATAAAGTACCTAATTGATCAAAGTTCAGGATGAATTTGGTATCGACTCTATCCAAAAGGCTTACGCCATCCATTTCCTTGAGGGAAATAGACTGTAAACTATTGAGTATGTCTTTAAATCCGTCCATTTATTGATGGTAATGATTATAATGAAAAACTAATATATTCAAAAAAACACAGTAACAGTAAAGCTTTCAATGATCTCTTCTGATTTAGGGGCAAAAGTTACTTAATTATCAATGAAAGGATAGCAAAATAGGCTTTTTACTTAATTTCAATAACATTTTAAATTTTTAACGATTGTTACTTATTTAGGGCTTTTATGATTTGAAGAGTGCCTTTTTTTAATGGAAAATTGGTTAATTATTTGAACAGCAAAACGATATAAAACTAGCTTTAAATATTATTATTCAAACGGGCTTTGAATCTCTTGGTGGTATCTTTACCTTTGCGCCATGGCACAGCAAGATGATATTTTTAAGAAAGTAATATCGCATTCTAAGGAGTACGGGTTTGTATTCCAATCTAGCGAAATATATGATGGTTTAGCGGCGGTATATGATTACGGCCCGATGGGTATCGAACTAAAGAAAAACATCAGAGATTACTGGTGGAATTCTATGGTGAAGATGCATGAAAATATAGTTGGATTGGATGCCGCTATTTTTATGCACCCAACTACTTGGAAAGCTTCTGGTCACGTTGATGCTTTTAACGATCCATTGGTAGATAACAAGGATTCCAAAAAGAGATATCGTGCGGATGTCCTGATTGAAGACTATGCTGAAAAGCAAAGAGAGAAAGGAAATAAAGAAGTCAAGAAAGCTAAAAAGCGATTTGGAGAAAGTTTTGATGAAGCAATGTTTCGTCAAACAAATCCAAGAGTAGTTGGATACGCAGCAAAAGCGAATGACGCAGTAAAGCGTATGGCAGCTTATTTGGATGCTGAAGATCTAGAAGCTTTAAAAGCACTCATTGAAGAGTTGGAAATCAAATGTCCTGTATCTGGTACTGGAAACTGGACTGAGGTGAGACAATTCAACTTGATGTTTGGTACAAAGATGGGAGCTTCTGCTGATAGCTCTAGTGATCTTTGGTTGAGACCAGAGACTGCTCAAGGGATCTTTGCAAACTTCTTGAATGTTCAGAAGACGGCTCGTATGAAGATCCCTTTTGGAATTGCTCAGACAGGTAAAGCTTTCAGAAATGAGATTGTTGCAAGACAATTTATCTTCCGTCAGCGTGAGTTTGAACAAATGGAAATGCAATTTTTCGTTCGTCCAGGTGAAGAAATGAAATGGTACGAATACTGGAAGGATACAAGGTATAAATGGCATATGTCTTTAGGATTGAATCCTGAGAATTACAGATTCCATGACCACGAAAAACTGGCGCATTATGCAAATGCTGCTTCAGATATAGAATATAAATTCCCATTTGGTTTTAAAGAGGTTGAAGGGATTCACTCGAGAACTGATTTTGACTTGAAAGCACATGAAGCGCATTCAGGGAAAAAATTACAGTATTTCGATCCAGAAATCAATGAGCGTTATACTCCTTATGTAGTAGAAACATCTATTGGGTTGGACCGTATGTTTTTATTGATCATGTGTCATGCCTATAGAGAGGAAGAAGTGAATGGTAGCAAGCGTGTTGTTTTGGGGATTCCTCCAATGTTGGCACCAGTGCAAGTTGCTATTATGCCTTTGACAAAGAAAGACGGATTGCCAGAGAAAGCAAGAGAGATCATGGAAGACATGAAGTATGACTTCAACTGTCAGTATGATGGTAAGGATGCTATTGGTAAACGCTACAGACGTCAAGATGCTATCGGTACTCCATACTGTATCACTATAGATCCAGAAGGAATGGAAGATGATACGGTAACTATCCGTTATAGAGATTCTATGGAGCAAGCAAGAGTTAAGATTGCTGATCTTAGAGGCCTTATTCAAGACGAGTTATCTATGCGTACGCACTTGAAGAAAATACTTAAAAAAGAATCAGTAGCTCAATAAGCATTGTTCTTTTGAATACGTATAAAACAAAAAAAGCCCTTCCAATTTGGAAGGGCTTTTTTATTGGAATATATTCCTAAGCTTATTGAATAACAAACTTGGTATGTGCAATTTGCTTTTCACCTTTCGTAATAAGGGCAATATAAATACCAGCCTTTAAATGACTCATAGAGATTTCGGTTTCCTCTATTTCACCATTGAATACTAGTCTTCCTTGTGTATCCGATACTGTCATTTGACAATTGCTAAAGTCATAACCTTCAGATCCACTAAGGATTATGCTTTCTAAATTTTTAGAGAACCATAAATCTAGGGAAGATAAGTCTTGATCTTCAAGGTCTAGGTTTTCCAAATTATAGCTTGGAGATTTCTTTTTACAATAACCCTCTAATTCTATCTCTACACGGTAGGTTGCATTTTCCGTTGGGTAGTAAGTCTGATCTGTTGCGCCATTGATGTTAAATCCATTTTTAATCCATTGATAAGAGGCTCCATCAATACTGGCTTTCAATTCATCTGGACCAGAATTCGTATGGATAATAGATCCTGCCATATCCAGAACAATGATATAATCTTCTAGAATTACAGAGTCAGATCCATTGGAATTGTTCACTACCAATTTAATAGTATAGTCACCTTCCTCAGTAAATTTCACGGTAGGATATTGTGATGCTGAATCAGTTGCATACATATATTCAAATCCAGAATTTGGAGTGATGATCCATTCTCTTTCATCTACTATATAACTAGAAAT
Organism: uncultured Flavobacteriales bacterium; assembly: GCA_913063375.1. Taxonomy (GTDB): domain Bacteria; phylum Bacteroidota; class Bacteroidia; order Flavobacteriales; family CAJXXR01; genus CAJXXR01. Next base: position 6,106 of record CAJXXR010000005.1, on the reverse strand, counting down.
ATCTTTTAACTGTGTTTGTTGTCCAATGCAAAGTGTTGTGTCTGTAGCTACGGCAATGGCAACTGGTGCATAAGCCTCGTTAAATCCATTACTTGTAAATAGACCTCTACCATATGTAGCGGCAACAACTTGGTTGTCTGAAGGTCTCGTTCGAAGCATGTTTACACGAACATTCTCTATACCGTTGATAGATTGGGTCCATTCCACAGTAGGCAATTGAATACTTGGTGTTGCCCAAATACCTAATTCTGTTGCTAGGATTACTTCTCCCCAGTTTGCAGGGTTAAAAAGAGCCCATCTTACTGGCATATCTGGAAGATCTCCTTCTACATTGGTCCAGTTGTCTCCCCCATTATTTGTGTACCATACAGAGTTTACACCGTAATTACTGAAAGTAGCTAAAAGTTCATCATCACTACTTCCGATAGCAATACAAGAAACACTTCCACTTGGCATAGCATTTCCAGAAATTTCAGAAAATGTAAAAGTCGAGTCACTAGCATTCTCTACTTTATAGATTTGTCCATTCACTGTACCAATAAAGATATTAGAAGTGTCCTCATCTCCATAGGGAGAAATTGAGAAGTGGGTAGATTTTGCCATCCCTGAGATATACATTGTATCAACTCCACTGGTAGAGGCTCTAAAGATATCACCAGCTGTACGTGTTGCATATAACATACCTACCTTACTATCGTATCCTGCAGGATTGATGAAATATGCTCCTTCATCTTTGTTCAATAGTCCATTCCAGTTATTTCCACTGTTGTTAGAAATATAGTAGTTGGCATATGTGTAAGACGCAATATAGGTATCTCCATCCTGTTGGTCTATGAAGCAGTAAGCACCGTCACCACCATAAATCTCTTCAGTAGCATTCATTCCAGCACTGGTGAATTTTTGTGTTCCGTTATCTTGTGCTCCAGCTATATAGTTGTTTGATAGGGAGTCTGGATGAAGGTCACAAGAATAAAACTGAGTTACATTGTATTCCTTATTTCTGGCTGAGAAACTAGGGTTAGGATATGATAGTTCATTTGTATAGTAAACCCCACCATCGTTTGTAAACAAACAGGTATCTGAAGATCCCGGTTTGAATAGTATATTGTGTTGATCGGCGTGTACTTCGGGGTAAACATATCCCCACCAGTGGGATATCTGAGACCAAGAAGTTCCTCCATTCGCAGAGCGAAAAAGGTCAACGGCACCTGCTATAATTACTTCTTTATCATTTGGGTCAACCTGTATAATAAGGTCGTACCAAGCTTGACCTCTACTGAAATCGTCTGCGTCAATACCATTATCTATATCGTTTGGCTCTGATAATGATTCCCAAGTTGTTCCGTGGTCTGTAGTACGTATTATTTTACCTACTTTTGTCGCAGATTCAATAATGGCGTATACATAGTTACTATCTGAAGGAGCTGTGGCTATTTCAACACGGTCTCCACCAAGTAGCGTATTTTTTTGATCTAAGGTTGCATTTACCGTATCGGCTAAAGAGTAAATCTTTGCGCCTGCTCCTACTGTAGCAATCCAAAGTGTGTTGTCTACGCCTAGTTCAAAGTCAGATGGACTGTGAAGTGAAGAACCATTAGCCTCAATTTCAGTAAATGTAGTTCCACCATCTGTAGATCTGAATATACCTCTATCTCCAAAGCTAGCACCATTATAACCACCCATTCTATCTGAGGCTACATACAATGCACTTGTATCTCCTTCTTCACGAACAATAAGGTCATTTATTATTTTGTAGTCAGTAGTACTGGGTAGCAGTGTCCAAGTAGTTCCAGCATCTGAAGATTTCCAAATCCCAGCACCTACCGTAGATCTTCCACCAAATCCTTCACCGGTACCTACATAAAATACTTGTGAATCTTGTGGGTCAGCACAGATGGCTGAAATTGGGATATTCTCCCATAGTTGACTTACGCCATGCCATTCTGAGGTAGCGCTATAAATATTGTCATTGTACCATAGTCCACCAGAAACACCACCAGCCCATACTTTGGCATAGGTACTGTCGTTAGGATCAAACATCATGGCACGGGTTCTACCAGCTACATTATTTGGTCCACGATCTTCCCATGGGAAAGTTTCAGATCCTGGAGGCTGCGCCATTGCTTTTGCTTGACTATTGGTATTGTTGAGTGCTTTGTTTCTTAGGAATTCTGTGATACGCTCAGGAGCTGGTCTCTTTAGGGCTGGGTCCATCGTTAGAAGGAAATCCAATTCAGCTGCTAAATCTGGACGATCTTTTTTAGGGATTTTTTTTAATTCCGCTTTAGCCATGTGCTCTCGCTGACTAAATTCGTGATTACTTATATAGTCAGCATAGGCTGCTCTGCTTTCTGCTTTTAATTCAGCTTCACTTGGGCTAAAGTAAAGGTAGCTAGCACCTGCTAGAAGCATTAAGCTGGCAATTATGGAGATTTTTTTCATAAGATTAGGGGGGATTATCTTTATAAAAGGGGTTTTTTATGGGATTAAATTGGTGGCTTCTTGTTTGGTAAATGATCCTACTGGTATTTCAACTACTTTATTGTTGATCAGCAATTGTAGGAAGCTTTCTTCAAATGGAGCAGATTCAAAAACACCTTCGTCCGAAAATTCAGTGTATTGACCAGCTTCTTTTATTTGGCTATAATTTCCTACAAGCCACTTTTTATCTTCTCGTTGAATAAATTTCAGTGGGAAATTGTGAGATCCAATCACCAGTTTTGGTTCGGAAATGGATTGATTCTTCTCCAGATTATATTGGATGTCAAATTGAATCATTCGTGTTCTACCCATTCCTGAATAGCGTACCACATAATTATTCTCCACAATCTGGACCTTATTTTGCATAGATTTTCCCGATTTACAAGAGAAACTCAGCAAGGAGCAAAAAATAGCCAGACTGAATAAAAGATATTTGTTCATGTATGCTTTCTTAATAGCTTAAAATATCAGAAATAGAGAGTTCTTTGAGCTTGCCAAAGCGGTCTAGTTGCTCGGTATTGAGCTGCTCTTTGTTCCCTATCACTATGATTTTGAAGGCGGAAGGTACTACGAATTCATCAAACTGCCTCGTAAATTCATCCTCTTCTATATCCTTGGTATATTGATAGACCAGACGTTTGGTATCAATATCTATGCCTTTTTGCTTGTTTTTCAAATAGTTCCAGAAAATATCTTCTCCAGTGGTCCTATTGCTCGCAATACTTTTTAAAACTTTAGTTTTAGATTCAGTAAACATGGAAGTATTGTCTGGGCTACTTTTAAGTAATTCAAACATAGCGTTTACTGCTGAATCAAACTTATCAGATTGGGTACCTATATAGGCCAATACATAGTCTGAGTAGTCCTTTCTAGGAGAAGAAGAATAACTGGTATAGCAACTATAGGCTAAGGCTTTCGATTCTCTAACTTCTCTGAAGGTAAGACTTCCCAAGTATTCATTAAATAAGGTCCCGAATCCCAATTTTTCGGCGTCAAATTTTCCTTTGTCCGCGAGGAATATTATTTCCGATTGTACCATATCATGGTGCAAGAAATAGACATCGTAGTCTTCTTCATTTTTGCTGAATGATTTTTCTTCCGGGACACTTTTCCAATCTTCTGGTAAATTGTGGTACTGTTTTATTTTTGGAGCCAATTCTTTTGCGCTACTAGACCCGTAATAGAATACCTCATGTGGATAATTGAATATCTCATGCAGCTTATTTGTTAAGGTAGTAGGTTGTAGGCTTCGAAGTTGAGATTTGGTGAATACAAAGTTTTCAGGATTGTCGAAACCGTATTTTACATAATTCACCATACCTCTCCATAAAAGATGGGTTTTGTCTAGTTTGGCATCCGTAAATTTTTTCAGTTTATGGCTAACGAGCTCCGTATATTTTTTCTTGTTGGGCTGCACATTTTTCACAATATGCTCCATCATCTCCAATCCGTGATTCAAAGAAGATTCCAATCCTCTAATGCTAAATATAATTTGATTGGTACTTGCCTTCGCTTCAAACTGTAATCCTTTTTGGAAGAAAAATTCATTTAATTCTTCTGCGCTGTATTTTTGTGTGCCTAAGTAAGGAAGGTATTCTATGGCTAGGGCCAATTCTTTATCGGACCATTTTCCAAAATCAAAAACATAATGAAGGGAGAATAACTCGTTCTCCGTATTTGAAACGGTATTGATTTTTAGGTTTTGGCCTATGGTTGTTTGCTTAATCTCCTTTTTATACTCTAAAAATTGAGGAGTCACCTCCTTGGATTCCATTTTTGCTAGCTCGGTATAAAAGGAAGAATTTGCCTCTTTATTCAATTGAATAGGGCTAATTTCTGGTGCGGATACTTTAAAAGGATCTCGTTCTCCAGTTCTTTTATAGACCAAGACATGGTTGTTGGTTAATCGCTCATTCGCAAACTTTACGATATCCTCCTTAGAAATTTTCGCCATTTCATTGAATAAGTTGGCTTCTTGCTCCCAACCGGTATCATTGATATAAGCATAGAGCATTTGGCTAGCTCTCTCTCTATTTTCCTTCATGCCTTCTATGGCTTGTAGCTTTTTATTTTTGACAACTGCCTGAGGTAGCCAATCTGGAAAATCTCCTTTTTTAATTTTTTCAATTTGCTGATGCAGTAAATCAGAAACTTGTTCTAGCGATTGCCTGCGTTTTGGATATCCAGCCATCAATAGCATGCTGTAGTCATGGTTTACCATTGCATAGGTCCATGCATCCAAAACCTTCTGCTTTGTTAAAAGATTCAGATCTATTAAACCGGCACTACCATTGTTCAAAATGCCATCTAATAGTTCCAAATATATGCGGTCTTTTTCCTGTGCACCATTCAGTCGGTAGGCTAGGTAGGCATACTCTGCTTCTTTTCCGAAAACGGAAAGGGTATCTGCCTTTCTTTGTTCATCTTCTGGGCTAAAGGAGTATTTGGGTACTTCGGTGGCTGAATACGTTCCAAAATATTTATCCACCAAAGCTATAGTGCTATCTATATTGATATCTCCAGATATGGAAACAATCATATTGTTGGGCACATAATACTTTTTGAAATAGGCTTGTATCTCCTCATGGGAAGGATTTTTTAGATGCTCTCCCTTGCCTATGGTTGTTTGCGTTCCGTAGGTATGTCTTTTGAATAGCGATTCCATTACGGCATCATAGGCCTTCTCATCGTCGCTATCCTGACCAATATTGAATTCTTCATAAACGGCTTCAATCTCGGTATGAAAAAGTCTTAAGACCAATTCGCTGAAGCGTTCGGACTCTATCTTCATCCATTTCTCCAATTCGGATACCGGTATATCTGTGGTATATACCGTTTCATCCATAGAAGTATAAGCATTGGTTCCTTGAGCGCCCAATTCGGCATTCATTTTATCGTATTCATTGGCTATTGCAAATCCAGATGCGATATAGGAAAGGCTGTCAATAGCCTGATAGATGGTATAGCGTTCAAGAGAATCTGTTGTAGACCTGTGTAATTCGTAGAGGTCCGATATAGTATCTAGATAAACCTTCTCGGCTTCCCAGTTGGAGGTTCCAAATTTGGAGGTCCCTTTGAAAAGCATGTGCTCTAGATAGTGCGCCAATCCTGTAGCTTGTGAAGGATCGTTTTTGGAACCTGTTTTTACACCGATCAAGGTATGCGCTCTGGGTTCTTTTTTGTTGACCGAAAGGCAAACGGTAAGGCCATTCTCTAAGGTGTAGATCTTGGCATTGAAAGGGTGCTGACTTTCAACAATTGGTTGGTATACCTTTTCAGCTTTCTTTTCTTCTTCACATGCGAAAAAGAAAAGGGTAAAAAGAGGTAGACTTAAAAGAGAGAGGATCCTTTTCATGATGGTACAATTCTAAATTGATGGCTCAGTTTTGATTGAAGCGTCTCAAATTTAATTCAATAAATTGGATTAAGGATAACTTAAGATTCTGAGATAGCTATTCTTAACTGTCTAAAGGTCTCTTTTTGAGGAAGAAATAAGCTGATTTTATACATTTCGTCTACTATTGGGCTAATTATTTCCTTAATTCTTTGGATAAACTTATTTTTGCTGCTCATTATCATACAAGATGGAAAAACGAGTAAGAGTAAGATTTGCACCAAGTCCAAC
>CAJXXR010000004.1 GCA_913063375.1 uncultured Flavobacteriales bacterium | reverse complement strand
TGGCTTTATTATGCTTACAAATATATTATTATTTTTGTCAAAAAAATAACAATGATAGCAGCAAATAATCCAAATAGGACATCCTGGATCGAAGTTCAAAAAGGTTCAGATTTCCCAATACAAAATATACCTTTCGGATCTGCTTCCGTAAGTGACAAACCTATTTTTTGTGTAAGTAGAATTGGTGATACCGTCATCAATTTGGAAGCCATGGAAGAATTGGGTTATTTCTCAGAAATTGAATTACCTGCGAATACCTTTTCTCATGATACGCTAAATGTATTTCTTTCTTTGAATAAAGTAATATGGCGTGCGGTAAGAGATAGAATAGCAGAATTATTCGATTCTTCAAATGAAACGCTACAAGCAAACGAAGCGCATAAAGGACAAATTCTTCTTTCTATAGAAGACGTTAGTATGGAGATGCCTGTACAAGTTGGTGACTACACTGATTTCTATAGCAGTCGTCAACATGCACATAACGTAGGTTGCATGTTCCGAGATCCAAACAATGCTCTTTTACCAAACTGGTTACACATTCCAGTGGGATACCATGGTAGAGCTAGTTCTATAATCCTTTCAGGGCAGGATATCCACCGTCCAAAAGGACAGCGTAAAGCAAAAGATGAAACTATTCCAAGTTTTGGACCTTCACAAAGAATGGACTTTGAATTGGAGATGGCCTTTATCACTGGTCAAGGTAAACCTATGGGGGACTCTATTTCAGTGGCTGAAGCTACGGACTACATCTTTGGTATGTCTGTTTTCAACGACTGGTCTGCAAGAGATATCCAAGCTTGGGAATATGTGCCATTAGGCCCATTCCTAGGAAAGAACTTTGCTTCTTCAATGTCTCCGTGGATAGTAACTTTGGATGCGCTTGAGCCATTCCGTTGCCCAGGTGAAACACAAGATCCTAAAGTACTTCCTTATTTGGAATATACTGGTGATAAGAATATCGATATCAAATTGGAAGTCCAAATTGAAACGGATACTATGCCAGCCCATACTATTTCACGTTCCAACTATAAATATATGTATTGGAACATGGAACAGCAATTAGCACACCATACAGTCAATGGTTGTAATATTAATGCTGGAGATATGATGGCTTCTGGAACTATTTCTGGAAATGACGAATCTGCGTATGGTTCAATGCTTGAACTTTCATGGGCTGGATCTAAACCAGTTCCAATGGCAGATGGCTCAGAGCGAAAGTTTTTAAATGATGGAGATACTGTTATTATGAAAGCGCATTGTTCAAATGATCAATACCATATAGGTTTTGGAGAAGTTCGCTCAAAACTATTACCAGCGAAATAATCCGAATACACCTTACTTAATACCAGCTCATATCGATTTTTCGATATGAGCTTTTTTTTGCTTTTAAATCAACCTTAATTCCTAATTCACAACTTGTTAAAAAGCTGTAATTTTGTTACTTGTATTGGCCAAACAATCGTATTAATAGATGCTGCATCAAATTTTATGAATTTGCTGAATGATATATTTGAAAAAATACTACATTTAGAAGAGAATAATGATTTAATACGAGTGCTAATAGACCTCAATATATCCTCCGCGCATGATGATAGGTGAAGAACAAATTGAATTAGAGAGAAAAGAAATTCTGGGGCAGTATAAGGAATTGCTGAGACACACTTCTGAAAAGTTAAATGAAGAGCAATTAAAGTTTGTACGAAAAGCACTTGATGTTGCAATTGATGCCCATGATGGAGTACGAAGAAAATCAGGTGAACCTTATATTTATCACCCAATTGCAGTTGCACGTATTGTGGCAGAAGAAATTGGACTGGGCTATACTTCTGTAGCATGTGGTCTCCTTCATGATGTAGTTGAAGATTCCGAATATAGTCTAGAAGACATGGAACGTATTTTTGGAAAGAAAGTATCTTCCATAATTGATGGATTGACCAAAATTTCCGAGGTTTTAGGAGATGATGTTTCTCTACAAGCAGAAAACTTCAGAAAAATGTTATTGACCATTTCTGAAGATGTTCGAGTAATCCTGATCAAATTAGCTGACCGATTGCACAACATGCGTACTATGGATTCAATGCCAGCGCATAAACAACAAAAAATTGCTTCTGAAACACTCTATATCTACGCTCCATTAGCGCATAGATTAGGACTCTATTCAATTAAATCTGAATTGGAAGATCTTGGCTTAAAATACACAGAGGCTGACTCCTATTTTTTTATAAAGAATCACCTTAAGGATTCGAAAATTGAGCGTCAAAATTATATTGATAAATTTGTTGATCCGATTAAAGACACCTTAGGTTTAGAAGATTTTTCTTTTACTATAAAAGGTAGACCCAAATCCATCTTTGGGATTCATCGGAAAATGAATATTCAAAAAGTAGACATCGATAAGATATTTGACAAATTTGCTATTCGAATTGTTATTGATACTCCTTTAGAAAAAGAAAAAGCAGATTGTTGGAAAGTATATTCTATTATCACAGACTACTTCAGACCAAATCCAAACAGGCTTAGAGACTGGATTTCTATTCCAAAATCAAACGGATATGAATCCCTTCACACAACCGTAATGGGACCAGAGGGACACTGGATTGAAATCCAAATTCGTACTAAGCGGATGGATGAAATTGCCGAAAAAGGATTGGCTGCCCACTGGAAATACAAAAAGAACCAAGCCGAAGACGACCACAAAGAAAGTACCTTAGATGATTGGATTGAACAAGTAAAAGAGTTACTTGAAAATCCTGATCAAAATGCGATCAATTTCTTGGATGACTTTAAGTTGAACTTATACTCTAAAGAAATTTACACCTTCTCTCCAAAAGGAGATCTAATTACTTTACCAAAAGGGGCTACCGCATTAGACTTTGCCTTCCAAATTCACTCCAATTTAGGAGCAACTACCCTTGGAACAAAAGTAAATGGAAGCATTGTTCCATTGAGTCATACCTTAGAAAATGGAGATCAAGTAGAAATTATTTCCTCTAAGAACCAAAAGCCTAAGGAAAACTGGTTGAACTTTGTTTTTACGGCTAGAGCAAAAAGTAAAATTAAGAGTTCATTAAGTTCGGAAAAAAAGAAAATTGCCGACGAAGGAAAAGAGATTTTGCAAAGAAAATTGCGATCTCTAAAATTGACCTTTGACGATCGTAATATTCAGAAACTACAATCATATTTTAAATTAAAAACAAGTCAAGATTTATTCTATCAAATAGGTACGGGTCAAATTGACAATCCTCGTTTAAGAAAATTCTCAGAGGAAACTTCTGGCAACTGGTATAAGATAATCCGAAACACCATCAGTAAATCAGGAAAGTCAACGCAGAAGATGCTTACTGGATCTTCGGTAGATCATACCTCCAAAATTTTGGTGTTTGGATCAGAACAACAGCAATTGGATTATCATTTAGCCAATTGTTGCACGCCTATTCCTGGTGAAGAAGTATTTGGGTTCACCACTGTATCTGAAGGAATCAAGGTACATAAACTAAGCTGTCCTAACAGTCAGAAGATGATGGCAAATTATGCCTATCGTATTCTAAAAGCTGAATGGATAGATTTAGAATCTCTTGTTTTTGCCTGTACTTTAACCATTACAGGGCTTGACTCGGTTGGATTGGTAAATAATATTACCCAAATAATTTCCAACAATATGCATACAGATATTAAGTCTATTAATATTAGCGGTGCAGATGGAGCCTTTAAAGGACAAATCACTGTTATTGTTAAGAATAAAATCCATTTAGATGACCTCATTAAACGTCTGAAAAAAATAGATGGAATATCTAAAGTGACGAAAGGTGAAATTAGCAAAGCATAAGAGCCTCTGGTTTAAAAAAAAGTACTAATTTTACCCTTTCAATTTTAAGACTCAATATGGCTGTTGAAATTCAGGAAACTGTAAAGCAAATATTTACTCAATTTTTGGAGAAGAACGGACAACGTAAAACTCCAGAGCGGTACGCTATTCTTCGTGAAATTTATGAACACGATGAGCATTTCGATATAGAATCTCTCTTCATGACAATGAAAGAGAAAAACTATCGAGTAAGTCGTGCTACCCTGTACAATACCATTGAGTTACTCATGGACTGCAATCTTGTTCGCAAACATCAGTTTGGGAAAAATATGGCTCAGTTTGAAAAATCTTTTTCAAACAAACAACATGACCATATTATCCTAACAGATAGTGGCGAAGTAATCGAGTTTTGTGATCCAAGAATTGAAACTATTAAGCGGAATGTTGAAGAAATCTTTGGCGTGAAAGTACACAGTCACGCGCTAAATTTCTACGCAACAAAAATTAGCGATTCAGATTCCGACGAAAAAAGTCAAGACTAAAAAAGCAAAAATCCAAAAAAATACTGGAATGGCGGTTGATATATTATTGGGTCTTCAATGGGGAGATGAGGGGAAAGGTAAAATTGTGGATGTTCAAACTAAAGATTACGACATCATTGCTCGTTTTCAAGGTGGTCCAAATGCAGGACACACATTAGAGTTTGAAGGAATCAAACACGTACTTCATACTATTCCTTCCGGAATCTTCCATGATAAGGCAATCAATATTATTGGTAATGGTGTTGTTATTGATCCAGTTATCTTTAAAAAAGAATTGGAGAAATTAGCACAATTTAATTTAGATATTCCATCTAAGTTAATCGTTGCTCGTAAAGCACACCTTATTTTACCTACGCATAGATTATTAGATGCTGCATCTGAATCTGCTAAAGGAAAAACTAAAATTGGTTCTACACTAAAAGGGATTGGTCCTACTTATATGGACAAGACTGGTAGAAATGGTCTTAGAATTGGAGATATCGAGCTAGATAGCTTCAAAGAAAAATACAACACCTTAAAAGAGAAGCATCTTGAAATGCTTAAGCATTTTGAAATTCAATTTGATCTTGAGGAGCTTGAAAAACCATGGTTTGAAGCTATTGAGGATCTTAAAAAATTGACTTTCATTGATGCAGAGCACTATATCGCTAAAGCACTTAAAGAAGGTAAGAAAATTCTTGCTGAAGGAGCTCAAGGTACTTTGCTGGATGTTGACTTTGGAACGTATCCTTTTGTTACTTCATCAAACACAATCTCTGCAGGAGCATGTACTGGTTTAGGTATTGCACCAAACAGAGTTGGAAAAGTATTCGGTATCTTTAAAGCATACTGTACACGTGTTGGTAGTGGCCCATTCCCAACTGAACTTTTTGATGAAACTGGAGAGAGACTTCAAAAAGCAGGAAATGAATTTGGTGCAACAACAGGAAGAGCAAGAAGATGTGGATGGATTGATCTTCCAGCTTTAAAATATGCTATCAATATCAATGGGGTTACAGACCTTATGATGATGAAAGCAGATGTTTTAAGTGACTTCCCTTCATTAAAAGTATGTACACACTATAATTACAATGGTGAAACTATTGATTATTTACCGTACAGCATTAATGGAGACGATATAGAACCTATCTATAAAGAACTTCCATGTTGGAAAGAAGACTTAACAGGTGTAACTGCAGAGTCGGAATTTCCTAAAGAACTTAACGATTATATTGCTTATTTAGAAGCCGAACTAGAAGTGCCAATTACTTTGGTATCTGTAGGGCCAGATAGAAAGCAAACAATTCTTAGATAAATTAAAAAAAGCTCCTTAATGGAGCTTTTTTTATATCAAAACAATATCTTTTACAAAAATCGTTTTACTTAGTATTGTAGCGTATAGAATGAGACTTATATATATCCTAATATTATTTTTTTCTTTAACTGGCCTCAAGGCACAGGAGAAGAAGTATATCAAAATTCTTAAAGTTGATATAACAGAACGATTTGAGGATAAGAAGGCGGACTATTACAAACTAAAAGGGAATATCCAACTAGAACACGATGGTATGATCCTATTTTGTGATTCAGCATACCTTTTTGAAGCACAAAACAAGTTTGAAGCATTCGGTTCAGTACGCCTGAACAAAGGAGACAGTGTTCAATTGAACTCCGATAGTTTATTTTATAATGGAAATACCCAACTGTCTTATGCTAAAGGTGAAGTAAGCTTGCGTCATCATACAATGCTTCTCTTGAGTAATTCAGTCTATTATGATATGAACCATTCGTCCGCTTATTATACAAACCATGGGACTATTTACAATAGTGAAGATACCTTAAGTAGCCGGTCTGCGACCTATTATATGGATCAGTCCAAAATCAATTTCCAAGAACAAGTAGCGGTACGAAATAGTCAGTATAAGGTAGACTCTGAAAATATGACCTATTTAACAGATGACCTAATACTAACCTTCAGCGGATACACCCATCTAAACAACGATAGTCTTGACCTTTATTTCAATGAAGGGTTTTATAATCGAAAATCAGAAATTGCACACTGCAAAGGTGAAGTTAGGGGATTAAAATCACCACATAGCTTATTAGCTGATTCTATCTTTGTTGATGAAAACAAAAATAGAATTGAAGCATATCACAATGTTGTTATAACGGATAGTCTTCAAAAGCTGCAAATCACGGGGAATAAAGCGATCATCAATAAAAAAGACTTCACAGGAGAATTTACAGACTCACCAATCGCTAAACAATACCAAGCTACCGACACTTTTTATTTAAAAGCAGAAACACTTTATACCTTTAAGGAGAAAGAAAATTGGAATATGCATGCCTATAATAATGTACAATTTTTTAAAAAGGATATTCAGGGTAGTGCAGCCATATTAAAATACAACCAGGAATTAGGGTATATTGAATTATTTCAGGAGCCATTACTTTGGTCCCAGAATAGTCAGATAAGTGCAGATTCAATAAAAATTACATTGGTTGAAAATGCCATTGACAGCCTGTTACTAGATCATAACGTATTTATCATTCAAGAAGTAGATACTTCAGAGAACTATTTCTCCCAAATTAAGGGAAGAAAACTAAGGGGTAAATTCAATGGATCAGCGCTGGAGAAGATCCATATACAAGGAAATGCGGAATCAAAATATTATGTAGTCAATAAGTTGAATCAGGTAGAGGGATTAAATTTTATTCAATCTAGTGGAATTAACATGCGAATGAAGGATGGAAAAATCCATAAAGTTGACTTTCTTCAACAGCCCACCGGAACCTATATTCCCATTCATGACTTAAGTTCAGAACAAAAATTACTAAAAAAATTTAAATGGATTCCAGAATCAAGACCCAACATAAAGGACTTCATCCAATAAATTAAATTTCAACTAATTAACATTAAATTTATTTCAAAAAGGCGCTCTGTAAAGCCCTACCTACCGATAAATTTAAACGAACAAAAAGTAAAATAAATAGGTATCAAATTAGGTAGTTAGTATTTTTTTACTAAATTCACAATCTGAAAGAAGAGATAATTTACTTTTAAACAAAGTATCAAACTATTATGAAAAAGATCATTTTGTCTATTGCTGCAGTAGTAGCATTTGCATTTTCTGCGGAAGCACAAACACGTAAGGGGACTATTTTGCTAGGAGCAGGTAGTGATTTAACTAACACTGCATGGACTGATCTAAGTATCAGCCCTAAAGTAGGATTCTTCGTTCAAGACGGAATCGCTATTGGTGCGTTGGTTAACTTTAGCAACCAATCTCAAGATTTTAAAGTGAGTCCACTTGACCCTGTAGCTTCTGTTACTCTTGATAACTCTGTAATGGATCTTGGTATCTTTGCACGTTATTATGTATCTAACAACCTATTTACTGAGGTTGGTTTAACTAGTCGTTCTGCTGTATCTGAAAGATATGACTATCTTACAGCTTTCCGTCAAGAAACTATCGATGGTGTGCCAATCTTCAATCCAGATGGAACTCCAAAAATCGTTGAAAACAACGAAAGAGAAGTTATTGAAGAATCAAGTAAAAGTATGAACTTTGACCTAGGTCTTGGTTATACAATCGTTTGGAGAGAGCACTTCGCTGTTGAGCCATTCGTAAAATTGAGATTTGCTAACGGAACTGATAAAGTTTGGGATGATAAAGTAATCGATTTAGATGACTTATCTTCTGATTCAAACTCTTACTCAGTAGAGTCTCAAGATTTCAACTCTACTGACTTTAGTGTTGGTGTTAACTTTAGCTTATTCTTCTAAGAATTTCTTAGAACATAACATATAAAGGAACCGTTACTTTTAGTAACGGTTTTTTTATGCCCTTATTTTTCAAAGGACATAAAAAAAGGGCCACTTCTAAATAGAAGTGGCCCTTTTTTTTAATTAAATATCTTAGTTTAAACTTAATCCGTAATCTAAAGCATCTCTCAAAACTGTGAATCCTTCAGTACCTACTGATAGACGAACTAAAGAATTTGAAATTCCTCTTTGTAACCTTTCCTCCTCAGGAACTACTGAGTGAGTCATACTAGCTGGATGCTCAATATAAGAAATCACAGAACCCAAACTTACAGCCAATTCCATTGGTGTATCAGGTCTAGCAAAGAAATTCATTAACCGCTCCCCTGCTTCCAACCCGCCTTCTACTTCAAAAGTAATCATACCACCTCCAGATCTCATTTGTTTTTTACAAAGAGTATAGTGAGGATGACTCTCTAGTCCTGGATACCAAATTTTAGTAATCTTAGGATGTGCTTCTAGGAACTGGGCCAATTTGTAGGCTGTTTTACATTGGGCTTCCATACGAATTCCCATATCTTGAATACATAGGCTATTCAACCAGCTATCAAATGGTGAAGGTGTTGGTCCAAAATCTTTATAGGCAAAAAATAATTCATTGCTAAAATATTCATAAGGACCTAAAGCAGCCCCTGCAATTGATGCTGAATGTCCATTGACATATTTCGTCAAAGAATGAATAACGATATCTGCGCCCAATCTAAACGGCTGTTGAAGATATGGAGAACAAAATGTGTTGTCAACTATAAATAATGCCTCATTCGCTTCTGTAATCTTTGAAATGGCTTTAATATCACACAAATTCAAAGTAGGATTATCCGGAGTTTCCAATAACATTGCACAAATATTATCGTGTTTATCAAAAACAGCTTGTACCTCGTCTAATTTTGTAGCATCAACAAAATGGATCGCAATACCAAATTTCTGAAGGTAACGCATAAATGAATCTGTACAACCATAAACATTCCCGACTACAATAGCATCACCAGGCTGAATAAAGCCCATAATAGTAGTTGAAATGGCAGCCATTCCCGATGCAAAAACAAAAGCACCTATGGTGGGCTCTGTTTCATCAGCTGCTAAAGCATTGTCTATGATATGCTGACACTCCAATTGGAAGAGCACTTTTTCCAAATATTCCGTATTCGGATTCCCCAAACGTGTATAGATTCTTGCAAATGGCTTCTCTCCACTAGGAGACATTCCTAAAAATCTATTTGCCCCATCTGCAACATCGTTAAACTTGAAGGTTGATTTTTGAGAGATATTAGGTAAACCTGTTCCTGAACATACAGCATTGAATATATCTTCATTCATCTGAACTTCGTCGGTGGTTGCATATTTATGTTTCTTCTCAATCCAAGAATCCCACCATTCAAATCTTTTAGCCATAGAATATTTTTTATCTTTTTTTATCCATAATTTTCTCTTTAAATTAGGATTTTTTGATCTAAAAAAAGTAGATTTTCATCAAAAATGTTCCATTAATCCATGCCTATTTTTATTTTTGTACAAAATATAATAACACATGCAATTTCTAGCTCAGTACAACAAGGACCAATCTATTGAAAAGTTGATTCAAAATGCCATTTGGGAAGACACCCATGGCTTTGATCACAGTGCCTTGGCGTGTATTCCATCAAGCCAAGTAGGCAATATGAAACTTCTTGTTAAGGAAGATGGGATAATTGCAGGTGTTGAACTGGCAAGTATCATTTTTAAAGAAGTGGACAATTCTATAACGGTTACTCCTTTGATACTAGATGGTGCTGAAGTTTATAAAGGAGATATCGTATTCACCGTTCAGGGACCTGAAATTAGTTTACTAAAAGCAGAAAGATTGGTATTGAATTGTATGCAACGTATGAGTGCTATTGCAACAAAAACAAAGTCCTTCGCTTCCTTAATAGAGGATTTATCTACAAAAATTCTTGATACACGTAAAACTACTCCAGGAATCCGTATATTAGAGAAATGGGCTGTAAAGATAGGTGGTGGTGAAAACCATAGATTCGGACTGTATGATATGATTATGTTAAAGGATAACCATATTGATTTTGCCGGAGGAATTGCCAAAGCCATTGAAAAAACAAAATCCTATCTAAGCATCAATAAGCTCGATTTAAAAATTGAAGTTGAGACTAGAAATTTAACTGAAGTAAAAGAAGTAATAGAAATTGGTGGGGTTCACCGAATAATGTTGGATAATTTCAATTTAGAAGATACCGTTGTTGCAGTTGAATTAATTGCCGGAAGATATGAAACAGAAGCTTCTGGAGGCATTGATGAAAACACACTTCGAAATTACGCATTATGCGGTGTAGATTACGTTTCTATGGGAGCCCTTACCCATTCAGTATATAATATGGACTTAAGTTTAAAAGCACTATAATTTATTGAAAGCTTGGTGGAAAAATAAACCGGTCCTTTGGATATTACAGCAATCTAAGAAGATTGTTTTACCTGGGTTCAGAGGGGTAAGCTTATATTCTGTAACAGCCTTTTATATCGAAGGTATTATAGAGGGA
The DNA here is from genome assembly GCA_913063375.1 of uncultured Flavobacteriales bacterium. Lineage (GTDB taxonomy): Bacteria > Bacteroidota > Bacteroidia > Flavobacteriales > CAJXXR01 > CAJXXR01. Next base: position 128,899 of record CAJXXR010000004.1, on the reverse strand, counting down.
GCTATAACCACAAGAGCCTCTTCTCTTGCATTTAACTTTTTCCTTGCATTTTTCCCTAGTGTAATCGTATTGTTCAGTTTGATCCCCTATATTCAAATTGAAGGCTTTCAAGAGGAACTTTTTATATTGTTACAAGATGTTTTCCCTCCAAAAACATACGAGGCAACCAAAAGTACACTTGATGATATTGTAAATAATCAACACGGTGGATTACTGTCCATTGGTTTTCTATTTGCCATATACTTTTCAACAAACGGGGTCAATTCTCTTATTGAAGCCTTTAACGCGACCATTCATATTAAGGAATCCCGAACTTTATTAAAACAGCGGTTGGTTTCTCTCTGGTTAACTGGAATTCTTGGACTACTGCTATTATTAGCCATTATTTTTATCTTGAGTACTCAAAATTTTATGGATTATTTGGTGCGTAAAGAGTTGATAAGTGATGTCGTTAGAAATACTATCCTACAATCAAAATGGATAGTATTGTCCACACTTTTATACGCAGGGATTTCCTGTCTTTACTATTTTGGCCCTACCAGTACTAAAAAATGGAGGTTCTTTTCTCCAGGATCCATCACAGCTACTCTTGTAATGATTGGTACTTCATTGGCCTTTAGTTATTATGTAGATCATTTTGCCAAATACAACAAATTGTATGGTTCTATTGGAACCCTAATGATTGTACTTCTTTGGATGTATTTCAATTCTATTATTCTATTATTAGGTTTCGAATTAAACGCTAGTATTCTATATGCTAAAAGTTTAAGTGATGAAAATGGGCAAAGCAAACTCCACTAAGAATATTTGTTAAATTTTATTCAAATATTCACTATCTTTTATGTTTTTTTAACACAATTTTTGTCAACGAAATAAAAAAGCTGACTACTTTCGCATGAATATTGGTATTCACGCATAACATGCTTGTTATAACCGCGTTCTACTGTATAGGAAAACAAAAATCAATTAATAATTAAATCGTATTATGCGACAATCCATGCAACTTCTGTTGCTGGTGATGGTGCTTTGCTTTTCGCAAAACACTTTAGCCCAAGAGAAGTTTACCATCAGTGGTTATATTAAGGAAGCAAAATCTGGAGAAGGCCTTATTGGAGCCAGTATTGCATCCCCAGAAACCTTTCAGGGAACCAGTACCAATACCTATGGTTTTTATTCTTTAACCCTAGAAAAGGGAACCTACCAAATCCAATATAGCTATATAGGTTATAAAACGGAAACCAAGAAAATTGTTCTTGACAAGAACGTCCAATTAAATGTAGAGCTATCTGAGGATTCCGAAATAATGGATGAGGTGGTACTTACGGATAATAATAGGGCTAAAAATGTCAAAAGTGTAGAAAGTAGTACAGTAAAATTATCTGCAAAAGTTATAAAGAAGGTACCAGTTGTTATGGGAGAAGTAGATCCTATAAAAATCATGGCCTTACTACCTGGAGTTTCCATTGCCCGAGAAGGTGCTAGTGGTTTTAATGTTCGTGGTGGATCAGCAGATCAAAATCTTATCCTTTTGGATGAGTCTACTATTTTCAATTCATCTCACCTCTTCGGATTCTTCTCAGTATTCAATAACGATGCTATTAAAGATCTAACCTTATATAAAGGTGGGATACCTGCAAGATATGGAGGAAGATTATCGTCTGTTTTGGATGTGCATCAAAAAGATGGAAATAATAAAGAATTCCATGGTACAGGTGGTGTAGGTGTAATTTCTGGTAGATTGATGCTAGAAGGGCCGCTAATTGAAAAAGAGAAAGGCTCCTTTATGGTTGCCGGAAGAAGATCTTGGGCGGATTTATTTTTCCCACTTTCTAGTGAAGAGGCTATCCAAAACTCTACACTATATTTTTATGATTTAAATGCCAAAGCAAATTACACATTAACAGATAAGGATCGCCTATACCTTTCTGGATACTTAGGTCGTGATATTTTTGGGTTTGATGAACGCTTTGGAACAAGCTGGGGAAATACCTCATTAAATCTAAGATGGAACCACCTTTTCAATTCCAAGTTATTCTCTAATGTTTCGATGATCTATTCTAATTTCGATTATGAATTAGAATTTTTCCCTCAAGGACAAGAGTTTAGATGGACTTCCAATATTATCAATCGCTCCCTAAAATATGATTTTAGCTATTATGCTAATAACAAAAATACCATGCGATTTGGGGCTGCTTTTACAGATTACGATTTTATTCCTGGAAAGGTAAGACCTATTAAAGGTTCTAGCTTTGCTGATATAAACCTAGATGATAAATTTGCTAAAGAGTTATCGGCATATATTAGTAATGAACAGCAATTAGGATTAAGATGGTCAATGGCTTATGGTTTGAGAATGAATGGCTTCATTAGAACAGGAAATCAAGATATGATGACCTATGCCAATGGTGATCCAATTTCATGGGACAATGATCTTAAAAAATATGTTTCAAGGGATCCACTGACAGATGCAAATGGTGATTATATCACCAAACACTACGGTTCATCTGACGTCATTGCATCCTTCTATAACTTAGAGCCAAGATTAAGATTGAAATATGAGTTAAATGAAAATTCATCCTTAAAGATGAGTTATAACAGAACAACTCAAAATTTACATTTACTCAGTAATGCCTCTTCCCCTACTCCCTTAGATATTTGGGTTCCTAGTGGGAAATATATCAAACCAGAAGTTGCAGATCAAATAGCCCTAGGGTATTTCAGAAACCTATCGGATAACAAGTTTGAATTTTCAGCAGAAGTGTTTTATAAGGATATTTCTAGCCTAATCGATTATAAAGACCTTCCTGAATTGAGTTTGAATAACCATATAGAAACAGAAATATTACATGGTGAAGGTAGAGCGTATGGTTTGGAATTATTTCTTAAAAAATCTGTAGGTAATTTCACTGGATGGGTTAGTTATACCTTATCTCGCTCTGAAAGAAGAGTAACAGGTGAAGGAAATGAAGGAGAAACTGGAATCAATAATGGAGACTGGTATCTTTCGGCTTACGATAAAACACATGATCTCTCTATCACTGCGATGTATGATATCAATGATAAATGGAGCGTTTCATCTAACTTTGTACTATCATCAGGACTTCCTACCAATTACCCAGAGTCTGGCTTTGAATTGGAGGGAGATAACTTTGCTCATTATAATGGTGAGAGAAATGCCGAAAGAATGCCACTATACCACAGAATTGATGTGAGTGCCATTTTAAAAGGTAAAAAACGTAAACTTTATGAATCTGAATGGGCATTCAGTATATATAATGTTTACAATAGAGATAATGCTTCTAGTATTTATTTTGAAGTTGATGAAGATACTGGTATCAACCAAGCTGTCCAATTGACTTATTTCAAAATGATTCCTAGTGTAACCTGGAACTTTAAATTTTAAGAAAAGATGAAAGCATTAAAAATTATAAGCGCTTTATTAATTGTTTCAGGAATATTTATTTCTTGTGAAAAAGTAATAGATATTGACCTAGATGATAGTAAAGCAAGATTAGTTGTAGAAGGAGGTTTATTCATATATACAGAACCAGCCTCAAACACTGGCTACCAAACTATCCAGCTAAGAACCAGCCATCCCTATTTTGGAGCTGCAGATGCTGACTATTCCGTTTCTGGAGCTACCGTAATGGTAGTAAATAATACAAGTGGAGATGAATATATATTCACAGAATCCAACCTCCAGTCTGGCTTGTATGAAATAAATAATTTGGACCCCGAACTCAATACGGGCTATACCTTATATGTTTCTGCAACAGTTGGTGGAGAACTTCAAGAATTTATAGCTAAAGATAGCATTCGTCAGGTGGCTCCTCCAATGGATGAATTATCCTTTCACCTTGATTCTACTGGTAGCAAATCAGACAATGATAAAGAATTAGGACATCTGACTTTAGTTAGTTTTCTGGAACCACAGGAGACCAAGGACTACTATAAATTTGACACCTATTTGAATGATACCCTTGTCAGAAATGAAATTGATGGAGGATCTCAGTGGATACTTTTGAAGCGTGATGAGCATTTGGATGAAGTAGTAGATTCGGTTATTATAAATGACTATCTAATTCCATTGAAAAATTCAGGTGACGATCTTAGGGTTGAAATGACCTTGATCACAAAGGAAACCTATTTCTACCTATTTACTTTATGGGAAAATGCAGCCAATGCAGGTTCTGATTTTCCTGCAGCAGAGGTAAAAGGAAATATAATCAATACTACCCATTCAGATAGATATGGACTTGGTTATTTTCATTGTGGCTCTCGAAGTGAGATACTAACCACAGTGCCCCAATAGCATTTTAAATATCAAAAGGTCATTCACTATGTGAATGACCTTTTTTCTTCTCTAAAAGTCTTTAAATTAGGGTTTCTTGATTGTCCCTATAAATCAATTTTAATACCTATCCCAGTTTTTCCATTTTTATAATAAGGCGCTACCTGAGAAATCCCTATACTTTTTTTAACGCCTACAAGCGCTTTTTGAAATATTGGCAATAACCAATAAGCCACTTTAGTTCCCAATATTCCAAAACCAGCTCCCGCCACAACATCGGAAAACCAGTGCCGATTGATATAAATTCTATGGTATGCGATCCCTGAAGCAACGAGATATCCAGTAAAACTGTATAAAGGAGACGTATGTTTGAATTCCTGATGCAAAAACTCTGCACACATAAATGCGATAGCAGTATGTCCAGAAGGAAATGAACTTCTACCAGTTCCATCAGGTCTATGTACTTTTGTAACAGACTTTAACTGAATAACTGAGTTTATTGTAATAAAATGTGCCGTTAACAAGGCTATACTTCTATCCACAAAATTATGTTTTCCATGAATTCCTAAGGCATTCAAAGCATAAACACTAAATACAGGGGTATACAATATCAAATCATTGACCAAAACTCTATCCTGTTGATACCTCAATTTTCTTTGAAGTTCATAATCATATGATTTTAATTTCGGGTTGTTCAGTGCCCAAAAACCATAACCAATAAGACCTATAGGAAGTACTAGTTGATTCAAATTGAATTGGGAATAAGTATTTTCCTTTACCTTAAACTCTATAGGATATTTGCTTGCATCTGCGGTATTAAATAGAAAAAGGAAAAAAAGCAGACATATATATTTTGTCTTTAACATAACTAAATTGTTTCTCTCGAAACACCTTCAAAAAACCTCTTCAATAATATAACGAAATAATTACCAAATAATTCTATTTCAATAAGTTAAATAAAAAAAGCCCTCTAATATAAACTAGAGGACTTTTTTTTAATATTGGGTAAAAAATAATTATTTCGTGAAATAATTACTTACGTTTTCAAATACTCTTTCCGTAATATTGGAATTATCTGCCTTAATAAATTTTTCTCCCATCAATTTCTCATAAAGCTCTATATAGCGTTCAGAGATTTCATTGATCTTTTCTGGAGTCATCTCTGGAACAGTTTGACCATCTTGCCCCTGGAATCCATTTTCTATTAACCATTGACGGACAAATTCCTTTGACAATTGCTTTTGTGCCTGTCCTTGATCTTGTCTATCCTGATATCCCTCAGTAACAAAGTAACGAGAAGAATCTGGTGTATGAATTTCATCAATTAAGGTAATTACACCATTAGAATCCTTTCCGAATTCATATTTAGTATCTACCAAAATCAAACCCATTTTTGCAGCTAGCTCAGTTCCTCTTTCAAATACCTCTTTTGTATATTTTTCAAGAATTACATAATCCTCTTCAGAAACAATCCCTTGAGACAAAATTTCCTCTCTAGAGATATCTTCATCATGCTCTCCATTATCCGCCTTAGTACTTGGTGTAATAATTGGACTAGGAAACTTATCATTTTCCTTCATGCCTTCAGGTAGAGCAACTCCACAGAGTATACGTTTCCCTTCTCTATATTCTCTCCAAGCATGTCCTGCTAAGTATCCACGAATGACCATTTCTACTTTAAATGCATCACATCTTTTTCCTACACTGGCATATGGGTCTGGGGTTGCTACCAACCAATTTGGACAAATATCCTCAGTGCTTTGTAAAAAGCGACATGCAATTTGATTTAAGATTTGTCCTTTAAATGGGATTCCTTCAGGAAGCACCACATCAAAGGCTGAAATACGATCACTAGAAATAATTGCTAACTGGTCCTCTCCTATGAAATAAACATCACGAACCTTTCCGTGATAAACAGATGCTTGATTTTCAAATTGAAAATTCGTCTCCTTCAATGCTTTTGCCATTGCCTAGTTATTTTGTTCTTTATCTAATTTTCTTCGCTCTTCGCGTAGCTTATCGTTTTGTGAATATGCCGAAATAACCTTTTTCACCAATCGGTGTCGAATGACATCATTTTCATTCAGGTAAATCTGCTCAATTCCATCTACGCCTTCCAATAAATTTAAAGCTTGCTTTAAACCTGAACGCTGTCTTCTTGGAAGGTCAATTTGAGAAATATCTCCAGTTATAACGAACTTTGCCAACTTCCCCATTCTTGTCAAAAACATTTTCATCTGCTCTTCCGTAGTATTTTGGGCTTCATCCAAAATTACAAAAGCGTTGTCCAATGTTCTACCTCTCATGAATGCTAAAGGTGCTATTTCAATGATTCTTTCTTCAATCAGTAATTTCAACTTTTCTCGGGGAATCATATCATACAAGGCATCGTAAAGTGGTTGCATATATGGATCCAACTTCTCTTTCATATCCCCTGGTAAAAAACCAAGGTTTTCACCTGCCTCAACTGCTGGGCGAGTCATGATAATTTTACGAACTTGTTTTTCCTTTAATGCTTTCACAGCTAAAGCTACTGCAGTATATGTTTTACCCGTTCCAGCTGGACCGATTGCGAAAATCATATCACTCTTGGTAGCAGCATCAACAAGTTTATGTTGATTAGCTGTTCTTGCCTTGATGATTTTCCCATGATTTCCATAGACGATAATATTTTCATCTGCAGCCAAAATGGTATCTGCTTCTTCCAATATTAATCGCTCAATATTTTCCAACGTTAGTTTGTTGAATTTTTGATAATATTCAACAAGCAAATCCATTTTCCTTTCGAAAACATCTAGTATTTCATCCTCTCCAATAACTTTTAAAGTGTTGCCTCTTGCCACCACTTTTAATTTTGGAAAAAAACTTTTAATCAAATTTAGCTTGGCATTATTCGAACCGTAAATATCTACGGGATTGATGCCTTCTAATGTAATTTTTAGCTCTGCCAAAGATCTTTTTGTTATTTTCGTTTATGCTGATTCTTCCTATTCAAGTTAATAAAATTAACTGAATTTTAGAAGGCAATTGATATTCGTCAATTTTTTCCTTTTCTTTAACTATATTGGAAATAGAAAAATGTGTATTTTTATCGGCGCAAATTAAGAAAAATAGTTCGGACAAAAATATAATTTCCACTGATTATACAACCTATGCCTATAATCACATTAACGACCGATTACGGACATAAAGATTATTTCGTTGCCGCTATAAAGGGTAACATATTAAGCCAGGCTTCTGAAGTCCAGGTTGTAGACATATCACACACCATATCTCCATTCAACATTATTGAAGGAGCGTATATATTAAGAAATGCCTATCACCACTTTCCAAAAGGGACTGTCCATATAGTAGATATTGATTCTGGGAGGAAGGACACTAATTCCCACATAGTACTCGAAATTAATGGACATTTCTTTGTTGGACCTGACAATGGCATTTTTTCATTGATGTTTCCGAGTACAAAACCGGATAATATTGTGACCCTTACAATAGAACAGCAGGCTCAAGAAAATCTAATTTTCCCAATGCTGAATGTATTTACTACCGCTGCTGCACACATCAGCCGTGGTGGTACTTTGGGTGTAATAGGAAGAAGTATAAAGAAATTTAAAATAGCACACGACACGGAAGTAAATGTCACCCCAGACAGTAGCAGTATTACCGGAAAGGTGATTTATGTAGATCACTATGGAAATGTTGTCACCAATATAACTAGGAAACTATTTAATGAAACGGCCAGATCTAGAAAATTCAGTATTGAATCCCCAAGATTTGGACAAATTGAAAAAATAGATTCCAATTATAGTAGTGTACCCGAAGGAGAGATTGTTGCCCTTTTTAATTCTGCAGATTACCTTGAAATAGCAATATCTAGATTTGACCATAATGAACGAGGCGGTGCCTCTTTAATTTTCGGTCTTAAATTTAGGGATAACATAAAGATCAATTTTTCATGATCACACGATTAGTTAAACTTGAACTCACAGCCGATAAAGCGGATCAGTTCAAAATCATTTTCGACCAATACAAAGATAGAATTAAAGCACAAGAGGGCTGTTTTCAAGTAGAATTGCTACAAGATGAAAACAATCCATCTTTGTTCTTCACTCACAGTATATGGGAAAGTGAGGACCATTTAAATCGCTATCGGAAATCAACCTTATTTGGAGAAGTTTGGCCTAAAACCAAAACTTTTTTCACCAATAAAGCAGAAGCTTGGTCGTTGAATAAAGTATCTACAGCAAAAGAATAATCTAGTCAGTATGCTCAGTTTAATAAAGAAAGAAATAAATGCCTTTTTCAGTTCCCTGATAGGCTATTTGGTAGTAATTGTATTCCTTACACTCTGTGGTCTTTTCCTATGGGTGTTCCCTGGAGACTATAATATTCTCGATACAGGATATGCAGGATTAGAAAATCTATTTATTCTAGCCCCATGGGTGTTCATGTTTTTGATACCCGCTGTTACCATGCGAATTTTGGCTGATGAGGTTAAAACAGGAACTTTTGAACTCCTTTTAACGAAACCGCTTTCAGATTTTCAAATCATTTTCGCAAAGTACCTGGCATCCATAGTGATTGTTATTTTTGCCTTAGTACCTACCCTTGTATACTATTACTCTACCTATCAACTAGGACAGCAATTGGGTAATATTGATCAAGGTGGGACAATGGGCTCCTATTTTGGTTTGGTGCTATTAGCTTCAAGTTATTGCGCAATTGGTATATTCTGCTCTTCTATGACTGAAAATCAGATTGTATCCTTCATTTTCTCTTTGATTTTATGTTTCATATTTTTCTTAGGGTTTGATTCAATTGGTTCTTTAGGTTCCTATAATTTTGCAAACGTTATTGAACAATTCGGAATCAACATGCATTATAGAGCTATGAGTAGAGGAGTAATAGATTCTAGAGACCTTATTTATTTCATAGGCTTGATTGGATTCTTTTTAAAAGCAACACAATTAGTGTTGAAAAGTAGAAAATGGTAACGATGAACAAGACAACTAAATACCAGGATATTTTTAGGTTTCTAGCCTTTTGTGCCATTGTAGTAATGGTATACTTTCTAAGTCAATTCAATACTTTCCGTTGGGATCTTACCAGTGAAAAGAGGTTTTCGATATCAGAAACTACTAAAACCTTATTGGCAGATATCGATGATATCGTTTATATTAAGGTTTACCTTGAAGGAAAGGAGTTACCTTCTGAATTCAATCAACTAAAAAGGGAAACGGCCATTCTATTGGATGAATTAAGGTCGAACAATTCTCAAATCGAATTTGAATTCATCAATCCTTTAGCTACTAATGATGAAAAGTCGAAAAATGAGATCATGTCTCAATTGTCGAAAAAAGGATTGATTCCCACTACCATTCTGATCCAAGAAGAAGATGGTATGCAAGAAAAAGTTATCGTTCCAGGTGCTCTATTATCGTATAGAGGTAAAGAAGTAGCTATTCAATTACTAAAAAGCAGCATTGGGTCTTCTCCAGAAGAAAACTTAAGAGAGTCCGTAAATGAATTGGAGTATGAATTCATGAATGCCATCCGCACCGCTAGTTCATTTGTAAAACCTACCATTGCTTTTATTACAGGGCATGATGAATTGACGAAAGATGAAATTGAAGATTTCGCTATAAGTTTAAATGAACATTATGTAATCAGTAGATTTGATTTAAGAGAAATCCCTACAGACAGCATAACAGGAGAATATTTATTAAAGAAACAATTAAGCTCTTTAAATAAATTTCAGGCTATCATTATTGCCAAACCAAAAAGTACCTATTCCGATCTAGATAAATATTTTATTGACCAGTACATTATGCAAGGTGGAAAAGCACTCTGGCTAATAGATGCTGTTCACGCTGAAATGGATAGTCTTAGAACAAGCATGGAAACTATCGCATTCCCTATTCGCGATTTAGGACTGGAAGATCAATTATTCAAATACGGTGTTAGAATAAATACAGATCTATTGACGGATATCACGAGTTCCAAAATCCCTTTACCAATGTCCGAGGTGAACAACCAAATTCAATGGAAATTGATGCCTTGGTATTACTCGCCATTGGTTATTCCAGATAGTAAACATTCAATTACAAACAATTTAGATGCCATCCAATTTACCTTTGCATCAAGTATTGATACCATTAAAACTAAGGGAATTAAAAAAACAGTTCTATTACAAACTTCCCAATATACTGGAACGGTTAATACACCGGCTAGAATAAGTCTTCAAAGTGCTTTAAATCGTCCAGAAGAAAAAAACTTTCAATCTGGTAGACAAACGGTAGCGATATTATTAGAAGGCGCATTTACTTCTCTTTATAAAAATAGAATCAAGCCAAATTCTAATATCGACTTACCATTTATAGAAGATGGAAAAAAGACTAGAATGATTGTTGTATCGGATGGTGATATTGTTCGCAACGGAATTCAGAATGGGAAAACCTTACCATTAGGGTACGATAAATATGAGAAAGTACAGTATGCCAATAAAAAATTCCTATTAAATTCTGTCGATTATTTATTGGAGGACAATGCCGTTATTAACTTGCGTTCAAGAGAACTTAAATTAAGACTATTGGATAAAACTAGGGTACATGCTGAATATAACTATTGGAAAGCATTTAATACTGCACTACCAATTGGAGTCATAATTCTATTCGGAATTTTCAGCATCTGGATACGTAAAAGAAAATATGCCAATTAATCTGTATAGATTTACCTTTATTATTCCCCAATCCTCAAGATAACATTATATGAAAAAGAATCTATTATATTTAGTGGCACTAGTCCTTTTAGGAGGAATCGTTTGGTATTATTCCAATGACGGCGCAGCTATTAATGAATCGAGAATTGATCGAAGAGATTTTAGTATCGCCAACATTAAAGAGGTCGACAAAATCGTTATTTCTTCAAAATCACCATCAACCGTTAGCCTTACTAGGCAAAATGATGGTAGCTGGTTGGTAGATGGGAAATATCTAGCAAGACAAACAAATGTGGCCCTACTGCTAAAAACTATGGCAAGAATGGAGGTGAAAAATCCAATCTCAAAATTGATGGAACCTCAGGTCATCAAAAAAATGGCTGTACAATCAAACAAGGTCGAAGTATTCAAAGACGGCGAGTTGGACAAAACATTTTATGTAGGTCATAACACACCCGACAATCTTGGAACTTATATGTTGCTGAAAGGTGCTACAAAACCGTACGCATTACATTTACCGGGACACAATGGTTATATCAGCTCTAGATTTTATACTAACCCTTATCTATGGAGAGATCGCCTTGTATTTGATATCGATAACTTAGATATTGAGTCTATAAGTTTAGATTATGGCCAAGGAGACAAGCTTGGTTTTAGTATTGAAAAGAGTGGTGAAAAATATATTTTCAAAAATCATCTAAATGAAGTCGTAGCGGTTGATCCGATCAAGGTTCACGCCTATTTAGCTTCCTTCAGAGATATCAGACATGAAGGGTTTATTTTAAATTCTGACCCGATGAATGGAGAAAAGCTAGAAACACAAGTTCCTTATTTCGATTTAAAAATTAAGGAAAAAGGAAAGGAACCTATAGCTTTAAGAGCTTATTATAAGATGAATAAAATGTTAGATGAAGTAGACAATCCTTTTGTAGAACCAGATGTAGATAGGATGTATGCAAGACTGAAGGGTGATTATATCATTATTCAGTACTATAACTTCAACAAAATATTGATGAGCAATATAGCATTCAAATAAATAAAAAAAGCCTTGAGAGTTCTCAAGGCTTTTTTTATTACAATTATTTCCAAACACTTTTTAAATTACCTAATCAATTTATACGTTGTTGTCCCTTTCAAACTATTCACCTTCAACAAATATATTCCATTGGTATAGTTGGTTAAATCAATGGTTAAATCACCACTTTCTTTTTGCTCCTTCCAAATTTCTTTTCCTTCTATATTCACCAAACTAAGTTCCGCATTATTCATAGCATTCTCATCATTGAATGAGAGGGTGTATACACCTTGAGACGTACTATAGAGTACACATATATCAGAATGATTCAGCTCCGCTACAGCTAATACAAATTCACCTACACTACAATCAAAAGATTCTAAAGCATTAGTCGTTCCAATTCCTAATTGACCCGAATAATTTGCACCAGTTACACAAATCCCATCCTCAGAAGACTTTAACCCAACGCTGTGAAGTCCAAATACAGAAGTTCCATCCGAAATTCCATCTGCTGCACTGATGTTTATCCAATTTGAAGCTGTACCAATTTGTATAGGTATATTCTGTTGAACATCATCTCCAGTCCCCAATTGACCGTAAGCATTATATCCCCAACCATATAACGTACTATCCGATTTAATTCCAAAACCAAAAGTAGAACCAGCAGACATATCTATCCAATTTGTATCAGACCCTATTTTAGTTGGGAACACAAAATCACTAGTACCTCCCAATCCTGTTTGTCCGTTTACACTGAATCCCCAAGACCATAAGGTCCCATCATTTTGTAGACCTAAACTAAATTCAAATCCCAATTCAACCTTAGTCCAACTAGTATCGGTACCAGTTTGAAATGGTTCTAAATGAGCGATTGTTTCACCTGTTCCTAGTTGACCATTATGCCCTATCCCCCACATCCAAAGGGTTCCATCATCTTTAATCCCTGCAGAATGAGCTCCTCCTGCAGCAATATTGGTCCATGTTGTATCTGTTCCTATTTGTGTTGGAACAAGTACATCTACCGTTGTATTATTACCTACTTGTCCAAAGGTATTGAAACCCCAAGCCCACAAGGTACCATCGTTTTTAATTGCTAAACTATGTCCCTGTCCAGTAGCTATTTTATCCCAATAGTCGGCCGTTCCAATTTGCATTGGAGCATGTACATCTAGGTTTGTACCATTACCTATACCACCATTAAAATTTAAGCCCCATGACCAAAGTGAGCCATCAGATTTTAAAGCCAATGAATGGGCTGCCCCAGTACTAATTTCTGACCAATTCGTATCCAGGCCCACTTGAAATGGTTCATTTTGTTCAATCAAATTACCACTTCCCAATTGTCCATTGGCATTAAAACCCCATGTCCAAAGTGTTCCATCCGATTGAATGGCTGCAGTAAATTCTCCACCAGCATCTACTTTTTCCCAGCTGACCTGAGCATGACTAGTATTAAAAGATAGATAGAGCGAAAGAAGGGAAAATTTCAAAATATACTTTTTCATCATTGCTAATTTATTTTTGAATTTCAACTGGTTAAATGGATGTGGATTGCGATCCAAATCTTAACAAAACAACAAAAAAAAAACCTAGTTCAAAAAGTTTGACACTAGGTTTATTTATATCGATCATAAAATTAATTGTAGACTAAATCCACACTCCTTTATTCTTGATACACATATCTGCTATTATTCTTCTTTGTTCAATAATATCTGTATCTGGCAATTTGGTATATCTTTTTGTTGCCATATTTAGTATTCTTGCATTGTCACCTTTTGCGAATCTTCTAATAGATTCTTCAGCAGCCGTCCTAATTATAGGAATAGACCTAAACAAGTTTTCTTGCATCATTGCCGTTAATCTCTCCGGTGTCCAATGCTCATTCGATTCCAATTTTTCCAATCTCAATAATAATGACTCCAAGATATAGACCTCAATTAAAATATCGGCAAAAGACATTAATACTTCCTGCTCTTCCTGGATTTCCATCTGTAATTCTTTTACAGCTGCACCAGATACTATTAAGGCTAATTTTTTTAATTTCATCAATAGCTCCCTTTCTTGGGCTAAGAAGGAATCATCCATATTCTTTTTGGGGATTTTCATGAGCTCCTTTCCAGCCATTTCAGCTTCCTCCATAAACGGAATCTCTCCTCTCATTACTTTCTTCAATAGCATTTGAACAGAAAGCATTCTATTGATTTCATTGGTTCCTTCAAATATTCTATTTATTCTAGAATCTCTATAACTCCTTGCTGCCCTTGCTTCTTCAGAAAATCCCATTCCACCATGAATCTGAACATTTTCATCAACAATATAATCTAGCATTTCAGAAGCATGCACTTTGATTATAGCACATTCTATTGCAAATTCTTCTAAGGATTTTAAATGCGCTTTATGCACTTCCATACCATTTTTCACGGAAGCCTCATAAAAACAATCTATATCATAACCAGCTCTATAAATAGCACTTTCAGCTGCAAAAGTATAGGAGTACATCCTTCCTATTTTGGACTTTATTGCGCCAAATTCTACCAAACTCTTACCAAACTGTTTACGTTCCAAACCATAATTGGTAGATGAAATTAAAGCTTCCTTTGCTCCTCCTAATACTGCTGAACCCAACTTGATTCTTCCCAAGTTTAGAATATTTACAGCGATCTTAAATCCTTTATTTCTTTTCCCCAATAAATTCTCTACGGGTACCTTAGTCTTTGAAAAGAATACCTGACGAGTACTAGACCCTTTGATACCCATTTTCTTTTCTTCAGGGTTTAAGGTTATGTTACCAAAACTTTTCTCAACGATAAAGGCAGATAAATTTTTATCATCCTCTATTCTTGCGAATACTATAAAAATCTCTGCAAATCCGGCATTTGTAATCCACATTTTCTGACCGGTTATTTCATAGTAAGTTCCATCTTCAGATAGTACTGCTTTGGTTTTTCCAGAATTTGCATCCGAACCTGCTCCAGGCTCCGTCAAACAATAACTTGCAAACCATTCACCAGATCCTAACTTGGGCAAATATTTTTGTTTTTGTGCTTCATTACCGAAATATAATATAGGAAGGGTACCAATACCCGTATGTGCTGCTAGCGCAACAGCAAAGGAATTCGTATGACCGATTTCTTCTGCCATCAATAAAGAGGTATTTAAATCTAAGCCAAGACCTTCATAAGCCTCTGGAATAGATGCAGCTAAAATCCCTAAATCACCCGCTTTCTTTAATAGTTCAGGTAATAGTTCAGGATATTTCATTGAATCAATATCATTCCACTTAGGTTTTATTTCTGTTCTGATAAATTCAGAACAAGTTTCTGCCATCATGCGTTGCTCCTCTGTCCATTCCTCAGGGATAAATACATTCGAAGCTTTTGTATGCGTGGTTAAAAAATCACCTCCTCTTATTTCAGACATATATCAATTATTTAAATTCGTTTATAACTTCTCAAAAATTCCTGCAGCACCCTGACCAGTACCTACACACATAGTTACCATACCATATTTCTGATTTCGCTTCTCTAGCTCATTCAATATCTGAACAGTAAGCTTACAACCAGTACATCCTAAGGGATGACCTAAGGCAATAGCCCCACCATTTACATTGACAAGCTCTGGATTTAATTCCAACTCACGAATAACGGCCAAAGATTGAGAGGCAAAAGCTTCATTTAACTCTATAAGTGATAAATCACCTTGACTCAAACCTGCTTTTTCTAGTGCTTTTGGCACTGCATGCATGGGGCCCATTCCCATATATCGAGGTTCTAAACCACTCACATGATACGACATAAACCTTGCATCTGGTTCCAAGCCGTGGCGTTTAAGGAATTCTTCTGATACTACTAATACAAAGGCTGCACCATCAGAAGTTTGAGAAGCATTTCCGGCAGTAACACTTCCATTAGCTGCAAATACTGGTCGTAACTTTGCCAATGCTTCAAGACTAGTATCTGCTCTTGGTCCTTCATCCCTATTTAGCATATAGTTTTTCTCCTGCCTTCTTTCCTGTTCATCTAAATATACTTCCTGAATATTTATAGGCAAAATATCTTTATCAAACCTACCCGAGGCTTGTGCAGCCAATGCCTTTTTATGAGATTCAAAAGCAAATTGATCTTGGTCCTGTCTACTTACTTGGTATTTTTGAGCAACCGCTTCCGCTGTATTACCCATTCCCCAATACCAATCTGGATGACTGGTAGACACCTCATAATTTGGAACTACTCTCCAACCTCCAAAAGGAATTGGAGACATCGTTTCTACACCACCAGCAAGGATGCAATCTGCCATTCCTGCCTGAATTTTAGCCGCAGCAATTGCGATGGTCTCAAGACCCGAAGAGCAATATCTATTTACAGTCATTCCTGGAACTCTCACAGTATCCAAGCCCATCATAGAGATCATCCTTCCCACATTCAATCCTTGCTCTGCTTCCGGAGTCGCATTTCCGACAATGCAATCCTCAATTTCTTCTTTGGGAATGGATGGGTATTTTTCCATCAATCCCCTTACAACCTGTGCCGCCAAATCATCTGGTCTTAAGGAACGAAACATACCTCTGGGTGCTTTTCCTACTGGAGATCTAAATCCATTTAATATATATACATTCATAGCCTAATTTCTTAATGGTTTTCCAGTATTCAACATGTGCTCTATACGCTGTAATGTCTTCTCTTCTCCCAAAAGAGATAAGAATGTCTCTTTCTCTAGATCCAATAGATATTGTTCCGATACCAAAGTTGGTCGGGATAAATCCCCCCCACAAATGACATAACCCAATTTTTCTGCGATCAACCGATCATGTGTAGATATATAATTCGTGAATTCCATAGAATCCGCTCCTATCATAAACATTCCTAAAGCCTGTTTCCCTAGGGCCAAAATATTTTTTCCTTCAACGGGTGGGATATAACTAGAAGCCATACCTAAAGCGATATCTTTTGCTTGAGGAATAAGGAAGTCAGATTGCAATGCAAAGCTGTCTCTTCCTTTTTTAAGATAACCCATATCCATCCCCTCCTGGGCAGAGGTAGCGACTTTGGCCATCGCTATTTGTAAATACTTTTCTTTCAATTGAGGTAATTGAATATCTCCATTATAATAGTTATCCGATGCTACCTTAGAGAATTCCTTGGTTCCACCACCACCTGGGATCAACCCTACACCTACTTCAACCAAACCTATATAAGACTCTGAACTAGCGTGTACCCTGTCTCCGTGTAATATTACTTCAGCACCACCACCAAAACACATCCCATGAGGGACAATTACAGTAGGAATACTACTATAACGAAGACGCATAGTCGTTTTTTGGAAAACACTTACAGCATAATCCAATTCATCCCATTCTTGCTCTAAAGCAAGCATAAATACCATGGCCAAATTGGCTCCTACAGAAAAGTTCTGTCCTTGATTGGCAACCAACAAAGCCTTGTATTTTCCTTCTGCCAAATCTATCCCAGCATTAATACCTTCTAAGACTTCTCCTCCTAGCGTATTCATCTTACTGTGAAAAGCACAATTTAAGACACCATCCCCTAAATCATAAATGGAACAATCATCATTTTTCCAGATTATGGAAGGTTTATGATCCTTCAAATTAAAAAACAATTGATGCCTGGGTACAGGGATATAAGAATTACTAAGGGCAGAAAACTGTTGACTTTCTATTCCTTCCCGTTTGTAAAATGCCGTATTACCTGATTTCAACATCTCTACAATCCAGTTGGCAACGGGCATATTCATAGTATTCATTCCCTTCACAACCTTTTCAAGGCCGATAGCATCCCACATTTCAAATGGGCCAATTTCCCAACCAAAGCCAGTCTTTAAAGCATCATCTACCTTATAAATATCATCTGCAATTTCTGGAATCTTATCTGCCACAAATGCAAATGTTCCATACAGCATTTCACGATAGAACTCCCCTAAATCACCTCCTAAGTCAACTAAAAATCCAAGCCGCTTTTTAAGGTTTTTTATTTGGTATGCATCAGCCAATGCAGTCATTTTCTCCTTCTTCCAATCTAATAAAGAATCAGTTTTAGGATCATAATATTTTCGAACTAATTTTCCCTTTTCATCTTTTACCTTTTGATAGAATCCTTTCCTCGCTTTGTCTCCTATTCTACCCTCAGAAACCATTTTTCTAACAAAGGGAGGAACTTCATAATAAGCTTTAAAGCTATCCGCTGGACAAGTTTCCTTTAGGTAGTCGGAAACCATAGCCAAGGTATCTAGTCCTACAAGATCGCAGGTTTTAAAAGTGGCCGTTTTAGGTCTTCCAATTATAGGACCAGTCAATACATCCATTTCTGAAATGGTGAAATTTCCTTTATCCCAAAGCTGAAAAACATGCATTATAGCCCCAACGCCAATTCTGTTCGCAATAAATGCGGGTGTATCCTTACATAAAACCGTTCTTTTCCCTAACCTACTTTCACCAAACTCCATTAGGAACTTAATCAAGGATTCATCCGTTTCCTTTCCAGGAATTATTTCCAATAACTTTAAATATCTAGGGGGATTAAAAAAGTGCGTCCCACAAAATCTATTGCGTAGAGAAGATGGAAATAATTCGGCTAGAGAATTAATGGAAATACCCGATGTATTGGTAGAAAAAATCACTGTTTTAGACAAATACGGAAGTACCTTTTCATACAAGGCTAACTTAATTTTTGGATTCTCAACGATAGCTTCTATTACCCAATCCACTTCCTTTAATTTAGACAAATCATCCTCAAAATTACCAATACCAATTGTCTGTATTAAATCCTTTGAAATAGAAGGTGCTGGCTTCATTTTTCCACATTTTTTCAATGCTTCACGCGCCAACATATCCGGATCTTCTTCAGATACTACTCTATCCAAAAGCAAAACGTTGAGACCAGCATTAGCCATTAAACAAGCTAATTGTGCTCCCATTACTCCTGCACCTAATATGGCTACTTTCTTAATTTCTAATTTCATTTTTGCTTTGCTTTTTGAATAGAATTAACTTTGGATAATATAAGTTCCATGACTTCAAAAAATACATCCATTTTTTCGGTACCTAGTTCTTCATAAATCATGGTATTGAAATGTTTTACTTCAACCGCCGCTTCTTTCCTCTTTTCAATTCCAAATTGGGTAAGGGTAATTCTAACTTTACGCCTATCTATCGGATCACTGACCTTACTTATCAAACCTAGTTCATCCATCCTTTTTAAAGTTCTGGTTAAACTTCTAGCTTCCATCCCCATTGCTGGACCCAACTGTGTTGAAAGCACGCCATCCTTACCAATATTTAGTAAGGTAAATGCAAGGGAGGTAGTAACTCCATATGGTTTTGCCTTTTCATTATACATACGAGAAATTGCATGCCAAGCAGATCTTATCTGGGAGTCAATGTCGTAACGAATAGTCTTATCTTCCATGGTAATATTGTATTAATTATGAAGTAATTCTAATATACATAATTTTTATTATGCAAGCATACGATATATGAAAAAAAATACCATACAGTTAGTTTTTTATATACAAAACTAACTGTATGGTAATCCAATAGGTATTACAAACCGATCATTTTAGATTTCTAACATATCCCACGAAACACTCATAAAAATGTTCCTTCCTGGAGAAAATGCTCCAATGTTTTTATACCTGGATAAATGATCTATATAGGACTTATTAAAAATATTTTGAACTCCGAATTCAATAGCTATTTCTTGAGTCTTAAACCTATAGTTGAACGTACTACTTAAACTCACTGTAGTATAGTCTTTGGAAGGGAACTCCTTCAGTCCAACTCTTTCTTGTTTCATCCGATGAACAATATTTAAGTTCAATTTCTTGAATGCATTCCAAGATTTAATTGGGCTATCAATAATTATATTTGCAACTCCTTTATTGGCAGGGATTAATGATAGGCTAGCTCCAGATTTAAATTGAGCCAATACCGTTGAAAATTCTGCTTTAATGTTAATATTTTTTAATCCACTCGGTTTAATATTAATTCCTATTTCTCCACCAAACAAATTAACATCAGCTTGTTTATAATCATAAATTTGAACATCATCGACAAAGTCATTCTGAGCTTCCAAATAGATATATCTATTTACATTATTGTAAAATGTTTCTATATAGAATTCACCCATTTCATTGAAGTAATTTATCCCAAGATCCATCTGAATGGCTTCTTCCGTTTTTAGGTTTGCATCTCCCCTTTCAAATCTTCCACTACCTTCATGCTCACCGTTCGAAAGCAATTCAGACATATTAGGAGCTCTAAAACCCGAAGAAAGATTTGAGCGTAAATGAACATTTTCAAATTGATACTTCAGTCCAATGGAATAATTCAAGCTATTATAATTTTCTGCAAAGGAAGGGAAATTGACCTCCTCATTTAAAAAATATTCACTTTCAATATTTCTGAAATCCGTTCTTAATCCATATTGAACATTAAGCTTTTTATGTGAATATTTGGCAAGCCCAAAAAATCCTAAATCTTTCTTACTTGCATTTGGGATTAATCGTTCTTCACCGTGATTTTCATTTATCTGAAGCATTCCTTGACTTCCAAAAATATAATCCCAATACCTATTCTTAGATTTAAAAGTACCTTTTAAAGCATAACTTATATTTTTTAAATCCATGTCTAGGGCTGCACCTTTAAAGGAATCCTCAAATTCTCTTCTATTATTTAATGAGGCACCTATTGTCATTTCATATTTTACGTCCCCTACTAAAGCATGATTTTCAATACTTAACATTTGATGACGAACAAATTGGGAAGGTAATAATTGTATTCTTTCTGTACTGCTTGAAGGGGTAGATCCCTCCGATAATCCCAACTGATTTTCCAAAATTGAATAATGAAAGAGCGTATTCACTATCCCCAGTTTCACTGCTGCTGAACCTTTTAAACTCTTTTCAGTAAATCTACTATTTAATAGTCTACCTCCATCTGGAAATTCATAATCAGCAGAATTTTGGTAGGAGGAAAAAACATTCAATTTCAATTTCCCTTTATTAACTTGATAGTTCAAATTTGAATTGAATCCTAATGTGTTGGTATTTCCACTACCACTCCAATGCCATTTTTCCTTGCCTTTTGTCAAAAAAGCTTTATTTACGAAAAAGAGCACTCCACCGATGGCGTCCGCTCCATATAACAAGGAAGAGGGGCCTTTTATAATTTCTATATGATCTATACCACTGGCATTAACTCCTAGGCCATGTTCTGCACCCCACTGTTGGTTTTCAACTTTTAACCCTTGAGAGATTGTTACAATTCTGTTTCCTGAAAGTCCTCTTATCACAGGCTTTCCAATACTAGGGCCTGTCCCTATATTATCTACTCCGGGGAGGCTACTCAGTAGGTCTACTAAAACATTGGTTGAAGTTATCTTGATCTCATTTAAACCAAGTTGCCGTACAGACAGGATATTCTGGTTAATCAACTTGGAATTGGATTCTGACAAAACTATTTCACCCAAGGAAGTATTCGATTTCTCTAAATAATAAATACTTTCATTTAGGGTTTTCCTATCTACTACAATGATCAAATTTGAATATCCAATCGACTGAATCTTTAACGACACCTCCCCTTTTGTAGGTTTGGGAAGGATAAATATACCTAGAGAATCGGAACTGATCCAATCTCCGGTCTCTAGATATACAATAGTTGCATAGGGAATTAATTCTTTGGATTGACTATCCTTTAATATTCCTTTAATAGTTTGAGCTGAAAGAAAATTCATCACAAACAGTACAAAAATGAGGGCAAATTTTTTCATGAGATATCTATAAATGCAATTAAGTTGCAAACTTAAACAAATATCTAACTTAAATGCAACATCGTTGCGTTTAAGTTTGAAAAATAAATAAAACCCTAATTATATATTAAATAGGGAGCTCTCATTTTACGAAACTTTATCAAACCAAGCTCCCAGCTTGAACGAATTTCCTCAGCGCTCATTCCGGATAATATTTGCTCTTTTAAATGATCCGTACCGGCCAACTTTACAAAAAACGAATTAAAAAAATCATCTGGCTGCTGAGAATAGGCCTTTATCAACCATGATAAATCTAAAAATAATATTGATTGCGACCTAAGATCCTCTCCCATACATTTTTTCCCATCATGTTTTGGATACTTGGCACCAGGGCCAGGTTTTGGAATAAAGCTAAAAGTCCCTTCTAAAAAAGGCGCTCCATACACTTGAAATGGGAAATCGGTACCTCGGCCAACACTGACTTTAGTTCCTTCAAAAAAGCATAAGGAAGGGTATAATCTGATAGACTGATAATTCGGAAGATTTGGAGAGGGTTTCACGGGTAATTCATAAACCATATCCCTTGCATAATTTTTACAAGGCTGGACATATAAATCACAGGTAATACCATTTTTCAACCAACCTTCACCATTTATCATTTGCGCATATTCGCCAACGGTCATTCCATAAACAACCGGAACAGGATGCATACCTACAAAAGAGCTAAATGATGTATCCAAAATTGGTCCATCTATATAATCACCATTAGGATTGGGTCTGTCTAAAACCATTACGGGAATCCCCAACTCACCACAAGCCTCCATTACATAATGAAGCGTAGATATATAGGTGTAAAAACGAGCTCCTACATCTTGGATATCATATACAACGATATCTATATCTTTTAAGGAATTTGCAGACGGCTTTTTATTTTTGCCATACAGAGATTCAATGGTTAAGCCTGTTTTAGTATCCGTTTCAGAATCTATCAACTCACCTGCATCTGCATTGGATCTAAATCCATGTTCTGGAGCAAATATTTTAACTAGATCAACCCCATAGGAAATCAAAGAATCTACTAGATGTGTACTACCTATTAAACTACTTTTATTAGCTACCAAAGCAACTCTTTTTCCTTTCAACCTTTGTCCATAATCTGCTATAGATTCTGCACCCGTTTGTATAGAAATTGAAGCTTTCGGAAATTTAGGATCATTTTCAGCTTTACAAGCTAAAGCATAAGGCAATATAATAAGGACTATGCAATAGATTTTAATATCTTTGAGAGCTTGCTTAAAAAGGGTAGCCATAAATTCTAATCTGTTATAAGGATTTATATACGTCGGGTACTAAACAATTAATTGAACAAAGGGGTATAATTTGAACTTTCCATTTTTTATATCAAAACGGATCATTCGTGAAAGGCTAAGTAAAGATAGCATTTCAAAACCAATAATTACAGTTTCCATTAGCTCCATAGCCATTGGGATTATTGTCATGATTATTGCCATGGCAAGTGGATATGGATTGCAAAAGGAAATTAGGAATAAGATGATTGCAATCTCTGGTCATGTTCAGCTTAGTCACTATGACCTGAACAATTCTTATGACTTCTCTCCCATAAACCTTTCCGACTCCTTTATATACGAGCTTCAACAAAATCCAGGATTCACCCATGTTCAAAAGTCTGGCTATAAAACGGGGATTGCAAAAAACGGAGTAGCCTTCAGTGGTGTCATTCTAAAAGGAATGGAGAATCAGGATTCCTGGCAATTCATCTCTCCCTTTTTATCAAAAGGAAAAATACCCATTCAAGGTAATGAAAAGGCGAGTAAGGAAGTAGTGATATCAGCTACTCTGGCCCGTCAAATGAACTATGAAATAGGCGATAAAATTGATCTATACTTCATCAATGAAGAGAGCGGAAATAGTAGAGTAAAGAAGTATACCATTTCTGGTTTGTATGAAGTAGGAATGGACACCGATAAATTATTTATTTTTTGTGATCTGAGACAGATTCAGAATTTAAACAATTGGAAGGACAATGAATTTGCTTTCTTAGAAGTGTACATAGATGACTATGAAAAATTGGATCTAAGAACAGTAGAATTGGCAGAAATAAGCCCTTTCAATATTCAATCGAAATCAATTCGAGAAATGTACCCAGACATTTTCTTATGGACAGAAATGTTCGACACCAATATTTATATTTTATTGGTGATAATCTCTTTAGTTGCCTCAATAAATATGATCTCTGCCCTATTGATAACCATATTAGAAAGAACTCAAATGGTGGGACTATTAAAATCCTTGGGACAAGATGACTGGAGCATTCGAAAAATATTCATTTACAATGCTTTTTATTTAATAATTAGGGGATTGATTTGGGGAAATATCATTGGTATTTCAATTTGCTTAGCACAATACTATTGGCATATCATTCCTCTAGATGCAAGCACCTATTATGTATCCTATGTACCAGTCTCCATTACATGGCTGGAAATCCTTTTGCTAAATCTGGGAACCATATTCGTTTGTATTCTGATTCTAATAGGCCCCTCCTATTTCATCAAATACATCCATCCAATTAAGGCCCTTAAATTCGAATAAAAGATGCCTTCAGTAATTGACCAAATGGGAAGAGAAGTAATCTTCCAGTCGACAAAACGTATCGTTTCTTTAGTCCCTTCTCAAACAGAACTATTAATAGATCTAGGCTTAAGGGAACAAATAGTTGGCATTACAAAATACTGTATTCATCCCCCAGAATTAAGACAGGAGTTGAATATTATTGGAGGCACCAAGGATCTTGACATTGATAAAATCAGGGCTTTAAATCCAGATATAATTATAGCAAATAAAGAGGAAAATCAACAGGATCAAATTGAGACTTTATCCAAAGAATTTCCAGTTTGGATTAGCGATATAAATAAGTTTGAAGAAGCCTGGGAAATGATAAGGGCAATCGGTCACATTTTTCAAAAAGAAAAATTATCGGATTTAATGGTTCAAAAGGGTCAGGAAAAGTGGGCCAAACTAGCATCTCCAAGGATTCAAGCAAGTTGCCTATATTTTATATGGCAAAAGCCCTATATGCTGGCTGGAGAAAACACTTTTATCAATGCAGTATTAAAACACATTGGTATTCACAATTTAGCAGAACAATTAGAAAGTCGCTATCCCGAAATAAGCCTTGAAAAAATAAAGGGACTAAATCCAGATTATATATTTCTATCCTCAGAACCGTATCCTTTCAAGGAGAAAAATAAAAATCAAATGGAAGGATTTGGGCTAGAGGGCAGCGTACATTTGGTAGATGGAGAATATTTCTCTTGGTATGGATCACGACTAGTACACGCCGCCGATTATTTTGAAGAATTAAAATCCAAACTACACCTATAAAAAAAGCCTCCAAATATGGAGGCTTTAATTTTATATCAGGAAAAGGATGTTTAATATAACGATTTTAGAATC
This sequence comes from uncultured Flavobacteriales bacterium, assembly GCA_913063375.1. Classification (GTDB taxonomy): domain Bacteria; phylum Bacteroidota; class Bacteroidia; order Flavobacteriales; family CAJXXR01; genus CAJXXR01. The sequence continues at coordinate 103,640 of CAJXXR010000004.1, read as the reverse complement.
GCCTCTAAACTATAACCTTCTGCTTCAGCTTTATAGTTTCTCAACACACGATGCCTCAAGATAGATAGTGCAACCTCCTGAACATCTTCAATGTCTGGAGAATATTTCCCTTTGATAGCGGCATAAGTTTTAGCACCAAGCACTAGATATTGAGAAGCTCTAGGTCCGGCACCCCAAGTAATATACTTATTTACCATTTCTGGGCTATTCGGCATTCCTGGCCTTGTACTTGATGCCAAACGAACAGCATACTTCAATACATTATCTGCTATAGGCATTCTACGAATCAGACCTTGAATATCCAGAATTTCTTTAGAAGAAATAACCTGATTCAATTCCACCTTTCTATTTGAAGTAGTGTTTTTTACTATCTCCACCTCTTCATCAAAACTTGGATATTCCACTTGAATTTGGAACATAAATCTATCCAATTGAGCTTCTGGTAATGGATACGTTCCTTCTTGTTCTATGGGGTTTTGAGTAGCCAATACAAAGAATGGTTTCCCAAGTTCATAAGACTTCCCTGCCATTGTAACAGATTTCTCTTGCATGGCCTCTAACAAGGCTGACTGCGTTTTGGGAGGAGTTCTGTTTATCTCATCCGCCAAAATAATATTGGCAAACAATGGCCCTTTAACAAATTTAAATTGCTTGTTCGCATCCAATATTTCAGTCCCAATAATGTCACTAGGCATTAAATCAGGAGTAAATTGAATCCTATTAAAACTAAGCCCCAATGCTTTAGATAATGTGTTCACCAATAAGGTTTTTGCCAAACCAGGCACCCCTACTAATAAACAATGACCATTACTAAAAATAGATATGATTAACTCTTCAACAACAGAATCCTGTCCTACAATTACCTTAGAAATTTCATTCCTTAATAGTTGGTACTTCTCTCCTAGTTGATCTATAGATTGTGCATCTACCGATTGTGACATAGTATCTTATTTGTTCCAATTATAATTAAACTTCAAAGCGCTATAGTCACCAGAAATCATAATATAGGTTTCACTGATCATTCTATTCGCCCAATTTTTCATAATGGATGATTGCTTATCACTCAAGGCCATTCCTTGAATTCTTTGATAATCATCCTTTAAATTAGCGATATGTTTTTCTTTTCTATTTTTGATGTACAATATTCTGTAAGCCTCTTTCCCGTCATCCATTTTAACGTACATAGGTGTAGAAATATCATCCATTTCCAATCCTTCGATCGCTGTACTTAAGGTACGGTCCATTTTTTCCAATTCGAAGAAAGTACTTCCTACCTGATCATTGATAAGGATTCCACCATTATTCTTCGTTTTCACATCATCCGAAAACTTAATAGCAGCCTCTTTAAAGGTGATATCTTCCTCTTCAATTATTGTCTTTAAACTATCTAGGAAATCTCTTGTTTCCAATAAGTCGTCTTGACCAATTTTTGGAGATATTAGAATATGACGTAAATCAACTTGCTCACCATTTCTAGCAACTAGTTGAACAATGTGGTATCCATATTCAGTTTTGAAAACATCTGAAATTTCATTCACTTTAAGGCTGAACATTACCGCTTCAAATTCTTTTACAAACATCCCACGTTTTACACTTTCGTATAATCCACCATTTCTTGAAGACCCCGGATCTTCTGAATAAAGAATAGCCAATGTTTCAAAGCTTTCGCCACTCAAAACACGTTCTTTCAAATCCTTCAGCTTTCGCTTTGTCTCTGTAACAGCTGTAATATTTGCTGGTGGAAATCTAAGGATTTGTCCTATTTCTACTTGATCATTAATTACAGGTAAACTATCTTTTGTAATTCCGTAAAAGTATCGATTAATCTCAGCAGGAGTAATTGAAATTCCTTCCATTACTGCCCATTTAGCACGTTGAGACTTCATCTGATCTTCCAATGGACCACGCATTTCATCTTTGATTTCCGCTACACTCTTTTTGAAATAGGCTTCCAATTGATCTCTACCTCCAATTTGCTTCTCGAAATATTTCAATCTATTCTCTACTTCAGAATCGATTTCAAATTCATCAATAACAATACTATCAATATCTGCTTTATGTACCAATAATTGTTGCACCAAAAGCTCCTCCAAAACCTTAGACTTCAACTTTGGTGTTACATCAATCCCTTGTGTTTCATATTGCACCAATTGCTGTTCAAAATCAGAAAGGAAAATGGCATTTTTCCCTACTACAGCAATTACTTCATCTATAACTGTCTTTTGTGCATTTGCACCAAAAAAGGTTATGAAACCCAATAAATACAATAGATTTTTAGTCCACGTTATTCTCATAATACAATTCAAATTTGTCTTCTTTCAATGCTCTTTGGAATAATTCTTCTTCCAACTTATTGGTGATCGCCAATTTTCGCTGGTGTAAAATTAAACTCATAACTCGATCTTTCACAAATGCTAATGGTGAAATTTCATCTTTTATTGCGTAATCAACTATTTTTAACAGATACAAATCGTTTCTATCTTCAAATTGGATCACACCCTGCTCTTCTAATATCAAGTTCCGCTTAAACTCCGTTATAGGCAGCTGCTCTACAATATCACTTAAGGCGGTCCATTTATTGTCTTGAAAATAATGTCGTCTTGAAAATTGAAGACTATATTCCTCCAACCATTCCATATCATCTGGTTCCCCAATATCTAACCTTTCAATAAGCTCTTCAAGCTTAGGAGCCATCTTACTTACCTTTACGTATCTAAGTCTGACAATGGATTCTCTAAGGGTAAAATGAGCCACATTGGCCGTATAATAATCTTCCAATTGCTCGGAAGTCACTAAGGTATCCAAATTTTGCTTTACATAAGCATCAATATACCTCTGCTTTAATAGGGACCTGCGGTAATGTTCAACCAAATGACTTATTTCTTCTTCAGAATCCTTTTGATTGAAAATGGCTTGTTCCATAAGAATTTCTTCCTTGGCCCAATTATCTATATATCGCTTTACAAATATCAAGCTATCCTTTCTAGACAATCCCGCTGGGACAACTCTTTCAAGGTCTGCCTTTCTTAATTGCTGACTACCTGCCCTAGCCACAATCAGCTCATCCTGTCCACCAGAAGAGGAACAAGATGAGCTGATTAAAATTATAAGTATACAAAGTATACCCAATCGAAATTGGATGTTATAGAATGATTTTCTGCTTTCCTGATAACCAACCATTTTACGATTTAAGTTGTTTTACTGATTGTATTTCCCAGCTTTTACACCTTCAAATATAGCTTCATTGATCTGAATCTCGTGCTTAGTTTTAAGCCCCTTTAGCCACTCCAACTCAAGGTACTTTTGATAATCTGAAATTACCATACCTCGAATGGTATTGAATGTCTTGTGTTCTGGAGATAAGATCTTTTCTACATATACAAAAGATATTCTTTCTGCACCTTCATGATTGAATGTTGATACTCCTTCTGTCCATTCTACAGCATCGACCTTTTCATGATCACCTTTTTCGTAAAGAGCCTTTTCAAAGCTAAAGTTCAAGCTAGATTTCTTGTTTAACTTTTCAGTTATCCAATCTGTTGACTTTCCTTTTTTAAGATATTTTGCAGCCTTGTTTGCTAATTTCTCATTAGCACAGGTATAGATACCTGCATCCAATCTACTACCAAACATGTAGCTATCCTTATTAATTTCATAATAAGCTTGTAACCCAGTTGTATCTGACGAAGCTTTATCCCAAACTAGTCTTTTAGAAATCTCATACAAAAGCATTCCATCATGGTACTCCTGAAGTAACATTCTAAAGTCTATATATTTGCTCTCTAAAATAGCATTTTCATATTTTATAATATTTAGATCAACATAGTTATCCAAGGCTACATTTATGAACTTCTTTTTATCTTGACTACTTGAATATTCATTCATCTTCTTTCTTAGAAAAGAGACAAAATCTTTTTGAGTAAATGATAATGAAGCAAATCTAAATAACTCCTTTTTATAATACTTAGTATTTTTCTCAAGGTCCCAATCTGGATTCATGAAGTTCTTTTGTTGAACTAATTTAATCACTTTATCGAAATTCCTTTTATTCAAGGTATACTTATACTCGTTACGTAATTTATCAACGAAAACCTTTTGTTTTTTATACGCACGATCATTACGCTGTAACTTCTTTCTCAACTTGGCCTTTTCCTTCTCGAAGGAATTAATAGATTCATTTTCTATTAATTTAATAATGTGCCAACCATATGAAGTTTTGATAGGTGCAGATACCTCATTTACTTCCTTTAAAGCAAAGGCTGCATCTTCAAATTCTTTTACCATTTTATTGGTACCAAACCATGGTAGCATTCCACCTTCACGAGCCGTTTGTTTATCTTCAGAATAACTTTTTGCTAATTCTGCAAAATCATCCCCTGCAACAACTTTAGCGTAAAGTTCATCAATTTTTTTCTTGATTTCAGCTGGAGAACTTGATTTAGTCTCTTCCTTTGGATGTTTCACCATGATATGAGAAACACGAACCCTTCCTGGATTAGGTCTTTTATCAATAATCTTCAGAATGTGGTAACCGAAATTGGTACGTACAGGTCGTGAAAATTCTCCTACAGATGTAGTATAAGCAGCTGTCTCAAACGGATAAACCATGCTTAGAGCTGAAAAATACCCTAGGTCTCCCTTATTTTGTTTTACACTTGGATCTTCAGAAAAAGCGATTGCCATATCCTCAAAACTAGATCCATTTTTAAGCTTCCCATGAATCATCATGGCAGTATTATAGGCTTTAAGTGTATCTTTTGGAGCGGCTGATTGTCCAACTTTAATAAGTAGATGACTAGCACGAACCTCTAATTTCATTCTCTGGTATGCCTCCTGTAGTAGATCTGCTTCTACTTCACGATCTTCCAAATAGGGCTTAGAAAGTTGATTTCTATATCCTACCAATTCAGCAGTAAATAAATTAGAAGTATCTAATCCATTTGCCTCAGCATCAAGAACCTTTAATTTAAAATTAACAAATAGATCCATGTACTCATCCATACTTTTGGGATCCAATTGCTGTGCTAAATCTCTATTTTTATTATAGACGTGTAAAAACTCCTCTACAGAATAATTATTTTCATCTATCGTTAAAATTGCATCATTTTGATCCTGGGCTTGTGCAAATAATCCTGCACAAGCAAAGGTCAATGATAATAAAAGCTTTTTCATCAAATATTATTTTATCTTGAATAATTTGGTGCCTCGCGCGTAATGGTAACGTCGTGTGGATGACTTTCGTGTATACCAGCAGTTGTAATTCTAACAAATTTAGCTGTTCTTAACGTTTCTATGTCTACAGCACCATTGTACCCCATACTTGCTCTAAGTCCACCAATAAATTGATACATTACTTCTCGCAACATTCCTTTATATGCAACACGACCTACAATTCCTTCAGGAACCAATTTTTTAACATCATCTTCAACATCTTGGAAGTATCGATCTTTAGACCCTGCCTTCATAGCATCAATCGATCCCATTCCGCGGTAAGATTTAAATTTTCTTCCTTCAAAGATAATTGTTTCACCAGGCGCTTCCTCAGTACCTGCCAATAGTGATCCTAACATTACAGAAGCAGCACCGGCTGCAAGCGCCTTAGCAATATCACCCGTAAAACGAATTCCACCATCTGCAATTACGGGAACTCCACTACCTTCAATAGCCTTTGCAGCCATCATAACAGCAGTAAATTGAGGAACCCCAACTCCTGCAATAACACGAGTTGTACAAATTGAACCAGGACCGATACCAACTTTTACAGCATCAGCTCCAGCATCCACTAAATATTTTGCTGCTTCAGCTGTAGCCACATTTCCTACAACTACATCAATATCACTAAATTTTGCTTTAATTTTTTTAAGAACAGTCACCACACCTTTAGTATGGCCATGCGCAGTATCCAAAACTACAGCATCCACTCCTGCTGCTCGTAGCGCTTCAACTCTATCAAGAACATCATTGGTTACACCAACAGCAGCAGCAACCCGTAGTCTTCCGTATGAATCCTTACAAGCCATTGGCTGTTCTTTGATCTTAATAATATCTCTGAAAGTAATTAGACCTACTAATTTAGTATTTTTATCTATTACCGGTAATTTTTCAATCTTGTATTGCTGTAAAATAACTTCAGCTTCTTTCAATGAAGTAGATTCTGAAGTAGTCACCAAATTCTCAGAAGTCATTACTTCTTCGATGTCTCTTTCCAGTTCTTTTTCAAAACGAAGATCTCTGTTAGTTACAATACCGATAAGTTTCTTTGAAGCATCAACAATAGGAATTCCTCCAATCTTGTTTTCTTTCATCATACGTTTGGCATCACCAACGGTTGAATCAATACTTAAAGTAACAGGATCTAGGATCATTCCACTTTCCGATCTTTTTACTTTTCTTACTTCGATTGCTTGCTGTTCTATTGACATATTTTTATGCAATACAGCAATTCCTCCTTCCCTAGCAATTGAAATAGCCAGATCAGATTCTGATACAGTATCCATAGCAGCTGCTACGATAGGAACATTCAAACGAATATTTCTAGAAAACTGTGTTGTAATATTTACATCTCGAGGTAATACTTCTGAATAAGAAGGAACTAGAAGAACATCGTCGTAGGTAAGACCTTCCTCTATAAAACGGTCAGCGAAATTAGAATTCATATTGTGCAATTATTTTGAGTGAATTGCCTGCAAATATACAGAAAGTACTTGAATTCAACTAATCCATTTCATAGAAGTGTACCTCTCTATAAAAATATTTCAACCTTACTCAGGTTGATTGTAGAATTAATGCAATATATGGTATTCGTTTATAGCTATCTGACAATAATCCCCTTCCTTCCAATCATGTTTATTAGGTACATGCGCAAAAATTCTAGATTGCTTACTTTCCACCTCAATTACACAATAGGATCTTTTGAAGATAATTTGTTTTATTTGAAAACTATCCGAACTTTTTTCTGAAGGAATCAATTCAATATTCTCAGGACGAACCGATAGTTTGTTTCCATCAGAACATTGCGAGGTGCAAACACAGGAAATCAATCTATCATCAAAATTAAAACCTTGCTCATTAAACATTCCTTCAAGGATATTTACTTCTCCTACAAACTGGGCTACAAAAGCATTCTTTGGTTTTTTATACAATTCACGAATACTACCTTCTTGCACAATCCCCCCCTTGTGCAATATGATTGCTTTATTGGCTAAAACTAATGCATCTTCTATATCATGGCTAACGATGATAACCGATAGATTACGACCTTTTAGCATTCTTTTTAACTCTAGGCGAAGGTTTTCTCTTAAAATAGCATCAATATTAGAAAAAGGCTCATCTAATAAGAGTATTTCTGGATCAGGGGCTAGTGCTCTAGCCAAGGCTACACGTTGCTTTTGCCCACCTGAAATCTGATGTGGGTATACATTTTCCAGCCCCTCCAATTCACACATCTCTACCAATTCAGCCACCTTGGTAGATAGCTTTTCTGAGGAGCTAATCCCGTAGGCTATATTTTCAAATACAGTCATATGAGGAAATAAGGCATAATCTTGAAAGAACATTCCAACCTTTCTTTTATGCGGCACCAACCTGTGTATTTCCTTTCCGTTTAATTCTACAGAACCTGCATCAGAATTTTCGAAACCAGCTATTATTCGTAATAAAGTAGATTTCCCACAGCCACTCTCTCCCATTAGAGCGACAATCTCCCCTTGGTTCATATTAAAACTTATACCGGATAAGATTTCTTTTTTTCCGAACTTTTTATTGATCCCAGTTACTTCGAAATGCATTATTTATCCTTTGTTAAAAAATGAATTAATATAAGCGGTAATAAACCTATCAACACTATTATCACAGAAGGAACAGCTGATTGATAAACGGCTCCATCTGTCTGCATAAGCATATAGGATCTTATAGCCAGCGTTTCAAAATTGAAGGATTGAAACATCATTGTTAGAGGTAATTCCTTAGATACATCAACAAATATCAGTAGTGAAGCACTTAGCAAAGCTGGCTTCAATAATTTCAATTCGATATCCCATAAACTTCTCCAAAATGGTCTTGCTAGAGACCTAGAGGCTTCATGTAAATTTAAAGGGATTTTCTGCAAAGAACTCCTTAAAGCATTAAAAGATACTGCTTGGAAGCGTACTACATATGCAAAAGCTAAGAAATAGATCAAATATTTAAATATATCAGGCACCCATGTTTTAACAAAACTAAGTGGCCCCAATATCCCTATAGCAATTACAACCCCAGGTAAAGCATAGCCAATGGTCGCCGATTTTGATATGAATTTCAACCAAACTTTTGGAAAAAAACGAATAGATAAGCTAAAGACTAAACCACTGAAAAGACAAAATACAATAGCCATTAAAGCCAATTTAAATGTATTTAAAATCAATTGAAGAAATTCAGGATTGAATACATCCATATAATAGTGAGATGCCCAAGAAGTCAATTGTACAAAAGGTAAAATGAACCCAATTAAAATAGGACAAACATGAACGAGTACTGCAAAAGCATTTTTCCAACCAGTGAGCGGCACCAATTGCTTTTCCGTATCAACACCTTGACTTGTGGCATATGACTTCCCTTTTACAAGTAAATATTCTATCAAATAAATAGTACACACTACCAAAAGTAAAACCATACTAATATTTATGGCTGACTCACTATTCATTGGCGACCATAAACGTATAATTTCTGTGGTAAACGTTGGGATCCCAAAATAACTTACTGCACCAAAATTATTCAATACTTCCATCATGATCAATACAAGTCCAGAAATAATTGCAGGTATAGATAGTGGTAAAATAATTCTCTTAAGGGCAGAAACCTTAGAGCTACCCAGTGATTGTGCAGCTTCAATCAGGCTAAAGGTATTGTATCGCAAACTATTCCTTAACATAATAAACAAATAAGGATAGAGCACAGATGCCATAAAAAGTGATAGGAAAAATATATTCTCAACCTCCACATAGAAACCAAACATGGCATGAATAGTCCCAAATGGCCCTAACATTCCTTTATAAGTATAGGCAACAATATAGGCAGGGATAGATAATGGCAAAAGCATCAACCAAGAAAACATCTGCTTGCCTTTGAATGAGTAATAGGCTTGAATAAATGCAGTAGGCACTGCAAACAAAATGGCAAACAATGCAGTTCCCCCCATTAATAGAAAGGTGTTTAAGCTCAATTCAGAACCTAAAACATTTCCTATTAATGAACTTTGAGTCCACTTTACTTCTGAAATCAAAAATAAAATCGGACTCAATATGAGAAGACATAATACCAGTGGAATTAATAACCAAAGATATTTATTCATTTGCATAGCCAATTTTTAAAGTTCAAAGATAAATTATTATTGAACTATTTATTATTTAATCCATATGAATTAAATCATAGATAGCCTTATTATCAAGTAGAATGGAATTAAACTATTTATTTCCAGTATAAAATTACAGTCACAAAAAAAGCCTTTGACTTAATAGTCAAAGGCTTAGTTGTTCTAAACTTAAAAGTTTAGGGTTTTAGGTGCTGTAATTTAATATTTTTTTTTGAATCCCAAAAAAAATATCACTTCATATATATATTATTTCATAGTCTGACAGGTAATAAAAGGACCTTTCTCCATTATAAAGTATTTTCAAATGGGTAATAAGCTATGGAATTAGGGTTTAGATTGTATTCCATTAAATTATTATTATTCATAACTTTGCAAAAAATAGAGATAATGACACTAGTTGTAACCGTATTGTTTTTGGCCCTGGCATTTGCTGGAATCGCCATAAAAATTCTAGCCAAAAAGGATGGAGAGTTCTCAGGGACATGCGCATCCAATAGTCCATTTTTGAATGAAGAAGGGGAACCTTGTAGCTTCTGTGGAGCATCCGCTGAGGAGAAGTGTAAAAAGGAAGAAGCCTAGAATTTAGAATAGATAAGAAAAAAAAAGCCTCATATTAAATATGAGGCTTTTTTTATTAGTTACATCTAGTAGGACTATCGTCAAATATGATCTCGGTAGTCAGTAGATCTTTACTGTATTTGACAAAATTCAAATTCCGAGTTCGTGAACTACAGGATAATGAATCCAAAGATCTTAAATCAAAATAAAGAGAATTCACTCCTTCATCAAATCTTAGATTATAATTTGTACGTGATGAAAATAACCCTATTCCATTTTCAATATTAGAATGGGTAATATTTGATTCTACCAATCCTATTGAACTCGCATTGGTTACATTCAAATAAGTAGATAAGTCACTTTGTGCTGACCAGATATCTATTTCTATAGGAAATCCTATAATTGATCCGTCAGTAGCCTTCTTTACATTAAGCGGGTATCTTCTAACATCATCTTTCTCGGCTATCCTTAGTGCCAATCTGGCCAAAAAGTCATCTGTATTTAAAGAGATCTCCTTTTTAGATTTATCAGGAACATCACTGTAAAGTGAATAATTCACAAACAAAGTATCTTTTACACCTGAATTGATATTTTCCTCTACATAATAGAATCTTAAATCAAAGGTTTCTTTCCCCCCTCCATCTTGTTGCCATGCAAAATTGATCTTACCATTGTTATTGTATAGTTTTAATGGTTTTGAAGGTGTAGAAGAATTAAACTTCGGATCCGTTAAAAATATAAGATTTGATAAACCAATAGCGGATTCTGAATTCACCTTGGTATCATCGTCATGTTTTACTACTCTTAACTTATAACTTTTAGTAGAAAACTCTGAAACCAATTCGGCTCCAGGGTTTGGGGTTACATACTTATACACCTTATTATTTGGGTGAGCAAAGGCACCTGAATCTCTATTTGAAAGCCAAACCGGAGAGAATTCAAAGCTATCTGTTTTTGAAGTTCCTTCATATTCATCTACATAAACCGTTATTTCATTATCATCATAATAAATAATCGATGGATCTAAGGCAGCTTGAACTTCATTCCCTTCTTCTTGAAATGACTTTTGAACTTTTATATAATGTACAGTATCTTTTGGATTTATAAGACCAAAAACAACCATAGACTCTTCATTTTCTGCATAGATGTCCAATTCATTCTCACAGGAAACAAAAATAGTCGATATACCGATTACAGCTAATAATAGCTTTTTCATATTAAAGAGGATTAAGATTTAAATAGTAAACCGAACAAATATATATTTTTTATAGCTTTGTTGTTCACCTATTCGGAACGAAAAGTTATAATGAAGGCTCAAATCATTTAGATAATCCATAGATTTGGCTTGTTCAAAAAACAATATAGCATGTCTACTGCAAAAAAAGAATTTAAGAAAGTGACTACAAACTCACTTTTAAAAATGAAACAATCTGGAGAGAAAATCTCTATGCTTACTGCGTACGATTATACCATGGCCAAAATATTGGACCATGCTGGCGTGGATGTATTATTGGTTGGAGACTCTGCCTCAAATGTAATGGCCGGGCATGAAACGACTCTTCCAATCACATTGGATCAAATGATCTATCATGCAGCAAGTGTTGTAAGAGCAATTGATAGAGCCTTAATAATAGTTGATCTACCATTCGGTAGCTATCAAGGTAATTCTAAAGAAGCGCTTTCTTCTGCCGTTAGAATCATGAAAGAATCTGGTGGACACGCAGTAAAATTAGAAGGTGGATCTGAAATTATTGAATCTGTACAAAGAATACTTACTGCAGGTATTCCAGTTATGGGACATTTAGGCCTAACCCCTCAGTCCATTTATAAATTTGGAACCTATACTGTTCGTGCCAAAGAAGAAGCTGAAGCAGATAAATTAATAGAGGATGCTAAATTATTGGAAGCAACTGGATGTTTCGCTTTAGTATTGGAGAAAATCCCTGCACACCTTGCTAAGCGAGTAGCAGAAGAATTAAACATCCCAGTAATAGGTATTGGAGCTGGTGGTGAGGTTGATGGTCAAGTATTAGTAACACATGATATGGTAGGAATGACACATGAATTCCACCCTAGATTTTTAAGAAGATACCTCAATCTATACGAGGATATGGTGGGAGCTTTCCAATCCTATGTTAGAGATGTAAAATCTAACGATTTCCCCAACGAAAAAGAACAATATTAAACAAAAAAAGGCTCGAAAATTCGAGCCTTTTTTCATTGTTTAAATAGCATTCACTATTTGATTTTATCAAATCTAAACACTGATTCGACATGTGCTGTATGTGGGAATTGATCAGCTAAAGAGAATTTCTTTGGTTCATAACCAGCTTCTTTTAGCAATTTCATATCTCTGGCTTGGGTCGCAGGGTTACATGAAATATATACGATTCTATTCGCACCTAAATCAATAACCTTTTTAAGCGTTTTAGGAGCAATCCCTGCACGTGGTGGGTCCAATACTAATGAGGCGATTTTACCTTTATAATTCGGGTATTTAGTAAGGAATTTACCAACATCTTCAGCAAAGTAAGAGATATTCTCCAACTTGTTACCTATAGTATTCATCTTGGCATCTTTTACAGCTTCGCGTACGATTTCTACACCAATGATTTTGGCTTCTGGAGAACGTGCCGCCATACATTGTGCAATGGTACCGGTCCCACAGAATAGATCCAAGACAACCTGTCCCTTCAAATCATTATCTTCAAATACATAATCCAAGGCCTTATTATATAGCTTTTCAGCACATACCGGGTTGGTTTGGAAAAAACTTTGTAGACTCATTTGGAAATCCAAACCACACACTCTCTCAACGATTTTATCTTCACCATACAATTGTGTCATAAAACCAGTAGAACTTTGTGCACGATCACCAATATCATCATTCATAGTGTGCATAATCCCTTTTACGCGGTCACCAAACAGTTCCTTTAGAAGGTCAACAAACCCGTCTCTATCAAACTTATCAATTCGTTCCGATGAAGTCACTAAATTGAACAAAAGTCCATTTGTATGATAGGACTTTCTAACAACTAGAAAACGGAAGAATCCATCTTTTCTAGGCGGATGCCATGCCGGTAAATCTGTACTTATTAAATATTCTCTAATGGTAGATAATCCATCTTCAACTTCCTTGTCAAATAAACCTGAATCTTTATTCAAGTTCTCAACCATCCACCAAGTTCCTCTTTTTTTGAAACCTAAAGAAAACTCATCTACATCCTCTTCCTTTTCTACATCGAATCCGATAGCAGAAAAGCTATATTCCATTTTGTTTCGATAGTGCCACTCAAGTGGTGAACTGATATAAGTATCAAAAAGATCTTCAGGGTTTTCAAGCTCTCCAAATTTTTTAAAGAGGTCTAAACTAGAATCCTTTTTGTGTTTTTCTTGTAAAGCTATAGGCCATTTTGCATATGGAGCACCTGAAATTTCCTGGTATGGGACATCTATTTCTTCAGGAGATCTTTTCAGTACCTTTTCCAATTTTGCTTCGGCGTAATTCTTCTTACATTTTGTAATCCGAGCTTTTACTTTTTGTCCAGGCAGTGCATTAGGTACAAACACTACGAAGTCACCTTCCTCTGTATTTATACGAGCGACACCCTTTCCGCCGAAAGCCATTTCTTGTATGTCCAATTCAAGAATTTCAGCTCTTTTGAACATCCTTTGATTTCTATTTCTTCCCATGCTGCAAATTTATCTATATTTGCTAGAATCTATCCAATCTGAAGCAGAATTTATTCCTCAAAACAGTGAATTCTATGTAAGGTTAAATAAATTGGAAGGTAAAGCAGAAGGATTACTAACACTATAAAATCAAAAATCATGAATTCTCAGGAAATTATTGATTTAGAAGACAAACACGGAGCACACAACTACCATCCACTACCAGTTGTACTGAATAAAGGAGAAGGTGTATATGTATGGGACGTTGAAGGAAAAAAATACTTTGACTTTCTTTCTGCATATTCTGCAGTAAATCAAGGACATGGACATCCTAGAATTGTTAAAGCATTAATTGATCAGGCACAAACTTTGTCGCTTACTTCAAGAGCTTTCCATAATGATGTATTAGGTAAATACGAACAATTCGTTACCAATTTCTTTGGATTTGATAAGGTTCTTCCAATGAATACAGGGGCTGAAGCAGTTGAAACAGCCATCAAACTTTGTAGAAAGTGGGCGTATGAAGTAAAGGCAATTCCTGAGAATAAAGCTAGAATCATTGTGTGTGAAAATAATTTTCACGGAAGAACTACAACTGTGATTTCCTTCTCAAATGATGAGGATGCTCGTAAAAACTTTGGTCCTTTTACAGAGGGGTTTGATAAAATTCCTTATAACGACCTAGATGCTTTAGAAGCTGCTCTTGAAGGAGATAATATTGCAGGATTTTTAGTTGAACCAATTCAAGGTGAGGCTGGTGTATACGTACCTAGTGAAGGTTATTTGAAAAAAGCCGCTGAACTTTGTAAAGCAAAGAATGTACTTTTCATTGCTGATGAAGTTCAAACAGGTATTGCTAGAACAGGTAGAATTCTTTGTGTAGACCATGAAGACGTAAAACCAGATGTACTTATCTTAGGTAAAGCAATATCAGGTGGTGTATATCCAGTTTCTGCAGTATTCGCTGACAACCATATCATGGAAGTTATCAAACCAGGACAACACGGATCTACATTTGGTGGAAATCCAGTTGCCTGTGCAGTTGCCATGGCAGCGCTTGAAGTAGTTACAGATGAGAAACTAGAAGAAAATGCAGAAAAGCTAGGAAAAATCTTCCGTGCGGAAATGCAAAAGATTGTAGATAATTCTGACCTATTTGTAAAAGTTAGAGGTAAAGGGTTACTAAATGCTGTAATCATTAATGATAGCCCAGAAAGCCATACAGCTTGGAATTTCTGTATCAAACTAAGAGATAACGGACTTCTTGCTAAGCCTACACACGGAAACATCATCCGTTTTGCCCCTCCATTGGTAATGACAGAGGTGCAACTTATGGAATGTGTTGCTATTATTGCAAAAACAGTTGCTGAATTTTAAGCATACATCTAAAATATAAAAAGCCATTCCAGGATTCTGGAATGGCTTTTTTTTTGATGAAAAATATTCTAAAATCGGGAAAAATTCATCTATTTATAGCTAATTTTATACCTATAGCAGGAAATTTCAACAAAAATCAAACAGGTAACAATGAAGACTTTAAAGTTTAAAAATGGAGATAAAATGCCCGTTTTAGGATTGGGAACTTGGAAATCTTCTCGTGATGAAGTTTATAGAACAATCATAGAGGCCGTTCGCCAAGGTTATAGACATATTGACTGTGCTTATATCTATGGTAACCAAGCTGCAATTGGGCATGCTCTAAATGAAGTATTCAGACAAGACCTTGTAAAAAGAGAGGATTTATGGATAACAAGTAAGCTTTGGAACAATTCTCACAAAGAAGAAGATGTAGAACCGGCTATAGAGCAAACATTAGAAGAACTACAATTGGATTATTTAGATCTTTATCTCATTCACTGGCCAATCGCTTTTCCATTAGAAATAAGACATCCAGAATCCGCCAAAGATTTCCTACCCATAGCGGAAGTTCCATTAACAGAAACATGGCAAGCAATGGAAGGTCTGGTAAAAAAAGGTAAAACTAAACATATTGGGGTCTCTAATTTTAATATACCAAAACTGAAAGAAATCCAAAAAAATTCAATTATACAACCTGAAGTTAATCAAGTTGAATCCCATCCATACCTTCAACAAAAGGACTTATTAGAATTCTGTAAATCAAACAATATCCATTATACAGCCTATTCACCTCTAGGATCTGGGGGATCTCACCAAAATTTTGTTTCACTCTTAGAAAATAATACTATTCAATTAATAGCCAAGGAATATGGCGCTAGTGCTGCACAAGTTTTATTGCAATGGGCAATTCAAAGAGGAACTTCAGTAATCCCAAAAACCACCAAGAACGAACGACTAGTAGAAAACCTCAAGGCTTCTGAATTGATTTTAAGTGATAAAGCCATGGAATCCATTGCTAATCTTGAAGGTCCACATCGTTTTATTGATGGGGAATTCTGGATGTACGAGGGAGTACCTTTCACCTTGACTTCACTTTGGAATAACTAACCAATCATCTTATTTCCAAGTATTTATACGTATTTTTTCACTAACTTTAATAGAATTTAATAGTTAGGAATTGTATTAATTAATCAATCAAATATGGAAAATATAGGAACTATTAAAATGATCGGTGGAATACTGCTCGGTTTAGCCGTGAGTGTTACCATAGGGATATTAACAGATGAACTTGGCCTTGGTATTGCCTTGGGTGTACCATTAGGCATAGGATTAGGATATTTTTTAAAAGGAGACTCAAAGTCAGACATAGAATAAAAAACTACATATAATAGATAGTACCCGCTTCTTGATTGCATACAATTATGCTATCAGGAATTATAATGGCTTTTACTCACTCCACTACCACTTGTCCAAAAAGGAAACATGCGAACTAAACAGCCTTAGGGTAACAACAAAACCAGAAAGACAAATAGTCCGTTCATCTAGGAATTACAGCTATTGACATTAAATAAATAGAGCATATTCTTCAAAATTATCAATGCTAACAATTAGCGAAATAAAAATGTTGTGGAGCGTAATTGTATAATTATTACTATTTTTCATGCTATTTCATTCATACACTATGCAAAATATAATTTTTTTACACGCTAGTCTAGGAGCAATTGCCTTGATTTTCGGAATGATAGCTATAATTACTAAGAAGGGAAGTCCATTGCACAAAAAAAGTGGGAAGGTGTTTTTCTATGCGATGCTTAGTTCTGCCATTGTCGCTTTATTTGTAGCGCTAATGCCGGGACATACCAGCTACTTTCTTTTTATCATTGGTATTTTCAGCTGTTATCTCCTTTTGTCGGGATACCGTGCGCTAAGATTCAAAAACATCCAAGAAATTTCCTCTTTCACAACGGATAAGATTATTTCCTATGGAATGTTATTTTCTGGATTAGGTATGGTCATTTGGTCGTTACTACCACTCCTTCAACGCCATAACCCAAGCATTGTTTTATTGATATTTGGGGCTATTGGAATAACCCTATCTATTCGAGATATACGCCTATTAAAAGACACTGAACAACTAACGAAATCGTGGTTAAGAATCCATATTGGAAATATGGTTGGAGGGTATATGGCAGCTTTCACGGCTTTTATAGTAGTGAATAAATTTATCCCTGGAATCTATGGTTGGTTGGCTCCTACCGTAATTGGATCAATCTATATAAGTTATTGGATGGCAAAAATAGCCCCGAAAAAAAAAGCATAAAAAAAGGGTGGCTTATTACTAAACCACCCTACTATACTATTGTATTAGATTAACAAACCTTCATGATCCAATTTAGATCATCAGATTGTTTACCTACGCGGATATTATCCATATTTTCTTTTATCCTTAAAGCAAATTCTTGATTTTCATCTAAAATAATTTGCTTATCACCTCTACCTATATGTGAAATCACACTAACAGTAGCTGCCGTACCAACACCAAATGCTTCAGTAAGGGTATTATTATCATAGGCCTCCATCAATTCATCAACAGAAATTTTTCTTTCTACTACTGGAATTCCAATATGCCTTGCCAATTTAATAACGCTATCTCTAGTGATACCTTCCAAAATAGTTCCCGATAAAGCTGGAGTAACCAACTCATCCCCTATTCTAAAGAAAATATTCATTGTCCCAGCTTCTTCTATATATTTATGCTCTATAGAATCTGTCCACATCAATTGGTCGTATCCTTTCTCTGCAGCCAATCTAGCAGGGTAAAAAGATCCACCATAATTCCCTCCAGCTTTCGCAGTTCCAGTTCCACCATAGGCAGCTCTCGAATACGTTTCCTCAATTAGCAATTTTACCGGCTTTGAATAATAAGCAGAAACTGGAGAACAGATAATCATAAACGTATACTCTTCACTAGGTCTTGCTTGAACACCTACCCCAGACGCAAACATAAATGGTCTAATATACAGACTAAATCCCTCATAAGATGGAACCCATTCACTATCCATTTCCAACAGTTTTTTCAAACCATCCATAAATAAATGTTCAGGTAAATCAGGCATACACATCCTTTGAGCACTTTTATTCAATCTCAATTGATTTTCAATTGGACGAAATAAGACTACCTCATCAGATGAATTACGATAAGCTTTCATTCCCTCAAAGATACTTTGCCCATAATGCAAACCTTGCATCCCAGGAGAAAGTGATAAATTACCATACGGTTGAATTTTCCCAGCATCCCATTGTCCATCTTTATAGGTACAAACGTACATGTGATCTGTAAAAACTTGCCCGAATGGAAGTTCTCGAATATCTAGATTCTCTAACCTACTATATGTTGCTTGCTCCACCGTCATCATTAGCAATATTATTTATGTTAATTCTCTATTCAATCATTTTATGAATGCCTGAAATTTCATGCAAATTTGAACAATTATTTGGACATTCTCTGGGCAGAATATAAAAAAGAATTTATTTTTGCCTAGAAAATAAGCCACTATTTTTCAATAATTCTAATCATTTTTTTCAATTTGCTAGAATCCAAGGACATACTGAAGTCAAATAATCTCAAAATTACGAGTAATAGACTGGAAATAATTACTTTTTTTGTAGAAAATAAGCGCGCCTTATCCCATTCAGAAATTGAAAAGTCACTTCAATCTAATATGGATAGGGTGACAATCTATAGAAACCTTAAATCTTTTGAAGAAAAAGGTATCATTCATCAATTTATTGATTTGAATGGTATTCAAAGGTTTGCACTTTGTCAAGATCACTGTGATCATCATCAACACAAAGATCAACATATACACTTACAGTGCTCAAATTGTGACCAGACCTATTGTCTAGATGTACATATACCAGACCTAAACATACCCGAGAATTTCCAAATAACTCAAGTAGAATTTATGGTAAAAGGAATTTGTGAAAACTGTCAAAATAAATAAACAAATATGCTTAAATCATTTCCTCGTTATTTCCTTATTGGAATCACCTTGATGTTACTATTAATAGTTACAGTAGGATTCCTAAAAGAAAAGGATGTCAATATTACTGCCAAAACTTTGGTACTGAACAGTAGTCCCGACCAAATATTCTCCAGCCTTTCAAAGCCAGAAGAATGTAAGCTATGGAGTAGTTTATTTAAATCTGATGAAAATTTAGATTTCAAATTTGAAAGCAATAAAATACACTGGAAACTAAAAGGTAAAGAAGAATGGTCTATCCTAACCATTAAGGAAATAGAAAGACCTAAAAAGGTTCAATACACCATTGCTATCAACGGTACTCAGCACAATGTAATGGAATGGAAGTTGATTCCTGCAGGCCGGGATACAGAAATCCAATGTACCTTTAAGTTGGAGCTCCCCTGGTTTTTTAGACTATTTAAGGACAGCTTTGAAGAGAAGATGAGTAAGAGTCTAGAGAATAATATAAAGGACTTTAAGGATTATTTTGAATCCAAACCTTTTCAAATTGAAGAAGTATAAAAAAAGCCCCTCCATAAATTACGGAGGGGCTTTTTTTATGAATAGCTTTCTACTAAATTATTTAATCGGAATATAAATGACCGTTTTTACATTTGCTGGATTTGGCTCAGTACCTGGATCAGTCTCATACACCTCCATCGGAGCTCCATTCATTTCCAGTTTGTTCTCGCCTATATATTCCATTGCAAATTCCCATGCTTTAGCCAGGTGCTTATAATCTCCTTTAAAGACAACCTTGATAGCTTTGAATGCATCTGTTTCACCATAGGAGAAATTACCTAAATCCATTTCTGGTTTCTCCAATACAGGAATTCCTAATTCAAATTC
This sequence comes from uncultured Flavobacteriales bacterium, assembly GCA_913063375.1. Classification (GTDB taxonomy): domain Bacteria; phylum Bacteroidota; class Bacteroidia; order Flavobacteriales; family CAJXXR01; genus CAJXXR01. The sequence goes on along the minus strand of CAJXXR010000004.1, from coordinate 83,828 downwards.
TGCCGTTTTAGATTTTTCATCCCAAACATTGTATTTCGTAAATGGCATTCCATCGGACTTGATATTGTTCATCCCAAAAAACATTCCCAGTTTTGGCATATAGGTTTGAATATTAACACCTACCTCTTCTATACTACTTTTACGGGCTATATAAAGGTATTTAATAGCAGGATACTCCACTACCCCATCTACGTTCATATAGGTTTTATTTATTGCCGCTATAGAAGCCTTTTCTATATTTTCTAAACCACGTTCGAAATCAGGGCCTACCATTTCATCCAAACTTCCCAGAAAGAGCATTACGATTTTATTCATTACATTATCCTCTCCATACATCGCCCAGGTTACCTCAACACCTTTATCCGTAGATTTGAAATCCCAAGAGGTATGACATTCAGATTCCCAAGGCTTTATAAATGCAAGATGTTGCACCATACTTTTATTTTTCTCATACTCGATAGTGGTCATTTTACCTTCTCCAATATGCTCATCTTCTTCATCATTTGCCTTCCAATAATAACTAGAACCTACACCAATACCTTCCTTTTCTAAAACAAAGGTGGCATCATCTGGATTCTCAATCCATGGTGACCAATCATTCCAATTATTGTAATTCCCCACATATTCAAATACAACCTCTTTAGGAGCAGGCACTGTTCTAGTTCTTTCAACCCTGTAGGTTCTATCTGTGGTACTAGCCCAAATCACTAGTCCTAAAATTGACAATACAGCCAATAAGAGTACTGATTTTAAAACTTTCATCTTCTATGGTTTTTGTTTTAACTTATTCTAATGGTAGTTAAAGGTAATAAAATTAGGTGCGAATAAAAAAAGGCTGTTTTGATAGAATCAAAACAACCTTTCAATAATTATATAAGTGTGCTATTATATATGTAATGCTCTCTTTTCAGTTGCATCCAACGCCGCTTCCTTAAAGGATTCAGTGAAAGTTGGGTGCGCATGACAAATACGTGCAATATCTTCAGCAGATGCTCTAAATTCCATCGCTACTACCGCCTCAGCAATCATATCAGCAACACGTGGTCCAATCATATGAACACCTAGAATTTCATCCGTTTGTGCGTCTGCTAATACTTTGATAAAACCATCAATATCCATGGATGCTCTTGCTCTACCACTTGCTTTAAATGGGAAAGATCCAGATTTAAATTTAACACCATCTGCTTTAAGTTGCTCCTCTGTTTTTCCAACAGCTGCAACTTCAGGCCAAGTATAAATTACACCAGGAATCAAATTATAATCAATATGTGGCTTTTGTCCAGCAATTAGTTCAGCAACAAAAACACCTTCTTCTTCCGCTTTATGTGCCAACATTGCGCCCTTGATAACATCACCAATTGCGTAAATATTAGCAGCAGAAGTCTGTAAATTACCATTTACATCTATACGTCCTCTATCGTCAACCTTTACACCAGCACTCTCCAAATTCAAGCCTTGAGTATATGGAGTTCTACCTACAGATACCAAACAGTAATCGGATTCAAGAACAACCTCTTCTCCTTTTTTGTTATTAGCTTTTACAACAACAACATCACCATCTCTTGATACATCAACAACACCATGATTCAAATAGAATTTGAATCCTAATTGTTTCGTAAGTACCTTTTTCAATTCTTTAGCCAATGCCTTATCCATTTCTGGAATAATAGAATCCATATATTCTACAACACTAACCTTTGAACCTAATCTTGCGTATACTGAACCTAACTCCAATCCGATAACCCCTCCACCAATAACGATCAGGTGCTTAGGAACTTCTTTAAGGTTTAATGCCTCAGTAGAAGTGATGACTCTATCTTTATCTAATTGGATAAACGGTAAACTTGCTGGTTTAGAACCTGTAGCGATAATAGTCTTATCCGCTTCAATTTCGGTTGTTTTCCCATCAGCATCTGTTACCACGATATGTGTAGCATCCTTGAATGCTCCCATACCTTGAATAACATCGATTTTGTTCTTTTTCATTAAGAACTCAACACCGTCACAAGTTTGAGAAACCACTTCATTTTTACGCCCAATCATTTGAGCTATATTGATAGTAGGCTCATTGATCTCTATTCCGTGATCTTTAAATTGGTGCTTTGCTTGATGAAAGTGCTCAGACGAATCTAAAAGCGCCTTAGAAGGAATACATCCAACATTTAAACAAGTTCCGCCTAGTGTACTATATTTTTCAATGATGGCTGTTTTAAAGCCTAATTGTGCACATCTGATTGCAGAAACATATCCACCGGGTCCGGACCCGATAATAGCCACATCATACTTGCTCATAACGTTTTTCTTTTTTGAATTATCTAGGCAAATGTAAGAATATTGAACATAAATAAACTCTCAATATCTGCTTCTTTTCCTATTTTTTTCAACAATTCCAAAAGTAGGTCTCCTTTTTTCATTAAGTTTGGCATTTACAGTCAATAACACATTTTTAAGGACTATTATAATGAAGAAAATATCAGCTCTTTTTTTAGCATTTTTAGCTGGAAATCTACTGGGTACAGCTCAGGTTACCGGAGACACACTGCATGTCGCGGGGCATAACAATGTACACATGGATTGGTATGGAAATTATGATGAAGACGTTACTTTTCCTGAAAGTGCCGATACGTATCGTCAGATTTTAATGAAATTCACATTAAGCTGTCCTTCTGGAGGATGTAGTGAATGGGATTATGATGTTGAAATTTACAAAAGACACGATTCTGGAATTTTGGATTCTGTACTTGTATTAAACCCACATTTCCAAGTAGATGGAGAAACTGTTGATTCAATATCTTATAATATTGATACTACCTATATCACCTTCTTCGATACAGTGAATAATGTAACAGATTCCGCTATCAATTCGTTTCAGATAGAATTCTACGGAGACTTGAATGACCCTACATTACAAACTGATTCAATATTAGCTTATGGAGGAGACTACTACAACTACTATTATGACACACTTGGTGCTGCCATTGATTCTACTTGGATTAGCCACTCTAATACACTAATTACAAATTTCACTGAAACATATACTTACTTCAATAAAATCATCAACGTTGAACTAGGGAGAATAATAACTCCTTACGCCAATGGTTTAACAAGTACATGGAATAGAGAATATTATTTCGACATCACTGATTTTGCTTCTATTCTTGAAGCAGAACAAACAATCCGTGCTAAATATAGCGGATGGTCTGATGGCTTTACGGTAACCTTGGATTATTACTTTATTTACGGAACACCTACTAGAACGGTGAAAGATGTACTTCCACTATGGTCAGGTTATTTTGCCTATGGAAAATGGGTAGATGGTGTACATACCATTGAAAACAAAGTTGATGAAATCAACTTTGATAAAGGAGATGCTAGTCATGCAAAATTAAGATTCACGCCTTCTGGACACGGAATGGCTGCACAAAACTGTGCTGAATTTTGCGCAAAATCTTATAGCGTTATCTTTAACGGTGCAGAGGAATATGAAAATTTAATCTGGAAGGATGATTGTGGGTCAAATGCACAATACCCACAACCAGGAACATGGCTATATGATCGTGCTAACTGGTGCCCTGGTGAATTGGTTCCTACTTTTGAACATGAATTAGGAGAGTCTCTTGTTGAAGGAAACAATACGCTAGACGTAGATTTTGACTCTTATACAAACAGCACTTCTGATGGAGCTGGATACAACATTGCTGCTAACCTAATCACTTATGGTGATTGGAACTTTACATATAATGCTTCGTTAGAAGATATATTAGCTCCAACTAAAGCTTTTGATCACAGTAGATTCAATCCTATTTGTGGAGAGCCAGAAGTAAGAATCCAAAATAAAGGAAGTGAGCACATGACTAGTTGTATCATTGAATATGGTATTCCCGGTGTAGTTACTGCTTATCATACTTGGACAGGAAACCTTTCTCCGCTTGAAACAGAAGATGTTTTACTACCTACTTTTGCTCCATGGGAATTTGCACAAGAAGAGAACAATACCTTCTATGCTAAAATAGTTTCTCCAAATGGAAATACAGATGAAGACATTTCAGATAATGAAAAAGTATCTGAGTTTGAAGTAGTGAAGAATTTCCCTTCAGAATTCCGTTTCAAACTTAAAACAAACGCGAGTGGTGATGAAACAGATTGGAACATCAAAAATGTAGTTACTGGTGCAACAATGTATTCTGGTGATGATCTTGACAACAGTACAACGTATGAAATTGATATGGCTCTTGAGCCGGGTTGTTACGAATTCCAAATTAATGATGCTGGTAAGAATGGTTTGAAATTTTGGGCAAACCCTGGTGACGGTAATGGTTCTGTAAGATTTATTAAAATTGATGGACCAGGTGCTTTAAAATCATTCAATGCGGATTTCGGAAACTTCATCAACTACAAGTTTACTGTTGGAACTGAATTATCTACAGAAGAAACTGTACTAGAAAATATTGATATCATTCCTAATCCATCAAATGGAGTCTTTACTGTAAATGCGAGTTTAAATACAGAAAAGAACACCCAAATTGAAGTGTACAATGCACTAGGAGAATTAGTCTATACGGGTATGTCTTTCGGTACTGAATTGAACCATACCATTGATATTAAGAAAGAGACTAACGGAATTTACCTAGTTAAGGTAATTTCTGGAGATCATATTTCGACACATAAATTGGTTAAACACTAATACCTAGATCAGTTTTAAAATATAGATGGCTTATTCCAAAATTAGGAATAAGCCATTTTTTTTGTTGCAAACAATAAATAGAATTCCCCTATCAATGAGAATTACTAAATGAGGATTTTATTGTATTTTCGCACAAAATTTCTTCCATGTACAAAGCGATAATCAGACCTATACTCTTCAAACAAGATCCCGAAAAAATTCATCATCTCGTTTGCAATACACTTAAGAATGCTCATAAAATACCTGGTGTAAAGGGACTTTTAAAAAGCATGTATAAGGTTTCTGACAAGCGCCTAGAAAAAAATGTATTTGGAATCACTTTCCCAAATCCTGTAGGATTGGCTGCCGGTTTCGATAAAGATGCGCTAATGATCAATGAATTGGATTCACTTGGATTTGGATTTATTGAAATAGGTACACTAACTCCTAAAGGCCAAGAAGGAAACCCTAAACCTCGTATGTTTAGGCTTCCGGAAGATCAAGCATTGATCAACAGAATGGGCTTCAATAATAAAGGGGTAGATGTAGCTATCAAACACCTTAAAAATAAAGGGAACATTATTGTTGGTGGAAATATAGGTAAGAATAAGCTTACTCCAAATGAAGAAGCTTTAAACGATTACCTATATGCACTTGAACAGCTTTATCCTTATGTTGATTATTTCGTAGTCAATGTAAGTTCTCCAAATACCCCAGGTTTAAGAGAATTGCAAGATAAAGAACCTTTGATGAAATTATTGAAGGCATTACAAGTCAAAAGAGACACCTTCTCTTCAAGAAAATCTATCTTACTAAAAATTGCACCGGACTTAACAGATGGTCAATTGGATGATATCGTGGCTTTAGCCAAAGAAATCAACCTTGATGGTATCATTGCTACAAATACAACTATATCAAGATCTGATCTTAAAACAAGTACAGCAAGAATTGAAGAAATTGGTGCAGGTGGATTAAGTGGAAAACCGGTTAGGGTAAGAAGTACTGAAGTAATAAGATACCTTTCTAAATCACTTGGTGCTGATTTCCCAATAATTGGTGTTGGCGGAATCTACACAGCAGAAGATGCATTAGAAAAATTGGACGCTGGAGCTTGTTTAGTGCAAGTATACAGTGGATTCATTTACGAAGGCCCTAGCATGATTAAAAAGATCAATAAAGCCTTATTAAAAAGACAATAGGCTACAAATAATAAAAAAGGGTATTGAAAATTCAATACCCTTTTTTTAGTCCCAATTTTTTAGTCCACTTCTTCGTAATCAACATACTCTCCTACATCCTTTGTTGACATTCGTTGTTTTTCGTTGGAGTTCTTTTTTTCCAATACCACTTCTCCATCTCCTCTTCTATCATTTTGTTGCGAATGCCTCTGTTGCTGAAAACCTCCAGCTTGGCCACCGGCAGCTTGTCTCATCTGCTCCTCCATTTTCTTTTGAATCTTAGACATTGCAGACTTCGCCACCTTTGGGCCTATTAAACGCCAGATATACTTCCAAGCATAATAAATAAATGCAATAATTAATAATGCCTTAATCATCTTCTTTTTCTTTAATTCCTTTATGAATACTGTAATTTATTCAAATTACGATAAACTCCTTTTTCTTGTTCTAACAATTCAGCATGGGAACCTGTTTCCACAATTCTCCCATCCTCCAAGACAAATATCCTATCCACTTTTTTGATGGTAGATAATCTATGTGCAATGATAATAGAGGTTCTATTATTCATCAATCCTTCCAGAGCTCTTTGAACATACATCTCCGACTCTGAATCTAAAGCTGAAGTAGCCTCGTCTAAAATCAAAATCTTTGGATCTTTCAAAATTGCTCTTGCGATGGCTATCCTTTGCCTTTGACCACCTGATAACTGAATTCCACGATCTCCAACTAATGTTTCAAAACCTTCAGGAAAACTTTGAATAAACTCCATAGCGTAGGCCTTTTTTGCAGCCGACTCCACTTCTTCTTTAGTTGCATTTGGTTTACCGTAAGCAATATTTTCATAAATACTTGCCGCAAACAACATTACTTCCTGAGGCACTATGGCTATTTGATTTCTAAGAGAAAATAAATCAATCTCTTTTACATCCTTACCATCAAATTCAATCAACCCCTCTGCGTTATCATACAATTGCATCATAAGTGATATAAGCGTTGATTTACCAGCTCCTGAACCACCTACTAAAGCAATTTGCTCTCCCTTTTCAATGGAAAAATTAATATCCTTCAAAACGGGAAAATCCGGTCGAGTTTCATAGGCAAAATTCACACTAGAGAATACTATTTTTCCTTCTAGATTATCATACCTCCCATCAATTTTAATAACTTCAGGTTTCTCATCCAATATATCCATCAGTTTTTCAGAAGCACCTATTGCATTTTGAACTTGAGCATATAGATTTCCAATACTACCAATACTTGCAGCTATAAAAATCGTAAGCAATAAAAACTCTGACAAACCTCCAACGGTTAAATCACCTGTTTTAATCAATCGAACACCATACCAAACTACCCCGACTATTGCGCCAAATACGCCAAATACAATAAAAGATATAAAAGCTCCTTTTAATTTCCCTCCTTTAATAGATATGGCTTCAATGTTATCTACATCTACCGTATACCTGTTCATTTCAAACCATTCATTTGTGAACGCCTTTACGTTCGCTATCCCAGAGAAGGCCTCCTCTACTACAGCATTTGAACTAGCAATTTTTTCCTGAATATTTTTAGAATAACTTTTTAGTTTTTTACCATAAAAAACAGCCAATAATATTATTACAGGAAGGACTGCCAACATGAATAAAGAAAGTTTTGGTGAGACGAAGAACAGCATGACAACACCACCAAACAGAATGACAATTTGTCTTATAAACTCTGCTGAAGTAGTCGTTAAGGTTTCTTGTAATAAGGCTACATCTGCAGAGATTCTACTATTTAGTTCACCTACTCTGTGCGTATTGAAATAATTCATCGGAAGATGAATGATGTGCGTGAATATGGCTTTACGAATAGAAGCAAGGGTCTTCTGAGTTACCTTTACAAACAATACAACTCTGAAATATGAAAAAACAGACTGAAATGCAAAAAGTAGCAATAGACCTAAGGCAATACTATTGATATTCGTAAATGCACCCGTTCCGGTAGTCGCTTCCTGAATAAGGTTACCCATTAACTTTGGGAAAATCAGAGAAACAGAACTAGATAATAATAAAAATACCAAACCAACTAAAAAGGTCCACTTATGAGGTAGAATAAATTGAAAGATACGCATTGCTTTACGCACTCCCTCTTTCGTTAATTTTATTTTTTCTGTAGACTGATTTCTCTTTCTTCCAAATGACGCCATTCAAATACAATTTTGTAGGTTACAAATTTAATAAAGTATCCGTAAAAATCAGCGATAATGAATAGTGGCTTTGTTAATTTATGGTATAAAATTAAGCTGTTCTAAGAACCTTTAAAGAATTCGGAATTACTTGCACATGAATTTCATTTCCTAAATCCCTAGGTTCTCCATCCAAATGCAATTTGCTATTCTCTAATTCTAAATCAAATGAACTAGCTCTATAAATCTTAACATATGGAAATTTATAAAACTGATTGATACAAAAGTAAAAAATAAAAATAGGTGTTAGAATAGCTGGGAAACGCTCTAGGACACATAAATCTAATAATCCATCATTGTCTTCTGCCAATGGAGCTACACGCAAATCATTTCCATATTGAGTACCATTCGCAAAACTTATAAAAACAGCATTCACTTTAACATCCAAGCCTTCGGTTCTAATCCTATATTTTTTTGGTTTATAACTAAACCACTCCTTTAGGACTAACTTTCCATAGGTTAATAAACCTCGCTTTCCGGCAACATCAAATTTGTGTGCAATATGCGCGTCAAAACCAACTCCAGACACATTCAAGAAAAATTCACCGTTCAACTCACAGGTGTCCATTAAATGAATGTCTAATACATTCAATTGTTGGATAGCTTGTTTTATATTAATAGAGATTCCTAAATGTCTAGCTAAACCATTACCACTTCCACCAGGAATAATCCCCAAGGCTACTGGAGACCCGACCAATCCTTTTGCCACTTCATTTACAGTACCATCACCACCTACTGCCACAACGATATCAATACCAGTCTTTACTGCTTCCTGAGCTAGTACCGTCGCATGGTATTTTCTTTCTGTATACTTAATAGAATAATGGAATTTACTCAAATCAAGATTTGATTCAATAAGCTGTTCTATCCCCTTTTGCTTACCCGTTCCCGAATGTGGATTTACTATAAATATGATATTTCTTTTTTCAATCATCACTTTTCGATACGGGTAATAAGTTATTATTAATTAAGCGTGACTCATAGTCCTGAATTATAGCCTTCAAGGTATCTGTACTTTTCTGAATCGTCAATTCCTCTTTATTCAAGATATTATGCTGTAATAAACTATCTTCAGAAAGATTATATAATCCAATCATCTTCGAACCATCGAACTGATATAATCGATCCTTTTTTACATATTGATAGGATTCATTCATATAATTGATGGCAAAAGCTGTTTTCTCTGATTCGAATACAGAATTCCCAAACGCTATAAATGGTTGCTCACAACCAACCATATCCAAAATGGTTGGCATAATATCTACTTGTTGGACTATTCTTTCGGAATCCCCCTTGAAGTTTTGGTCACCTGGTTTAAAAATTGCCAAGGGTATTCGATATTTACCAAGGGTAGTTTTATAATAATCTGAAACGGATCTAAAAGAGTGATCAGCAGTCATAACAAATACTGTATTTTGATACCAATCCTGCTTTTCAGCCTCCTTAAAGAACTTCCGCAAAGCCTCATCGGTATAACCAATACTTTCATGAATCTTTAATTTCCCCTTAGGAAAACGGCCTTTAAACTCCTTAGGAATACGGTAAGGATGGTGAGATGACAAACTAAACAAAGTATAAAAGAATGGTTTCTCCTCCTTGTTTAAATGGGATAAAAAAAAGGGGAAAAATTTATCATCATAGATTCCCCACTTACCATCATCATGTGCTGGATTCGGATAATCTTCTTTCCCGTAATACGCCTGCATTCCGGTGACAGTACAAAATCCATCGAACCCCATTGTTCCCGTTGCTCCCCCATGAAAAAAGGCAGTGGAATAGCCCATTTCATTCATTAAATGTGGCAATGCTTTTAACTTGTTACCGCCATAAAATGAGGTAATATATGCCTCAGTAGATAAAGCGGGTACGGAAGCTAAAATAGAGGGTAAACTTTCTATAGATCTTGTCCCATTTGCAAAGGCATCTGTAAACACCAAAGACTCTTGAAATAAAGAATCTAAAAATGGAGTATACCCCTTTCCAGTGTTATTTATATGACCAATATATTCGTGGGTAAAACTTTCCAAAATCAGCAAAACTACATTTGGCTGTGAGGTAATACTATCCGATTTTATGAATTGTTTTTCGTGTTGAACTAGAGAACGAAGCTCTTTATCACTGTAATATTCTTTTCCCTGAAGTTCTGTTTTTTTCCAGGTCGCTAACAAACAAAACGGATTATTTAAAACCAAGGGAATCATTTCTTGATTAGTCCACTGCCCAGCATTTATAATCTTTATTGGTTTATATTGCCAACCTCCTCTAATTCCTAAGCCAAATGGCAATAAAATCAATGCCGCAATACCTAACTGCACCAAATACTGATTTTTCCTCTTATACCTTAATCTCCTCCCAGACTTCGATCCAACAGAAACCTTTGGATATAACTTAATAACAAGGAATGAAATTAAAATAAATAGAAGTAACAATATCCAATTCTGAAATATAAAATCGAAGGCAACTTTACTTGTTTCGTCCCCCATTTTTAGAAAGGAGATAAAATCATAAGCGATCCTTCGACCCGAAAATTTATAAAAAACTATATCCGATAAATTTAAAATAAGCGCAAAAAGGTGCAATAAGACAAAAATCAATTTTTGTACAAATTGAAAAGGCTTATTCTGTTGAAATTGAAAAGGAATAAAAAGAGTGAAGAATAAAGGAATATTTAGGTAAAAGGAAGCAAAAACATCAAACCTTGTCCCCAAGGCAAAGGCTTTCAGGATTTCACCGAATCCGTTGTTATTAAAATCTGTCCAAAAAAATAGTAAAAAGATCAACCTACACAAGGAAAATATCCCAAGTGAGAATAAAAGACGTTTTATAAATAGTTTCCACTGAAGCAGATTTACTCCTCTCATCATTGATTTTTACGGCTATAAAAGTAAGCTAATTCATCCATATTTATTAAAAAAAATGATGATTTATACCTAATATATAATGCCAGATAATAAAGTCTTAATCTATCCTTTTTTCATACCTTGCGAGAAATTTAAGAATACCTTAATATTTCCCGCAATGCGTAGAAAAAATCACAAAAAGGGTTTAAAGCAATCCAATCAAAAAGCTGGTAAAAATAGACAGACTACTTTGAACGTAAAAGAGTCGTCTGAACTGTTACCTTTTCTATTGGCGCAAATGCAAGGGAAAAGTAAAAGCGCTCTTAAATCCCAACTTTCCAAAGGTTTGATATCTGTTGACGGTAAATCAGTCAAACAGTTCAATGAACCACTGAAGCCTGGTCAAAAGGTCACCTTGAATTCTCACCTTGAGAACAAGCCTGTAGCAGATACCAAGGTCCAAATTATGTTTGAAGACCCTGATATTATTATTGTATTCAAAAAAGCAGGATACCTTTCTATTGCATCCAATAAAGAGAAGGTAAAAACGGTATATAGCTTCCTTACTAGACATGTACAGCAGGAAAAAGAATCCAATAAGATTTATGTTATTCATAGATTGGATAGAGAGATTTCAGGCCTTATGGTTTTTGCAAAAAATCCAAAAGCCGAAGCATCACTACAAGCATCATGGGCTTTAAACCTTGACAAACAAGAATTTTTTGCCATTGTTGAAGGAGAAATGAAAAAAACTAGTGGGAAGGTGAAATCATTTCTAAAGGAAAATAAAGCCATGGTAATGTATTCTAGTCCTAGCGCAAATGATGCCATGGAAGCCTTAACTCATTTTGAGGTTATCAAAAAGAATGCGGACCACTCTTTGGTAAAAATAAATATTTCAACTGCACGAAAGAATCAAATCAGAGTGCACATGAAAGATTTAGGACACCCAATAGTTGGTGACGAAAAATATGAAGGATTTAGTGATCCTATCAATAGAGTTGCTTTGCATGGAGGACTATTGGTTATCCAACATCCTCGAACTGGAAATATGGTTGAATTCAAAAGAGATTTGCCAACCAAATTCACCAACCTAATGCGCGGGAAGGTTCAAGAAAAAAAATAATTACCACTTCAAACCTAGAAAAATCAAACTCCCAACTTAACTATAGGCTGTATTTTCACTATATTTACATAAGCACCTAATAATTAAATAATTATAGGCTGTAAATATGTATGATATACCAATCAAAACATAGTATAAGTTGGGGTATATTACTCTGGTTGCCCGATATTTTTCTTTTCCTATCCGGACAAGAATCGGGGTCTTTTTTACTTAATTTAATTGCAATTATATACCTCGTAATTGTTGCCACTGCTTGGTTTGGCACTAGATATGTTATTGAAGGAGAATTCCTTATTATTAAAACCGGCCCCTTCTCTCTCAATAGAATCTGGATAGCATCAATTCAAAAAGTAGTAAAAATACGATCCAGTAACTTTGCTCCAGCCTGGTCTTCTGACCGATTAATAATCTTCTACGAGAAAACAAAAACACAAGAAATTTCGCCTCGAAATCCAGATCAATTTCTAAAAGATCTAAATTTATAATATACCAAAATAAGGAAATTATCGTTTCAAAAAAATCTCAGCATTTCATAGCAATAATTGAATAAAAGTAATCTGCTTTTGTCCATTTAGTATACAGGATGCTAAAACAGATTGAACCATATTCCTAATCCTTGAATTATCGAATCTATTGAGCTCATGAATTACCATTAATTTTCCTATTTTTGAAGCTATGAATTTTTCATCGAAAGTTTTACAGGAAGCAGTAGATCAATTATCCATTTTACCTGGTATTGGTAAAAAAACAGCCTTGCGTTTAGCCCTATTTTTATTAAAAAAAGATAAGGACGTAAGTGTGCGTTTTACAAAGGCTATCATGAATATGAAAAATGCCTTACACGAATGTAAAAAATGTCACAATGTTTCGGATACAGATATATGTGAAATTTGCTCCAACCCTAGCCGTGAGGACGAAATTATATGTATAGTTGAAGACATTCGGGATGTTATGGCTGTAGAAAACACGGCTGAGTTTAAAGGAAAATACCATGTTTTAGGCGGTCTAATATCTCCTATGGATGGAATTGGGCCTATGGACCTTCACATAGAAACCTTAAAATTTCGCTTGGAAAAGGATCCAGAAATAAAGGAAATTATCTTTGCCTTAAGTCCAACTATGGAGGGGGATACTACCCAATTTTACCTTTATAAACAACTTGAAAAATTCGATAAAAAAATAAGTACTTTGGCTAGAGGTGTCTCCTTTGGTGAAAATCTTGAATTTGCCGATGAACTAACCCTTGGACGTTCGATTGCAAAAAGACAACCTTACGACAAATCTATTTAAAGCACTTGCTTTCTATGAAACTATCCATCATAATTGTTAACTATAATGTCAAGTATTTCTTAGAACAATGCCTAGTCTCTGTTCAAAATGCTTGTAAAAATATTTCTGCAGAAGTAATTGTTGTAGATAATAATTCCGTTGATGGTTCGGTGGAAATGCTACGTGAGAAATTCCCGCATATTCAATTAATTGCCAATAAGGACAATACTGGATTTTCTAAAGCAAATAACCAAGCATTGGAAATAAGTAAGGGTGAATATGCCCTACTTTTAAATCCTGACACTGTAGTTCAAGAGGATACGTTTTCCAAATGTATAGACTATATGGATCAACATCCTGAAGCTGGTGGATTGGGTGTAAAAATGGTGGATGGTAAAGGGCATTTCCTACCTGAATCGAAAAGAGGATTGCCTACACCGGCTGTCGCCTTTTACAAGATTTTTGGATTGTCAACAATTTTTCCAAAATCCAAAAAGTTCGGACAATACCATCTTAGCTTTCTTGATAAAGAAGAAAATCATGAAATTGAAGTTCTCTCTGGAGCCTACATGTTCATGAGAAAATCTGTCCTTAATAAAATTGGGTTCTTAGATGAAACCTTCTTTATGTATGGTGAAGATATTGATCTTTCTTACAGAATAATTTTAGACGGAAACACGAATGTATATTTTTCAGATACTAGTATAATCCATTATAAGGGTGAAAGCACAAAAAAAGGTAGCTTGAACTACGTATTTGTATTCTATAATGCCATGATCATTTTTGCTAAAAAGCACTTTTCACAGAAAAATGCGGCACTTTTTAGCTTCTTAATCAATTTGGCCATATACCTAAGAGCTACCCTTTCGATTACTAAAAACTTCGTGAAAAAGGCCAGTCTTCCAGTTTTTGATATCGCAACTATTACTGGAGGTTTTTGGCTGATAAAAGACTATTGGGAGGCAAACCATTTATATGTTGTTGGTGGGCAATATCCAGATTTTTTAATGCAATTTTTCCTTCCTGGATATATCCTATTCTGGCTTGGTTCAGTATACCTCAATGGAGGCTATGACAAACCAATTAGCTTACTAAGGATTCTCAAAGGTGTAAGTATTGGTGCGATTGCTATTTTAGTGGGCTACGCCCTATTAAGTGAAGAATTTAGAACCTCCAGAGCACTTATAATTTTAGGTTCTGCCTGGACAGCTATTACCTTGGTTGGGTCTAGAATTGTATTGAATGCGCTTGGTGTAAAATCCTTTCAATTTCAAACGGATCAAAAAAAGAGAATCCTAATTATAGGGGATGCTGCTGAATACAAGAGAGTAAACCAACTTCTACAACAAACGGCTAACAAAGCTTCTTTCGTTGGAAAGGTTTCTGTAGAGGAAGAGTCTGAAGAAGGTTTCCTAGGGACCATAGCTGATCTGAAAGAAATTATTAGGATCTACAATATTGAAGAAATTATCTTTTGCTCCAAGAACCTAAGCTCTAATGAAATCATTGGATTAATGTCCGACATCCAACTAGGAGATTTAGAGTTTAAAATTGCTCCAAATGAAAGCCAGTTCATTATCGGTAGTAACAGTATCAATGCTACTGGTGAACTGTATACCCTAGATATTATGGGAATAATGAAAAAAGAAAACAAAAGAGCTAAACGCATTTTTGATATCATTGGTTCCCTACTATTACTGGGACTCTCCCCCATTCTATTTCTTTGGATTCTTGATCCTATAGAATTCATTAAAAATTGTATTACCACCTTATTTGGACAGAATTCCTGGTTGGGATTTGCCCCAGGAGGGAAACAAGAAGATATATTACCGAAAATTAAACCTGGGATTTTATACCCCACCGATATCCTCAAGAAAAAAGATATAAACCAGCAAGTTATTGACAATCTCAACTTGCTATATTATAAAGAATACCAAGTAGGAAATGATTTTAAGTTATTGATTAAAAATCTACCTAAACTTGGACGTAAAGTCAACTAGACATGAATTATTTAGAATTTACCATCCCCTTAGGACAAAGTCACAATTGCGATTCTGACGAAATATTTGCTGATATTCTAACAGCTGAATTGGGAGAACTAGAGTTTGAAAGTTTTGTAACAGAAGGGAAATATTTGAAGTGCTATATTCAAAAGGACCTCTGGAACGAGACCAATTTCAAGGCAAATGATTTTTTGGTTGACATAGAAAAGGAGATCAACGAAATTGAACAACAGAATTGGAATGCTGAATGGGAAAAAAGTTTTTCTCCAATTATTGTTGAGGATAAATGCATCATCCGAGCATCCTTCCAAGCAGTTCCGGATAATATCATTTATGACATTGTAATTGATCCAAAAATGTCTTTTGGTACTGGACACCATGAGACAACTTACCTCATGTGTTCCTTCCTAATGGATGAAGAGGTTGCTAATAAGAAAGTACTTGATATGGGATGCGGTACAGGAATACTAGCCATTCTAGCTGCCAAAAAAGGAGCCACTTACATTGAAGCAATTGACATAGACAATTGGGCTTATACAAATACCCTTGAGAACATCACCAACAATAATACTGAAGAGATTATAGTTAAAGAAGGAGGAGCCGAAAAAATTGGAACTGAAAACTTTGATGTAATCCTAGCAAATATTAATCGAAATATCTTGCTGATGGATATGGATAAATATGCCGCAAAATTAATCAAAGGAGGTGTTTTATTCTTAAGCGGATTCTATGAACAAGACGTTGAAGTTCTGGCTGCAAAAGCACAAGAACTTGGACTAGAAATCTTAGATAAGAAAGTGAAAAATCACTGGACATCGCTCAAATTAGAGAAAATTTGAAAAAAGCAATCTGGATACTATTCGTTCTATTCACTGGATTGAATTCCTTTGCTCAAAAAAATATAACGCAACTGAAAAATCAGATCTATCAACAATTGGTAGGTCTGGAAGGATCAGACTATTATTCTGAGGGAAGGACATTCATTCAACATCTTGATCAAGATGAATTAGCAAAAGAAGACCAAGAAAATCTTCTTAAGTTGTTTGCTATGCTTCGTAAAAAGAAATTTGCATCGAAAGCAGTGTACTTGAATTTATTTAGAATTTTCAATGCCTATCAACAAACGACCTTGAGCCAGGAAAACTTCCAGACCTTATGGTACAATATAGGACTAGATATTCAAGATAATTACTTCGATAGAGCAGATATAGTACTGGAAAATGCTGGTAGTTTCTTAAAAAACAATAGTTTCTATCAGAATGCCAACTATCAGTGGTTTTGTAGCAATGGGAACTGGTCCATTTCGGATAATATTTACCTTTCTATAAACTTCATTAACGCTGACATTCATCTTGTATCCGATGGAAAAACCTTTAATATCCACAATGTAACAGGTGAGTTTAAATTAGATGATGGTATCTTTTTTGGTTCAGAAGGGACTATAAATTGGGAACAATATGGAATCCCAGCTTCTAAGCGTAAAGCAAAACTGAATAGATTTGAAATTCAAACAACACAGGCAAATTTCTTTGCGGAAAATGTACTTGTCCAAGATAAAAGTTTATCCCAAGAGGACTTAATTGGAAATCTCCGGTATCGAGGGGAATCTCATAATCAAATGATATTTGAGAGTTATGAAATGTTTCCTTTAAAAAATTTCCATCCAACAATAGAAGCTATAACAGGTATAAAATTGGTGGATGGTGATTTCACCCCCTATGCCCCTAAGTACACAAAAATGAAATTTCTACTCTACGATAAAGAGCAGAAACAACTTGAAATTGCAACCCGTAAATTCAAGCTTCAAGAGAATACCTTTATTGCAAAGGAAGCAAAGTTTAAATATTTCTTTAAACAGGATTCCATATCTCATCCTATGATTGATTTCGAATTCAACATAGATGAAGGACTTTTTCACGCCTCAGTTCCCGATAATCCTATAGGAAGACAGACACCCTTTGAAGATAGTTATCACGACATTCATATTTTGGCTGACCATTGCTACTGGGATGAATCCACGAACCAACTAATCTTTGAAAATAAGGAAATGTCTCAGTTGGTACCTGTAAAATACCAATCGTTAAGATATTTTCACCCTGATTGGTTTTTGAGCATGTTTGGAATGGAGAATGTACATCCTACCTCTTTATTGAAACGGCTTTCAAAACAAAACAATTGGGCTAGAAACTTCAACTTAGTTGAAGTTCAGGAAATTTACCAATTGGATCCCAATACCCTACATGGCCTATTGGTTGAATTTACGAATCATGGATTTATAGATTATGATCCCGTTCAAGAATATGTTGTTATAAAAGACAGATTCTTCACTTTTTATGAAGGTTTAAAGAAAAAGAAAGATCACGATCAACTAAGAATAATTTCAAATATAAACAATCGTCCAAGTGGGATAATAGATTTGGAATCTGGTGTATTAGACATTTATAAAGTCAAAGAAGTCTCTATTAATACAAATCAGATGACTTCCATCTATCCAGAAGATGAAATTATTCACATTTATGAGAATATGGATATGTCCTTTAGTGGGACGACCATATGTTCCAAATTCGCATTTTTTGGGACGGAACAATATTTTGATTACGATGAATATAGTTTTCATTTTGATGCCATAGACTCTGTCAGATACCTATTGGAATTACCAATAAATGATAGTATACATATACAACCTTGTAATACTGTGATTCAAGAATTTACTGGTGTTCTTGAAATTGATAGGCCCAATAATAAAAGTTCCAAAAAGAAACTGAAACAATATCCTAAGCTGACAACGGAAGAAAAATCTTATGTTTTTTATGAGCTTATAAAAGAAGGGATTTATGAACGTGAAGAATTCTATTTTGAGCTAGAACCTTTCAAATTAAGTGCATTGAAAAAGCTTAAGACCACAGCTCTAACCTTTGAAGGGAAATTAGTCAGTGCAAATATATTTCCAGAAATTCAGGAAACACTTGTCCTAAATAAACAACAAGAACTAGGCTTCAAACACAAAACAAAAGGAAAATATTCCTTGTATCAAAAAGGTAAATATTCCAATATTATCACCTTAACAAATAACGGACTTACGGGTGTTGGACAAATGGATTATAACGGATTATACCTTACCGCAGATAGTGTAGAATTTTATCCAAATTACGCATTTGCAGAGGTATCGAAATCAACAACACGTCCCGCGTTAGCCCCATTTTCAATCCCTAGTTTAAAGGGGACCGACCTAAGAATGGATTGGTTTATAGAGGCCTCCGTTCTAGAACTAAAAAATAAACTAGCCCCCTTTGAGCTTTATTCCAACCATTCCCTAAATGGAGGTTTGGAGATGACAGATACCGCACTAAATGCATATGGAACCTTAGCTACAGAAAACATAATTTGCCATTCAGGAAATATCCAATTAAAAAACCAAGCTTGGAAAGCATTAAACAGTAGTCTGAGATTATTCCAAAGTCCTACTATTTCAGATTTCCACACAGATGAAGTCATCCTCAGCCAAGATAATATTCAACTTATTTATCTTAACTCAGACCGAAAACTGATTTCAGGAACGAAGGGGGTAAGTAATAACTTTCTACTTCCTATCAATCAGTATCAACTGAGTATGGAGCGTATGAGTTATGAACTAGCCAGTGACAACATTAATTTTGAGACCAAGGATAGTTTATTAATTGGAAGTTATACCTCTATACACCCGTATCAAGATTCACTCGAGATTTGGGGAAATAAAGCACAATTAAACCTTTCTGACTTAAGTTTATCCTTTGAGGACATACGCGGAGTTAAAGTTGCGGATGCCCTAATAAAACCAAAACAAAAAATACTTAGTCTGAATGAAATTGGATTTTTAGACAGTTTGAATGATGCAAGCCTTCAATTAATAGATACCGGTAATCAAGTAAAATATCAATTCCATAAAGCCAATGTAAATATCTATGGAAAAAATGATTACCAAGCCAATGCTGATTTTGTATATACCAACAGAATAGGAAATCAACAGACGGTACATTTTGAAGATATTCATGTTTCCGAAAAAGGAAAAAGTTTTGGTGTTGCAGAATTAGAATCCAAGGATGCCTTTTTCCTAGATCCACAAATATCTTTTGAAGGAACCCTGACCATTAATGATGAGCTGGGAGTGATGATGGCAGATGGAAAGACACAATTTCACGATCCATGTGCAGTTCTGGAAGGGCCTTCCTTTACCTATGTAGATAGCTTAGATAAATTTAAGGCGTATCTTATAGAAGATGAAGAAATGGAAATAACCCCCTTTTGTTCATTTATGGTTAATCCGAAAACCTTAGAATTCTATCCAGCATTTTGTACGAATAGTAAATCAGACTTAGACCTCCCTTTATTAACTGTTGAAGGTACCTTAGATTATGAATTTGAAGGGGATTACTATAAAATAAAAGGAAAACATGCTGAGGAGCATGCTAGTTTGACACAAGACTGCAATTATTTAATGGAGGGTTTCTTTAAACTAAGTCATTCAAAGTTTGTGTCAGACTTGTCTTATGGTTCCATACAGTGGGAGCAGGATAAAGAAACACCAAGTCAGTTTGAACTACACCTCGGAATTGATTTTCCAATTGCCGAAAAGGCTTTAAAATGGATGAGAAAAGATATTGTTAGGAAACTAAAACATGTGGAGCAATCTGATGAAGACCAGCAAAGCTTTTCAAATTTCTTAGCGGCAGTTATTGGAAAAGAACAAAGCAAAAGGTATTTTAAAGCAAAAGCAAAAGGGAGGTATTTTGTGCATCCATCCATGCGAAATGACCTATTTTTCACAGGGCTCAATATGGTCTGGAATAAAGATCTAGAAGTATTTGAAAGTTCTGAAGAATATTTAAGCTTAAACCATGTAAATGGAACCAAAGTGGACAGATTGGTCAAAGGAAATGTACAATATAGACCAGATTCTGAGGGTGACTATTGGTATTTCTACCTAGAATTCGAAGAAGGAGGCTATTATTTCTTAGAAATCGACGGAAATATATTGTACACCTATTCTTCAGAAGATAAATATAATCGACTGATACAGAAAAAGACAAAGGACAAAAAGAAGAAAGGAGAACGATTTAAAACAACACTTAGTCCTGATTTCAAGAGGTGAATTGACAGAAAAATTAGATAAAAAGTGAATTATTTGTAAATTGCAGCTTGGTTAGAAATTAAACTATGAAGATATTATTGTATCTCCTAGCCTATCTAATTGGTTCTATCCCTACTGCTGTGTGGATAGGAAAAGCGTTTTACAAAATTGACGTACGCGAGTATGGAAGTGGAAATGCTGGAGCAACCAACACCTTTAGGGTATTAGGAAAAAAAGCGGGTATTCCCGTCTTACTTATAGATATATTAAAAGCATTTGCTTCTGTCAATCTTGTTTTATTATCCGGTACTCCTGATAATATCCCAATGCAGGTGACCTTAGGTATTATAGCTGTTATTGGTCATATAT
Organism: uncultured Flavobacteriales bacterium; assembly: GCA_913063375.1. GTDB lineage: Bacteria > Bacteroidota > Bacteroidia > Flavobacteriales > CAJXXR01 > CAJXXR01. Next base: position 63,049 of record CAJXXR010000004.1, on the reverse strand, counting down.
TCCCAGTATATGCAGGATTTCGGGGAGGTAAAGGAATCGCTAGTTTACTTGGTGTAGTACTTGCATTGCACCCCTTAGGCGCATTGCTTTCATTGTGTTTATTTATAATCTTATTAAGTATATCACATTATGTTTCACTGAGCTCAATAATTTCAGCAATTTCATTTCCACTATGGTTAATCTTTGTTTTTGATGTTACAGAACCTGCCCTATTATTTTTTGCAATAACAGTTGCAGCTTTAGTATTGGTATCACATCAAAAAAATATTGAACGACTTATCCGGAAAGAGGAGAGTAAGATCTATATCATAAAACGCAATAAAAAAGCTTGATTTAACAGTAAATTAGACTGGAAAAAGTCAAATATAACGGCAATTTCGAGATATTTCGACTGTTTCTCTTCAGACAATTCTTTAAATTAATATATTTTATTATATTCCTTTTTTAAAAGGGCTGAATAGGTTAATTTCGTTAATCATAACCTAACTTAATTATAGCAAAATTGGAATTAATCTTCGACGAGAAAATTTTAGACAAACTTTATTTTGGTGACCAAGATTTGATCAATCAAATGTTCAAATTATTCTTAGATCAATTAATTGAATCTAAGGCTATAATTGTAACAGGATATGACCATAAAGATCTAGAATCCTTAAAGGGAATTTTCCATAAGATGAGGCCTTCTTTTAAAATGGTCGGATTGGTAGAAGTTTTTGATGAGTTTGAAATTCATGAACGCAAAATGAAAGCTAAGGATTTACCTTACTTAGAAAGTAATTTTGAGAACATCATTTTGACCATTGATAGTGCATACCTTTTTATTGAAAAAAGATTACAAGAGAACTAAATAGGAATAGATATGATTAAATGTATTGTTATTGACGACGATAAAATGTCAAGAGAATTGATATCATCCTACATATCTAAATTAGATAGTTTAGATCAGGTTGGTGAATTTGACAATGCTCTTGATGGAATGAAATTCATCAAGTTAAATGAAGTGGATGTCATATTTCTAGATATTGAAATGCCAGACTTTTCGGGATTAGACTTGCTGAAAAGCACTAATGAATTACCACAAATAATTTTTGTTACCTCAAATAGAGAATACGCTGTTGAAGCATTCGAACATAGTGTTTGTGACTTCCTAGTGAAACCTGTTGATTTTTCAAGATTTGTAAAAGCATCTGAAAGAGTTGTTCCAAAACAAGAAGCAATTCAAGAAAATGGCACAGAAACTACTGGTGCTGCGGATAGTACAACGAATACAAAATATATTTTCATCAAGGTAGATACTCGTTTCGTGAAATTAAATCTTGACGATATTTTATACCTAGAAGCAAATGGTGACTACGTAGTATTCAAGACTGCCAATAAAGGGTATATTGTTCATACTACCATGAAAAAAATTAATGATAAACTGCCAGACAATAAGTTTATCAAAGTTCACAGGTCTTATATCGTTAACATAGACAAAATTGTTGATATTGAAGATACTACACTTTTGATTGATAAAAAGATCATTCCTGTGAGTAGATCTAAAAAAGATGATCTAATGAAAAGCCTTAACCTATTCAAATAATATGGTAATTTTAGTCGATAAGCAGGATAATGAAATCGGCAGAATGGAAAAATTAAAAGCCCATGAGTATGGTTTACTTCATCGGGCTTTTTCTGTTTTTATATTTAATGCCAAAGGAGAGATGCTTATTCAAAAAAGAGCTGCCTCAAAGTATCATAGCCCGAACTTATGGACCAATGCATGCTGTAGTCATCCAAAACCGGATGAAGACCTTCAAACAGCCTGTAAAAGACGATTAAAAGAAGAAATTGGTATTCACTGCCACCTAGACCTAATATCCATTGGCCATCTTCTCTATAAAGCTTCCTTTGAAAATGGACTCACAGAACATGAGTACGACCACATCCTTAGTCTTGACACGGAGGATACACCTGTTTTAAACCCAGATGAAGCTTCCGAATTTAGATACCTATCAATTTCTGCTATTAAAAATGAAATTGCCTTAGATCCCAATTCCTTCACGGTTTGGTTTAAATTGATCATGGAAAAGGACTTCTTTCCAAAATCCTAATTAATCGGGATATTCAATTCTCAGGTGGTAAATATTTCTCAACCGCTGTTTCAATATTTTCTTGATGACATTTATTTCCTTGAAAGTAATATCAGCGTTATCAAACTGCCCTTCTTTCATTTGACTAGCAACAATTTTATCTACCAACACATGAATATCATCCAAGGCTGGATTGGATAAACTTCTCGAAGCAGCTTCCACGGAGTCTGCCATCATTAATATTGCCGTTTCTTTTGAAAATGGTTTTGGTCCTGGATAACTGAAGGCATTTTGATCTAATTCCCCTTCTGGAAAGGATTTCAAATATTGTCTATAAAAATACTGTACAGTACTAGTACCATGGTGTGTTCGAATAAAATCTATAATTCTATCCGGTAAATTATATTTTTTGGCAATTTCAATACCGTTGATCACATGGTCTACAATTACATTTGCGCTATCCTCAAAGGGTAATTCGTCATGAGGATTCACTCCTGTAACCTGATTTTCTATAAAAAACAAAGGATTACTCATTTTACCAATATCATGATACAGTGCCCCAGTCCTTACAAGCAGTGCATTGGCTCCAATTTCATTAGCAGCATTTTCAGCAAGATTCGCAACTTGTAAGGAATGCTGAAACGTACCTGGCGCCTCTTCTTGTAATTTTTTCAATAAAGGATTATTCGTATCAGATAGCTCCAATAATGAAACATCTGAAATAAGCCCAAACATTTTCTCAAATAAATAGATCAAAGGATAGGCCATTACTGTCAAGCCTCCACCAATAGCTAAATACATGAAATTCCAATAGTTGATCTCTTCAAGCGAATTATTTTGAATAATTGCTAATGCAAAATAGGAAACGATATAAACAGAAATTATTTTGGTAGCGGATAGAAATAGGTCCGATCTTTTATACATACTATTCACAGCCAAGATTGAAATAATCCCACCCATCAATTCTATATAGATAAACTCAAAGCTATTCGCTACAATAAATGCGATCAGTATAGTTGTAATCAAATGACAAAACAACGCCAACCTCGTGTCGTAAAAGGCCTTTAATACTAAGGGCAAAATACAAAAAGGCATCGCATAGATTAGTTCAGGGCTAACCGTTATACAAAGTTTAGCCATACCAAACATCAGCACTACATTGATAAATATAAATCGTAAATTATTGGTGTCCTCTATTATATCTTCTCTAAACTGTGTGATAAAGAAAAATAAAATCATAATACAAATGGACACCAACAAAGTCTGACCAACAATCATCAATACTAAATTGGTATTATTGGTATTTTGTTTTACAAATTGTTGTTTATAGGAAATTAGGACTTGGTAGTTTTCAGTAGTAATTAACTTCCCTTTAGCTATAATTAAAGAATTTTCCTCTATACTCCCTTTTACCCTCGTTATTTTTGCCAAGGTAGTATTCAATTCAAGTTGGCTCGCTTCTTCATCAAAAAAGATATTATTCGCCAAGGATTCTTGAAGTATTGGAATCAAAAATTTCTTTTGAAACTCCAATAATTTAATATCTACTATAAATTTGGAGGCCTGCTGAAGCGAGTACAAATTGTGAATACTGGACGTCTTAACGATCTTGTCTGTCCTAAGGTAGATATAATCCTTTTCTGTAGAATTAAGGCTAACTATTCCTTTATCAAAAAGGTCCCTTAAAATATTTTGGCCAACAAACTTTAAAGATTTTAAATTTTCTAGATCATCCTTCTCTGTTCCAGAAAACAAAGCCTTAATTCCTTTTGCTAAGGCTTCTTCCTTTTCTTGAACTATACGATCGAAATTAGAATTATACCGGTCCAATTGCCTTTGAACCACCGATCTATCTTTATAATAATATTGCTTTGAATTGGTACGTATAAGGCTCTCCTCCTCTTCTAACTCAGCCTCTGTTTTGAGTACTGAAAAAGGAAAACTAGCATAAAGATGATCGTATTGCCAGACCTTTCCTTTAGCAAATTCATATTTAAATCTGACTTCCCGAGGTAACATATATGCCAATAAACCAATAGTAATGATAATTACAATTAACTTATATATCAAAGAATAATATTGACCAATACGGGCAAAAAATGATTTCATATAAAATTGTTTTTACTTTGGTTTATGAAAATTCAATCCTCATTTCCCATTATTCATAGTACCACCAAAGCGCAATAAAGTACTAATATAAAAAAAGAAAAGCTTTCAGATCATTGAATTAGGGAATTACTGATCATCATTAAAAAGTTTAGACAAAAAAAAAGCAACCTATCGGTTGCTTTTCAAATGCAATTAGCAATTAAGCTTCTTCGCTATTCTCTACTTCTTCAGTAGCTGTTTCTTCAATTAAACCAACATAACCTTCTTGGTTCAATAAATTATACCAACTAAATACCTTTTTAAGATCTGATATATACACTCTGTCTTGATCGTAATCTGGTAAAACAGTCTCGAAATAAGACTTCAATTTATCTGAAGATTCTTTGTGACTGATACATTCTTTACCTTCTTCCATTTTAAAGATAGTTTCCATTACATTTTTCAATGGAATCTCTTCTTCATAAGTAAAAATAGCGATATCCTCCAATGCACTCATACGAGTAGATCCCGGAACTGGAAAACGCTTTGATTCTCCCAATCTTTCAACCAGAACACCTGATTTAGTTTGACCAATAATTTTGTATAATCCAGGTTTTCCTGCAATAGATAAAATTCCTTGTAATTTCATGTTCGTAGCTTATAATTGAATGACTAAGGGTCTAAAATAGAGAATTCAATGAGATCATTCTGCAATGCATCCTTTCTAAAAAAAAACAAAACCCCTTACTATCTTTTCCTTTGAGCCACAAATGTAAAGGTTTCTAATTAGTTTCCAATAAAAATTTCTTGGAGAAAAAAGGTATTTTCTGCTTTAAGAACTAAATAATAGGCCCCTGATTTTAAAACAAGATTTAAATCAACTTGATTTTCACCTAATTGAAGATTATCCATTGTTTTTCGAACAATTTCTCTCCCAAGAACATCAAAAATAAATAAGGAATAATCCTCCATTTCAACCAACCTAAAGGTTACGCTAAAATTACCATTCGAAGGATTTGGCCAAACTTCTAAACCTGAAAAGCTCTTCTCTTCATTTTCCTGTGCCTGAAACATATTTAAGGTCCCCGTTCCCAAATTCGTTAAATAGGGTTCAAACAAAAGAGAATGTTCTTTTGCTCCTTCCATAATTCTATTTTTTATGGCAGTTCCATCTTCCTCAGGGAAAATCGAAAACAACCATGCAGCAGTACCACTTGTAAAAGCACATGCCCCTGAAGTCCCTCCTGCCAATCCATAATTACTGCCAGGTCTTGCCGCCCACATATTCAATCCTGGACTAGCTATATCTATCCATGGACCATAACTACTAACAGTCGTTTTTTCACCAGAATCATCTATAGCCGCTACACAAAGAACAGTTGGATCTGCACAGGGATACTGTGGATTATTGTTATCAAAATTACCCGCTGCGCCTACTATAAGTATTCCTTTTTCTTTGGCCAATGCGATAACAGATTTTCCATAATTCGTTATTGCCGATTGGGTCCAAGAACAATTTATCACCTTGCAGCCCATTTCAATAGCATAGGCTACGCCCTCATAAGGGTCTCCTATTCCTCCTTGATCATTTGTGATTTTAATTGGTAAATATTTTACCATTGGTGCAGGACTAGCTATTCCATGTAAATTATTGGAAGGGGCTGCAGCCAAAGAAGTCATTTGGACACCATGATCCAAACCAATCCCATCCGCAATCTGAGCATTGTTATCTACCATCCCAAAATCCCAACCTCGGTAATCATCTACAAGTCCATTTCCATCATCATCCAATCCATTTTCAGGATCTGCCTCATTCCGATAAAAATTTTGCAAATCTGGATGATCAAAATCAGTTCCCGTATCGACTATTCCTATAAGAATAGTATCTGTTGGGTTTCTAATTCCCCATGCCTCAGGAGCATCAATAAAATCCAAATTCCATTGTGCAGGATACAAGGTATCATTGGGAATAAAAATAGTAGCCAAAGTAGTTTTTGGTACCATTTCCAAATTTTGAACGCAGGCAGAGTGCTTTAAGTGATGCAACAATGAACTATCCCTATCTATGTCTAGTTGAATACTATAATAGTAATTCAGATTGGCAGAAACCGACATTTTATGCAAAGGAATAGTATGTTGCTTTTGTTTTGCCAATCTAATATTTAGATTTTCGAAACAACTTACATCCTCCATTTGAAAATTGAAATGTCTTTTTTGTGCTTTTAATGATAAAAAAGTCAAAATAAACAAAGCAAATAGCAATCTGAACATTAGTGTGAATTTTTGAATTCTATAAAACAACCAATTGGAGCAGTCTTTTTCACTAGGATTTCCTTATTGGCAAGGGTAGCTTTTATGGCATCCTTCAAATAAAATTGGTCAACCGTTCTTTTTCTTCTACCCAGCGCTAATAACCAATTATCAAATTTCCCCTGATAAAGAATTTCCCCTGTAGAGGAAACCAAAACACATTCTGGCGTTATTTCAGCTTTGAAATATTGAGTCATTTCAAAATCAACATCCAAAACAGGAATAATTGGAAGATCATATTCTTTAAAATACCGCATGATCCTTTCCTCAGGAAAATCCTTCCCAGGAAATACACCATAAAATTCAACACTGTCGGCAGAAAATTCTCGATAGAAATCTTTGATATCCTTTGTATAATTTTCACAAAGTGGGCATTCAGGACTTAAAAAATAAAATACAGATAGCTTATCTGGTTTTTGAAAATTCAAATCCGAAGCTTGCATCATTTTTCCCTTACCTCCACTACAGGCAAAAAGAACAAGCATAAATAGACCTCCAAATAAGTTATAAATCTTTGACATTAGCAGTAAATAATCTTTAATGAGAAATTCAAAGTTACATGGTTTTATGTTAAAAAATGTCAGAATTTTTAAAAACTGATATTTCTCAGTGTTTAATTTAAAGGAATCCACAACATTTGTATCGTAGCGGGAATGAACCCATTAAAGTTTGATAAATTTACGGTTTTAGGTGTAAAATAGGGAATTGCTACATTCACTATAGATAGTAGGAGCATGAAAAAAGACATAACGTCCAGAACAGATATAGAATTCTTAGTGAATCAATTTTACTTAAAAGTAAGAGATGATGAATCTTTGGGGCCAATTTTCGATCAAAAGTTTAACGTGAATTGGGACACACATTTAGTGAAAATGTACAGCTTCTGGGAAAGTATATTATTCCATACGGGAACTTTTAATGGTAACCCTATGAAAAAGCATAAAGAGGTTCATCAAACCTGCCCTTTTACCCAAGCTTTATTTGAAAGATGGTTACATCTATTTAATGAAACTGTAAACCAAAATTTTGAGGGAGAAATTGCGAACCAAGCAAAAGTAAGAGCCCTTTCCATTGCTACTGTTATGCAAATTAAAATCTTATATCCTTCAGACCCTCAACAGAATTAGCAATGATCCTCAATAATTAGTAAACGGGAAGTGAATTATAGCATTTAAAATAGTAGATTGAAGCTAACAAATGCTAATTCAACATGTCAACTACAGATATAATAGGCTATTTTGCTGCAGCCATATTAATGTTTTCTTTCACAAATAAGGAAATTAAAACCTTACGATACTGGAACTCTACTGCTTGCATTCTCTTTATAGTTTATGGCTTTCTACTCAATATGGAATGGCCTATTATTATAAGTAACGGCTTTATTCTAGTAACCAACATTTACTATTTGTTTTTTAAAAGACAGCTATAAAAAAAGGCATACCGTATTGGTATGCCTTTTTTACTTTGGATTAAATTCTATCTAGAATCTCCTATGTTTTGAACTCAGTTCGAATACCTTATTCAAGATATCCTTTTCTTGTTCATCAAATACAAGTCCTCTTCTCTTCATTACTACCTCTGCAACTTCATAGGCTTTATTCGTTTTATACTCCTTCATTCCTGCTGCGCTTCCCCAAGCGAACGAGGGTACAAAATTTCGAGGAAATCCTGCTCCATAAATATTGGAATTCACGCCAACTACTGTCCCTGTATTGAACATGGTATTAATTCCACATTTCGAATGATCACCCATTATAAGTCCACAAAACTGTAAACCCGTAGGTACATATCTTTCATCTCTATAAGACCAAAGTCTCACTTCAGCATAATTATTCTTAAGGTTTGAATTATTAGAATCTGCACCAATATTGCACCACTCTCCTATTACTGAATTCCCTAAAAACCCATCATGTCCTTTATTACTAAATCCTTGGATAACTGAGTTATTAACCTCTCCTCCTACCTTAGAATGTGGCCCTACCGTAGTGGGTCCATAAATTTTTGTTCCCAATTTTAAAGTAGCATGCTCGCATAAAGCCAAAGGTCCTCTAACCAAAGACCCTTCCATAATTTCAGCATCCTTGCCTATATATACTGGTCCATTGGTAGCATTAATTATAGCACATTCTACCGTCGCACCTTCTTCAACAAATACATTCTCAGGCCCCAAGACAGTATTGGTATTACTCAAGAATTGAGAAGTTCTACCATCCGTTATAAGGTCAAAATCACATTGTATGGCTTCGCCGTTTTTACTGAAGATATCCCATGGATTATTCACCATTAAAAGGTCTACGGTATAATTATCAGCTGCTATGGTATGGGATAAAAATTGTGCCTTATTTCCTTTGAATACGATCAATTTATCTGCTTGGTAAATTCCGTCACCTAGTCCCAGGTTTTGAATCGCTGTAAACAATTCAGGGTTAGGGCATACATTTCCACGGATAAAAGTTTGATTTTCACCTTCTAAATAAGGGTATTTTGCTTGTAAATAATCAACCGTTAAAAAACCAATTTCTGACTGGAAATACTTGCGCCATTTTTCCGTTATGGTTAATATCCCTATTCTTAATTCAGATATAGGTCTTGTATATGTTAATGGTAATAGGTCTATTCTTTCCTCACCGTCGAATAAAATGATCGCCATGCTTTGTTGAATTTTTATTTAAACGACTAAAATAAGTATATTAATTCTCAAAGCACTCCTATACTCCCAAAGAATATTAATTTTGCATAAACTAATTACGAAAAGACATCAGTCATGACTACTAAATTAAGAGGTACCGGAATTGCAATTGTTACTCCATTCACTGAAAATAGAGACGTGGATTATCCTGCATTAAAGAAACTGGTAAATTACCTTATTGATGGTGGCGTTGAACATTTGGTAGTAATGGGTACTACCGGTGAAAGTGCCGTTTTAAATGATTCTGAAAAGAAACAGGTTCTGGATACAGTAATAGCTGAAAACCAAGGAAGATTACCTATCGTTCTAGGATTGGGTGGTAATTGTACACAAGCTGTTGTCGAGCAAATAAAAAGTACTGATTTTACCGGAGTAGACGCTATACTTTCTGTTTCTCCAGCTTATAACAAACCTACACAAGAAGGAATATATAAGCATTTTGAAGCGGTTGCTACGGCTTCACCTCTACCAATCATTTTATACAATGTACCAGGTAGAACTTCTTCAAATATGTCTGCTAGTCTAACACTTCGTTTAGCAAATAATTTCGATAATATCATCGCAGTTAAAGAAGCTTCCGGAGATATGATGCAATGTATGGAAATCTTAAGAGACCGTCCTGAAGGGTTCCTAGTATTGTCTGGTGACGATGCCCTTACTCTACCCCTTGTACTTATGGGTGGTGATGGTGTTATTTCTGTACAAGGAATGGCCTATCCAAAAGAATTTTCTGATATGGTAAGAGAAGGTCTTGCCGGGAATAATGAAGAAGCAAAGAATCTCCATTATATGCAACTAGAAATGATGAACTTAATCTTCGCCGAAGGAAACCCAGGAGGAATTAAGGAAGTATTGAAACTAAGAGGTGTATGTGAGAATTATGTACGTTTACCTTTGGTTGAAGTTTCGTCAGAATTATCAGCTAAAATTAAAGCTGAACTACGATAAATTACTAAAAGAATACAAGAAGGCCTTTATGGAACCAAAAAATTGGGACTATAAGGGCCTTTTTCTGTTATCATTGGTTATAGTCTAGAATTTACAAAGTATATTTAGATCTTTAAAATCAATAACAAATGAATTTACTATCGAATATTTTAAGTGCAGTATTCTTCTTATCCTTTTCTATAACTCTTGCACAGAATAATAAGGATACTTCCATTCTAAATCAAAGTGAAAAAAAGTATTTTAATTTATCAACAGATAGTATTGATATAGTCCCTTTACTTCTTGCAATTGATACAACTATAGATATTGATCATTATATCAAAAGGGTAGATTTTGAAATTAAAGAAATTACCGATTATTTCGAAACAAAACAATTGCATAAAAAATCGAGAAAAAAGCAAATAAGGGAACTAAACAAACTAGTTTATAACAAGCTTTTTAAAAAGTATGATGAGAACACCTTCTTCTCACATATTTTCCAAAATGGAACATTCAATTGCGTTACTGGAACGGCATTTTATGCCTTAATTCTAGATCGTTTGGGCATACCCTATGAAATTCAAGAAACTATCACTCATGTATATTTAATTGCTTTTCCGCATTCTGACAAGATATACCTTGAAACTACAAATGGATCATCTGGAAATATTTCATTAGATTATAACTTTAAGAAAAGGTATGTAGAATTTCTTGAGAATAATAAATTAATCAGTGAAGAAGACTTTTCCAACCATAATCTAGAAGAGGTATTCGACAAATATTATTTTAAAGGAGAAAATAAAATTAACTTATTGCAATTGGCAGGTCTTCAATATTTCAATAACGGAATAGAAGCAATTAATAATTCGAATTGGGACAAAGCCGTTATAAACTTGGAAAAACATAATGCTCTTTACCCTTCTGAGGTTAATAACAACTTAATGCTTCAGGCATTGATACAAATAGTCCATAAAGAGCAAAACAACGATCAATTCCAATCTGAAAATCTTCTAAAGATTTGCCAGATAACAGGACCTGAAAACTACAAAAGCCTAATTCATAATTACAAAATCCGAATGGATGAACAGTTGGTTAGGCGACATCCTAACCCAATAAAATATGAAGAAATTCTATCTCCAGTTCTTGCTGTAATAGAGGATTCTGCATTTAAAACTGAAATTACTACTGACTTTCATATTCAAATGGCATATATGTATCAAGATTCTAATTTAAAATTTGCCTTGAAACATATAAAACTAGCATGTGCTTCTGATTCCACACATGACTTCATGCAAAAAAAGTTTCTATACATTGTTGGAAATGACTTCAATAAAAGAAAGCACGAAAAAGGAATATTAAATGAAATTGATTCCATTTTAAAAAATTATCCCTTTTTAGGAAATACTAATATGAAGAATCTATATTTATATATCTGTTCCTACAGAGGGTTAAACGCCTATAAGTATGATAACGGCAGAAAAGGAAATTTATACTTAAATAAAATGCGTGACTTCCTAAAAAAACATAATTATATCGATTATGAACAAGAGGTTATTGCCTCTATATATGGAGAGGCATGTGCCTTTCAATATAGACAAAAGAATTATTCAAAAGGAAAAAGAATTCTGCAAGAAGGAATCAGCTTGGCACCCGATAATGATTTCTTAAAAAATAGATACGAAATAGTACGAAAATCTGGTTATTAATCAATAGCCTATTTCCATCCCCTATTAGTCGGAATATTCTAAAGAGTATTCCGATTTTTTATTTTAAAAATTAGCCTACTATCCGCACTTCATGGATTCCTCTGAAAAAGAAAGCCCTTAATTCTTCCCTAATTTCCCTTTTCCAAATACCTTCAAAAAGTTCAAAAAGCTTTAACTTTGTGCTTTCATAATTTTGACGACAACTATACACATGGAAATAGCCAGTAAATACAATCCCGCAAATACGGAAGATAAGTGGTATGCACAATGGATGGAACAAGACTTGTTCAGCTCTACACCTGATGATAGAGAAGCATTTACTATTGTCATCCCTCCTCCGAACGTAACAGGGATATTACACATGGGTCATATGCTAAACAACACGATTCAAGATGTCTTGATTCGTAGAGCGCGTATGATGGGTAAAAATGCATGTTGGGTACCAGGTACAGACCATGCATCAATTGCTACAGAATCCAAGGTCGTCGCAAAATTGGCAAGTGAAGGAATCAAGAAATCAGATCTCACCAGAGATGAATTTTTGAAACATGCCTTCGAATGGAAAGACAAACATGGTGGATTAATTCTTCAACAATTGAAGAAGCTTGGTGCTTCTTGTGATTGGAATAGAACCAGCTTCACGATGGATGAAGATTATTCTGAACATGTAATCAATGCCTTTATTGATCTTTATAATAAAGGGAAAATTTACAAAGGTACCAGAATGATAAACTGGGATCCTGCAGCTCAAACTGCACTGTCTGATGAGGAAGTAATTCACTCAGAAGAGCAATCAAAATTATACTATATACGCTATAAGATAGCTGGTTCAGATGAGCAATTAATCATTGCTACAACGCGACCAGAAACCTTATTGGGTGATACTGCAATCTGTGTGAATCCAAATGATCCAAGATTTCAACACCTAAAAGGTAAAAAGGCAATTGTACCGATCGTAAACCGTGAAATTCCTATCATCTTTGATGAATACGTTGACATGGAGTTTGGTACTGGGTGCTTGAAGGTTACCCCTGCACATGATATGAATGACCATGAGCTTGGGAAAAAACACAAGCTTCAGGTTATCGATATCTTAGATGCTACAGGAAAACTAAACGAAAACGCACAGGTATTGATCGGTGAAGACCGCTTTGTAGCGCGTAAAAAAATAGTTCCTATGCTAGAAGAAATTCAAGCGGTGGAAAAAATGGAAGACTACACCAATAAGGTTGGTCGTTCTGAACGTAGTAATGCCGTAGTTGAACCAAGATTGTCTATGCAATGGTTCTGTGGTATGGACGAAATGGCAAAGCCTGCTCTGGAGAATGTAATGAATGATACTATTCAGTTCTTCCCAGAGAATTCTAAAAATACCTACCGTCACTGGATGGAAAATATCCGTGAATGGTGTATTTCTCGTCAATTGTGGTGGGGTCATCAAATTCCAGCATTTTATTATGGACCTGACACCAATGATTTCGTTGTTGCAAAGACAGCTGAAGAGGCGCTTCCATTAGCTATTGAAAGAACGGGAAACAGTGCACTTACTATTGCAAATCTTAAGCAAGAAGAAGATGTATTGGATACTTGGTTCTCTTCATGGTTATGGCCAATTGGTGTATTCGATGAAAAAGAATTGGATTATTACTATCCGGGAGAAACCATCGTTACTGGTCCAGATATCATGTTCTTTTGGATTGCTAGAATGATCATGGCTGGATATGAATACAAGGATGAAAGACCCTTTAAAACAGTTTACTATACTGGACTTATTCGTGATGGTCAAGGACGTAAGATGTCTAAATCATTAGGGAATTCACCGGATGCACTTGAATTAATCAAGCGTTTTGGAGCGGATGGTGTTCGTACTGGTCTTTTATTGACTTCAGCAGCTGGGTCTGATTTGAAATTCCCAAGTATTGAAAATAAAGACGGTTCTTGGGACTTCCCATTGTGTGAACAAGGAAGAAACTTCAACAACAAGGTATGGAATGCAACGCGTTTGGTAAAAGGTTGGGAAATTGAAGATCTAGAATGTCCTGAGGCTAGTGAATTAGCGTATACTTGGTTTGAAAATAAACTAAACGACAGTATCATTACGATTAATGATCATTTTGAAAAATACCGTATCTCTGATGCCTTGATGTGTATTTACAAATTGATCTGGGATGATTTCTGTGCACAGTATTTAGAGATCGTAAAGCCAGCATATTTGGCTCCTATCGATCGTATATCTTACGATAGAACCGTATCATTCTTTGAAAGACTGATGCAATTGGCTCATCCATTTATGCCATTTATCTCTGAAGAGATCTGGCACTTATTGGGCGATAGAGATGAAAAAGATTCTATCATGCAGACTTCTTGGCCAACAGCCAATGTAGATGCTGTAGATGCTACAACATTGAAAAACTTTGACCATGTATTCCAAGCGGTAACGCAGGTAAGAAGTGTACGAAGCTCTAAAGGGATGAGTCCAAAAACTGTTTTAGACTTATTTATCTCTAATGGTGATACTATTGCTCCACTTTCATCTGTTATTAAAAAGATGGCAAATATTGGTGAATTCCATTTCAATGGAGAAAAGCCAAGTCAAGCTTTATCTTTCATGGTAGGAAGTACTGAGTACTTTATTCCTGTAGAAGATAATATCAATATAGAAGAAGAGGTTGCAAAAATCAATGAACAATTGAAATACCAACAAGGATTCTTAACCTCTGTTGCAAAGAAATTGAGCAATGAGCGTTTTGTGAACAATGCCCCCGAAAAAGTTATTACAATGGAAAAACAAAAACAAGCAGATGCTGAAGCTAAGATTAAAGCTTTAGAAGAGCAATTGGCATCTTTGGTATAAAGATGTGATAGGTTAGGGTTGAAAGACTCTAGAATAAATGAAAAGCCCTCTCTGATTATTCAGAGGGGGCTTTTTTTATCTCTTTATTATTAATTTTTGAATATCTGAAAACTGTTCATCCTTTTTAATTTCCACAAAGTAAATACCCGCCGGAAGAAAACTCACATCCACCGTCATTTTAGGAGATTCTAAATCAATCCTTTTAGAATTTAGAAGCCCTCCTCCTATATCATATATATTTACAACTAGATCATCGAAATTTTGATTCAGACCATCTATTACAATTGTATTAATCCCTGGGTTTGGATACATATTTATAGATGAATTTGACAATTCCTCAACATTCAGATTATAAGGTGAGCCCCATGTATAATCACCTTTTTTAATGTATACCAGTTTTATTAGTCTCTTACCAAAAGACAAAGGAGCCTCCCCAAATACATATAATCCATAACAACCTTCTACATAATGTTCACCTACAATATGATCTTCATAGGGATACCAGGGAGAATAAAATTCTCTCAACTGCTGACCAATCGTAAACAGACTATCATTAAACATTGATTTTGCAGCTTCTTCTGTATCATATTGTGAAACTGGATGATCTACTCCAAACAACAATTCATCCATCCATAAAAAATTGTTCAAATCAATTGTTACCGTATCATTGAATGAAAAAAAAGATGGCGGTCCAGCGAAAATATAATTCAAACTCTCCTTTATACTCAGTGTATAGGTGAATTTATTCCCCACAAGTTCCCAATTCTTTCCAGTGATTAAAACCGTTCTATTTTTATACCATTCCTCCCAATATTCACCATTGGCAGAAATTTCAATATAACTGTGAAATTCATCACCAATTTCGGCATTCCAAATTCTATATCGATTGGTTTCTTCTATATCCACAAGAGGTTCAATAATAATGGATCTCTCGAATTCCTCCTTTAAATATGGATATTCATAAAAAGCAAGAGACTGAATAACACCATTATGCTTTGAAACAATAAAAGAAATTGTATTCATAGTATCCGGAACTGATATCCCCAAAGAATCTTTATATTCAAAACTTATATACTTCACAGAATCTGTGATAGAAGCATCCGTAATTTCATTAATTGAATCCACTGTAGCTTCAATATAATCGCCATTTGAAAATTCAACAAAAATCCAATCATAACCAACCTCCTCTTGGGTATAAATGGTGAATTCTTCACCAGTTCTATTTTCAAATTGATATACACCATTGCTATCATAATTAAAATTAGCCCCCATCCAATGCTCAATTTTCCAATTAGAGTAATCATCTGTAGTCGGATTAGAATCAATCAAACTTAAATAGGCATTTAAACTATTAAATTCTGCATGATAGGTAGGGTGAAGAACTTGATATACCACCCCTCCAATGGTATCATACTCCAAGGTTTTTATAGGGAATTCAAATTGCTCACTTGAATAGATAATGCTATCCTTCGGAAACAAGGCATAATCGGATTGAGCCACTATTGAAGTACTAGAAAGTATTGAAAGGACAATAAAAAGTAAATTTCTCATACCATTGTAATCTAAGATTCTATTAAAACTGAATATACTAAAAATATAGGTCATAGCATTTTTTCAATATACTACTGCAATTCAATACAAAATAAAAGCCCTAATTTCAGATTAGAAATTAGGGCTTTTCATCATTCTTAGGAAATTAGCTTAGACTATAGGCCACGTCATTGCCACAGTTTAATGTATAAGTAACTTACTTGCATGTAATACACTCTGTCTTCCTACGCATTCAACAATATAAACACCTGGAAGAAGATGGGAAATGCCAATTTGATATTGATTAATCTGAGCTGCTATGGTATACTCATTTATCAATACACCATTAACACCACGTATTCTTAATTTTTTAGTCTCCAAATTATCGGGAAACTTAACTGTTATAATATCACTGGATGGATTCGGATAGATTTCAAATTCATTCTTTAATTCACCTGTCTCTTCAAGACCTATAAAAGAATGATTAAATCTAATTTTATAAACCTTATCTGTAAGGGATTGATCACCTATCATTCCACCTGCTAAATACTTAATAGTATCATTTACATTTCCAATTCCACGCAAATCCATAGGTATCTCCAAAAGAAAATCCTCAAACCACTGAATACTATCTATTTCAGTCCATAATACTCGATTAGATGTAGGAACCCCACCTGATCCATCATAGGCAATACCATCGTAGTTATATGTTGCATTACTACCTCCTATCCAATAAGCTTTATCATCTACTGAACAACTAGCCATTCGGTAGCCATCAATAGCTGGATCTGGAGTGGAAATGGACCATGTAATCTGAGTCGGGGCAGCTGGGTTTATAATACCTTTTCGTAATTTATTTTGAATATCAAACCCAAAGCTAGAAGTTGCCCCTCCAAAATAATAAATGGTATCATTCACTATAGTTCCGGAAGCCCCAAATGACCTATAACTATTGGTATTAGGTATAAGAGTCCCAACTTGCCAGCTATCTGTAGTTGGATTATAAATCTGAACACTTCGAACATTACCGAAATTGCTCCAACCTGTAATCAAATAAATTAAACTATCCTGCCAAACTGCCTGTACATGATCATCGATTGCAATAGGTATATTTGCTCCATCAGATAGAAATATATTATTTATTATATCATAACGATGTATTTTATTAGATGATTTTTCATGTCCATCTTCGTAGACATGATACCCTCCAGCTATATAAATAATGTCTCCAATTCTGGAGGCCCCAGATGCAATTTTCCCAAGAGTATCGGGAAGATCTAGTATAGATTCTGATAGTCCTGTAAGAACATTATACCGAAAAGATCTTCGATGAATTCCAGTATAACTTTTAGTAGAATCTATCCCTCCGAAAGAAAAAACAAAAGCAGTATCGTTTATAAACCCCTCGCAAACAGCATTATTAGACACTTTTTCCGGCAATAATCCAACTTCAGTAATATCAAACTGGGCTTGTAATTCGGAAATCAAACAAATTGTCAAGATAGTTAACAGTGTTACTAATTTTCTTTTCATTCTAGTGAATTTTTAAATAATAAACACACAAAGCTAATCTTTAGATTATTCATAATCTTCCAATTATCTTTAAAATACCTAAATTTGACTACAATCAAAATTTGTAATAATCATGAAAATATTAATGGTTTGCCTAGGAAATATATGTCGTTCACCACTTGCTGAAGGTATTTTGAACCATAAAGCCATGGACAGAGACCTATTTGTAGATTCTGCTGGAACTTCTTCTTACCACGCAGGAGAATTACCAGATAGTAGATCCATTTTGGTTGCCAAAAAGCATAGCATAGATATTACAGCACAACGTTCAAGGCCATTTGTAATGGAAGACTTTGCTATTTTTGACATCATTTATGTTATGGACTCTTCCAACTATACCAATATAATAAAGCTAACTCAAGACAGGGAACACCACAAAAAGGTGAAGTTGATTCTTAATATGACTGAACCAGGAATGAATAAAGCTGTCCCAGATCCTTATTACGATGCTGATCATGGTTTTCAAAATGTATATAATATGCTAGACGAAGCTTGTGAGATCATCATTGATAAATATGATAAAGGGGACTTATAAAGATTCTTTATCGAATCATAAAGAAGATTTAACCTAATTATACTTGCTATTTTACATGGAATGGTAAATTTGCATTCAAGAATTTAGATAACCAATCAAAACACAAATAAAATGGCTGTACTAGTAGGAAGAAAAGCACCTCAATTTAGCGCAAAAGCAGTAGTTGATGGAACAAATGTAGTTGCTGATTTCTCTTTGGAGCAATTCATCGGAAAGAAAAATGTAGTACTATTTTTCTACCCAAAAGACTTTACTTTCGTTTGTCCAACAGAATTGCATGCATTCCAAGAGAAATTGGAAGAATTCAAATCTAGAGATACTGAGGTAGTTGCTGTTTCAACTGATACTGAAATGAGTCACTGGGGTTGGTTGCAAATGCCAAAAAACCAAGGTGGTATTCAAGGAGTAACTTATCCAGTTGTTGCTGATACTAACAAAACAATCTCTAAAAACTTTGATGTTTTAACAGGAGATTACGCTTACAACGAAAATGATGAATTAGTAGCTTCTACTGAATTGATCGCTTATAGAGGTTTATTCCTTATCGACAAAAACGGTGTTGTTCAACATCAATTGGTAAACAACTTGCCATTGGGTAGAAATGTAGATGAAGCTATCCGTATGGTAGATGCGTTAACTTTCTTCGAAAACAACGGTGAAGTTTGTCCGGCAAACTGGAGTAAAGGTAAAGATGGTATGAAAGCTAGCCACGCTGCTACAGCTGCATATTTATCTGCTAACTAAGCAAAAAAATAATAGTACCTTTAAACCGTTCAATGAAAGTTGAACGGTTTTTTTTATTTAAATAAAATAATTATCATGTCACTTACCCCATCCAATATGTTAGCCCTTGGTACTACAGCTCCAGATTTTGAAGCCTTGGAAGTAGTATCAAACACTCGGAAAAATTTAGATCAATTAAAATCTGATAAAGCCACCTTAATATTCTTTATCTGCGCACATTGTCCTTTTGTAATTCACTTAAATGAAGCAATAGCCCAATTGGCATTAGACTATAAAGATAAAGGGGTGAAATTCATAGCAATCTCTTCAAATGATGTTGTAAATTATCCTCAGGACAAACCAGAGTTTTTAAAAAAACAGGCGGAAGATTTTAATTTTTCATTTCCCTATCTGTATGATGAAACCCAAGCTATAGCAAAAGCCTATGATGCTGCTTGTACGCCTGACTTCTTCCTATTTGATGGAAATATGAAATTGAGTTATAGAGGACAATTCGATGATTCGAGACCAGGAAATAACGAAGGAATAACTGGAAAGGATATAAGAAAAGCCTTAGACTTTACGCTAAAAGGATTATCTATTTCAGCCATTCAGAAACCAAGTATTGGATGTAATATAAAATGGAAGACAGCTTAATTTATTAAGGAATTTGCTAATAAACTATAACTAACTTTGGACGTAGTTTCATATTTTTCACATCACTAGATCCGAATACAAGTTTTCTGTATATTTCTTCGGTTTTAAGGCGTAATAAAAATCCAAAACTATTATCCAGATCATCCATACTATCTTGAATTAATTGGCGGACATCAATATTTTCATAATCTTCATTATAATATACACTTTCAATAAGAGTTACCTCATTAAGAGAGGTTGTTTGAGGTTGGTTATTCCAACAAACGGTATTTTCATCCCAAGGAGTTATCACTCTTTGAATCAATACTTCATTTGATCCACCACTTGTTGAATGAGAGCCACCAGGGGAATTTTTACTTGCATAAAATGTAAGCATAGCTGACTTAATGATCGTTCCATTTTTCAATTCAGAAAGATCAAATTCTATTAAGGACCTAACAATTGCATCTTCTCCTCCATTTGTCCATGCATGAGAAGATATATCATTAAAATCACCAAAATTTATATCTGGATGAAAACTAGACAAATAGGCATCTTTACCAGTTCTTCCATTTGGAATTAAAATCAAACTATCTTGAGCAATAAGAATACAGCTCACAAAAAATAAGGAAAATGTTAATTTAAAGGGATGCAAAATTTTCTACTCTTTAATTTATCTATAAAGATAAAATTATAATACATCCATGAAAAATTTATTTAAATAAACTCCTCTAAACCTCAAATATAAGGAGGTCTAATTACTTTATAATAAGTCAATAATTACAATACCTTATAACCTTAAAAATAAGGCTACACAAAGAATATTAACTTGTTTTACTCTACGCTTTTAGCTACATTTGGTACTAATGAAAAAACTAAAATACATTCTTCTTTTTCTGGGTATAATCTTATCTCTTCAGTCTACAATTGGAGTCGGAATTTCAAGAAAGACGAGCGAGTCCATCAACACAGAGTCTAAAAGTGATAGCTTATTCTACCAAATTTTGAATTTAGAATCAAGCCTTGAAGATGAACCAGAACATTGCATTGACCAATTAAATGAAATACTACCCTTAGCAATTAAACAAAATGCGAATCGGGAGACAGGTTTTTGTTATATATTATTAGGGCGATGTTATAAAATCCTGCAGCAACCGACCCTTGCACTTCAATATATGAAATTGGCAAAGTTCCAATTTGACAAAAAAGGAATCCAAGTCTTTTTTAGTTTAAAAAATTTCAATGAAAATAATCAGACTCCAAAAAGAAAATATAAGAAAAAAGGACGTTTCACTTGCGCTGAATTAAAACAAAACATTATTCCAATAGGCTTTTATATTGACATTGCAGAAATATATAAACAATTGGAGCAGTATAGCAACTCTAATGAAATGCTCAATATATTGCGAGAAAGGGTTACCAATAACTCAATTCATCGTAATTTAGAATACTTCATTGCTCAGAACCAATTTGAATCCGGGAAATATACAGCTGCAATTGAAGATTATAAAAAACTATTGATTCATGAAAAGCATGGTAATCAAAACTTAAATATTAAAAATTGTTGTAGAAGAATCGCAGATTGCTATTATGAATTAGGTGACATGGAAAATGTTGAAGCATTTCTTCAGCTTGCCAAAGTTGGGATAGATCAATCCGTAAGCGATTCTATATTTGATATAATTCAAAAGGATGAATTATCTAAAAGCAATGAGTTAAATATTAATATAGTTAGCCCTGAACAACGTCATCAAAGACACAAAATATTAAAAAGGAAAAATCTAAATTCTTTAGCGTATTTAAACCTTGCTAAGAAATATTATAAAAACAAGGAATTTCAAAAGGCAGAAAGGGCGTTGGATAAGTATTTTGGAAAAATTTGCTACGCCTTATTTGAAGAATTAGAAATTCAAATCATAAGAGATATAGCAAATCAAATAAGTAAAACTAATAGGCCAGAAAAAGCCCTCCAGTATTTAATGCACTATGAAGCATTAAGAGATACCATTAAAAATCATCAAGTTCTGGCAAGTAATAAATCTTCCGAAATTGGAGCTAAAGGATTACAAAACATCCTTAACGCAGACAAAATTCAAAGAGCTAAAGAACTAAAAGATAATAAGTATGATTTTTTAAAAAAAGAGCAAGAATTCACTAATAACATGAACAATTTACTCCTTTTTGGTTTACTGATTGTAACAGTAGGGGTTCTATTTTTAAGACGAATATCCAAACAAAGAAAGGTCTCCAATCAACAATTAGCGCTCAGATCCTTACGATCACAAATGAATCCACATTTCATATTTAATGCCTTAAATTCGGTGAATAGTTTTATCTCTCTAAATAATGAAAGAGATGCAAACAAATTTTTAAGCGAATTTTCTAGCTTGATGCGTACAGTAATGGAAAATTCGGAATATGACTTTATTTCCTTAACAAAGGAAATCGAAATTTTAAATATTTACCTTAAACTTGAACATCATCGATTTAAGGATAAATTCACCTTTCATCTTAACATTGATGAAAACATTGATGAAGACCATATTCAATTACCTCCAATGTTGATTCAGCCATACCTTGAAAATGCTATTTGGCACGGATTGCGCTATAAAAATGAAAAGGGTTTCTTGCAGATAAATATAAAAGAGCAGAGCAATAAGATTATAATAGAGATTATGGATGATGGTATTGGTAGAGTTAAGAGTAAATTATTTAAGACCAAAAACCAAAAGAAGAATAAAAGTATCGCGCTTAAAAATATAGATCAAAGGATAGAAATTTTTCAAAATTTACATAAGATTAAAATTGATGTAAAAATAACAGACTTATATACTGAAAAAGAAGATACTGGAACAAAAATAATCATCATAATACCTCAAAAAAACTAAAGGAACCACGCTTATTTCCTTTGGGCAAGTGTTAAATTATTAATACAAGAGGAAGGTATTGAAGTTTGATAAAACAAAAAAAAGCGATCAATGATCGCTTTTTTTCCACACATTTAAAATATCTAATTACTTAAACATTAATTTACCGTTATAATCCCCATTACTCCGGTGCTTTGTATTACATTATTATTACTGTAAACTTAACTTTTGTTTTATTCACATTCAAGGCAGAATTAGTGAAAGCACCTTTTCACTTAGTTAACTACCTCAATTACGCTAGCTGGACAAAAATCACGCTAAAGCCTTTATTAATAAGGGATTTAGAATCTTCACCTCTTGTAAGAATGGATCATATTAAGTACATTTGGGCCTATGATCAGAATTAAATTTAAGCACATACTATTCCTAGTATCTCTTTTTTACGGAGTAACTTTGGCTAAGAATCAAAGTACTTCCAAAAAAGAAATTATGGAGGTAGACACAACGGGGTTGTATCTATTTAATCTGATTACAGAAATTGAACCTCAAATTTCCAAAAATCCAGAAGAGGCCATTCACAATATAAATGACCTGATCCCGCTATCCATAAAGCAAAACCTATATAGGGAAACAGCCTATTGTTATATGCTCATGGGGCGTTCCTATAAAAATCTTCAGAAACCAACTATTGCTTTACAATATTTGAAATTAGCCAAAGGGCAACTAAAAAAAATAAATATTCCCCTTATTTTAAAATTGGAGGACTATCAAAAACAAGATCAACCTCCAAAAAGAAAATATCGACGTATAGAATTAAATTATTGCATTGAATTAGAGTTTCACATAGTCCCTATAGTATTCTATAGTGACTGGGCTGAAATATATGCACAACTTGGTGAATATGATAGCGCTAATGAAATATATGCCATCCTAAATTTGAAAATATCTAATTCTTTAATTCAAGATAATTTTGATTACAAGGCTGCAGACAATTACTTTAATTCAAATCAATTCTTACTGGCTATAGACGTTTATAACAGACTATTGATTAAAGAAAAACATAATAACCAAAACTTAAATATTAGAAATTGCTATAGAAGGATTGCTGATTGTTATTTTCAGCTTGGTGACACCAAAAAAGCGCAAGAATACCATGCTTTGGCAAATAATGAAATCGATCAAACGGTAACCGACTCTACCTTTTTTGTAATTAATGCCGATGGTAGTCCTGATACCTCTTCTATAACTGCAGATATTTTTACGACTAAGCAGTTAAGGATTAGGAATGAAATTCTAAATGATAAAAATTTAAATTCCCTCGAATATCTTAAATCAGCCAATAGATACTATAAGAAGGAAGAATTTGACAAAGCAGTACGAGCAGTTGACAAATATTTTTCCAAAATTAGCTATGCCCTATTTATAAACGCTGAAATCGAAATAATTAAAGATTTAGCCCATCATTTAAATAAGTCAAATAATCAGCAGAAAGCCTTACAATATTTTGTTTCATACGAGCAACTCCGTGATACCATCAAATCGCATCAGCTAAAATTAAATTATGAAAATTCAGAATCTGGAGCATCAAGTTTAGGAAACACCTTAAATGCGAACGAATTACAACGAAATCAATATATAGACAAAAATGAAATTATAGGCCTGAAAACGGATAACGAAAACTCCAATCAGATAATCTTAATATTGGCCTTGGGGCTAGTTTTAGTTACCATAGGGATATTTTATTTAAGACATATTTCGAAACAACGTAAAGTTGCTAATCAGCAATTAGCCTTAAGGTCTTTACGATCGCAGATGAACCCTCACTTTATATTTAATGCCTTGAATTCTGTAAATAGCTTTATTTCCCTTAACGATGAAAGGGCAGCCAATAGCTTCTTAAGTGAGTTTTCAAGTTTGATGCGGTCTGTAATGGAGAATTCAGAATATGATTTCATTCCATTAAGTAAGGAGCTAGAAATAATAAATATCTATTTGGAATTAGAACACCACAGATTCAAGGACAAATTCACTTTTACGCTTGATATTGATGCCGATTTGGATGAAGATGAATTCAAGTTACCACCAATGCTTATTCAACCCTATATAGAAAATGCTATATGGCATGGATTGAGATATAAAAAGGAAATGGGGCTATTAAAAGTCTCCATTAAAAATGATGGAGGGAACCTCTTGGTTACTGTAATTGATGACGGTATTGGAAGGGAAAAAAGTAAGGAATACAAAACCAATAACCAAAAGAAAAATAAAAGTATAGCCTTAAAGAATATTAAACATAGAATACAAATATTTGAGGATCTCCATAAAATAAAAATCACTGAAGAAGTAAGCGATTTAGACCCTGACAAGGCAGATTGTGGTACCATGATTATATTAACCATTCCGCAAAAATAGGCTTCAAAATATTGGAAACTATTTCTTTTTAGTATAAATAATTTGTAAAGTTGGGTGTTTTGAACTATCCAAATAATCCGTTGAGGCAAATATCATTTTCCTATAATACATCTCTTCAACTAGGCGAAGCATAAAACCAAAGCTGCATTCTCTATCCTCCAAAATATCTTGTACCAAGGCCGTAATATCAATATCCAAATAATCTTCATTCTCTGATATACTTTCTATAAGTATTACCTCATTCACTGAGGTAGTATAGGGTTGGTTTGACCAATTTAAAGTTTTCACATCCCAATCACTTATCACACGTTGCAACACAGATTCATTTGAACCTCCACTCGTAGAATGATTTCCATTGTGCATAGAAACAATCGAATACAATGACAGGCTTGCTGATTTTAATTCAATGCCCTCAGGAAGTGTTGATAAATCAAAATCTATAAACCCCCTCCCTTTTATTTTTTTTAAATTTCCAGTCCAAGCTATACCTGAAATTTCTGGTGAGCTTGGATATCCTCTATAGTGCGTAGCACTAGATATCATCACATCAATGATTTCAGAGTTATCTGACCTTAATAGTAAGGTGTCTTGACCAAATAGAACAGACCAATGGAAACTGAAAATAAAAATTATGAGACCTGCCTTATTCACTCTTTTTAAAATAATAGGTTATTATTACTTTTGGATGCATTTTAATATACTGATAATCTGAAGAGGCTAAAAACATGGAGCGATAATACTCCTCCTTTTCTAAATTAAAAAGAAATCGATTTTTAACATTACTAGCAAATATAAGTCCATCTGTATTAAATGTTAATTCAAAATATTAATTGAATAATCAAAAGATACTATAAAGTCAAAAAAGTAGACTTATGCACTTTGGAGTTTATCTAAAAAAAACTATCTTAAATCCATTAAAAATTCAATTAAAAACCTCAATTCCCCCTCAAATACTATGTCAAAATTAAGAGCACTAATTGTTGAAGATGAAGAAGCTAGTAGAATAACGCTTCGAAATTTCCTTGAAAAATATTGCCCAAAAGTAGATGTTATTGGAGAGGCTAGCAATATAAACGATGCCTATAAAATTATAAACTCTAACAAACCTGATTTAGTTTTTCTTGATGTCGAGATGCCTTATGGTAATGCTTTCGATCTTTTGGAAAAATTTGAAAACATAAACTTCGAATCCATATTTGTCACTGCCTATAGTAGTTATGCACTTCAAGCTATAAATATGAGTGCAAGTCGATACTTATTGAAACCTTTAAATATTGATCAATTAATAGAAGCGGTTGAAAATGTTGAAGCTCAAATTCAAAACAAAACAAAAATTCAAACTTCCAAAATCTTATTAGAAAATATAAACATTGAAAATAAACAGCTGAAGAAAATGGTCTTACCAACCCTTGAAGGGTTTGAGGTGGTACAACTTAAAGACATTCTGCATTGTAAAGCCAATGATAACTTAACTGATTTCTTTTTGAAAGATGGAACCAAGAGAACCATTTGTAGAACACTAAAATTTTATGAAGAAACCCTTAAAGAATATGACTTTGTACGTGTTCACAAATCCCATCTTATAAATATCAACTATGTGAAAAATTATAAAAAAGGGAAAGGTGGAGAAGTCATTCTAATTAATGATATTAATATTCCAGTTTCCTCAACTAGAAAAAGTGATTTTTTGAACTATTTTAGTCAATAAACTATAACCCTTTTACCTAAGTCAATGACATTATTTTAGAACATATTTTAGCTCCAACTTAGGATGAAGATTTGAGTTATAGTTATCACTAGAAGCAAACAACATTCTTCTATAATGTACTTCATTTACTAGCTTCAACATAAAACCATGTCCTTCTTCTGGATTATTTATCATATCCTGGATCATTGTTGTAACATCAATATTAAGATAGTTTTCTATTGGTGCTACACTTTCCAATAGGAATACCTGATTCTGTTCAGTAGTTAGCGGTTGATTTCCCCAATGAACCTCCGCTTCATCCCATGGTTGGATTATTCTCTGAATAACGGACTCATTAGATCCACCGCTTGTAGTGTGATTCCCATTGTGCATAGATCCATAGGAGAACAATGATAATCTTGCATCAATAATTTTAGTTGACTTCGGAATTTGTGAAAGATCAAATTCAAGTAAAGAACGAAGGGTGACAGATTTTCCCATTGCAGTCCATGCACACGACGCGAATTCTTGACTTACATATTTATTCTTCTCAAGCCATAAGCTCACTATTACGTTATCTTTTCCCTTTTTCCCATCAGGTTGCAAAATCAATGTCTGGATGTCATTTGAATGGGTACAGGAAGCTAAAAACATTCCTATAAAACAGCTGTAAATCATTAGTACTCTATTCATAGATCTGCTTTCCTAGTTTTGTTTTAACATCTATTCAAAAGTAACAATCAATTTTGGATGAATGCTCACATCGGAATTGTTACTGGTTGCAAAAACCATTTTTCTATAGTACTCTTCTGTAATCAATTTCAACATAAAGCCATAACTTTCAGAAGGCGAATCTATCATATCCTTCACCAATTCAGTGACATCAATATTTAAATAATCCTCTTCTGGTAATACACTTTCTATTAAAGTGGCTTTATTTTCGTCACTATAGCCAGGCTGTGAGTTCCAAGTCACCGATTCTTCATCCCAACAACTTGTAATTCTTAGAAGTTCTGACTCATTTGAACCTCCACTAGTTGAATGCGCACCATCACTATGATCTGTCGCACCGTATAAAGATAAAATAGCTTTTTCCACCACTCCCTCACTAGGGATCAAAGACATATCAAAATCAAATAGTGCCCTAACAATACATGGTCTATTTTGGTTAGTCCAGGCAGCAGCAACTAAACAAGTTCCCCCATGAATCTTAAAACTCCTTTCTGGAAAAATACTATTTATATAAGCATCCTTTTTTCCTAAAAGTGTAATAGAATCTTGGGCATAAGAAGTGTTTATTGGAACTATTAACCAGATAAAACAATAGTAAAAAAATATAAATTTCATTTGAAATAATTTTTTAAAATACAGTTTAAAAATTCATCCTATCCTTTAGGAAACAATATATCATTTATTTAAAAATTAGGACCATTCTCTTTAAACAGAAAAATAAAAGCGCTGTTAAAAACAGCGCTTTTATAAATAATAGAAATTTAAGTCTTTATTAAACCGCCACACTGTGATCTCTAAGTGCTTGATTTAATGAAGTCTTTTTATCTGTGCTTTCTTTTCTTTTACCAATAATCAATGCACACGGAACTTGATAGTCCCCAGATGGGAATGATTTGGTATATGAACCAGGGATTACAACAGAACGAGCAGGAACCAAACATTTATATTCGATTGGCTCATCACCAGTTACATCAATAATCTTTGTTGAAGCTGTCAAAACAACATTTGCACCAAGTACCGCCTCTTTTTCAACGCGCACCCCTTCAACGACAATACATCTAGACCCTACAAAAGCGTCATCTTCAATGATCACTGGAGCAGCTTGTAATGGCTCCAATACACCACCTATACCAACACCTCCACTAAGGTGAACGTTTTTACCAATTTGAGCACAAGACCCAACTGTTGCCCAAGTATCAACCATGGTTCCAGCATCTACGTAAGCACCAATGTTTACATAAGATGGCATCATGATAACTCCTGCAGAAAGGTATGCTCCATATCTTGCTACTGCATGTGGAACTACTCTTACTCCTTTTGCAGCATAGTCCGTCTTCAATTTCATTTTATCATGAAATTCAAACGGTCCTACTTCAATAGTTTCCATCTTTTGAATAGGGAAATACATAACTACTGCCTTCTTTACCCATTCATTCACTTGCCAACCACCTTCAACCGGTTCAGCCACTCGAAGTGTTCCTTTATCCAATAATTCAATTACTTCACGAATAGTAGCTTGTACATCCGCCTCTTTAAGCATTTCTCTATTATCCCAAGCCTTTTCGATGATTTCTCTCAAAGCATTCATATCTCTGGTATTTAAATTTTGACAAAGGTAATTCTTTCTATAAGACCCTCGCCTGATTTGTAAAATTCCAACAAAATGTTAAAAATGATACAATTTATCAATTTTCCAGGTGCAGGTTTAAACCATCCTCACAACGGGTCCATTTTTCAGCAATGGCAGTTTCTAGGATTCCATGGTTGGAAGCTAATTTCCCTCTGGAATTGTCTTCATGATGTATATGGTATTGAATAGCCCCAAATTTTAATTTACGTTTTGAGATACCGCTATTCATCAATCGTACGGCCAATTCAGTATCTTCTCTACCCCAACCTTGAATAGCTTCATTATATCCGTTAACCTGAATCAAATCGGATTTCCAAAAAGCGACATTACACCCTCTGGTTCCAGCTAAAGAAGTAGATGGTTTATCCATCATTTTCCGCATAAACGGGGCATGTATGGCATTCAACCTATTCACTATTCCCTTACTGTAAAATGGAATACTAAAATTAAAATTTTGTAGTGCTAATTCGGAGCGTTCAGGATTCATAAAAACCCTACTCCCTTGTCCAAAACTTCCCTTGGAAGCAAAATCAATATGATCTTTCACAAATGAGGAGTGGCAAACGCAATCACCATCCATCTGAATTATATAGTCACCTTTAGCCTTAGCTATGGCTTCATTTAAGATAATTGTTTTTCTAAAACCATCATCTGGATGCCAAACATGGTGTAAAGGAACTGGAAAATTGCTTTGATATTTTGCGACCAAATTTTTGGTATCCTCCGTAGATCCATCATCTACTATAAGGACCTCATCAGGTAATTGGGCCTGATTCAAAATACTTTTTAAAACCAACTCCAAGGCTTCTGGCCAATTGTAAGTACAAACTAGTAAGGATGTTTTCAACATACTATCTATTTTGCTTAAAGGTTTCACCTTCCTCTATTCTCCACATTTTCACAGCTCGAATAAATACATCATAGGCACTTAAAGCTGAAATAATAAAGCCCACTCTCCCATCGAGAAAACCAAACTTCATGATATAATGTTTGAAGAACTTAAACCAGGGTTTAATCACAAAATGAAAGGCTGTTACCTTTGGAGTCTTCCTACGTCTATCATAGGCCTTCCAAGAAGAATAGGTATCTATTTTTTTAAGAATTATTGCAAAGTCTTTATAAGCATCATGTTTTATTTTATGCTTCAACCTTCCAATTTTCCCAGTAGTTTCTATTTCAGAATGAACGTGTTTATCTTGGTATTTACAAGTATCACGCTTGAATAAACGAATTACCGCATCATTTTGCCAACCAGAATATTTCACCCATTTACCCATATACTTATTGATCCTTGGAATCCAATAAGCATCACAGGTTTTTTCCATTTGAATGGTACGCTGAACTTCCTTAATCAAGGAATCACTTGCTTCCTCATCCGCATCCAACAAAAAGATCCATTCATGCTTTGCCTGAGGGATGATCCAATTCTTTTGAGCTGCAGAGTTCTCATATTCATGTTCATGGATTGTCACAGGATATTTCCTTGCAATATCTAAAGTGGAATCTGTGGAAAAAGAGTCTACAACAATAATCTCATCGGCCCAAAGGACAGATTTTATTGCTGCTTCAATATTCTTCTCTTCGTTATATGTTGGGATAATAGCTGTAACCAATTGCATTTTTTTTCAAATTCTAAAATCAATATAGGCCTATCTTTTCCATAGACTTTTATAGACGGTATCTAAATCGGCCATAATTTTGGCTTCATCAAATTTGGATACGAAGGTACGACTTTTGTCAATACCTATTTTCCGAAGGTCTTCCTTTTCATATAAGGTTTGAATAAGCAACTTCATTTCATCTGAATGGGCTAGATCGACATAATAAGAATCAGGGCCAGCCGCTTCTGGAAATACCCCTTCCTTGTTCGTAATAACGGGAACCTTACTATATAAAGCCTCAATGATAGGTATTCCAAAACCTTCAAAAATAGAAGGATAGCAAAAAACGTGCGCTAGCTGATAAATTACCGCCAAATCTTCCATTGGACCTACGCTAATAAAATGAACTCTATCGGCTAGATTATGGGCTTGTATAAAACTATCCACTTCTTTCTGATAGTCTGTTTGTCTTCCTATTACCACCAATTGAACATCCGGTAAATCTTTTATAGAAGATAAGGTATATATCAAGTTTTTCCGTGGCTCAATAGTACCAACCTGCAGCACAAATTTTGATGGTAAAGAATATTTAGTACGTATTCTTTCCTTTTCGGCCATAGCGTAATCTTGCTTAAAGGCCGGGTGGCAAGTTTGGTATACTACGTCAATCTTATCTTGAGAAATACCAAAAAACAATATTAGGTCTATCTTTGTTTGCTCACTTATAGCAATCACCCGATCAGCATATTGCGCTGCTGCTTTAAATTTCGAATAGTAAATTGCCTTATCAATGAATGGGTACCAATTAGGATATCTTAAAAAGATAAGATCATGGATGGTTACTACTTTCTTTAGCTTAGCATATTGAATACCTGAGGGTAATTCATTACTTAAACCATGAAATATTTCTGTCTTTTCTTTTTCGGCTAATTTCACCAGTTTAAATCTACGCCATAGTGAAGAAAACTTTTTCCAAAACCAAGATTTTGGTCTTATCTCTTGGACATTCTCCAGTGAATCTAATTCCTTTAAGCGATCTGATTTCTTAGGATTCAGTAACAAGTACTCATTTTCAGGATGGTGTTGTACCATCCCTCTGATTAAGTCTCTACTGTAATTCCCTAATCCACTACTATTGTGGTAAGCTCTTTTGGCATCGTAAGCTATTCGCATGGGCGATAATTTTTAACAAAAATATAATTTAATTAATCGAACCAATCAACTCAACTGAAAAACATAAAAAAAAGGGCTAATCCAACAAATGGAGAAGCCCTTTCAATTTTTATATTTTCAAATTAGTCTTTATACAAACTTACCAATTGGTCCACTGCATATTCCACTTCCTCTATAGTTGTGTACTTAGAAAATGAAAAACGGATAGCTGGCCTATTCGGGTCTGCATTAATTCCAGCTAATACATGAGATCCTTTATTTGCACCTGAGGTACAAGCAGATCCACCAGAACAAGAAACTCCTAGAAGGTCCATATTGAATAACAACATTGCACCTATTGGGGTTTCCGGTAATGAAACACTTAAGACTGTATATAAACTTTCATTTATATCACCGCTAGTTCCATTAAACCTAACACCTTCAATATTTTTCTGTAATAATCCAATCATGTGGCTTTTCACAGACTCAATATGTTTACGATGTCCATCTAAATCATCATAAGCTACATCAAGTGCCTTTGAAAGACCTACAATTCCGTGTAAATTTTCTGTACCACCACGCATATTTCTCTCCTGAGCACCACCGTGAATTAAAGGCTGAATTTTAACCTTATCATTTACATACAAAAACCCAACACCTTTTGGTCCATGGAATTTATGCGCTGCACAGGTAATAAAATCAATGTCACAAACTTCAAGATCGTAGTTGTAATGTGCCATAGACTGTACTGTATCCGAGTGAAAATACGCATCGTATTTGCGACATAAGGAACTTACCTTTTCTATTGGCAACAAATTCCCAATTTCATTATTGGCGTACATTAATGAAACGATGGTTTTATTTGGATTGTTTTTTAACAGCGATTCTAAATCGGCTAAATCAACATCTCCATTTTCCAAAAGCTTAACATAAGAAACCTCAACACCATGTTTGGTTTTAAGATCCTCAGCAGTGTGACCTACAGCATGGTGTTCCACAGATGAAGTAATGATGTGTTTCACCCCCAAATCCATAACAGAACAAGCCAAAGCCATATTATCGGCTTCAGTACCTCCAGAAGTGAAAAATATTTCACCAGGCTTGCAATTCATATGTTTTGCAACATTTTTCCTTGCTCTTTCAATCAAAGATTTACTCTTTCTCCCAAAAAAATGGGTAGAAGAAGGGTTTCCATAATACTCTCTTAATGTTTCACACATTATATCAAGTACCTCATCATCCACTCTTGTAGTGGCCGCATTGTCAAGATAAACTCTCATCTTTTGGTAATATTTGGGAGCAAATATACTGTTCAGTATTCAAATTATGAAACTAAACAAATTGTAAATTTTAATACACAAATAATTGATTCTTAATTTGTGTTAACAAAATTGCTATAAATGACTATTTAAATAGTAGCACGAATTTCATCCATAAACCTAACAGCTAACTTTTCTGCGGAATCACTGGATTCAGATTCTGTATAAATTCGAATAATCGGTTCCGTGTTTGACTTACGTAAATGAACCCATTCCTGATTAAGATATATCTTCAACCCATCTGCCCTATTGCATTCCTCCGCTTTATATTTTTGATAGATTGTTTCTAAAACTGCATCAACATCAATAGCTGGAGTCAATTCAATTTTATTCTTCGAAATTGTATAAGCTGGAAAAGAATCCCTCAAAGCGGTTAGGCTCATTTTCTTTTGCGCCAAGCTTGTTAAAAATAAAGCAATTCCAACCAAAGCATCACGACCATAATGAGATTCAGGATAAATTATTCCACCATTCCCTTCACCACCAATTACAGCATTTTCGGCTTTCATCATTTTTACAACATTCACCTCACCAACTTCGGAACTGAAATTCTTACAACCTTCATGCTTTTCAGTAATATCTCTTAAAGCTCTTGTTGAAGACATATTGGAAACTGTATTTCCCTTTTTATTTGCCAAAATATAATCAGCTACAGCGACTAAAGTATATTCCTCACCGAACATAGAACCATCTTCACAAACAAAAGCCAGCCTATCAACGTCCGGATCTACCACAATTCCCAAATCCATTTTAGTAGATTTAATAAGGCTAGAAATCTCTGTTAGATGTTCTTTCAATGGTTCTGGATTATGCGCAAAGTGACCGTTTGGTTCGGCATTAATAACTTCAATAGTTTTAACACCTAAGGCTCTCAACATGGCAGGTACAGCAAATGCACCAGAAGAATTTATTCCATCTACAGCGACCGTAAAATTTGCTTTTTCAATCAAATTTCGATCTACCAGCTCTAGATCCAATATATCTTGGATATGTTCACCAAGTGAAGTTGTATTCTCTGTATAACTACCAAGAGACATTACATCAGAAAAATCATAGGATTCATCTTCTGCTATCTGCATTAATGTCTCTCCATCCTCTGCAGAAATAAATTCACCTTTATTGTTCAATAATTTTAAGGCATTCCATTGTTTTGGATTATGACTTGCTGTCAAAATGATACCACCTATGGCTTCGTATTTAACAACCATAACCTCCACTGTAGGAGTTGTAGACAAGCCTAGGTCAATCACATCAATACCCATCATTTGCAAGGTATTAGATACTAAAGACCGTACCATTTCACCAGAAATTCTAGCATCTCTTCCAAGTACTACCTTTTTATCCCCATTTGGATATTTCGCAAGTAGCCAAGCAGCGTATGCAGAAGTATATTTCACAATATCTACTGGAGTAAGGGCATTTCCAATTTTCCCACCAATGGTTCCTCTAATTCCTGATATTGATTTTATTAATGTCATCTCAATTATTTTTCACAAATATAAGAAGCAATTCCCGTGAACAAAAAAATAGAGCATGCTTTATTATCTATTAAAAAATAACCTTATATTTATCCCATCTCCTAAGATAGGGAGCTGAGTGAATAATACCGTGATAACTATTAAAG
Source organism: uncultured Flavobacteriales bacterium (assembly GCA_913063375.1). Lineage (GTDB taxonomy): Bacteria > Bacteroidota > Bacteroidia > Flavobacteriales > CAJXXR01 > CAJXXR01. Next base: position 28,383 of record CAJXXR010000004.1, on the reverse strand, counting down.
GTTATCTGTATCTTGTCTAACATAGGCACAAATAAATAGAGATTTTGTCACTTTATTTTTGTTCCACTCTTAATAGATATTGTACATTTGCGGGTATTCCATAAATGCATGCTAGAAAACAATCAGAGCCCAAATGGTCGTCTTAACGATGATCTCTTAAAACAAGTAGAAATGATGCTTCACTCAAAGCAATCACAGTATTTGGACTGTGACATCTTCGAGGAGGTTATCGATTTTCATTTAGATGAAAATAAGCTTGAAAAGGCCGAAAAGATTATTCATGTAGCATTAGAAATACATCCAGATACTTGTTCGCTTTTTTTAAGGCAAGCCCAATTGAAATCAATGTTACATGAGGACGATGAGGCAAAAACCTTTCTTGAGAAAGCTGAGAATTTGGAACCTTCTAATGGAGACATCCACCTAGCTAAAGGGATGTTGTTTTCAAAATCGGGTAATACACCTGAAGCAATTAGCTCCTACAAAAAAGCAATCACCAATCTAGAATTTCCAGAGGATGCATTTCCTTATCTAGCCTTTGAGTATAGAAATCAAGGCGAATATGAAGATGCCCTGTTATACTTGGAAAAGTATATGAAATTGATTCCAGACGATGAAATGAGTATAAATTTATACTTTGTTTGTTGCGAAATAATTTCAAATTACGATAGAGGAATTACCTTTTTGCAAGGACTTACAGACGACTCACCTTATTGCGCCAATCTTTGGTTTCATCTTGGACTATTACACAAGTACAAGAAAGATTATAAACAAGCCTATGTTGCATTTGAATATGCTTATCTAATTGATGAAGAGTTTATTGCTTCTTATCATGAGATGGCCTTTATTCTTATGGAGCTAAAGAAGTTCGAAAAGGCCGTTGAAATTTTAGAACAGGTGGCAAAATTGGAAGATCCCTATGCCTATACTTTTTTACAATTGGCCAAATGCTACAGAGAATTATCCAATCATAAAAATTGGATGAGATTCGCTGCACTTGCTAAAAAAGAGGATCCTCAGATGGATGAAGCTTGGTTTGAGTTAGGTAAATCCTTTCTCAAATTTAATTGTAAAGAAGAAGCTTTAGCCTCTTTCGAAAAGGCTGTAGAATTAGATTCTGAAAATCTTGATTACATTCTATATGTGTGCCAAATTCACATAAAAAATAAAAATTGGATGGAGGCATTTGAATTAATGTCTGCATTAGAGGCAAAAGGAGAAGTTTCTACTTCCTTTTACAAATTATTCTTAAGTGTTTTGGCAAAATTAGAAAAATTTGATTTAGGGATAGAAATGGGGGAAAAGGCATTAAAAATCTTTAGTAACCCTACCGATATTTTATATTTTCTTACCTATTTATGCTTTATGTCTAATCAACAAGACAAAGCTATTTCATATTTCCAAAAGGTATACTTCGAATCGCCAGAATTACTTAGTAAGTATAGCTACTTACTAAAAGACTTTTTATTGAACGAAGAGATTCTGCAAATCATAAACAGAAAAGGAAAAAATGAATTTTGATCTGAATTTTATTCCAGAGCGTCCAGAAAAGCCTCGAAGTAAAGGGGTCACAATGATGATGGATAAGGGATTGAGTATTCGTGAAGTTGAAAACTTTATTGATTCATCCGCCAACTATACCGACCTAGTAAAGCTTGGTTTTGGTACTTCTTATTTAACAAATAATCTTGAAGAAAAGATTCGTTTGTATAGGGAGGCTGGTATGAAAATATATTTAGGAGGCACCCTATTTGAGGCCTTCATAGCAAGAAACCGATTTGAAGATTATGTCAGATTGTTGGATAAATATGGTTTGAACACAGCTGAAGTATCAGACGGTTCAATCTATATTGATCACAGCAAGAAATGTGAATATATTACAAAATTATCGAAATATGTCACTGTGTTATCTGAAGTAGGTTCTAAAGATGCTGATGTACTAATTCCTCCACATAAATGGATTGAAATGATCCAGAAAGAACTAGAAGCAGGAGCTTGGAAGGTTACTGCAGAAGCTAGAGAAGGTGGAAATGTTGGTATTTTCAGAAATAGCGGAGAAATCCGTTCTGATCTTATCGAAGAAATCAATCGTAATATTTCTCCTGAAGATATCCTTTGGGAAGCACCTAAGAAATCACAACAAGTTTGGTTTATCAAATTCCTTGGGGCGAATGTTAACCTTGGGAATATTGCTTCCAATGAAGTTATACCATTGGAAACACTAAGATTAGGACTACGTGGAGATACTTTTTTCCAATTCCTTCCTGAAGAATTACAACCGAACAACAAGTAGTCAAAAAATACATAATTAGAATTACCTCGTGCCACTTAGATTTTTTCTGAGTGGCACGATTAAGATATACACCTATGAAGACAATCAGCGCATCCGTATTAAAAACCAAGCTGAACGCTAAGGAATCGATTCAAATAATCGATATAAGAGAGAACTTTGAATTTGAAGATGGATCTATCACAGAAACTAACATCCCTATGGATGATTTGGCAAATGACATTTCAGCAATCCATAGAGAAGAAGATGTTGTCATTGTATGTCAAACTGGACGTAGAGCAGGTGCCATGATCTATATTTTGGAAAAGAAATATCAATTGAATAACCTATTCTGTCTTGAAGGAGGTTACGAAGCTTTTATCAAATAATTCTACCAATAATTAAAGTTTAATATTTCTATCATATCAATTATGCCACGTACTATTAAAGAGTATATGCTAATAAGCATTAAGGGTGTTGCCATGGGTGCAGCAGACATCGTTCCAGGTGTTTCTGGGGGAACCATAGCCTTTATTACTGGTATCTATGAGGAATTGATAGCATCTATTAATAACATCAATTTAGGTTTACTAGCTACCTTAAGAAAAGAGGGAATAAAATCATTTTGGGCCAGTCTAAACGGAAATTTTCTTATAAGTCTTTTCCTAGGAATCATTGTCAGCTTTATTTCCCTAGCTAAACTAATGAAAAATCTTCTTGAGCATCATCCTGTGATGACCTGGTCATTTTTCTTTGGCTTGATTTTAGGGTCTGCTTGGCTCATTGGAAAGTCTGAAAAAGGATGGAAAATGAAAGAATACGGCGCACTCGTGATTGGAGTATCTATCGCCTATTTTATAACCGTTTCAGATAGTATTCAAAGTCCTAACAGTTACCCATTTTTAATCTTATCTGGAGCAATAGCTTCATGTGCTATGATATTACCAGGAATATCTGGTAGTTTTATTCTGCTTCTTTTGGGGAAATATAAATACATCATGCAATCCTTGAGTGATTTTAAAATCTTGGATATTTTAAGCGTTGCTCTAGGAGTTGTGATTGGTTTATTGAGTTTTTCAAGATTTTTGAATTGGTTATTCAAAAACCAAAAGAAAACCACGATGGCATTGCTTACAGGATTTATGATAGGGTCCTTAAACAAAGTATGGCCATGGCGCAACACTTTAACAACCGCATTAGATAGACATGGCGTAGAGGTCCCAGTTTTACAAAAAAGTGTATTACCACAGCAATTTGAACATGATCCTCAAGTATTTCTTGCTATATTGTGCTGTACACTAGGATTAGCTCTAATATTTTTTGTGGAATATGGATCCAAAACAAAAGAGGAAAAAATATAGCTCTCGAAAGGGTATTGATTACTTCTTCTTAGTAATTAAAGGACTTCTAATGGGGACTGCCAATAAGGTTCCAGGGGTCTCAGGAGGTACTATTGCAATAATTCTTGATTTTTATGAAGAACTTATCAACTCCCTAAAGAAATTAAATCTTAAGAGTCTTTTAGTATTAAGAAAAAGGGGCTTCAAAGCATTTATGCAAAGAGTGAATGGGGCTTTCCTGGTTGCTATCTTTTCAGGAACTATCATTAGTTATTTTAGCATCTCCATACTACTAGATTATTTATTCGAACATTATGGAAATTGGGTATGGAGCTTCTTTTTTGGCCTCATTCTCGGAACTGCTCATTCAATTTGGCGGAAATTACCCGCAACGAAAAAAACCATTGGATTAGGTGTAGCAGGAGCAATAATAGGAATCTTACTATCGTTTCTAGATCCAATGCCGGAAAATTCAAACTATCTATTTGTATTTTTCTGTGGCTTCATTTCCGTTTGTGGTATGTCCCTACCAGGATTATCTGGTTCCTTTCTACTAATACTCTTAGGCAATTATGCCCTTTGTATGGTATATTCCGTAAATGAATTATATGCAAGTATTGGAGATATAATACAATGGGACTTTTCACATTTCAGTGAGGAAGGAAGGCAACACCTATTATTAATAATGCTGCTTTTTGTATCCGGCTCTATAGTGGGAATAGTACTATTGGCTCAGATTCTTTCTCATTTCATTCAGAAGTATGAGCACAATACACTTTCACTCATTGCGGGGTTCTTACTTGGTTCCTTAGGGACCGTTTGGCCATGGAAATTGGAACACTATTTACTGGATTCTTATGGAAATCCAGTTATCTCAAAATCAGGAAGATTTATTGTTAACAACTATCAACGATATTTTCCTGAAATAAATGCAAACCTCATCATGAATCTGGTATTGATCCTATTTGGATTCTTTTTAATATATCTAATTGACAAATATCAGAAGGTTTCAAGAACATAAATCAATAGACTACATGCACAAATATGGACTATTAGGTAGGAGTTTAAAACATTCTTTTTCTCCTACCTTTTTCAACGATAAATTCCAAAAACTGGGATTGAAGGAATACAGTTATGAAATCATTGAAGTCGACACTTTAGTTGATATCAAGTCAGAAATTAATTTAAGAGGGTTATCCGGATTTAATGTAACTATTCCTTATAAGGAGACCATCCTCCCCTTTCTTGACGAAATTAGTCCCGAAGCACAGCAAATTCAGGCAGTAAATTGTATTGATATTAAAAATGGTAAATGGATTGGATACAATACCGATGCTATTGGTTTTGGTCAATCTATAAAGCCTTTTCTACATTACAGTCATGAAAGAGCATTAATCTTAGGTACTGGTGGCGCATCCAAAGCAGTAAAATACCAGCTGGAAAAATTGGGATTGAAGTGCTTAGAAGTTAGCAGAAACCCAAAAGCCAACCAAATTGGCTATTCAAACATTAATGAATTCGTTCTGAAGCATCACCCTGTTATTGTCAATACGACTCCCATTGGAATGTTTCCAGAAGTTGAAAAACACCCAAACATTCCTTTTGAATTTATAGGGGATAATCACTTTTGTATCGATCTAATTTACAATCCAGCCCAGACACTTTTTCTCGAAAAATCTAAAGCCCAAAATGCAATGATTCTAAATGGAAAGGATATGCTTTATTGGCAAGCTGAAAAATCTTGGGAAATTTGGACTAAAAATCACCTATTCAACACATGTTCGTAAGAATAAATGAACAGATGAGACAATATTTTGAGTAACTTTACGCGTCAATTTTAGTGTATAAATATTTATCAATAAGATGGAAAACCCAATCGAACAGGACCAATTGAGTCCTGAGAAGCTAGAAATCGTTCACGAAAGTAGCAACGAAAGTGTAGAAGTAAACAAGGAAGCGGAACTTCTAAAAAAATACCAAGAAAACTTCAGTGAATTAGCTGCTGAAGAAATGCTTACTGTTCTTGAAGAAATTAAAGCAGCAATTTCAATTCCAAAATTGAAAAACTTCTTTGATTCGGCAAGTAAGGCATTCAAGCAATTATACGAAAAAGAAAAAGAAGTGGTTTTTACTACTTTTATAGCGGAAGGAGGAAAAGAAGAAGATTTCAAATACCAATCCCCTATTCAAGATAAGTTTAGAGATCTATTTCAAGCCTATAAAAAGCAAAGAGCCAATTATTATCAACAAATGGAAGCCAATCAACTTCAAAATTTTGAAGATAAAAAGGCCATTGTTGAGCAATTAAAAGCACTCATAGATAGAAATGAATCTACCTCTTTCCAAGACTTTAAAGAACTACAAGAAAAGTGGAAAGGTATTGGTAATGTACCTTCCAAGGATGCAGATAATTTATATAAAAATTTCCATCACCACGTAGATAGATTCTTCGATCTTTTGAATTTAGACCGAGAACTTAGAGAGGTAGAATTTAGACGCAACCTTAAGAAAAAGGAAGACCTATGTATTGCTGCTGAGGCACTCTTGGAAAGGGAAGATTTTTATCCTGCATTTGAAGAGCTACAAGGCCTTCATAGAATCTGGAAGGAAGAAGTAGGAGCTGTAGCTAAAGAATTCCGTGAAGATGTTTGGAATAGATTCCAAGAGGCTACAAAAATAATGCATAGCAAAAGACATGCATTGTATGAAGCTCAAAAGGTTGAAATGGAAATCCATTTCTCACAACGACTAGTTCTAGTTGAGAAAGTAAAATCCATTGATATTACTAAATTGGAATCCCATAAAGATTGGCAAGAACAAATTCAAGAGATAAATGCGCTTCGTGAAGAATGGAAAACCATTGGCCATCTAAATAAAACACAAAGCCAAGAAAGCTGGAATCTCTTTATTGCAGCAATCAAGGAATTCAATCATCACAAAAACGAATTTTATAAACTAATAAAATCTCGTCAAAAGGATGCCTTAAAAATAAAGCAATCAATATTAGAGAAGGCAGAATCGCTAAAAGAAAGTGAAGACTGGAAGGGCACTGCTGAAAAACTAAAAGACTTACAAAAGGACTGGAAAAATAGTCCAAAACCTTATAGTAAGGATGCTGATGTTATCTGGGAAAAATTCAGAGGTGCTTGCAATCATTTCTTCGATAGAAGATCTGCACATTTCGATGGGATGATGGTAGAATTGAAAGATAATTATACCGCCAAAAAATCCTTATTAGACGAATTTAATGGTATTGAATTAGGAGAAGACAGTAAAGCAGATTTGCAACTTCTTGCAGAATGCAACAAACGCTGGAAAGCAATTGGATCTGTCCCTAGGGAACATAAAAATGAGATTGACAACGGTTATAAATCATTGATGGACTCTTTATATGGAAAGCTAAGACTCGATGAAAAAGAGAAGCGTCAGATTCAATTTAAAATGAAAATTGAATCCATTCTAGCCAATGACAATGCAGATTACAAAATCCAAAAAGAAAGACAATTCCTTCGAAGTAAAATTGATCAGTTGAATAAAGAACTGAAACAATACGAAAATAACAGAATGATGATTTCAGGGGGTGACAATAATCCCTTCTATAAAGAAGTGGACAAATTGATTCAGAAACATCAAAGACAGATTGATACTATTCGAGAGGATTTGAAATTGATCAAATCACTTGAATCTTCAAACGATTAGCACAAAGGACCAACTATTAGTTGGTCCTTTTTTTATTCCCTGCCGTGGCTAAATATTGCCCCGAGATATTGGAAATTTTCATTTTTTTTCATAAAATTTGCAAAAATTCAGATTTGACAATTCGCAAAGCAAAACTTTCTGATACAAAGCCCATAGCTGAAATATACAGTCATCATATAGATACTGGTGAAAGCTGTATGTTTACAGATCCCATTCATGAAACAGAAATTCGTGAAATGATTCTTAATCTTAAAGAAAGAGAAGTGCTAGCGGTTATAGAATTGGATAACGACATTGCAGGATGGGGAATCCTAAAAATGTACAGCCCAAGATTAGGCTACCGATTTACTTGTGAAAATTCTATCTTTTTAAATCCAAATTCCCTGGGTAAAGGCATTGGTAAAGAATTGATGTCTTGGTTAATGGTAGAAGCAAAATCCTTGAATTTCCGACATATAGTTGCCAAAATTTTATGTAGAAATGAGTCTAGTATCCTATTTCATGAAAAGTTTGGCTATACTACAGTCGGGATACAAAAAGAAATAGGATTCCTAAATGATCAATGGGAGGACGTAGTGATCATGCAAAAATTGATTAAATAATGGACTTAAACATACCAAAGTTAAACCAACTAGTTAAAGAGATTGAGGCGGATCCAAAAATGGATCCAAGAGCCCTTTCAGGTATTTTGGACAAAATTCAACTTACTAGTACTGATCTCGAAAATTGGCAAGATTTCAACCATCCCAAAAAGAATGGATATGGAAGACAAATGGTTTATGAAGGAAAGAATTTTGAGGTCATGGTGATGTCATGGAATCCAGGTGATTTCTCTTCTATACATAACCATGGATATACAGAATGGGGAGTTGTTCAAGTTTTTGGACAGGCTACACACTTACTTTACTCATTCCATAAAGATGAACTTAAATTGGCAAAAAGAGAGATTCTAAACCCTTCTAATGTTGCTTTAGTAAATAATGGTTTGATACACCAAATGGGGAATTTTAGTGATGCCCGATATCTAAGTTTACATATTTATGGAACGCAAGATGCACGAGAAAACATCACTGCTGATGCAAGGATTTTTGAGCCAGAAAATGGCTTAATAAAATATACTACTGGAGGGGCTTTCTTTAATTTAACCGATGAGGAAATCAGCTCTACCGAACCTTTGAAAAAAGTAGAAAAGAAAACATGGTTTGAATTTTTAGGCACCTATGTTCCCTTCCTTTCTAGATACAATGAAGAGTTTTCTTCAGAAAAGATGAACCAAATTGCTCAAATGAGTCTAAAATATTAGTGAGACTTTAATTTTAAACTGTTCAATATTTCATAAAAAAAGGGACTCCAAATGGAGTCCCTTTTTTATATTCTTTTAAATCACACTATTCCCATTTGTATACTGCAATTTTAGAAATAACCTTAAAATTACGGTATTCTTCAATTTTTGGATCAAAGAATTCCTGTTCAATATAACTCACCTCTATTGACTTCCCAAACAGGCTATTATATTCATCAGTTAATTCCATTTCAGATTGTATGAAAGTTAACCACACTAGTTTGGTAGTTTTCCCTGATTCATCTTTTACAGATAAGGTAACAAAAGGGCTATTATCAATTTTGGTAACCAATCCTTCTATTGTTTTTACAACTTCTGAAGTTTCAACAATTTCCTCGTCATAGTTATCAAGCCCCATTAATTTAGTTGCCTCCATTAATACTGAAGGACAAGCAGAAGCCATTTTAATACCGAACAACTCACCTAATTTTCTACTCTCAGAAGTTATATCCTTATCCAAATTAATTTTAAAGTCTTTCTTCAACTTCTTTTTATAAGGCATTGCTTTTTCTAGAATACAAATTCCAAAACGCATGGAATACTCCTGTTCATTCAAGCTGTCTGGAACATTTTCAATACATTCGCAGATATCGTTTGTAATATCTTCCACATATTCCTGAGACACTCCTTCTGATAGGGCAAAAACGGCAAGTAGGGCTGTAAGTAATTTCTTCATTATTTTTCTTAAAATAATTAGTTTTAGGTGAATCCACAATTCAGTTTTTATTAATAACCAAATGCGAAGATAAAAGTAATTCATTTCCTCTCCTTTGAGACCTTAAAATTCAAATTTTTTCATAGATCCAGTTAAGAATAAAAAAGAGTTTAATTCCCTATTTGAAACCATTTTTAACCTTGGGAACGAATCATATGTTCCTTAAATTCTTAACTTGAATCAGGTTTAAATATAAAATTATGAGTACTGAAAATAGCAGACGTCAATTTCTAAAGAACACCTCACTTGGTGTTCTTGGTTTAGGTATACTTCCAGAAATAATAAAGGCAAACAATCCTTCCAAAAAAATGGAATTTACCGCCTGTAATGAAACTACTATTGATTACTTTGGCCAAGGTCCTTTTTACACCCCCAATGCCCCAGGTCTACTAAATAATGAATTATCGCAATCAAATGAACCCGGCACAAAATTAATTTTAAGTGGTAGAGTATTAAATATAAATTGCGATGAATTTATCCCAAATACAGAAATCGATATCTGGCATGCAAACGATGCTGGTTCCTATGATAATACAGGATTCAATTTAAGAGGAAAAACACTAACCAATACACAAGGATTTTACTTATTTGAGACGGTAAAACCTGGTCTCTATTTAAATGGTCTTAGTTATCGTCCTTCTCATATTCATTTTAAAATAACACCTCCTGGATTCCCCACATTAACAACTCAATTATACTTTCAAGGAGATCCAAATATAACCAATGACAATGCAGCTTCTATAACAAGTGGGATTTATGATGCCAGTGATAGAATTATACCTTTAACGGCAAATTCTCAAGGACACCTCGAAGGTACTTGGGATATTGTAATAGATGGTTCTGGTACAGCTTTAGGACTCCATGATATTCACTTAGACAAAGGAATTATTTACCAAGCAAGTCCCAATCCATTTTCTAACACCTTAACTATACAATATGGAATTTTTCTAGAAGCAAAGGTGGGTATTTCTGTGTACGACCTCCAAGGCCGCGAGGTTGCAATTCTTGAAGAGGAAACTAAAGTCCCAGAAAAATATGAATTGGTATGGAATCCTGAAAATGAACTACCCAACGGACATTATTTCATTGCACTCAAAATAAACGCGCTTCAAGTACATTATATCAAGGTATTGAGAAATAAACAATCTTATTATTAAAACAAAAAAGCTTCTGTATGGAAGCTTTTTTGTTTTAATAATAGAATCTTAAGAAATTCTACATTGAACCAAAGAAATTAACATTCTCATTTGCTCCTCCGGTGATAAATTACTGTTATCAAAAAGAACAGCATCATCCGTTTGAATTAATGGACTTTCTATTCTTGACGTATCCATAGAATCCCGCTTTTGTAAATTATCACAAACGGTATCGTAATCTACGGTAACCCCTTTCCCTTTCAATTCATCAAACCTTCTCCTCGCTCTGATCTTAGGACTTGCAGTTATAAACAACTTCAGTTGTGCAGTGGGAAATACCACAGACCCAATGTCTCTACCGTCCATTACAACCCCTTTATCCATACCAAGTTCTTGTTGTAAATGAACTAGATATTCACGCACTTCTTTAATTTGACTAATAACACTAACCTTCTGGGAAACAGCCATAGATCGAATTTCGTCACTGACATCTTCCGAATTCAGAAATACTAAACTCTTACCTTTAGAATCTCCAAAGGTTACTTTCACCTTATCAAGGTTTGCACATATAGCAGGTTCATCAATCTCACCGTCTGTAATCCAACCATTTCTCATACCAAACAATGTCAGGCATCTATACATAGCACCTGTATCAATATAAGTAAATGAAAAATGTTTGGCTATAAGTTTTGCAATGGTACTCTTTCCAGTTGAAGAGTATCCATCAATGGCTATATTAATCTTCGACATGAATATCTTTTTTGTAAAAGTAACAATAATCCAAAATCCAAAAAACAAAAAAAGGAGATTGTTATTAACAATCTCCTCCTTACTAATCAATTTATTACAAATTACTTCACTACAAAATCAACTCTTCTATTTATGTTGTCGAATGTAGATATTTGTTGTGTTTCACCTTTCCAATCCAATGTAAACCTATCCCCTGAGATCCCGAATCCCTCAACCAGAAGTCGTTGAACTTCAGCAACTCTACGTTTAGACAAGTCTTCATTGTACTCATCTGAACCAGTCTTGTCAGCATGACCAACCAGGATAATATTTGCGTCAGGGTTATCTTTCATATATATAGCAACTGCTGCCAGTTGTTCATGGAATTTTTCCTCGAGTGTACTCATATCAAATTTGAAGAATACTGGATTAAATGCCATTATGCCATCTGAGCCTTCTGGAATTTCTATCCCCTGGAAGTTAACCATTGCACCCGTTCTAGAATTAGGTTCCAAATCATCTGCATCATGTACACCATCACCATCAGAATCAACCCATGCTCTTTTCATTTTTAATGCTTTCACATCTGAATTCAAACTCTTCAGTTTTGAGGCATGATCTGCAATTTGAGATTCTAATCCCATCATTTTCTCCTTATCTTCAACATAAGAATTATACCATTTGAAGCCAGTCTCTCTATTAGATCCTAATCTGTATGAGATACCAATTTTGGAAGAAACTATTACGTCATTACCATCATTTGGTCCAAGGTTAATAGTAGGGTCCCCATCTAAAAAATCGTCATTAGAAATATGGGCAGAAATACTTAGATCCAAAAAGAATCTATCTGAAATATACTTTTCCATACCAATACCTATTGTGTAGGCCCAAGTAGTAAAACTATGATTCAATCCATAAGTATGCTCTTCCATTGGTAAGAATGGATCTTCACGACCAGATAATTGATATTCATAATCTAAATAGGATAAACCACCTCTTAGATAGTAATTGGCTTTAGGGTGAATTCCAAAATGCTCCTGTAGGCGATTAATATAGAACTTCGCCAAAATAGTAGACATTGTGAAATCTGTCTCTACATTAAATTTGTATGGATCCCCATACCCAGTAGGGTCAGACCCTGACACTTTGTCTCCAAAGTATTCAAATCCTAATTCAATAGATGGACTTATCTGTTTGCACAATTGCACTCCAAAACCAAAATCAAGATCATCTTCCTCATGAGAAAGAGACCTTAAATCTCCAGCTAGATAGTTATAATGCAGTCCAATACCAAGGGAGACATCTTCAAATAAACCACGTCTTTCGGGCTGAAAGAAGACCTCATTAAGCTCCTGTCCCTGCACATTTCCTGTACAGAACAGCAGCAAACTAGCGAATAATAATCCTATTTTTTTCATCTTTCCAATATGCTTTATGCTACAGCGTAACCATTAATTAATACCATTAGTTATTCATAATTAAGGTACAAAACGATAGTTTAAACGACAATATTATTCGTTTAGCTGCTTGATTTTAAATAATTTAATCTTTCAATGATTGTATACAAAAATAGTAAAATTAGCCCTCATTTACTATTTATAAATGATTAATATGCTTGCGTACAATTATTGAAAAGAACAATTTCCTTTGAAAAAATAAAGCAAAATTTTGACCAACAATTATCAGATGTATAAAGATCCATTTATACCCCCAACAAAGAATTACATCTGATAAATCTAATAAATACGGCCATCTGACAAATAAATGAAAAAAGGGATATCCATAACAGACACCCCTTTTAGTATAAACTATTGTAATAAAAACATATCTATTTAAGCAAAATATCAACCCTCCTATTATATTCTTTGTTACTTGAAATTGACGTACTTTCCCCCTTCCAATCGAGTGAAATTCGTTCTGAATTGATACCAAAATAGGAAACTAACATTCGTTGAACTGACAATACTCGTCGTTTAGACAAGTCCATATTATAGGAGGAATCCCCTTCAACGTCAGCGTATCCCACTAATATAACCTGTATTTCATCATTTTCTTTTAAGAATGTTGATACTAGTAGTAATTTTGAAACATATTCCATTTTTATTTCACTCTTATCAGACTCAAAAAATAGAGATTCGTATTTTGCTTTAACCTCCTTCAATTCAACGGTATTTTCAACCAATAAGGATTCATTATCTTTTATTTCTATTCCCTGAAAATTAACGAATGCATTAGGGCTGGATTCTTCCAAGTCAAACATATCTAATACACTATCCTGATCAGAATCGCTTTTATCCAGTTCTAGATCACCATCCTCCAATTGAGCCAAACGATGATCAAATTCTATATTTCTATTCTTTGCAATTAATTTAGTGTTTTGACTTGGAGCATAAGAATTGGACCATTTATGCCCTCTTTCTACAGAAGTCCCGAATCTATAGCCAATGCTAATGCTAGTTGACAGTATGATATCATCTCCATCATTTCCTGCTAAATATATAGTGGGATTTCCATCAATGAAATCACTATTTGTAATAAACGCTGTAATACCAAAATCCCAGTAAAACTTTTCGGAAATTTTCTTCTCCAGCCCCAAACCCACAGAAAACGCCCAAGAATCCAATTCGTTATGTAGCTTCCCATGCTCTACCATTAAAAACCTATCCTCTCTCCCTTTTAACATATAGTCAAAAGACAGATAGGACAATCCGGCACTTCCATATATATTAAAATTTGGAGTCCTTCCTAGGTGTTCATTTAGTCTATTGAAGTAAAACTTTCCGATTAAAGAATACATTTTGAAGTTAGTATTAACCCCAAATCTATATTCCTTAGCAAATCCCTTTGGATTTGACGCCCTCATTTTGCCGCCAAAATAGCTAAGCCCTAAAGAAGTACTCGGGCTTATTTGTTTAAAGACTCCGAGACCAATCCCCAAGTCTAATCCATCAGAACTATTCTTATGAGATTCCAAATCACCAATTAAATAATTATTGTGTAGACCCAATTTTATAGACCAATCCTCTTTAAAGGTGTGCGGATAGTATAAAGTACTTTGAACTTTTTCCTCTTGAGCCTCTATTTGAAAACCTGCAACCAAGAATAAGATTATATACAAGCTTTTTAACTTTTCCATATCAAACAATTTGATTGCAAAAGAACAAGGCTTAGCTATACTACCAATGGAATTTAGGTTAAGTAACTCACTTTCTCGTTAATGCAAATTATTTGATCGTTGAAGAATTTCAAATTTTCAGAATAAGAAAACATTCTAAAGAAATAGAAAAATTTATTTTTCTTCTATTTCAATTGGGAATAATCGTATTAATGGAGCAGCTGTAATAATACTAACAACAACCATAACAACAATAGCAACGAAAAACTCTTTGGTTATGAATCCCATATTTAAAGCCAAAGTACCTAAAATAATCTCTAGGGCTCCATGTGTGTTCATAGCCATACCTATTGTAAGAGATTCCTTCTTTGGCATACCGCCAAGTCTGGCACCAATTGTAGCTCCTGATATTTTACTTATATAAGCCAATGATAATAGCGTAAGAACAAGTCCTAAATCGAAGCTTTCTATAAAATTGATATATAGCCCTATCGAAACAAAAAACAAGGGTGCAAATATATTCATTACAAATTGCATTATTATTTCCCTTGTATTCTCCCTCAAATTGGAAGAATCGCCAATGGCTACCCCAACAATGAAAGAACCTAAGATAGAATGGATTCCTATGGACTCCGTAAAGGCAGCACCTAAAAATGCCAATCCCAATGAAATAGAGAGCACACCACCAGGCCATGAAAATTTTGATTGAATCCAAGGCAGCGCTTTATCAAACAATTTTGTTCCTATAGTTAAAAGAACGCCCATAAATATTACAACAGATATAATTGTCATCAATACATTTCCCTCATGAGAAGCGTCCATCATAGTTAATAGCACAGAGAAAACCAACCATCCTAATAAATCAATCAACATAGCTGAGGCTATTATAACCATCCCCATCTCCGTCTTAAACATTTTTAAATCCATCAGGATTCTAGCAATAACGGGAAGGGCAGTAATGGATAATATAACACCTATAAAAAAGCCATAGACTACGATATCTGTATCTCCATTTACCTCCAAATATTCTGGAAATAAAAGAACCCCTAAAAAACCAACTCCAATTGGCACCAACATCCCAAACAATGTCGTTGTCAAGGCTACCTTACCTTGTCGAATAACAACAGGTAGCTGTACCTCCAAACCAGCAACAAATAATAACATTATTATAGCCAGCTCAGTTATTGTACCCATCCCTATTTGCACCTGTGCATACTCTGGATTTTCAGAAATAAATGGGAAAACTGTTTCAAAGGTTTCAGGAAAATAATAGCCAAAAACAGTTGGACCAATTAGAACCCCAAAAATAATTTCACCTAATACTGTTGGTAAACTAAACTTCTTAAATAATTCGGCAAGCAATCTCGACCCTATCAATATTATTGATAAGGCTATAAGTATATTTATTATATCCTGATGTGATAATGTCGCCATACTAATTCCTTCTTGAATGCACAATTAATAAATTACATGGAATCCTGGATAACAAATGTTCTAAATCATGGGTAAATACACGATCTAAAAATCCCATCCTTTTATCAGGGGAATTAATAATTAGTAGATCGGCTTGATAGCTTTTTGCGAAATTCCTTATGCTATAGCCCGGTTTACCATGGATTGTTCTTTTCTTAATTACAATATTTTTAAATCCTATTATTTTTTCTAAGTCTGCATCACTTTTGCTCACTACATCCTCAAATAATTCCTTTTTTATGTCCTCCGATTCTTCATCTGTTGTATCTGTGCAAAGACCAGAATCAATTAATGGCAAGTATACTTCCCTAACAACGAATATTTCATTGGCTTTTTCATGGTCAGCTAGATACAAGCTTGTTTCAATAGTAGGAATGGTCTTTGGATTTTCTATCCCGTTCACCACAATTCTTTCAAAGGCTTTTGGTTTCTCTTGTGGCTCTGTCAACATCAACAAGCTACACTTTGCTCGTCGACTAAGATTTCGAGCAATTGACCCCATATAATAATCGAAAATATTCTCTTTTCTTAATGCTCCAATTATCAATAAATCTACTAATCTATCCTTACAGATATCTAGGATATTATTTACGACGTCCTTCGATTCTTCATGAATAATTTCGAAGCTGGCATCTTTTAAATTTGTTTTCTTAATATTTTCTTCTAGTATATGCTCTTGTTCTTCACTCCATTTCCCAATATGAATAATCATTAACTTTTTTGCTCCAAATACCGCTACAACACGGAATGCTTCCGCCAATACCGCCAATAATCTAGGAGAAAAGGTAACAGCTACGGCTATCTGTTCAAAAGGGTATGCTTTTTTTCTATATATCTCAGTCATTCTAACATTTTCCAATTAATCATTAGTATCCTAACTTTAACAAATAAGTGTATCAACTATCTGCCCTGTCCTAAAGTTAAAAAAAAAAAGGCCGTTCAAAAATGAACGGCCTTTTTTTTATCTTATCAATTATTCCCACTCAATAGTAGCAGGTGGTTTTGAACTGATATCGTATACAACACGATTAACTCCTTTAACACGGTTTATTATTTGATTAGAAACATCCGCCATAAATTCATATGGTAAGTGTACCCAATCCGCAGTCATACCATCTGTAGACTCTACAGCTCTAAGTGCAACTACTCTTTCATAGGTTCTTTCATCACCCATTACACCAACCGATTGAACAGGGAGTAACATTGCACCAGCTTGCCATACTGAATCATACAACCCAGCATCTTTCAAACCTTGAATGAAAATATGATCAACTTCTTGAAGAATGCTCACTTTTTCTTTAGTAATATCTCCTAAAATACGAATAGCAAGACCTGGTCCTGGGAAAGGATGTCTTCCTAATAATTCAGGATCAATACCCATTGCTTTACCTACACGGCGTACTTCATCCTTGAAGATTTTACGCAAAGGCTCAACAATCTTAAGTTTCATGAAATCTGGCAATCCACCAACATTATGGTGAGATTTAATTGTAGCTGATGGTCCACCTGTGGCAGATACAGATTCAATTACATCAGGGTAAATAGTTCCCTGAGCTAACCATTTAACACCTTCTAGTTTATTTGCTTCTTCATCGAAAACTTCAATAAAAGTTTTCCCAATTGCCTTACGCTTTAATTCTGGATCAGATAATCCTTCCAAAGCTGTTAAGAATTTATCTTCAGCATCTACACCGATAACATTTAAGCCCATATGCTCATAGTTATCCAAAACACTGTTGAATTCATTCTTTCTTAAAAGACCGTTGTTTACAAATACACAGTATAAATTATCTCCGATAGCTTTGTTCAATAAAACAGCCGTTACGGTAGAATCTACTCCGCCTGACAATCCTAAAACAACTTTATCGTTTCCTACTTTTGCTTTAATATCTGCTACTGTTTCTTCAATAAAAGAATTCGGTGTCCAATCTTGGCTAAAACCAGCGATGTCTACCAAAAAGTTCTTTAATAAAGTTGCTCCATCCGTTGAGTGATATACTTCAGGGTGGAATTGAATAGCATAGGTAGATTCGTCCTCAATTTTATACGCAGCACATTGTACATCTTTGGTACTTGCAATTACGTTAAATGATTCAGGCAATTTAGTAATTGTATCACCATGACTCATCCAAACTTGAGAATCGGTAGGAACCCCTTTCAATAATTCTGAACTAGAATCAACATAGTTCAAATTTGCTCTACCATACTCACGAATTTTAGAAGGCATAATTACACCTCCTGCTTTTGCCGCTAGGAATTGTGCACCATAACAAACACCCAATAATGGGTATTTACCTTGAATCTCAGATAAATCTGGATTCGGAGCATTTTCCTCTCGTACAGAATGTGGACTTCCTGATAGAATTACTGCTTTTACATTTCCATCCAATTCAGGCATTTTATTGAACGGGTGTATTTCACTGTAAATGTTCAGTTCTCTTACTCTTCTTGCGATTAGTTGGGTATACTGAGATCCGAAATCTAAAATGATAACTTTTTCTTGCATAGTAGTCTGCTTAACTGTCTAAAATTCGCCGCAATTTACTGCTTTAAACTGGAATGGTCCTTATTTCCGACTAGGAATCTTTCTTTTCTGTTAAGATCCAAAACTTCTTTTCTAAAGGATTGAGTTCCTCTACCAAACAATCAATAAATTCCTGCCCCCACTTCTGGTAAAAAACTGAAAAGTTTTGATGTCTTTCCTGCAAACTGCCATTCGGAAATAGTCGGTCTTTAAAATTAACCAATTGGGTTTCCATATCCTGATTTTTTCGCTTTTCAGCACGGATAATTTTCCCTTTTAATTGATCAAAACCTTTTATAAATTTATTGATGTCCGTTTGTACTGTCTGTTGAAGGTTTTTGTCGACTACTGCCACCTTTTCCTTAATCTGATCATACTGATTTAGAATCAAGACCTTTTCTGTCTCCAAATCAATCTTACCGTTTAGCAACTCTTCGGCATGTCCCTTTAATACTTGATGAGGGTCTGAGAATAATTCGGCATCTGTTAAGGTTAATTTTTCCTTTTTCTTTGCTGCCGCCTGATCTACAATCAACACGGAGTCACGGACTATTAAAATTGGGAATTCAATATTCCTTTTATCAAATATCTTTTTCAGTAACATCCAATAAGCAATTTCACCACCACCACCTATATAAGCTATATTAGGTAAAATGGTTTCCTGATACAGAGGTCTCAATATAACATTTGGACTAAAGCGCTCTGGGTGATTTTGAAGTTCTTTCATAATCTCTTCCTTAGAAAATGAAATAGTTGAATTCAATACCTCAAACTGTTCTCCAGATCGAACAATCCTTCCTCTTATGTCTTTCAACACATAAAATAGGTTTATTTCACGTGGCTTTGCCTGTACTTTATACTCTTTTGGCCAATGCTGAAGTTGATCTTGAAAGGCCTTTTCAGCAAATCCTTCTTCCAGCTCCTCTTGCATCCATGAAACTGCCTGATTTTTCAACCTTGTATCCGCAGCGTCTAATATAAGAAGGCCATGTTTTCCAAAAAGAGCATTCACCAACTTATGGGTTGCTTCAGATAGATTTTTTGAATTACCATAACAGTCCTTAAATAGCTCATTCAAATCATTTCCATTTGGCATTCCAGAAAACAATTCTTCGACTTGCTCCATTAGAGGCTCCATTGTCTCCAATCCAAATGATCCAACCATCCCAGTCTGCTCTGTTTCCCAAACTATTCGATCCTTAAAATAATTGAAGTGATTTACCTCTTCAAAATCATGATCTTCAGTAGCCATCCAATACACTGGAACAAAATTCTTTGCAGGGTACTTTTCATTCAATTGCTTACACAGTTGTAGCGTACTAGCAATTTTATAAATAAAATACAATGGCCCTGTAAATAAACATATTTGGTGTCCGGTAACAATAGTATAGGTATTGTCCTCCCCCAATTTATGGATATTGTTGTTCGTATTTTCTGAACTATCAATTTCGGCATACTGTTCCAATAAAACCTCTTGCAATACCTGTCTCTTTTCCTTAGAAAAGGACAAATTATTTGAAAGTTTATCCAGGTTTTCCAAACTAGGAAACTCGGAAATAAAAGGTCTTAAATGATCGGCATTAGTCTGATAGTCCCTTATAATCTTATTAAAAGCTCCTGTTTCAGGAAAACTTAAGGATGATTTTATAAACATAATTCTAATCGTAATTGTATTTACCTTTCCATTTAAATTTCAACTGATCCTTCCATTGATTCTCCTTGGCATTATTACCAGGCTTATAAAAGGTAGTCCCCGAAATCAAATCAGGTAAAAATTCTTGTTGAACAAAATTACCTTGGTGGTTGTGTGCATATTTATAATTATCCCCATAACCCAAATCCCGCATCAATTTAGTTGGTGCATTTCTAAGGTGTAAAGGGACTGATTGGTGGCCTGATTTTTTTACCTCTTGTTGGGCTAAATTAATCGCCATATAAGATGCATTACTTTTGGCGGAATTTGCCAAATATATTACACATTGTGATAGAATAATTCTTGATTCAGGGAATCCAATAGCCTGTACTGCCTGAAAACAATTATTTGCCATAATCAAGGCGGTAGGATTTGCATTTCCAATATCTTCAGAGGCCAATATCAATAACCTTCTAGAAATGAATTTGGGATCCTCTCCCCCTTCAATCATTCTAGCCAACCAATAAACTGCAGCATTTGGATCCGATCCGCGTATTGATTTAATCAATGCAGAGACAATATCATAATGCATCTCTCCATTTTTATCATAAAGATAGAGCTGATCTTGAATATTCTGCGCTACCATATCATTGTCGATTGAAAGCGTATCCCCAGGACAACTGTTTACAACTAGTTCCAATAGGTTCATCAACTTTCTAGCATCTCCACCAGAATACCGGATAAGGTTTTCCGTTTCTTTTAATGTAATTTCCTTTTTACTTAATACTTCATCTTCCTCGATCGCTCGCTCTAAAATCATCTCAAGTTCAGAACGTTCTAGATGCTTCAAAGTATAAATTTGACACCTTGATAAAAGGGCCGAAATTACTTCAAAGGACGGATTCTCTGTAGTAGCTCCTACCAATATTACATCCCCTTTCTCAACAGCCGAAAGTAATGAATCTTGTTGCGTTTTTGAAAATCGATGAATCTCATCTATAAACAAAATAGGGGTTTGATGGAACATATCCCTAGATGTAGCTTGTTTAATAACTTCACGAACTTCTTTTACTCCCGAATTTATTGCACTCACCAAATGAATAGGTCTACCAATAAATTTCGCAAGTAAATAAGCCAATGTAGTTTTCCCTACACCAGGAGGTCCCCACAGTAAAATAGAAGGTAATACCCCCGCTTTCAACACTTTAAGCAAACTCCCTTCTTCTCCTATAATATGTTCTTGCCCAACATAATCTTTTAGATCATTTGGTCGCATTCTTTCTGCCAAAGGTTTTAAGGCCATATTCCACTATTTAGTTTAGCAAAAATAATAGATTCTAATTAAATCAATACTAGTTTTTTTTTCATAATTTTAGCTGAATTTTATCTAAAACTTATGTTTAATCGCAAAGCCCAAGTTATGCTGAGGAACATTACCTATTCATTTACGCATTTTTTATGCGCTTTTTTTCTATTTATTTCATTTTCTTCCAAAGCACAGCAGTCCTTTTTCGAACTAGAATCTAGGAATGTAGTCAATACCGAAGGAGCTCGTATTATTATACCAAACAAATACCAAGTTGCTCAAGTTTCCCATACGGATCTAACCAACTTCTTATTTGCGGCACCTCATGAAACACAGGTTAGCGCCAAGAATAGCGGGTATATGATTACCTTACCTATGCCAAACGGTACTACAATGAACTTTAGTATTGTAGAATCGCCAATTTTTGAGGATGGTTTAGCTGCTAAATTCCCAAACATAAAAACATTTTTAGGTCAGGGTGTCGAAGATAGAACAGCGACGGTTCGATTGGATATTTCTCCTTCTGGTTTTCATGCCATGATTCGTTCAAAAATGGGTACCGTTTTTATTGACCCATACAGTCAACACAATACCCAATACGCAATATCCTATTTTAAGCGGGATTTCCAAAAACAAGGTGAGTCAACTTTTACTTGTAAACTAGAGGATACAAATACTCTTGGTATTATTACTCCTCTTGCTCCACAAGAAGATTTGACGACTACACCACCTTCTATTGCTGTTCCTACTGGAACAGAATTAAGAAAGTATCGATTGGCTTTAGCTGCCACTGGTGAATATACGACCTTCCATGGAGGGACCGTTCCATTGGCTTTAGCAGCTATGACAACTACTATAAATAGGGTAAATGAAATTTATGAAGCTGATTTAGCGGTAAGATTAATTCTTGTATCAAATACTAATACACTAATTGAAACCAACTCTGCTACCGATCCTTATACCAACGGGACTACCAATTTAATGATTACTGAAGCACAAACAGAAATCACTGCAGCCATTGGATCTACCAACTTTGATATAGGACACCTTTTTGGAACTGACAGTGGTGGATTAGCTGGTTTAGGAGTTGTTTGTTCAAATTCTAATAAAGCACGTGGAGTTACAGGTTCATCCGCGCCCACAGGTGACCCATTTGACATCGACTATGTATCTCATGAAGTTGGACACCAATTTGGAGCTTCACACACTCAAAATAACACCTGTAATAGAGCCCTTAATTCAGCCTATGAACCAGGAAGTGCCTCTACAATAATGGGGTATGCTGGAATTTGTGCACCGAACTTACAAAATAATTCAGATGCCATTTTTCATTCACACAGTTACGATCAAATTCAAACCCATATAGATGGTACGACTTGTGCCGTTATTGAACTCTCAACAAACAATGTACCTGACGCGAATGCAGGGACAGGAGGATATACAATTCCCGTTTCTACACCTTTCGAATTAACAGGATCTGCAACTGATGTTGATGGAGATATACTTACCTATACTTGGGAACAATTTGATTTAGGACCGTCAACTACTACATTAACTGATTTGGAAAACCCTACTGCTAATGAACCTATATTTAGGGTATGGGCTCCTACAACAAATGCTACCAGAGTTTTCCCAAGATTAGTAGACTTAGTAAATAATACCACTTCAATTGGTGAAATGCTACCTACTTATACAAGATCTATGAATTTTAGATTTGTTGTAAGAGATAACAATGCTGGAACTGGGGGATTTGATTATGATAACTTAAGTTTAAATGTTGCAGGAACTGCTGGTCCATTTATTGTGGAAGACTTAAATGGTGGAGAAGTTGTTGCCGAAAATGAATTGGTAACCATTAACTGGGATGTTGCAAATACAGATATAGCTCCAGTAAACTGTTCACATGTAACCATTACTCTTTCTACTGACGGTGGTTTCACCTATCCAACTACATTGGCGTTTAATGTTCCTAATAATGGAACAAGCCAAGTTTTGATTCCAATTGGAGTTTTACCAACAGGTATTACGAGTAGTACAACCTGTCGTATTAAAATTAAAGCAGACAATAATGTTTTCTTCGATATCTCAGATAACAATTTTACTGTTACAGAACCAACTACTCCAGATTTTGTCTTAAACCCGGATGACAATACTTTTGCTATTTGTGCCCCAGGTTTTGCAATCGACTCTTTAGAAGTTGAACAAATTTTAGGTTTTTCTAACGATGTACAACTTTCTGCAACGGGAGTGCCTGCTGGTGCAACCTTCACTTTTGGAGATACTCTTGTGGCACCAGGAACAACTACAAGCATCACCTTTGAACCTAATACAATTACACCTGGAGATTATCTAATAACCATTACAGGGACGGATGATACAATCACCCATACTACGGATATTATTTACCAAGTAGCAAATAGTCTACCAACAACTTCTATTTTAACGTTCCCATTGGATGATGCAACTGACATTCCAGAAGGGGTAAACTTTATGTGGGACCCTGTGAATTTCATTCAATCATACACCATTGAAATTTCCACAGATTCTACCTTCGCTACTCTTTTTCAAACCGGTACTTCAACGGAAAATAATTACTTCCCTAGTCCTATTTTGGAAATAGATACAGAATACTTTTGGAGAGTGAAATCTCAAAATGCTTGTGGGTTTAGCCTTTGGTCTGACACCTTAAGTTTTACAACTACAGACATTCCAGCTATTTATGGCTGTACAGATCCTACAGCGTTCAATTACGACCCTGCTGCTACAGAAGATGACGGCTCTTGTGAACCAGAAGTTATTGGATGTACCAATCCAGATGCATTAAACTTCAATGCAAATGCAAATGTAGATGATGGAAGCTGTTTAGTAATGGGATGTACAGATTCGACAGCTATCAATTACGATCCAAATGCTAATATTGATAATGGAAACTGTATCATTCATGGTTGTACAGATGCTACAGCATTCAATTATAATCCAAATGCTTCTTTCGATGACGGGAGTTGTGAGGAATTTGCATATGGATGTACAGACCCTACTGCATTGAATTTTGATCCGAATGCAAATACGGACAATGGATTCTGTGTGGAAGAAATTTTTGGCTGTACAGATTCTACAGCATTCAATTACGATCCTGCTGCAACTATTTATAACGGTACATGTATTTTCTTACCAAGTGGATGTACAGATAGCACCTACAACAATTACGATCCATTAGCAGGGATAGATGATGGCTCTTGCTCAAATGATATTGTATTCCTTCACTATGAACAATTGGTAGATAGTTCGTATAATTTCTGGATTACAGCTGCTCCTGGAGTATCTGTACTTTCAGTAACATGGGCTTTCGGCGACAGTACAGGAAGTCAAATAGGTAATCCTCTTGGTCATATTTTTGCTGAAAATGGAACCTATCATATTGAAGCGCACGTAAGTACTAGTATTCCTAATGCTATATATTACGCAGACACCTTACTGAACTTAGAGGTATGGGGTTGTACAGATCCTTATGCTGCAAATTTCAACTGGAATGCAACGAGTAATGACAATTCATGTATTGATGCTATTTATGGATGTATTGATTCATTAGCAAACAATTTCAATGCTGGAGCGAATATCTCTGATGGCTCTTGTATGTTTGATATTTATGGATGTACAGATCAATCAGCCATCAATTATTCTTCAAACGCTACTATTGATGATGGATCTTGTATAACAACCGTATTAGGTTGTACTGATTCTACCGCGGCAAATTATAACGCAAACGCAAATGTTGACGATGGATCATGTATCACAAATATTTTAGGTTGTACAGATCCAACAGCTTGGAACTACAACCCTACAGCTACTGTAGATGATGGTTCATGTATTACTGTTGTTTTAGGATGTACAGACAGTACTGCACTTAACTTTGAATCGTTAGCAAATACAAATGATGGTTCTTGTGAATATACACCTGCAACTGATAGTATTTGGGATGTTACAGCAACTTCAGAAAATCATACTATTCTTATCCCTACCAATGCATTAATGGACATCAATGGTGACGCATTAGCTAATGGAGATTATGTAGGTGTATTCTACGATCAGAATGGTCTATCACAGTGTGGTGGTTTTATTATTTGGAATGGAGCCAATGCAACGATTACTGCATATGGAGCTGAAGACGGTGAAGATAATGGATTCCAAGACGGAGAAAGTTTCGTTTGGAAAGTATTTGACATCTCCACCTTAGCTACCCTAAATGCAGAAGTTAGTTATGATATCAACATGCCTAATGAAGGAGAATATGCTGACGATGGAATAAGTGCTATCGAAAGTATTGACGCTAGTAATGGTCAATCTATTGATATGGTAAATGGCTGGAACTTTGTTTCTACATATATAGATCCAAATGACGCTGATATTTCTGTTTCAATGGCTCCTATCGCGAATGATATATTCCTAGCTAAAGACGAAAATGGATCTGTTTATTGGCCAGCCTTCAACATTAACAATATTGGAGACTTAACAATAGGGAAGGCCTATAAGGTGAAAATGGATGCAGATGCAACATGGAACGTAGAAGGTTCCGTAGTTGATCCAACGAACCATTCATTAACACTGGACCCAGGCTGGTCTTACTTAGGATATTTAAGAACACATGAAGCCATTATTAGCTCAGCTCTTGCTGATATTACAGCAAATATATGGTTGGTAAAGGATGCTGAAGGAAATGTGTACTGGCCACAATTCAATATCAATAATATTGGAAATATGGAGCCAGGAGAAGGATACCAGATCAACATGAACAATCAGGATATTCTTACTTATGCTTCTAACTCAACTACGCTAGCTACTGCTAAACTCGCAGGTAACATAACACCTTCTTTCTATTCAAAACCACTTAAAACTGGTTCAAATATGACCATTGCTTTACCTTTAAATGTATTAGAAGGAATGGCAATGGAAGGAGATGAAATAGCCGCTTTCAACGAAAAAGGACAACTTATTGGTTCAAGCGTATATCAAGGTGCTCATACAGCACTAACAATATGGGGAGATGATAGTAGTACTGAACTGGTTGAAAACATTAGTGCTAATTCTGCCTTTAGTTTAAAACTTTGGAATGCAGAAAACCAAGTTGAATATTTGTTGGAGATTGAATTAAATACTGGGGATGCAATATATTCTAAGGATGGAATCTCGATTGTGACGAACCTTCGAAAATCAATTCTAATGGAGAACTGGAGTTCAAGTATTTTCCCAAATCCAGCTAATAACGAATTAAGCATTCAAATATTCAATCCTGAAGGAACTAATCTATCTATTGCTGTGTACAACCAGCTAGGAATTAAAGTAATCGATTTAAGCAATCAAGAGCTTAGTCAAGGACAAAACAACCTTTCAATAGATGTACAAGGCCTAACAAACGGACTGTATTATATCCTACTAGAAGATCAGTTAGGACATTCTTCTAAAGAAAGTATATCCATCATACATTAAACTAAAAAGAGCCTTCCAAATTGGAAGGCTCTTTTTAGTTATAAGGCATAAAAAAAGCGCGGTATATATATACCGCGCTTTTTTATTTTGTATCCAGTTGGATTTATCCTCTTCTACGACGAGAGAAATTTCTTTCTCCTCCTCCACCTTCTTTACGGTCGAAACGACTGCTAGAAGAATTAGAAGATGATGATCTACGAGGGCGGTCACCACCACGGTCACTACGGTCTCCACGATCACGACGTTCTCCACCACCATCTCTACGGCCTCCACGATCACGGCGATCTCCACCACCTTCGCTTCTTCCGAATCCTGGCTTAGATCTACGTCTTCTATCACCACCACCACTACCACCTGGGTCAGTGGATAGTTGAAGTACGATTTTTCTACCTTGGAATTTTTGATCTGCAAAATCTGTAACAAGTTTATCTGCCAATTCTTGCTTCACATTGAAGAATGAGAATTTATTCTTCACATCCACTCCATTGATAGCTTCTTTATCTAAACCTGTAATAGATCTTACATAATCTTTAAGTGACGTCCAATCAACATCATCTTGCGTTCCGATATTGATGAAAATACGCTTAAGACCTGCATTAGCACCACCTTGAGAGCTAGACTCGTTAAGGTTACCAGAGTTTTTATATTCCTTAGCAAACTTATTTAACTCAAGAGAAATCAGTTGTTTTAAAACTTCTTCCTTAGTTTTATCAGCAAATGCCTCATAGACTTTGTCCATGTATTTATCTACTGTAGTATCTTCAACGTTTACCTCTTGGATCTTCGTAATAATGTTGAAAAGTTGTTTTTCACAAACCTCTTCACCACTTGGAAGTTTACCTTCAGAAAACTTTTTGTTGATGATTTTTTCAATCTGGCGTATTCTGTATTTTTCACGTGGCGTGATCAAACAAAATGATTTACCTTCCTTTCCAGCACGTCCTGTTCTACCTGAACGGTGTGTATAAGCTTCAATATCATCAGGTAATTGATAGTTAATTACGTGAGATACGTCACTTACATCAATCCCTCTAGCTGCAACATCTGTTGCTACCAAGAATTGAAGACTACGCTTTCTATATAAATTCATTACAACATCTCTTTGCTTTTGAGACAAATCACCGTGTAATGAACCAGCATTATAACCACCTGCTATTAGTTTCTCTGCAACTTCCTGAGTTTCAGAACGTGTTCTACAGAAGATAATAGCAAACATAGAAGGATCAATATCAATCAATCTTCTTAATGCTGCATATTTATTATACCCTTTTGCTGTAAAATAAACGTGATCAACAGTACTAGCACCTTCATTCTTTCTCCCACAAGTAATTTCTTCGGGATTAGACATGTAGTTACGAGAAATGTTTGACACTTCTTTAGGCATAGTTGCTGAGAACAACCAAGTAGACTTGGTGTCTGGCGTATGAGACAAGATAGAATCAATATCCTCCTTGAATCCCATATTCAACATTTCATCAGCCTCATCCAATACTACGTATTGAACATCCTCAAGTTGAACATAATTTCTACGAATCATGTCCTTAATACGTCCAGGAGTAGCAACAATTACTTGAGCACCTTTTCTCAATGCTCTAGCTTGATCGCTAATACTTGCTCC